>JAEEVL010000041.1 GCA_016290875.1 Ruminococcus sp.
GAAAGATCACGGATGAGCGCTACGATATTCTCTCCGATAACTTTGAGAAGGAGCAGAGCGAACTTAAAGCAAAGCTCAGCACTCTTGATTTGCAGCTCGACAAAATGAAAGTGCAAGAGAAGTGTGTCAGGGACTTCATTAACAACGCAAAGCAGTACACGGAGATACGCAAGCTCACTCCCGAGATACTAAAGTCTTTCATCGGGCACATTGAAGTCTACGAAAAGGCAGTCAAGCATTCAAGGACTTGCGGAAATCACATAGTCATCTACTTCACATTCATGCCCGACAAGGCAATAGCTATTGACAGGATGATATCCGAGAATGGAGAAATTATAACTCTTTAATAACAAAAACCTCCGAGGGGATGCTCCCTCGGAGATACCATACATATTAATGTTCGTTAAGAAACGTGAGCTAAACTCCTTTCCTAAAACTTTCCTCATGGTTTTTCACGGGACGGTATTAAGCTCCTGAAACAAAAACAAATCCGCTACTATTTTTAGTAGCGGATAATTTTATACCGTCCCGTGAAAAACTAAGAATAAAGTCTTTGGAAGGGGGCCTGGGTGACTCACCACAGTGTGGGGAGATGTCAGCGAAGCTGACAGAGGGGACGGGCACCTGTCAGGTGAGAACCTTTCCTCAGAAAGGTTTCACCCAGTAAGCTTCGTAATACTTCCATATAAGTATCACAATTAGACGCTCCGAAATTTCTGCGTTATATGTAATACATTGGTTCGAGTTTTTCAACCTGCTTCTCTGTAAACTTGTCTGCGAGGTCTTTGAGAGTCAGCTTCTCGGAAAACTGCTGAAGGAAATCATTGACCGGTTCCCACAGACATTCCGCTATTGCAGAAGTCGCAGTCGGCTCAAGCTGCTCATTGAAAACAGACGGAGATAATATCGTATCATCAAGAGCATTGACTATTTCATTGACCGATATTTCAGAAGGATCGCGCGAAAGAGCGTATCCGCCGCCAGAACCCTTAACGCTTTTCAGGAAGTTTCCGTGTTTCAGAAGCGGTACTATCTGCTCAAGGTATTTTGCAGAGATGTTGTTCCGCTTTGATATTGCATTGAGTTTGACTATGTTATTGCCGCGAGCATTTACTGCGATGTCAATTAGCGCAATAATGCCGCATTCTACCTTTGATGATATTCTCATATTATACCGCTCCTTTTATATTTTACAATTCCTATTGGTATAATAAGTATAACATAAAAAAGAACTTTTTACAAGTGTTCCGGCTATAATATTTGTCTATAAGGAGCTATATAACGGGTCGCAGTTGAGTATCCGTAAAATACTCTGTGTTACCTTGACTTTTATGCAGTATTATGCTATAATTCATTTTAATTTAAAACATAATTTTATGAAACAGGTGGTGTACTCAATGTCAGATGTGACAGAATATAAATGCCCATCATGCGGTGCTCCGATGCATTTTGACATCAACAAGCAGCGCGTGGTGTGCAGCTTTTGCGAAAGCAGCTATGAACTTGAATATATGCGCTCTCACTTCAACGAAGTTACCGACGAAAAGCTTTCGGATTTTGACTGGGTGGAGCGGACAAAATACGTATGGGAACCCGATATGCTCGAAGAATTCACAGAGTACACCTGTTCCTCATGCGGCGGTAATATCATAACAAAGAATACTACAGCTTCGGCAAAATGCCCTTTCTGCGGTCACAATGTAGTTGTTTCCTCGAATTTCGCAGGCGACCTGCGTCCCGACAAGGTGATACCGTTCAAGGTCAAAGCAGAGGAATTCGCCGAAAAATACAGAGAGAACATAGCGAGTGCAGGATATGCGCCAAAGGATTTTTCTGATCCGTCCGTCACGGACAATATCTTCGGCTGCTATATCCCGATATGGGTGTACAGCTGCACCTGCAATTCAAAGCTGAATAAGTCCACCGGTGTGATATATAAGATAAAGGATTACCCTATCCCCGCAACGGATTTCAAAAAGGACATCCTGTATTCCGTTGAGCCTTTCATATACGACGAGGCAGAGGATTTCACCGAATCCTGTCTTACAGGCTTCTACGCAAGCAGATATACCATCGGTGCCGAGAACGCTATGGATTCCGCTGACAGGGAAGTAAGGACTGCTTGCCTGATACAAGCGTCCGATCAAACCGGAAAAAGCTTCGACCCTCTGGCTTCTCTCAACAGAACAACGATAGAAGAAAAACAGCTCACTTACTATCTCGTTCCCGTATGGCTCCTTAATGTACGCCACAGGAACAAGGACTATACATTTGCTATGAACGGTCAGACAGGCGAATTTGTCTCTTCCGATGTCCCGTTCAACAGCAGGAGCAAAAAGCACTTCCTGACTATATTTATACTGCTCGAAATACTGGCTTTTCTTCTCTATTTTGTGGACCCCGATAGCGATCCGGAGTTTTCGACTCAGGATGAAATAATAGGTGCCGCATTTTACTTGCCTTTTGTCTCGATATTTGTTCTTATAGCAGCTTTGATCATACATCAAAAGATCTCTAAGAGATTTGTCAAAGGACTGCGTTCTGCCAGGAAACACAGTATCATGGACATAACCTGCTTTTTCTGCGATGAGGAAACTGTCAGATATTAAACACGGCTGTTATATCAAAAATCAAAGCGTTTCTTCACAAAGAAGGAACGCTTTTTTCTCTTATTGAAAGCAATACGGCAATTCCTCAGCTGTCTGCCGGATATGTTCCGCACTCATTATCTCTGCCCCGTTTTTATATAGTTTATCAGTTCATCGGCATCATCAAAATCATCATAATCACCCATTATGCCCTCGCGATGATATACTATGCCTGCCTTTTCGTTGCGTCCAAGACAGTCAAGCAGATCTTCAACGCCGTATCTACGTGCAAATTCCGTGAACGCAAGCGGCTTTATCTTACTGCCGAACAGTCCTTTTCTGCACTCGCTGTCAGAACATTCATAACAGCTCACAATGCCCTTTTCGATGCAGCACTTCCGGTTTTCACACCATTCAGCGTCCTTGCACCAGTCCAGTTCAAGAAAGCCATCCTGTCCGCAGCCCTTGCATTTTACATTCTCTGAGCATAAACAGCACGCAAGTCCGCAGCGTGCAATACCTAATTCACGTTTCATATGATTCCTCCTTATTCTGACGTAATACTTCCCATCATCTGTTTTACAGTTCAATAAGCCTGCCCGACTTGAAGTAATAAATATTTTCCTTCTTATATCCGTATTTTGAATCAGGAACGCTTATATGCGGCTCAAACGTAAAATAGTCCACTGACGAAAGCGGCGCAGTATTGCCTTTCTCGGTATAGATACGATCGTTCTTGTCCTTCACGATAGAGTGTCCGAGATTGCCGAGGAAATCGAGATTTACAAAGCCTCTCGAAGTGATAAGCTGATTGATATGATAATACAGTTCTTCAAAAGTTGTCTGCGGAACCGCAAATGCTATGAGCTCCTTATGCAGTTCTTCTTCCATGAGCAGACCTCTGCGCCATTCGTCATTTCTGATGCTGTTTATATCATCGACGACTTTGCCGTTTTCGATAATTATCGTCCGCGCATAGTCTCCCCATATATTGCCGTTCTGCGGACTGAGATCGATAGTTATGATGTCATCGGGAGCTATCCGTCTGTCGGAAGTAACATACTCCCTGCCCGATACTGAAATTGTTGTTTCATCGCCCGAGAATACAAAAGCTCCTACATCCCAGTACCAGAATGAATCCGCTCCTGATGCAAGCATTTTTTCCTCACAGAGCCGTCTTATCTCAGCAAGCTCCATTCCTGCCGATATCCTCGTTTTTATATATTCTATGGTGTCTTTGGCTATTTTCTGAACTTCGGAGTATTCCATAACAAACGTCTTCTTTCTATACTAATGATTTTCCCAGCTCATACGCTTCTTTAAGTGCAGAGCTGTTTTCAATGTCGCCAATATCCTTGACTCCGCGCACAAGAACTTTTCCGATGCTTTCGAGTTTGAAGAAGTCCAGCACCATCTGATACTGCATTATTATCGGCTCAAACAGGTTGGGAAGTTCCGCCGCTCCTACAAGCAGCAGACCAAGCTTCTTAATATGAAAAGTGTTTCTCATCGGCGTGTGGAGCCTGTCCACAACAGCTTTCAGCTGTGCGCTTATACCGTAAAAATACACCGGTGACGCAATAACTACTATATCAGCATTTTTCAGCTTTTCGTATATCTTCACCATATCGTCCTTCTGAAAGCAAGCGCCGCCCTCCCGTGTGAAACAGCTGTTGCATCCTGTACATGGAGCGACATTGTATTCGGCAACCGAAACTATCTCCACGTTATTGTTTTCAGAAGCACCTGCGGCAAAGCTCTCTGCCAAGCGCGCTGTATTGCCGTTTTTTCTCATACTGCCTGTGAGTATTACTATGCTGCTCAATTCCGTCACCTCTCTTTTTACATATTATAACTTAAAACGCACTTATTTTCAATATAAATATAAATAAAAGCTGCATATACCCGTCCGTGTGTAAAGGCTCCTGTCCGATATTGACAGCATATCTATGCTGTGCTATAATTGTGTTCTATCATTAAACAGAATTTGAGGAGTTGCTATCTATGAAAACCGAATTCAGAAAAGCTGACTTATCAGATGCAGAGTTGCTGATAGATATTTACAATTCTTCGTTCTATAACGATTATATAAAATACGGCGAATGTCCTGCATATGGAAAGACCGCGAAAATGATGAAACGTTCGATCATTGAGTTCCCAAAATTCCTGATCCTGTACAATAGAAAACCGGTTGGATGTATTTCATGCAAAGAATTGCAAAAAGGTATTTACGAAGTCGGATGCCTATGTGTTATTCCGGAGTTTCAGGGAAAAGGTATCGGAACATCTGCAATGGAATTCGTAAAGTCATATTATACCGATTGGAAACAGTTTACACTGGTCACTCCGGCAGATAAAAGCGAAAATGTCCTATTCTATACAGAAAAATGCGGTTTTTATATTAAGTCATTGGAAATGGATGGAAATGTTGAAGTTGTCCGATTTGTTCTGGAAAGGTAAACTCTGTTCCACACCGCCGCGAAATCAGAAAACAAAGCCCCGAAGCGCTTTTGAACGCTTCGGGGCAATACTATTATACGTACATCAGAGTGTCAAAGACCGGACAGTAATTATCTTTCCATTTTCCATATCTGTGCTGAATAAGGCGGCAGTTCACTTCCTCCGCCGAAATCGTGCTTTGTACCTGTTATAAGCTCATCAGCCGTGCCGCAGCCTGCGTCAAAGTGCGCTGTAAAAGGCTGGCCGTCCGCATTTATAGCGATAAGTATCCTCTCGTCGTCGCATCTGCGCTGGATTATGCACTGTTTATTAGTGAGTACAGGCACACTTATATCGCCGTAGCAAAGAGCCTTGCTCTCGCGGTGTATTTTTGCGAGCTTAGCAATATATGCCGAAAGTTCATTGTCTACCGGCTGGTCGAAGGATACTCTCAGTGCAGGATCGCCGTCTTTTTTGTCAGCTTCCGCACCCCATTCGCTTCCGTAGTAGATACACGGTATTCCAGGCATTCCGAACATTATCGCATATACAAGCGGAATGTGATTTTTGTTTGTAAGTATCGTTGCAATTCTTGAAACATCGTGGTTGTCAACAAAACTGAGCAGATGCATACCTCTGTACTGACACCACTGCTCAGGTCCGAACTGGTTTTTAAGCGAGTGGCATATCTCAAACATATTCATACTGTTAAAGCTTGAGTACAGACCTTTGTAGCACTGATAATTCGTTGCCGAATGAAGCATATCGTTGTTCACAAACTGCGAATAATCACCGTGAAGCAGCTCACCTATGAGGACAAAATCCTCTTTGAGTCCGCTTGTAAAGCTGCGAAGTCTCTTCAGGAACTCCTTATCAAGACAATATGCAACATCAAGTCTCAGACCGTCAATATCAAATTCCTCTACCCAGCCTTTGATACATGAGAAGATATGCTCAACGACTTCGTTATTCCACAGGTTGAGCTTTACAAGTTCGTAGTGACCTTCCCAGCCTTCATACCAGAATCCGTCATTGTAGCAGGAATTTCCGCCGAAGTTGATATGGAACCAGTCCTTATAGCGTGAATTTTCACGGTTGTGAAGAACGTCCTGAAACGCCCAGAAGCCTCTGCCAACGTGATTGAATACTCCGTCCAGTACGACCTTGATCCCTCTTTTGTGGAGCTCGCTGCATACCTTTGCAAAGTCCTCATTGGTGCCCAAACGGCAGTCTATTTTTGTATAGTCTCTTGTGTCATAGCCGTGTGAATCAGACTCAAATATCGGCGAGAAATAGACCGCGTTGCAGTTGAGTTCCCTGATATGGTCTGCCCAGTCAATGACCTTCAGTATCCTTGATTCAGGGACACCGTCATTTCCGAACGGTGCTCCGCAGAAACCAAGCGGATAGATCTGATAGAATACGCTTTCATACGCCCACATATTTATACCTCCATTTACACTTTGGTTTTTGAGATTCCCCACTTATATTTTACCACATTTTTTGATTTTCGGCAACTGTAAGATAATGCATAATAATAAAATTGATGTTATTCATTATTATCCATAGCTTATTTCTCAAACAATTCTCTTTTCATCAGACAAAGGTCGAATACGTTGAGTTTACCGTCACCGCAAAGATCGGCATTCCGCCAGTTTTCAAGTTTGGCATCAGGCGAAGCAAGCAGCCATTTCTGAAACAGCACAATGTCTGCGATACTGAATTCACCGTCCGCATTGACATCACCTATGACCGAATCAAAAGCAAAATAATCCGCACCGAGTTCATTCTTATCCGTATTCAGCTCCGACAGCGAAGAAACCTGACAGCCGTCATAATAGTACAGGTCGTAGTCACCGTTCATAGTGCTGCTGAACACCATTTTTCTGCCGTCAACAGGACAAGCGTCCGAGCAGTCGTACTTGTCCGAATCAAACGGAACGGACGTTATTTCTCCGCCGTCACAGCACATTATCTGATCGCAGTGATTGTCCGCAGAAAACCACTTAGTAAAGTACAGCTTATCGCCGCAGACAACCGGATAATAGGCATTTACGCCATTCTCACTGAAAATAGTTTCGTATGTTTGGGGACTTAGATCAAACCTGCATATCGAACCTATACCTTGTGTGTATCTCGCGCAATAGATGTACTTACCGTCCGCCGAAAAGTAAGGCATAGCTTCTTCGGCAAAGTCATCGGTCAGCATTGTGACTTCTCTTGTTTTTACGTCAAGGAGCGCAAGGTCACAGACAAAATCAGAAACGCTTTCATTCCAGCGACTGCGCTTGAAGACGATAGTTCTGCCGTCCGGCGAGAACTTTGGATCTTCGTTCCTAAAACCGCTGTTCTGAGTGAGATTTGTTATCTCTCCACGGTCAGAAAGGTATATATCCCATTCGTCAGCCGTCCGGTCTATCGCCATAAATGTAAACTGCTCGGGAGACCTGCCAAAGCTGCCGTTCATCGCGTGAATGAAATCACCGCTGACTGTTCTGACCGTACCGTCGGGCGTACGCAGATACAGCTGACTGTCGAGGTCGATATAACTGTTGTAGCTATGCCACAACAGCCAACCCTCAGGCAATTCCGCACCGCCGAGCTCCTCGTATAAAGCATCATCTGAAACAGTTTCCACAGAATATGCTATGGGCACACCGGGCAAAACAGTAAACGCCGCTGCAAGTGAAATAATTCGTTTTAACACAGAACCGACCATATGCTGACCTCCTTGCTGCTATATCAAAGCCTTACTAATAATTTCTTATCACAAAATACTTAGATTTATTAAATTATACCACATTCAGCACTATCAAGCAATATATAGTGTTGAACAATCATCAACAGCCTTTGCATAAATGAATTGTCTTTTCTTACAGAAGTGCTATAATTGAAACAGACAGTTATTTTTAACGGAAGGAATGATATATCATGGATAAAACAATAAATGCAGTACCCGACGGAATAACCGCGGCAGAAGTCAGTGATTCAGTCTGCGAGCTTGGGAATATAGTCCCCGACCGTACAGAGGATTATGAAATAGTAGTCGTAGGCGCAGGCGCTTCGGGAGTCCCTGCGGCAGGCTGGGCGGCTGAACTGGGAGCTAAAACTGCTCTCCTGCAAAAGGAATCAACAGTAATTTCTCAGGGAAACTGCGGCTCTGCGATAATAAAGTCACGCTCCACAGAGGCAGGCATTTCCAAATGGATACACCACACAAACAGTCTCTGCGACTGGAGAGCTGATACAAAGCAGCTCCGCGCATATGCCGAACATTCAGAGGAAGCTATGATGTGGTTCCTCAACCGTGCAGGACTCACAAAGGAGACTGAGTACGGTGACGGCAGCAAGGTGGACAACAACGCCGAAAGTGCAAAACTCCTCAACGACGGCGACAAGCTCTGTGCGTTCAGAAGCACCAGCGGTGACTTCACAGGCGTATGGAAAGACCGCATGAACAGCTACGATTACGGCGACGACCACTGCTATTTCTGGGCACCGTGGATAGGACCGAAGCCGCTGAACGTGGGAAATGCTCTCCATAACGCCCTCAATAACATCATGGCGAAACACGATAACCTGCACGCTTATTTCTCAACTCCTGCTGTGAAGCTGGTCACGAACGGCAAGCGTGTCACAGGCGTGATCGCCAAGAGCAAGGACGGAAAGTACATTCAGTTCAACGCTTCAAAGGCTGTCATTCTCGCTACCGGAGACTACACCAACAACGCCGCTATGGTAAAGCGCTGGTGTCCTGATATTGCGGAGTTCGACAAGAAGCAGTTTGGCAAAACAGGTGACGGTCATATCCTTGCCATAAGTGCAGGCGCAAAAATGGAAAACCTCGGTCACACTAAAATGATGCACGATTTCGATTCCGCGCTCATGTTCGAGGAACCGTTCCTCTACCTCAACATGGAGGGAGAGCGCTTCACCAATGAGTACACAGGCTTTGTATACATGGGAAACCTGCTGAAATATCAGCCGAAATTCAAGGGTTCTATGCTCGATGCCGACCACAAGGACGGTTCAAAAGGCTGGTACTGTGCGATATATGACAACAGCTATACAGAGTGGGACAAAGACGAATTCGTTGACGGATGCGTTCCGCCGTTTGTCATGGAGAAGTTCATACCCGGAGCTGTCGAAGAGCCGCAGGGCGTTTTCAAGAACCTTATCGACCTTCACAGATGCGATACTCTTGAAGAACTGGCAAATGAACTGGGCATTCCCTGCGACAAGATGAAGGCTTCCGTAGACCGCTATAACGAGCTCTGCGAAAAAGGCTGCGATACAGACTTCGGCAAGCCTGTAAAGTATATGCACAAAATAGAAAAAGCTCCGTTCTGGGGAGCAAGAAAACATATCCGCGTATCTGCCGAGGTCTCGGGAGTTATCACCAATGAAAACGCTCAGGCTCTCGACTCCGACGGTAAGCCTATCGAGGGACTTTACTGTGCAGGAAACCTGGGCGGTCCGTTCTACGGCGGAGCTGATTATCCCTTCCACCAGACAGGTCTTTCTCTCGGACGCTGCTACACATTCGGAATGATAGCCGCCAAGCACGCTATGGGTATGCTGCGCTGATGGATGCAGTAAATTATCAGCTTCCGGCATATTGGGGTATTGGTGAAAAAGGTGAATTTTTCAGTGTAAGGTTTTAAAGTTTCTTAGGTTCGCGAAAAGGTTACACCAACTTTTTCACTTTTTTCACCCCTCTTACGGAAGCAGTTAATTATTCGCTTCCGGCACATGGGAATATCGGTGACAAAGGTAGCATTTTCGGTGTAAGGTTTCTAGGTTTCTTAGTCTCGTGAAAAGGTTACACCAACTTTGCTACCATTGCACCTATCTGAAAATCTGTTGCAGAAGAACTATCGTAAATCAAAGACATTCCCTGTTTAATATTACGTTATAATTGATAAGCATCATGAATCATTCTATTTCTTAATTCACTTATACATTTCACTATCTGTTATTTCAAGGAGATCACTATGCTGAAAAATAAAATTGCTGTCATGTCATTAACACTGTGTGTTTCACTCTATGGATTTGCTGGACTATGGCTCAATATCGGCAACGAAACTATCAAGCCAGCTCTGTTCATCAGCATCGTAACCGCTGCTGCTGTCGCACTTGTTTTAATAATTGCTTCAGCTTATCTTTGCTCAAAAGAATCAATGCACAGTAATATCGTCAAAAAGAGTATCGGCTGCCTGATCGTTTCTGTAACTTGCTTTACTGTGTTCGTGCTTTCACTGATAAACGGCGATCATATCGCGACAGGAAACCTTTACACTTTGATTAATGGAGTGCTTTTTGCATTAATCTTAATATCAACTGTATATACTGTTTCCTTTGCCTTGCTTTCTGTTTTAAAAAGGGAACGGAAGTGAAAGAATACTCAATCACCAAAAACAAAGCCGCTTAGAACAGACTTCTAAGCGGTTTATTGTCGTTTGTTAAAATTCAGATACTCTTACGTAAGCAAAAGCAGAGTAAGTCGTCTGCAAAAAGAAAGCGAGCCTGCGAGCGCCAACGTGATTTGGCGCACAGGCTCTGTGCTGGAGCTTGTGACGGGACTCGAACCTGCGACTACGTGTTTGGACATAGAGGGAACGTTCGTTCCCTCTATTGCCTTTATGCCGCATTTTTCGCGGTTCGACTCAAGTTTCCTACGAACTTATAGTATATTTCGACCTGCTGATAAGTATTGCCGTCAATTTCTTCCTTATGATGAACAAGTATCTTATCTATAAGCTCGTTGATTATTTCAGAATCCAGTTCTTTTATGTCAGTGTACTGGTCTATGATATTTGTAAACTTTTCAGTTTCATTGTTCTGGAACGAATACTTATTGAGCTCCTCTGTTATTGTGGATACAGCTGTCATTAATTCATGCAGCTCTTTTTCAAATCTGTTGGACATCTGAACATAACGATCGTCGGGCAGCTTTCCAAGCGCATTGTCCTCATAGAGTTTGTTAAGCAGATGATTGAGTTCTTCGATTCTGTTCTGCGACTTTTTAAGTTCGTTTTTCAGCTGCGCTATCCTCTGAGTGCTGATGCCGCTGCATTTGTTGTTAAGGAAAGCTATGAACTCGTCTTTGTTTTTGCGGTATGACTTCAGCACCCGTCGCATATCTTTAAGGACAATGTCATATATCACATCGTAGTTGATGTAATGCGATGCACAGTATTCCTTGCCGTGAGTTTTGTATAGCCAGCATGAGTATGCTCCGTGGTATGTACCGTCGCGGCGTTTCTTTTGCGAATAGGTGAGCGCATGACCGCAGTCTGCGCAGTACAGATGTCCAGCGAATATCTGAAACTCTCCTGTTTTAGTCGCGCGGCGTTTTACGCTCATCATTCTGTGCGCGTCGTCCCACAGTTCCTGTGAGATTATCGGTTCATGACAGTTCTCAACTATTATCCATTCCTCGCGTGGACAGAACACCTTCTTCTTGCTTTTCATAGATACGTTTTTTCGTCTTCCGTAAACAAGCTTCCCGAGATAGACCTCGTTTTCAAGTATCACTCGGATAGAAGTAACGTGCCAGTCGAACTCCCTTCTCCAATAATCCGATTTGAAGTAGTCGGGATTATGGAGATTGAAGTAAGCTATCGGCGTGAGGACTTTTTCCTCGCGGAAGATTTTCGTGGTCCTATTGAAGCCGATACCCTGCGCTGCCATTCTGAAAATCCTTCGCACTGTCTCAGCGGCAGGCTCATCTATAACAAGGTGATGTCTGTCGTTAGGATCGAGCTTGTAACCGAACGGCGGCTTTGAACCAATGTACTGTCCTGCCTTCGCTTTTGCTTTCTTCGCTGTTCTTGTTTTGAGCGAAGCCTCGCGTGCGAAGTAATCGTTCAGCACGTTTCGCATGGGGAACATCATATCGTTTTCGTTTTTCATAGAGTCATAGTTATCGCTGACTGCTATGAAACGAACTCCGAGCTCCTTGAACTTCTCGACGTACATTCCGACTTCGATATACGACCTTCCGAATCGTGACTGGTCCTTTACCAGAACAGTATCTATCAGTCCGTTCTGAATATCTTCAAACATTCTCTGGAACGCTGGGCGGTCGAAGTTAGTGCCGCTGTATCCATCGTCATCGTACACTTCGTAATTATCTATCGCATGATCCTTGCAGTACTGCTCCAGTAATAATTTCTGCGAGCCAATGCTGACGCTTTCGCCCATTCGCCCGTCATCGACCGAGAGTCTGCAATACAGCGCTGCTTTTTTAGGCTGTTTGTTTTTCATTATTACTCCTTTCTCAGCCGTGCAGCAGATCCTTACACGGACAGTATACCACATATCCGCTTCGGAATCCAGTGCATTCGGCTGATTTCGTAGGACTGAACAAAAAACTCTTTTCGGTTTTTATACCGACTTGCTCTCGGTCTGCTTTGCATCAACGGCAGGAGTTTCATACCCCCTCTCGAGCTGTCGGAGCATGAGAGCTCCGAGTGAATCTTCAGCTTTTTTCCTGCCGAGGAAAGCAGACCAAACACGATAGGTGACACCGTCAACAGTACAGTCGTGATGCGTTACGGACTGCACCTCGGGATCTTCACTGCAATGAGTTTTTTCAAGGTTTACACTCATAACATCTGCCTCCCTCCAAATATTCAATTAAAAATCGACAAGTACAAAATCATATCGTACTGCGTTTGCTGGGCTCGCGTGTTTCAAACCCAGACTTTTTTGAGCTCCCTTTCGGGTCGGCTCAGTGTATCTATATCACTCCTCTCACAGCGGCAATTTTGCTGCTCAGACGCCTCCCATATCTCCCTGAACATAGCCTTTATCGGGGATTTTTCTCAAAAAAGACGCCTGATTTTTTGGATAACTCAGGAAAAGACGCCTATGTGCTCATCTCAGCAAATGCCGAAGAATCGGCGGGCACTGCCCGTCCGATGTGAGCATCCGGGCGCTGAATGCGACCGGATTTTAACCTGCTATACTATTCTCAGGGGCAAAAATCACCTCTTTCTCAATATTCGCATATCAGTTCATCTGATATAAAGGCGTATCAGGATTTCCTTCTTTAACCTTGTGATCCAATTCACTCCCTGCAGAGT
>JAEEVL010000042.1 GCA_016290875.1 Ruminococcus sp.
TACTTTCGTAGCAATCTGTGCCGGCCTTATCATCTTCCCGGCTTGTGCTGCTTTCAATGTAGAAGCTTCTTCTGGTGCTGGTCTTGCCTTCATGTCACTTCCTAACGTATTCAACTCAATGGGACCTGTAGCAGGCCGCATCGTTGGTGCCTTCTTCTTCCTCTTCATGAGCTTTGCCGCCCTTTCTACAGTAATTGCCGTATTCGAGAATATCGTTGCTTTCCCAATGGATAAATTCGGCTGGAGCCGCCGCAAGTCAGTTCTCATCAACTTTGTTGCTATGTTGATTCTTGCAACTCCTGCTGCTCTTGGTATGAACGTTTGGTCTGGAGTTCACTTCGGTTCACACATCGGTTCTATCGATGCGCTGGAAGACTTCATCGTAAGCCAGAACCTCCTTCCACTCGGATCTATGCTCTTCCTCCTCTTCTGTACACTTAAGAAGGGCTGGGGCTGGGACGGCTTTATCGCCGAAGCTGATGCCGGAGACGGAATTAAGTTCCCTAAGAACAAGGTAGTTAAGTTCTACCTGCGCTTCATTGCACCTCTTATCATTCTGGTTGTATTTGTGGCTGGATACTTTGATATTTTTGGGGCAAAATAGGCTGTCATCTCGATGTAAATTGTCACCCTCGGGCTTGACCCGAGGGTCTTTTTCGATTAATAAGATTTTTCTTATATTATAGAAAAAATTTGATAAATTTAAAAAATTATATTATATTTATGGCTGAGGGGCTCTTTAGAATTTGTGCGTTCTAAAGGGCTTTTTTTTGGGCAAATAATTATAATTATTTGTTATAAGTTACAGGAGAGAAATTCAAGATAATTATAGAATAAACCGAAAATAGAAGTTGAATAATAATATCTATTTAAAAATGTTTCTTTTGAAATTGGGTGTTACATTAAAAATGGGAGATTTCTAAATGAAGAAACTGGGTGTTTTTGTATTATCTATATTTATTTCTCTTTTCCTTTCCTGCGAGATAGGTCTGGGTTCAGCGGTTGATACGCAAGTACCTCAGATTGAGATTAACACTCCAGAAGTTGGTGCAATTATACGCGATACCTTCTCTTTCCGCGGTAACTGGAGCGATGATGGTACAATAAAAGAAGTCAAACTTACTCTCAAAACTCTCGAAGATGATGGGTCAGGAACTGTAATCTTATCAAAAGCATGTACAGTCACAAAAGCCTCAGATTCAAATCCTAATAATATCTGGTTCTGTACGATTAATCCTGTAGAAGAGGGTGTAAAGGACGGCACCTACGAAGCAACCGTAAAGATAACAGATGAAGCCGACCATTCAACAATTGCAATCCGACAGATTACTCTAGATAACACAGCACCGGTAGTAGTACTGACAAGACCAAGCACAAAGAAAAGCGACCTGGACAGCGATACATACGGCCAGACGGTAAGCATAGAAGGGCAGGCAGCCGACGACAGCGGTGTATCGCTTATAGAGATGAGCGTGTATGGAGATGAAAGCTGCACAAACCTTCTGGATACGATAGAGCTGAAGAACGTACCGAACAGCATCGAGATGGACGTAGCGAAGTTCGGAGACGAAGCCTACGGAAGAATTTACGGAAACAGCAAGGAAGGCACAAAGCCGTTATGGTGTAAGATAACAGCATACGACGGAGCGCAGAGATACCCGGAAGACGGCAGCGAACAGAGCGAGCAGGACAAGAAAGGAAACGCAGCAAAGGAATACTATCTGTACAGTGAAATATACAGTGAAATTCTTTCGAACTATAAGATAACCGAACTGTACGCAATGATGAACGGAACGTACGGAAGCAGCAGCGAGCGCAGTGCGGCAAGTACGGACGTAAAGACAAAGCTTGGAGAAAAGAAAGTAGAGGAAGGCCGGTTCAGCGTGAATCCGGACAATGACCCGACCTTTACGGTAACAGGATTAAGCGGATTGAAGAGCGGAGCGCGTATGACCGGAGAAAACGGAAATGCGCTGACGTCATATACAGTGGTAAATGAAAGCCGGAACCTGGTAATAGAGGTAAGCCCGGGACTGGACAAGATAACGATAGACCCGGACAGCGTAGAAATCTGGCTTGAAAGATGTGATGACGAGGGAAAAAGCCTGGGAGAAGAAAAGATAGTACTGCTGGAAAAGGGACAGTACGGAGACGCAAGAAGTACAGTCGGAACATCATACAAATATACGACAGGAACGATAGGAATCACGACAACACCGGGAGTAAAGACAGACAACTTCTATAAGGTGTGCGTAAGCGGAAAAGACACAAAGGGAAATCCTGTAAAGGAGAGTGCCGGAGAGGGCGGAGCAGAGCAGATATTTGCATTCTACCTGGGAGCCAGCGGAAGCATGATAGACATGAGTCTTGAGCGAACTCCGGACTACATATCGACAGAAGAACAGGCAAAAACAGAAAACAAGAAGGCAAAGGTAAGGATAGAATACTCATATACAGATTCTGTGGAAGGACTGTGGCTGTACAGAAGCTATGAAGACAATGTAGTAGACATGACGGATGCAGAGAGAGTTACAGGTGTAGAATTACCGATGGGAGAAAACCAGGTATATGAGGATGAAATAGAAGCGGGAGCGATAAAGAAGAGCGACGGAAGCCGTGCATCAAAGATAACATATCAGTTAAAGACACAGGACGGAAACGGATTTTCAAGAAAGAAGAATGTAAGCGTAAGATTCGATAATCAGAAGCCGGTTATAAATGACCTTAAGAAGCCTGGAACAGAGGAAACAAAGGGCAGCAGCATGACGTTTACGGCAGAGTACGAAGACGGAAGTGCAGAGGGAGAATACAGATCAGGAATCGAGCAGGTAAGAATAAAGATAGAAAATACAGAAAATGTCGGAACAGAAAGCACAGTCAGAAGCACAGGATGGCTGGACTGCGAGGGAGGAAGGTATACAATAAAGAAGAGTGAGCTTCCTGCCGGCGGAGTGTTTGAAAGCGAAGGAAAGAAAAAGGTAACTGTAGAAGTAACAGACGGAGTAGGATTAAAGAGGGAAGCAGAATATGAATGGATCTATGATACAGCAGATCCAGTGGTAACCATAAGCGGATACAAAGAAAAGAAGGAAGACGGAAGCTGGGGAAGTCTGAACAGCGTAAGCGGAGACAGTCCTGTAATAAACAGCGGAAAGAAGATAAAACTGTACGGAACAGTAACGGATGAGTGGGGAATCAAGAGCGGAAGCGTAAAGATAAGCCAGAAGAAGAAAGGAAATACAAGCTCAGACGAAATAACAGTAACATATAATGCGGAAACAGGAGAATGGGAGAGCGAGGAACTTCCTAAGGAAGCAAACCTGAGCGGAAGTCCTGAATACGAAATAAGCATAAGTGCAGAAGACAAGGCAGCAAATAGAACGACAAGAAAAGTAACTCTTAATATAGACCTTGCAGCACCAGTGATAGAAATAGAAAACCCAGGTGAAGGACTGTATGGAGAAGACAGCGTAAAGGGAAGTCCTGACAGTGAAGGAAAGATAACATACAGATTAGCTGGAAATGCGACGGATAATGAAGGAGGACTTGGACTCAAGAGAATCCTGTATAAGATAGCAGAAGGAAAGGTAAATGCTGCAGAGGTAACAGAGAGTGCATACCCTGAAAGCGTATGGGAAAAGCTGGAGCAGAGTTCAAGCCGCTGGACGATAAACGCAAGCCTTGGAACAGGCGAGAAGACGCTTATCATAAAGGCAGAGGATAATGCAGGAAACGTAAGCGGAGTACAGTGCAGAAGTTTTTATGTAGACAACAGCGAGCCTGCAGTAAAGATAAAGGTAAGCCTTGACGGGGTGACATATACAGAAGGCAGCGAGTATATATACAATGAAAATGACGCAGCAGAAAAGATCTATGTAAAGGTAGAGGCAGACGACGATAACGGAATAAAGGGAACAACGCTCAGAGTAAACGGAGAAACAAAGACGCTTACAGGCGGAGTCTATGAGATAACGACAGAGGGCGACTACAGCATAGAAGCCGAAGCAGAAGACATAAGCGGAACGAGCGGGGGCAGTACAAGGGTAACAGACGGAAGAAAGAAGAAGGTGTCTGCAAAGGTACTGTTTGACAAGACGAAGCCTGTACCGGACGTAACGAATGCAGCAGATACAGAAGATAATACCGACTCACAGTACTGGTTCAGCGGAAGTACCATATACCTGAATGTAGAAGCGAAGGATAACGAATCAGGAGCTGCAGAGCGAAAGATAAGGATAGACGGTGGAGAATGGAATAATCTTTTAACAGATGAACTGACCTATCAGTATACAGTAGGCAGCAGTTTTGCAGAGAATACGAAGGAAGCTGCGAGCGTACATACGGCAGAAGTATACGTAAAGGACAAGGCCGGAAATGAGAAAACTGAAACAAGATATTTCAGATATGACAAGGCAGCTCCGAGCGTAAGCCTGAGTGTGAGCGGAGAGTACCTGAACGGAAAAGCCGACAGCAGCATAACAGCAAGTGGAAGTGCATATGATGACAATACGAGCCCAAGACCTGTAGACAAGGCAGTAATTAAGGTAACAAAGAACGGGGAAAGTGAAGGAGATGGCGAATTACTAACTTTAAGTGCAGCTCCGGCAAATTACGGATATTACAGCAAGGTAATAGAGGCTTCAGGACTTAGCGAGGGCGAATATACAGTAAAGGTAGCTGCCGAAGATTTTGCAGGAAAGAGTGACGAAAAGAGTTCGAAGATAACCGTAGACAAGACAGAACCGGAAGTAACGGCAGTAGAAGTCGGCAGTGAGACAATAACTACCGGAAATACCGTTTCAAAATGGCAGGGATCGAAGACAGTCAGCGTAGCAGTAAGTGCGGATGACAAGACAAGCGGCGGCATCAAGAGCGGAATCGGAAGTGTATACGGCGGAATAGAAAGCAAGGATTCTGAAAACAATACGGTAATAACATGGACACAGTTTACTCCAGAAGGCGGAAAGTATAAGGGAACCGTAACGTTCAAGGGAGAAAAAGAGCAGAATCTTTACATAAAGGCTGTAGACAAGGCCGGAAATGAATATGAAAGAGAAGCAATAACAGTAAAGATAGATACAAGCGCACCTGAAGCAAGGGCATTACTGTATACAGCAGAAGGCGGAAAGCTTAAGAGGACCGGCGGAACAGTATATGCGAACGGAACAAAGAAGATAATAATACTTGGAGAATATAGTGACGAAGAAAGCGGAGTAAAGGAACTGGGACTCAAACTTGGAAATACAGCGATAGACAGTAGTAAGGTAACATATTCTCAGACAGCTCTGGCAGGAAACGAAACGGAAATACCAGAAGGATTTACTTCATACAGTTCAATAGTTGACAAGACAACGATAAGAAGCTGGAAGGCAGAGATAACACCAACAGAAAGCCTTCAGGGTCAGCTGACGGTAACCGGATATAACGGAACATATGAAGAAGGTGAAGAGACCGGAAAGAAGGAAGAAAAGTCATTTACGATTACGCTGGATAAGGTAGGACCGGAGTTCTCAAGGGCAGCGATTGAAGGAACAGGCTCATATGACAGTGGAAGCATATGGTATGTAAAGGACGGAAAGTATACCGTAAGCGGAGTGTGCGATGATAAGCTGAGCGGACTTGACGGCATAACACTTGAAATAAAAGACAAGAATAATAAGACACATACATACAAAAACAGCGGAACAACTGCGGTATGGAAGTTTGACAGGGAAATAATAACGACAACAGATTCAAACGGAGTAACGACAGAGACAGAGGCAGATGCCGAGTTTAGACAAAGCGTATTCGGAGACGGAGAAGTTTCTGCAAAGCTTACAGTAAGCGACAATGCCGGAAACGAAACGGAAGAAACACTCAGCATAAAGTTTGATAATGAAGAGCCACAGTTTAAGCATGAAATAGACTCAAGCGAAAAGGACCTTCTTTTCAGAATAGGAAAGGTATCAAACTGGGATGAAAATGATAACCAGAATGAAGAGTACGGGGTTGCAAAAGACACAAGTGACGCAAAGATAGATGATGAGGTAGGAAACAAATACAAGAGTGATACCTACGGCAAGGACACAACAATAACGCTGAAGGGCCGAGCAGATGACAATGAAGGCGGCAGCGGCATCAAGATGCTGTACTACAAAGTATATACAGGTTCAGCGCCAGATGTATCAACAGAAGCGAAAAGAACAGAACTCATCAATGAAGTGAAGGAAAGTCCTAACCAGGTAAAGACCGGAAGTGAAAAGGAAAAGAGGGTATTCTATAATGTAAGTGAAGAAGATGAAGATGCAGGAAAGACTCTCGGAGGAACAAATACAGGACATACAGACAGCAAGGGATACAGAAAGTACTGGAAGACAGTAAATACCAACTATGAAGCAACGATGAACGACTTTGCCGAAGGAGAAAACTATCTTGTAATAGTGGCAGAGGATAACACCGGAAACCTTGCATTGAACAGCGTAAAGATAGGAGATACGGATTACTATATCTGTACACTGAATGTAGATACCACAAAGCCGACGGTTGTAAGTGACATAGACGAAACAAGATTCTCAAACGGAAAGAACACGATTTCTTTAAGCGGATATACAGATGACAATGCAGCAGGCGTAAAGAGCGTAAAGATAAAGTTCGGAAATACAGAGCATGATGCAGTGCTGACAGAAGCAGATGCAGCATCAGCGACACCAAGAAAACGAGAATGGAGTTATGAACTTGACTGCAGCGAACTTGGAATAACAGAAAGTTCAAAGTCAAACATAACGGTCTATGCAGTAGCGAAAGACAATGCCGGAAACGAGGATACCTGTAATGCAGTAACGATAACACCGGATGTAAAGGCACCTGAAGTAAAGCTTACAAAGCCGAAGGATGCTGACGGAAAGAAGGAAGGAATACAGGTAAACGGAAGCATAGATATAGAAGGAAGTGCAACAGATACAGGATCCGGATTAGTTACAGAAGAAGAAACGGCAGGAGTGAAAGCAAAGACACTCATCCTTTACTATACGACAAAGGAAAGTGTTGGAAGCGTAAAACCTACAGAAGCTGCATTTGAAGAGAAGGAATCTGCAGCGGACGGCTGGAAGCAGCTTTCAGAAGCAGAGCATGGAACAACATTTACATTCTCATCGATAGATACAACCGGATTAGCATCAGACGGAAACAAGGTATATCTTACAGCCTGCGCAAAGGATACGGCAGGAAATGAGGGATATGCAGAGCCTGTAACACTGGAAGTGGACCAGAATACAGACAGACCAAGAATCAGTTTCCAGACAATAAAGCTTGGAAACGCAATGGGAAAAGTAACGTCTGGAACAGAAGATTACAGCGGCTATGTATGGCTCAAGAACCAGACAGTAATAAAGGGCAGCATAAGCGATGATGACGGAGAAATCAAGAAGCTTTGGATAAGCCTTGACGGAACAGACTGGAGCCACGAAATTACAGACGGCCTTGATAAGGAAAGCGGAGAGTTTGAGTATGACCTTAAGAACTTCTATACGGGAACAGCATATGACACAGATACAAAGAAGGAAATAGCAGCAAACGGACCTAAGAAGATATACTTCAAGGTAAAGGATGCAGGGGATGAAGAGTTTGAGTCTAAGGAAGAATGGGCACTGGAAGCAGTATACCTTGCAGACGGAGACAACCTTTACGGAGAAAAGGGAAGCGGAAAGAAGAATGACTCAATCTTATATCTTAAGACAGATACAATTCCGCCGGAAGTAATAGTAAAGGGAGTAAGGACAGGAAGCCGCGGAGAGTTTGAGAGCAACTATACATCGCTGAAAACCGGAGGAGATAACGATACAGTCAGCGTGAAGTTTACAGCGACAGATGCAAACGAAATAAATAGCTGTACCGGAAGTGCAGAGTATGTATATACAGAAAGCGGAATACAGAAGAAGATATCAGTAAACGGAACAGTAAGCGAAGAAACAGAAAACGGGGAAAAGGTATATATACTTACCGTAACCCTCGGTGCTGCAGATTTAAATACACTCAAGACAAAGAAGCTTGACGGAAGCGTAAACATAAAGGTAACAGGCGAAGACACAGCCGGAAACACAAGTTCACAGACTCCGTCAATACAGTACGATTACAGACCGGCTGCAGTAAAGCTTTTAAGTCCAAAGGAAAGCGAAGACCTAAGCGGAGAAGTAACGGCATTCGGAAGCGTAGATGAGACGGCAACACTGCGCTATGCGATACAGAAGGAGGGAGTTACACCGGCTGAAGCTGACTATAAGGAAATAAAGGGCGTTTCCTCATCATGGTCACTTGTATTTGACGGAAAGCCGGACGGAGAGACCCAGACACACGCAAAGACTCTGAACAAGTACATAATAGATCTTGGAATAGCAGCGCGGGACACAACTTCCCAGGCAGAGGATGCGATAGTAAGTTCATATACAGACTATGTACCGCTTAAGCTGTGGATAGAAAGCCTTGACGGGGCAGGAAACAAAGAAACTTCAGTCTTTACCCTTACGGTAGACCCGCAGGGAGACAGACCTAGCATGGTATTCAGCTATCCTCAGAACGAAGCAACCCTTGGAGGAACCGTAAGCATATACGGAACTGCTACAGATACAAAGGGAAGTGACGGAAATATCGGCGTAGACAGCGTATGGGTACAGATAGTTTCAACTACACATGAAAAAGACAGTGAAGCTTCATCAAAAGACTGGGGAAACACAGAAAACTTTGAAGTAACAGCAGATGACCTTACGTACCTTAAGGATAAAGGCGGCTACAAGATCTATAATATGCAGACTTATGATGCTACGAAGACGGAAGCTCAGAATGCGGACAAAGCATGGAACGGAAGCGGAGCAGCTTCAGACTATGCAGTGCTTGTAAGTCCTAACGGAGCAGCATGGACGCTTGATATAAATGCAGAAGGAGAGTTAGACCCTGCAAGCGGAAAGCCGGCAAATAATATAGCAATAAGGGTAATTGCAAGAGACAAGGACGGAAAGTTCAGCCGCGATGTAATAAGAAAGGTAAGCGTAGACGCAGATACACCTGTAATAAAGGACAGGGTACTCTTCCAGGCAGAAAGCATAGACGGGACACATACGGCCGACAGGGCATATGAAAAAGACATGTTCGTAAAGGATGCCTGGTATTTAAGCGGAACTGTAGAAGACAGGGATATGATAAGCTATCTCAAGGTAGGAGATGCCGTACTTGTAAGTGGAGAACTTAAAGACAAGACAGACGGAAATGGAAAAGAATGGGTTATAACAACAGCAGACAAAAAAGATGCAGAAAATAAAGTCGTAGCAAAAGCAGAACGGTCAGAAGACGGAAAGACAGTTACATTTAAATATCTTCTTGCAACAGGAAGTGGAAACGGAAGCCTTGACGTAAGCATTACGGCAAAGGATGCAGTAACTATAGGACAGCCGCATACTGCCAGTGACATACTGAACATAAACTATGACAATACAGCTCCTGTGCCAGGCGGAACAATAAGCAGTGATGTACAGCAGAAAAACGGCTGGTATACATTCGGAGCAAAGGCAGACGAAAGCGGAGACGGCCAGTCGGGCTTTGCATATACTGCATTCTATTTTGAGCGAAAATACGGAAGCGTAAAGAAAGTATATGACGTACTCAAAAAACGAAGCGAAGCAGAAACAGACATTTCTACTGACGCAAAACTTACAGATGCAGGACTTGTGTATGATGAAGCAGACAGCCTTTACTGGTATGAAAATACAGCGTCTGCAGTAAACGGAAGCGTGCTTACAATAAGCGGCGGAAAAGGCTTGAGAAAGAATGCGCTTGTAAAGATAAACGGATCATACTATCTGATAACGGATGAAAGCGGAACAAGCGTAACCCTTAATACAGCCCCTGCCGGAACAGTAAGTACAGTATATGTAGCACTGGCTGGAATCGTAGACAATACGACAAGCGAAAAGGCTTCTGAAGATGCAGTTAAGGGAGAAGACGGCTACTATACATCATTTGTAAATGATGACGGGGATAAGATGCTTGAGGATGTCATTAAGACATCAAGTGTATGGACATGGGAAGCAAACGTAAACTCAAAGAACATACCTGACGGACCGATAGATCTTCATTATGTACTGTTTGACCAGGCAGGAAACTGCAGACATGAAAAGGTTACAGGAACAGTATGCAACAACAGACCTCGAATTGCGGGTGTTACCGTAAAAACTGACTACAACGGAGACGGCGATGCATCAGATACCGGAGAAACGATAGAAAGTTACTCAATGGCAAAGTCATATGCAGAATATTACACAGGTAAAAAGAATGGAAAGAATGTATTTGATCCGGATGAGAAGGTATACGGAACAAATGCAAAGAACCCTCTCAAGACAAACCAGACGTTCGGAAGTGCAACAGAACCTGTTGCAGTACTTAGGGGATACACAGAGCTTGAGGCAGAAATTGTTGGTGGAAACGGAAAAATCTATTATGAATATTCTGTTGGAGACAAGGCAACTGCCACAAAGAAGCGCAACACAAGCCGTGCAATAATTACAGACGGAAGTACAGACTACACGGCTGAAAACGGAACTATATACATTCAGGCAGGAGACCTTGCAGGATTCGGAGAAACAGATTCAGATTCAACTGCATTCAACTTTACGTTCTGGGATTCAACAGAAGGAGCCGTAAACCTGAAAGATGCTGCAGCAGATGCAGAACCTACAAGCCAGAAGGCTGAACTTACCGTATACTTCGGAATAAAGATGCATACAGTAGGAACACCTGTAGTAAAGATTACACCGTTCTATTGGGAAAGCATAACTGCTAACTCTGTAGAAAAGGGCAGCAGTCCTAAGAAATATACAGATCTTCAGGGACACATAGAGCTTGAAGAAGATCTTGCGTTTGACGGAAATACATTTACTGCCTCTTCCGGTCTTATGGATAAGGATGCCAAGGTATCCGGAAAGATTATTCTTGAAGGAACAGCACATGATGATAAACTGATACATGAAATTAATGCAAAAATATTTGGAAGTTCAAAATTGCTTGCCAGGTATTCTGGAGGTAGTCTTGAATCACAGAAGACAGCTTATGATTCAGAAGGCTGGTATTTTGAAGTTATAAGTGACAAGGCCGGAAAGAACGGACATGATGTTACCTGGAAGCTTCATATTGATACACAGGTTCTTGGAGCAGCAGGTCTTGATAAGACTGTAGAGGTAACGGCTACAAACTTCGGTAAGGCAACATACAGTACAACCGGAGGAACTCTTGTCGGAATAGACGGTACAACAAAGTATTCGACAACCCTGTCATATAGTGGTGATAAATCGAATGATCCGGAAGCTGATGCTTCAACAGCAAGAGGAAAGACAACCTGGGCTCTGGTAAAGGCATCATGGTCAGAGAACTCTGTATTTACTGATACAGCCTTTAAGAAGGCCGTACAGAAGAGGGAAGAGGAAAACGGAAATGCTGTATATTACATTCTTGATGCAGACGGAAATGAAAAGGTAATGGCTGATGCTGATGCAGTTTACGTAAATACTTCACGAACTGCAAAATACCAGATGGATATCGTTCCTTATATCCGTGAGGTTAAGACTTCGCTTTCCGAGGTAAATACAGGTAACCCTACCGTTTACTCAAGAACAGCCCTCGGCCACTATCCGGTTTACGTAACCTTTGAAGGTAAAACAACTGCTGCAGATACTGCTACAGCATACGGTAACAGACTCCGTGAACAGATTGAGCTTGAAGGATTCAATCTTGCAGGCTGTACTCTGAACTTTGAAAATGATGATTCAAATACGCTTAAGAAAGGAAATGGTGCAAACAATAATAATGCGGCTCTTGTAGATGCTACGGCTACTGCAGAACTTGAAGGAGGAAAGTACAGGATTCCTGAAGGAGCTGGTTCCGGTCATGTTTATGTTCAGAAAAATATAGGAACAGAAGATGATCCTGTTTACATAACATCTTTGAATAACCTTAACAACGACGATGCTAAGGGTGGTTCAGCTAAGGTTCCGGCAGATGCTGCTGTAGGTGATTCAGATGCATATGTAGATTACTACAACCGCCAGCCGAACGGTATTAACAACAACCGTCTTACGGATGATGTTTACATCGATATCTGGGAATTTAATAGTTCGGCAGCAAGGCCAATAAATAATTCTGCTTTGGATATTATGATGAAAGTAAATCCATCAAACGGACTCATAGGATTTGCATTCTGTGATGGTGATTTGTTCTGGAGTATGGCAAATGGTAATAAATCATATGCTAAATTTGCTTATACAGCGGACTTTATTCAGTGTACAGGATTTGCATATGATAAGGAAGGAAATTCTTATGGAACTGCTTTAGGTGGTGAAAGTGGAGATACTTATGCTGATAGTTACCGTTTCTATGTAAATAGCTGGGGTAATAATAATGATAAGGGATATGATACTAGATCAGACACAACACATTCAATTCGTATAGGAAGTAGTGTTGTAGGCTCTTATGATTCTCTTATGAAGGATCGTTATAAGAGTCCAAGTATAGCTACTAATGCTAATGGAACTAATGTATATATTGCATATTTTGATATGGCAACTGGCGATTTGCGTTTCCAGGGTGGAACTAAAGATGGTAAAAAATATGGAACATTACAAGAGTCATATAATGATGTGGTAGCTGATGCAGGTAATGCAGGTCAGAAAACATTAAATACTTTAACAGGGGAAAGAAATTTCCTTCAGGTAGTTGCTACTTCAAATGCTAAAGATGCAAATAATAATGCTTTCCCAAAATCTGGACAATATGTTTCTATTGGCGTTACAAGCACAAATAAAGTTGTTATGGTCTGGTATAATGGAAAAGATTTACTTTATTCATATAATAGTACCCCTTCTACTATCCGTATAGGTGTAACACGAGAAGGATGGAAATCTCCTGTAAAACTTTTGTCTAATGCCGGTAAATATTGTCAACT
>JAEEVL010000025.1 GCA_016290875.1 Ruminococcus sp.
CACCAGTCTTACCGCTCTTCCTCTCGTCCGACAGCTTTATTATTATATCATCATTATCTACCTTTGTCAACTAAAAGAATCTTTGGGGATTTTGCGCTTTTTTGTTCTATTTGTACATATGTAAGGTAATACATAATTCTTTTTCATTCTCGCGCACTGACAAATTCATCAAATCTCCATAGTCTCCGCCCGATTCGAGCAGTACATCGAATATGCAGCTGTTGTCAATATACTCTTCCTTGAAAGCCTTATAGACACTTATATCCGTGAATTTTATATCTATCGTCTCCGAATTTTCAGCCGCAGCTTTCATAACTATATTTACAGCTTTCTCAACAGAGTTCGCCATCATGTCATTTTTCTTATAGTAAGCATTGCTCGCTCCGTCGCACTTGAAACTTCTGAAATACTCCTCGTCCGCCGTATGCGTCTTGCCGAAGTTTTCATCGTTGCAGAGGAAATACTCCCTGCGTGTATCGCCAGCAACGTCAGAGTCGTCCCAGGTTATATCTATGTTATACCATGTGTCTCCAATCATCACCTGATTCCACGCATGGTTCTCACCTGTATCAGTCGTTCCGGTCACAAGAACAGAACGGAGTCCACATTCAGTCGCAATTAGATTGAAAGCCTTTGCGTAGCCCTCACAATTCGCTTCTCCTTCAACAAGGCAGCCGTAAGCCGTTGAGGTATACTTTTTATCTTCACCGATGACATATTTGCACCTGTTCACAATGCTGTCATGAATTCTCATCACTTTATTATAGTCATCAGTCGCGCCATTGGCACGGATGACGA
This sequence comes from Ruminococcus sp., assembly GCA_016290875.1. Classification (GTDB taxonomy): domain Bacteria; phylum Bacillota; class Clostridia; order Oscillospirales; family Ruminococcaceae; genus Ruminococcus. Next base: position 799 of record JAEEVL010000025.1, read on the forward strand.
CCGCCGATTTTGCTGCCGCAAACTTTTCGGTCATTTCTGGAATTTTTTCGACATCTTCACGGTAAGCTATATGCGCTTCCCTCAGTTTTCGTGCCGTATAGTAAGTAGAATCAACGTAGAAGAAATCACTTTCCTGCTTTTCGACAAGGCAATATAGCTTGGAGTATGTATCACCGTCTATCTCATGCGGCAGCTGTATGTTCTCCTGACGCTCTTTTATCCCTGCCCATAAAGCGTGATAGACTGCCTTTTCTTTATTACTAAGCTGTGAATACGCAGGCCTTTTAAACTCTTCCTCTTCAGAAAAATACTCCGCCTCGGGGTATTTGTGGAGCAGTCCGACCTCACGAACGAATTTCACGCCAACGATCAGAAACATCGCGCATATCGTCACGAACACTACAATAGTAAACCTTTTTGCCAAACCGCTCACCTCCGTCTTAGCCTGTCGTCATTCCTCCACTATCATGACCGTATTGTTCCTGATCTTGAAATCGTGCAGATTCTCAACAAAACGGCTGAATTTGGAATAGCCGTAGGTCTTTACATCGAATTCCGGTATCTTTGTGCAGAGCTGTTTTTTCAGCTCACCGAGATTGTAACCCTTTGTTCCGTTGCTGCGGACTATCGCTTCGAGAACATTCTCGACCTTCGCAAGGTCAGCCTTTACAGACTTCTGAGAAACGAGAATGCTACTGCCTACCTGTCTGAAACTGAGGCAGTCGAAATCCTTCAGAAACTGTGAAAACTTAGAATAGCCGTAGTTTCTCACATCAAAGTCAGGATAACGTCCCTGGAGACGGCTTCCGAGCTCACCTATGTTTATCTCTTCCTGGAGATTTGCATTTTCTGTTATTATGCGGATTATAGCGGATTCAAGAGTCTTCATGGCAACCTTGTCAGGAACAGCTCCCTCAGGAGTTTCCTCTTCCGCAAGTACCTCGAGATACTTGAACGCATTACAAGCCGTACTGAAAGGCTTTGGGGTTTTCTTCTCCCCCATGCCGATAACGTGCATACCGGACTCCCTGAGACGTATCGCAAGACGAGTGAAGTCGCTGTCACTCGAAACGATACAAAAGCCGTCCACGTTGTGTGAATATAGGATATCCATAGCGTCAATTATCATTGCGGAGTCAGTTGCATTCTTGCCGGAAGTATAGCTGTACTGCTGCACCGGAGTAATAGCATTATCGAGCGCCATATTCTTCCAGCCGGCAAGGTTAGGGCGTGTCCAGTCACCGTAAACTCTCTTGTATGTAACAACGCCGTAATTGGAGAGCTCATCGAGGATATTCTTTGTATACTTAGCCGCAACATTATCCGCGTCGATAAGCACGGCATATCTCATTCCATTTTCCATTATTCCGCCTCATTTTCATTTGTACATTTATAGATTATGTTTAGCTTTAAACAAACATTAAAAACCGCTCATTTTTCTTTTAGAATATACAAAAAAATCCCGAAACTTATGCTTCGGGATTGTATCATACCGAGGTTATTACCCCGATACTATGGAGCGGATTACGAGGCTCGAACTCGCTACCTCCACCTTGGCAAGGTGGCGCTCTACCAGATGAGCTAAATCCGCATTTTATATAGAACGTTTTCACGTTCTATATGGTGCTTCCGGTCGGAATCGAACCAACGACACGGGGATTTTCAGTCCCCTGCTCTACCGACTGAGCTACAGAAGCATTGGGTGGCGACCCCGAACAGACTCGAACTGTCGACCTCCTGCGTGACAGGCAGGCGTTCTAACCAACTGAACTACGAGGCCGTGTGGTGGGGACTACAGGGCTCGAACCTGTGACCCTCTGCTTGTAAGGCAGATGCTCTCCCAGCTGAGCTAAACCCCCACAGCGCTTTCATCAGAACCTCTTGTGCCCTGACGACGATAATAATTATAGCACGCTTTTTGAGATTTGTCAAGCATTTTTTGAAAAAAATTTCGGATTTTTTCAAAAAAGTTTGAGAAAGGCTATTCTGCGTGCTTTGAAAGCGCCGATTTTTTTATTTTGATACGTGAGCGGACTCCTCTACGACAACATCATAGGGAAGATATGGAAAATTCATTCTGTTTGCAAGCTCCCGCGTGCTCTGCGCATCAAAGTTACCGGTGATGATGAGCACGCCGTCCGCAACAGGTGCATTCACCGTCGGAGAGGATACACATTCATCATCTATCCAAATAGAAACAGGAGTCGATGTGCCTGCAAGTTCACTTGTCACCTCAGAAAACACTCTGCCGCCTTTTTCGGACAGGGTTATATTTACAGCAAAGTTCTCAGAAGCGCCGTCGTATACATCACAGACTGAGTCTATATCATCGCCGTCAAGCACGACCTCATCTGTATCAGCGCTTCCCTTTCTGAACACCACCTTATTTGGTTTCGCAGATTGTTCCGCAAGGAAATCAGACAAATTCTTATCAGAATCGAAATATATCGTAAACTTATTCTCATCATAATTCTTTCTGACGTCCTGCTTTCCTCCAACGCATATGTTAATGCGTTCCCCTATCACTTCTGCGGCTTCGTCCAGTTTATTTTTGTCGGAATTCTTCCCCATGCTGTAAACGATGTGGCTGTTGTACCGGACTTCGGGATCGATCGCAGGATCATTCTCCTCTGTATTTCCGGAAGCACTCTCAGCTGCAGCCGTTGATGAAGCCGCCTTATCTGAGCTGCCGGAACTGCTGTTGTCTGCACAGCCTGTAAGTAAAAGCGCAAGGCTGGCGATAAGACATATCTGTTTTTTCATTGTATAATCCTCCTATATTATGTATAGCATAGCTTTCAGCCAACTATTTCGTGATTGAAAAGTCTCAGCGTGTCCATTTTAAGAGTACGGTTCTGCGGAGCATTCAGCGCAGGATCAGCGGCAAGTATCTCTTTTGCACAACTCTGAGCCTGGTTCATAAGCTCCATATTGCAGGCTATGTCTGCGATTTTCAGCGGCGGAAGTCCGTGCTGTGCGTTTCCGAAGAAGTCTCCGGGGCCGCGCATTTTCAGATCCTCCTCAGATATTTTAAAGCCGTCAGTCGTTGACGACATTATCTTCATACGTTTCACGCACTCTTCCGAGGTGTTGTCAGTAATGAGTATACAGGTACTGCTGAACTGTCCTCTGCCGACTCTTCCGCGCAGCTGGTGAAGCTGTGAAAGTCCGAACCTCTCAGCATTCTCTATGACCATTACAGCCGCATTGGGAACATCTACACCAACCTCAACAACAGTAGTGCATATCAGCACCTGTATATCTCCTGCGTGAAACTTCTTCATAGTCCTGTCTTTTTCTGCCGCACTCATCTTACCGTGAAGCAAAGCAGTAGTGTAGCCTTTCAGCACACCGTTTGCCGCATTCTCAGCATACGACTTTACAGCAAACAGATCGCTTTCGCTATCCTCTATCATCGGACATACGACATAAGCCTGCCTGCCCTCGTCAAGCCTCTGACGCACAAAGCCGAATGCACGGCTGCGGAGCTTTCCTGTGACAGCATAAGTCTCGACCGGCTTTCTGCCTTTCGGGAGCTGTGTTATCGCCGATATATCAAGATCACCGTATATGATCAGTGCAAGGGTTCTCGGTATCGGCGTAGCCGACATTACGAGTTTGTGCGGTGAGTCGCCTTTTTCAGCAAGAGCCGCTCTCTGCGCCACACCGAAACGGTGCTGCTCGTCGGTTATTACCAGTCCGAGAGCCTTGTACTCAACATCTTTCTGTATTATCGCGTGAGTGCCGACGATGACGTCTATCTCTCCGGCGGCTATCTGCTCACGGACGGTCGCTTTTTTCTTCGCGGTCATAGAACCCGTCAGCAGACAGACCTTCACGCCAAGCGGTTCAAGGAAGCCTGACAGCGTCTGAAAATGCTGGTTAGCGAGTATTTCCGTAGGAGCCATAAGAGCCGACTGCAAGCCGTTCTTCGCTGCAAAATAGCAAGCCGCCGCCGCAACAGCAGTCTTACCGCTGCCAACATCGCCTTGCAGGAGACGATTCATCGGAACATCTTTGCAGAGGTCAGCTATTATCTCTCTTACAGCCTTTGACTGGTCGCCCGTGAGTTCAAAGGGCAGGCTCTCAGTATACTCAGCCACACTGATAGTGCCGTCCATTTTATAGGCAGTTCTCTTGCGGCTGCGAGTCTTCAGCATAGCCATACCGAGCTGTAATTTGAGCAGTTCATCGAAGGCGAGTCTGCGCCTTGCCGTCTCAGCGGCAGCGTCACTCTCCGGAAAGTGTATGTTCTCCAGTGCCCACGGAAGCGGACAAAGGTCATACTTGCGCATAATATCAGCCGACAGCGTCTCAAACGGGCGCTCCTTCATCAGACTGATAGCCTGACGCATATTCGTTCTCACCATGTTCACGGAGAGTCCCTGCGTAAGGTGGTAGACCGGCTGGATAAGGACTCTTTCATCCGCGCTTATATACACAGGAGCACTTATCTCTTTGCGGAGGAAGTTACCGCTGACCTTTCCGTACATATAATAGGTACAGTTCTCCTTGAGAGCCTGAAAGCCGTACACGTTGTTGTATATCACAATGAGTATGTCATCCATTCCGTCAGTTGCAGCAGCCTTGCAGATGACAAGTCCGCCGCGTATGCGCTGAGGAGGCATTTTGCGGAACACAGTCAGCTTCAGAACATTGTATTCCCCTATGGCAGCCTGCTGTACCGGCACATAAGCGCGGAAATCCAGATATGCTCTCGGGACATGATATATCAGCTCATAAGGCGAATTTATGCCAAGCTTGCGGTACTTCTCACCGCGGGCCTTTCCCACGCCTTTAAGGTATTCTATCTCGCTGAACAGATCAGCCGCCATAACACTCCTCCTCTCAGGATATATTAAAAAATCAACTCCCATTGAGATCAACGGGAGTCGGTCATTATTCGATAGTAACAGAGACCTTAAGGTCTTTCTTTGCAGCACCGGCACGCATGATAGTACGGAGCGCCTTAGCGATCCTTCCCTGCTTACCGATAACTCTGCCCATATCGTCAGGAGCTACTGTGAGGTGGAAAACGATAACGCCTTCCTCATCAGGCTCATCCTCTGTTATTTTAATCGCTGTCTTATCTTCTACAAGACCAGCGGCAATAGCATAAAGTAAATCTTTCATTTTAAACCTCCAAACAGCTCGGAGCAGAGGCAGGGTGCTTTAATGCCCCTCCTCTTCCGTAAAAGCTGTGAATCAAAGAACTCCCTGCTTCTTGAGGAGCTCCTTAACAGTGTCAGTAGGCTGTGCGCCCTTTGCCATCCAGTCCTTAGCCTTATCAGCGTCGATCTTTACAACAGAAGGCTCCTTAGTGGGATCGTAATAACCGATCTCCTCAACGAATCTTCCGTCTCTGGGGTATCTGGAATCAGCAACAACTACACGATAGAAAGGAGCCTTCTTAGCGCCCATTCTTCTGAGTCTGATCTTTACTGCCATTTGTATTCACCTCCGTAAATAAGTGTTGTATATTCAAGCGGCGGGAGACCGCATTGAAAGCTATTCAGCGAGCATTCCGTCAATAATGACGACTCCCACGTTCATCGCCATGAACGCTGCGAGTATTGCGATTTTGACCGGTTTGCTGAGTTCTCTGCCCTGTGATTGGCGTCTGTGAGATAATATCAGTACTATCACCGCTACTGCAAGACATATGACAAACAGCATTTTCGCGGTATGTGTTCTGAAATGGTATTTCCTTGTACGCCTCATCAGTGCGGCAGGCTCGAAGCCGAACCCGGTCATATCGGGAGATTTCCTCCACCCTTACCGGTCATCTTGTCAAAGTTCATACCGGCGAGGTTCTTTCTTGCCTTTCTGAGAGACATCTTACCGTTTTTACCGGTAAACTTCTTCATCATGGTCTGCATCTGATCAAACTGCTTGAGCAGACGGTTAACGTCCTCAACTCTTGTACCCGAGCCGTTAGCGATACGCTTCTTGCGTGACGGATTGATAATTGAAGGCTTCTCACGCTCAGCCTTGGTCATTGAGGTAATGATAGCCTCAACTCTGCCGAGCTGACTTTCATCTATATCAGCGTCCTTGATCTTGTCGCCGACGCCGGGAAGCATACCGATTATCGACTTCATAGAGCCGAGCTTCTTGATCTGCTTCATCTGATCGAGGAGATCGTCCATATCGAACTTATTCTCCTTGAACTTCTTGGTGAGTCTTTCAGCCTCTTTCTGGCTCATAACGCTCTCAGCCTTCTCAATAAGGGTAAGAACGTCGCCCATTCCGAGGATTCTTGAAGCCATACGCTCTGGGTGGAACTGCTCGAAATCGTCGAGTTTTTCGCCCATACCAACGAACTTGATAGGCTTACCTGTTACAGCAAGTACGGACAGTGCAGCACCGCCTCTTGTATCGGAGTCGAGCTTTGACATGAGAACGCTTGTGATACCGATAGCATCATCGAATGCCTTGGCAACGTTTACCGCGTCCTGACCAGTCATAGCGTCAACAACGAGCATGATCTCGTCAGGCTGAGTCTCCTCCTTGATGTTAACGAGCTCCTGCATGAGAGTCTCGTCGATGTGGAGACGTCCAGCTGTATCTATAATAAGTATGTCGTGGCCGTAGTCCTTAGCGTAGGCAAGAGCCTTCTTAGCGATCACAACAGGATCTGTCTGTCCCATTTCAAAGACCTTTACGTCAGCCTTCTGACCAACGACCTGAAGCTGATTGATAGCAGCAGGACGGTAAATATCACAGGCAGCGAGCAGAGGACGGTGACCTTCCTTCTTCAGCAGCTTTGCGAGCTTTGCTGAATGTGTGGTCTTACCTGAACCCTGAAGTCCGCACATCATGATAACCGTAGGGGGCTTTGATGCGAAATTTATGTGGGCGTTGCTGTTGCCCATGAGTGAGCAGAGCTCCTCGTTTACAATTTTGATGACCTGCTGTGCAGGTGTGAGACTTGCGAGAACCTCTTCACCGACAGCTCTCTCTGTAACGCTCTTAACGAAATCCTTAACTACCTTGTAGCTTACGTCAGCTTCGAGAAGAGCGAGGCGGACCTCACGCATAGCTTCTCTTACATCGCCCTCTGAAAGTTTACCTCTCGACTTGAGCTTCTTAAAGACGTTATTAAGTTTTTCGGAAAGTCCTTCAAATGCCATAAGACCACCCCTTATATCTTTTATACAAAGCCGCTTACATCACAGGAGTTTACTGATAGCGGCTACTTCTGTCCTTATTCTCAGGCGAAGCTGTTCCTCGCCTATCCTGCCGGTAGCAGTTTCTATACGGCTTATGCAGCCGCGTATCTTTTCGAGTCTTTCCGCAAAGCAGAGCTTTTCCTCATAATTCACAAGGATACTGCCTGTACGCTTTATAAGGCTCATAACAGCCTGTCTGGTGATACCAAGCAGGTTGCCTATTTCAGCGAGTGAAAGGTCCTCGCAGTAATAAAGCTCCATAACTCTGCGCTGATGCTCTGTAAGAAGATCACCGTAGCAGTCGAGGAGCATGACATATCTAAGTTCTTTAGCCATTTTCCGCACCTCATTCGGGTGTAACCTAAAATCACTTTACACATTGTACCATATCTTCCCGCATTTGTCAAGGGGTGCCACAAATTTTTTTGTTTTTCCTTTATTTATATCAGAGAACGCCTGCGGTGCGTTTTTTTCAAAAAACTATTGTAAATAAAGAAGAGGTGTGGTATAATAGTCGTGTACGCGCAGTTATACTGTGCAAATACATAATAAAAAAGGAGTGTGCTGCTATGATAACAGTCGAAAACCACATCGGTAAGATCTCGGTATCAGAGAATTACCTTACACAGCTCGTAAGACATACTGTAACGAACTGCTTCGGTGTTGCAGATGTATGCTGCGTCAATTCGTTCAGATCGGCTATGTCAGCTATGACCTTCGGCAAGGCTTACAGCAAGCAGCGCGGCGTGGCTATCCGCACGGACAAGACCGGCGGTCTCGTCATCGACCTTCACATCAAGGTCACTTACGGCACCAACATCAACGCCGCAGTCAACAGCATCATCCACAAAGTCAGCTTTACAGTCGAGGAAGCTGCCGGACTCAATGTCCGCAAGGTCAATGTCTTCGTTGACGATATGAATGCCTGAAATCAGCCTAACCGCTGATAACTTATATTATTGGAGGACTTTACTGTGATAAACGGTTCTACGCTCAGAGACGCGATAATCTCCGCCGCTGTTACGATCAGCAACAAAAAGCGCGAAGTTGACGAGCTCAATGTATACCCTGTCCCGGACGGTGATACCGGAACTAATATGTCTATGACCATCGGAAATTCCATCGCAGAACTCAAAAGGCTGCCTGACAATACACCTGCTTCACAGGTCGCAGCAACAGCAGCTACTGCATTCCTCAGAGGAGCAAGAGGAAATTCCGGTGTTATCCTCTCCCTTATTTTCAGAGGATTTTCAAAGGGCCTGAAAAACTGCAGCGAGGCTTCATGCGAAAACTTCGCAGAGGCTCTTTCACTGGGTGTTGATGCTGCATACAAGGCTGTCATGAAGCCTGTTGAAGGTACAATCCTCACAGTTGTAAAGGCCGCTGCCGCAAAGGCAAAGGAAATAGCTGCCGATACAAACGACGAAGTCGTATTCTGGGAGGAAGTCTGCGCTGAAGCTGACAACGTCCTCGCTCAGACTACCGAAATGCTCCCCCAGCTCAAAAAAGCAGGTGTTGTTGATGCCGGCGGTATGGGACTCGTAATAATCTTCCGTGCAATGCTCGACGTATTCAAGGGCGGCGAGATCGCAAAGCCCGAAACAGCATCCGCTTCTGTAAGTGATTCTTCCGCAGACTCATTCAGGACAGCTGTCAGCGAATACGACGATGAGATAAACTACACATACTGTACCGAATTCATGGTAGAAAAGGAAGAGGGATGCCCCGACGCATTCATGCTCCGTGCCTACCTCGAAACCATCGGTGACTGCGTTGTCGTTGTAGACGACGAAGAGATAATCAAGGTACACGTTCATACCGACAATCCCGGAAAGGCTATACAGAAAGCTCTTGAATTCGGTCACTTCATCAATGATCCCCGTCCGAAGATAGAGAATATGCGTATCCAGCACGAAAACAAGGTCAAGGAAGCTCAGGCTGCTGAGGAGGGTTATACTCCCGCAGAACCTGAGAAGGACTTCGGCTTCGTTGCAGTCGCAGCCGGCCACGGTCTTGAAGCTATGTTCACAGACCTCGGCGTAGATGTCGTTGTAAGAGGCGGTCAGACAATGAACCCCTCCACAGACGATATTCTCCGTGCTATACTCAAGACACCGGCAAGAACAGTATTCGTTCTCCCCAACAATAAGAACATAATCATGGCTGCTGAACAGGCTGTAAAGCTCACCGACAGGAAGATCTGTGTTCTCCAGACAAGAACGATCCCGCAGGGTATCGCAGCAATGCTTGCCTTTGACGAGTCACTCAGCCTCAATCAGAACCGTCTCAACATGACAAAGGCATTTGAGAGAGTATCAACCGGTCTCATCACCTTTGCAGCGCGCAATTCCGAGTTTGAGGGACATCAGATCAAGGAAGGCGAGATACTTGCACTTGATAACGGCAAGCTCTCATTCACAGAGCGTGATATAAACAAGGCTACCTACAAGCTTGTCAAGAAGCTTGCCAAGGGCGATGTAAACTATGTAACGCTCATCCACGGAGCCGACGTTACTGCTGAGAATGCAGAAGAGCTCCAGCAGTTCATCCAGTCCAAGTTCGGCGACAAGCTCGAAGTAATGCTTGTAAACGGCGGCCAGCCTGTATACTACTACATTATTTCAGTTGAATAAGAAAAAGAATATGAAAAAGATCATTTTATTGCCGCTTATCTGTGCAGCAGCTTTCTGTGCGCTCACTTCATGCGGCGGAAAAGACAGTTCTTCATCAGCAAAGACCACCTCTGCTTCAACAACGGAAGCAAAAGAAACTCCGGATAAATTTGAACCGAACCTCTATGCAGAAAACATCTTCAAGGCAGCCAACTTCACACACAACGATCTCGTTGAACAGAAAGGCTATACACTCGCGAACGGCGTTATCTGCTCCGACAAGAGCAAGAACTGCGTTCCGGCTGATTTCCCCGAGGATGATTTCTACAAGCTCCTCGAAGAGCATATGCAGGGTATAAGCGAATACGACTACGTGCTCATATTTGACAATATGTCAATGGGCGCTGCGGTATGTGCAGAAGGCTACGACAACGGTATTGCCGGAAAGCACATATTTGCAATGGGCAGTATCGACTATACTGAAAAGTACGGTCTTGACAGCTGCGCTGATCTGAACGCTGCTGCCGAAAAGCTCACCGGTATAGCAAGCGAACAGATGAAACAAAAATAAACTAAAGGGACGGCAAGACCGTCCCTTTTTTATCCCCCACAAAAACAAGGCTGCCGGAAACGGCAGCCTTAGTTCGTTTATTTTGCCTTGTAAACTGTATATCCCTCTGCATTGAGCTGAGAACCGTCATAGTCAAAGACATATACGCCGATCTCAGCGATGTCATCAACTGAATGGGGCTTCTTGTAGCTGTAAATATTCGAGAATCCGCCTGCAAAGCCTTCATGCTTATCATCTGTAAATACGCCGTTGTTTCTGAGCCACTCAGTCTCATTAGTACCGGTACTGAATATTACTGTACCGTCCTTGAGTGTTATAACAGGTTCAAAACCAGCGCCCTCAGGGATGTCTCTGTTTACATCAAGTGTAAGTGAGAGCGTATCAGCTGTTGCCTTGAAGCCGTTAGCTTCAAACTCAACTTCCCTGGATATATCGTCAGGAACTTCTATCTCAGCGGACCAGCTTCCCTCAACTGCCTTAGCACAGCCTGCAAGATACTCAGACATAAAGTCCTCTGTACGCTTGTCGAAGTTATTCTCATTCCAGTAAGCCTTCCATGCAGCCGTATCCCCGTTGTCACCGAATTCCTCATGCCATCTGGTCTGCTCTGCGATGATCTGAGTTTGGAGATCGGTCAGATCATCTCTTGTGATGACATTTTCGATACATACACCGATAGTGCTTCCGGCAAGATCTTTTTCAGTGAGATAGAAAGTTGCATAGTATGTTCCGTCCTCGCTGCCCTTAGTGAGTTCAGCAGCATTTGACAAGCCGCTTATATTCTTGAGCTCAGTCTCACTGCCACCTGACTTCTTAGTGAAGTAAGGAACGACTACTGCATTGTCAGGGATGACCGTACCGGCTGCGAACTTCATCTCAACCGCCAGCATAAGAGTATTGTTATCGTAATACATTCCGGCTGTTTTCACCTCAGCACCTGCGCTGCCAGTGAAAGCTATCGTATCAACTGAGATATTCTGCTCCATACCGAGCTCATCGCCGCCGTTAACGAGCGGAAGTTCGGAGTTTACAGCGGCACTTGCGTCAGTATTGCGGAGCACTTCCTTGAAATGTCCGAAACCGCCTGTATACGCTGCTGCTGTAACACTTGTTGCGGCAGCAAGAGCAGCTGCAACACTGATAAAGAATATCTTGGGATTTCTGTTTACCTTTATGTTCTTCTTTTCAGTCTGCTTGTGAACGAGCTGCTTTATGCGTTCGCTGTCACAGCTCTTTTCCTCTATTTCAGGAAGCTCGCCCTTATACTCAGAAAAAAGATCATATAAATTCTTACTCATAACCATAACCTCTTTCTACCATTTTTTCTTTAAGCCTGTTCCGCGCACGGTGAAGGCCTGTCTTGCACGCGGATTCGCTTATGTCCATTTCTGCTGCTATCTGCGGTATCTTCTGATAGTAGAAGTAAAACCTCAGGAGAAGCTCTCTGTCCCGCGGAGACATCTCTCCGATGACCGAATTGAATTCTTCGGCTATCAGCTTGTTGTCAGTGTTGTTTTCCACATCTGAACTGTCATCTATCTCCATCTCATCGATCGGCACTGTGAAATGCAGCCTGCGCAGACGGTCGACCGAAATGTTTCTGGCAATAGCTGCAAGATAAGCTCTCAGGGTATCAGCACACAGTCTGTCGGTATTCTTCCATACCGAAATAAAAACGTCTGCGGTTATCTCCTCCACATCACTTTCGCCAAGCATACCGCTCACTACGTTCCTGACTACTGTACTCACATACGCGCTGTACTTATCAACGAGTGCTTCAAGAGCTTCGTCCTTTTTCTTTTTCAGCATACGGACAAGTTTTTCGTCATCCATTGTGTTCCTCCTTTATCCCTTTCTGCCCTTATGTACGCAGCCGGGAGCCAAAAGGTTACAGTTATTTTTTCTGATGTATCCACAAAAAAAAGGCTGCCGGTATCGGCAGCCTAAATCATCAGTTGCTCAGAGCCTTTTCAAGCCAGACATTAGCTATATCAAGTGCTTCATAGAGACCGCACTCACGCTCTGTATTCTTTACGAAAGCCTTCATCGGATCAGGCTCATTGGTATCCATCTGAACGACTCTGACCTTAGAAGTCTTATTCTTGCCGTTTTCTTCCTTTGTACCGATGATCTGTATCCATATTACGTAGGGATCAGACATATAGCCATAGTACATCTGATTGCCGCTTCTTACGAGCGGGTAACCCTTATAAGTGTGAAACTTTCCGTTCATTATTTTCCTCCTTTAAGTCTTTTCAGTAAAGCTCTGTCCGGTAGTTATCTTGCCTATGTTCTCGACAAGCGCGTCAGCGTTTGCCTTGCTGCAGAAGAACTTGCTCTCTCCGTCTATAACTACAAGGCTCTTCATTACTGAATAGTCGTAAAACTCGTATTTCTTCACTGTTTTGTTAAGCGAATCATTGATCGTAACAGTTGCAGTCGGTTCGCCTTCCGGCTTCTCGCCAAGAGCGAAATCTTCAGCATTCATACTGATAAGGAACGCATAGAACTGGCGGAAGCGCTCAGCACCGAATTCTTTTCCGTTTCTCTTTACAAGAACGTCATCAGTCGTTGCATCGTTAGTCTCCTTTGAAGAGTCCTTCATAGAGAGCTCAAATTTCTCAGTTGTGCTGCCGGCTGTTGCTTCAAGCTCGCTTATGTTCCATACAAAGCCTGAGAACATCATTCTCGAAGCGATGTCGATAGGAAGCACCTTTGCCCACTGAGCATTATCGGTAGATGCCTTGAATATAACATTAGCGTCCTTGAACATCACATAGCAGTATTCCTTGCCGTCCTCCGTGAAAGGCTTTCCCGAGAGAAGAACTCTCTCATCCTGACCCTCACACTTCATAGTAACAGTACAGAACGGCTTGTCAAGACCAGCGTCAGCCATATCAGCCTCTGTGGGATGTATGCTCTTTACGCCGGAAGCAGTAAGTCCGAACATACCGTTTGTGATGGGAGTTGACTTTTCAACTGTGAGCAGAGCAGAAGTCGGCTCAACAAGCTTGTGGGTAGAAGAGCTTCCGCCAGAATTCTTCTTTTCTGTGCTGCTGTCATATTCGATATAGATATCATAATCAATATCATCACGCTCTATCCTGAGTGACTCAACCTTGGGAGTCTGATCCTGCGGCGGTGCATCAAGCATGGTCAGCTTGACAAAATCCTCAGGCTTGCGCTGACAGTATGAAGGCCAGGTATTTCCGACGGTATAGACGGAATCACTTCCTTCAACGCGCACATAAGTCTGATTGGAAACCGGTGACAGATCACCGATATAGATCTTTCTCTGAACGCCGGACGCATAGTTTACCTCCGCTGTAATAGCAGAGCTGCCGAGTCCGAACTTATCAAAGTCAGAGCAGTTTTCCTCGATAAGAGCGGTTGAAGTGAGGTTATCAGCGTTGCTTGCGAGGGAAGCAACGACAGAATTATCCAAAGGAAGATCTTCACAGCCTTTGATGGTATAGACTGAGCTTTCGCCCTCAGAAGCCTCTTTTTCAAGAACAGCCTCCATTGTTCCGAATTCGTTCACTACCTTCACGCTTTTTACAACGCCGTGATAGTGTTCTTCTTCGAGAGTATGTGTGCCCGGAGCTTTGTCCCCGTCCTCAATGAGGATGAGGTCTGCGCCTGGGGCTACTGCGCTTTCTGTCGCTGTAACAGAAGAACTGCTGTCATTTCCGGATTTATCTGTAAGCTTCAGCACTGCAAGACCGCCGCCGAGTACGACAACAGCCGCGCTGAGTCCGATAATACCGTACATCTGCTTTTTCATCGATTCTTTCTCCTTAACAGTACAACTATTCCGATAATTGCCACGATTCCGGGGATAACAAAGATAACGAAAGCCTTGATCCTCTTATCCTGTGTAGCAGTCGGAGCTATAACAGAACGCTGGAGCTCCTTATCAGGAATGATTACTGTATTTGTCTCCTTGCCTGTCATCTTGTTTATAGCATTGAGGAGAACAGGTGCATTGTTATAGAGATTTGTCTGAACAACGAATGCGTCAGCAGCAATATATCCGCTGCCAAAAACCATAACGCTGCTGTTTACTATCTTATAGTTGTCAACATTATGACCTATCTGCTTTTCCTTCTTGGAAACAACAGCGATATTCTTAACGCCTTTATCGCTTTCCTTATCACCGGTAACGATATTTACATTGTACGCTGAATCATAAGTTTTTAATACCTGTGCCGGGATAGCTTCGTTGTTCTTAGTCAGGATCTTAACTTCCTGTGACAGAGGAGCAACAGCATAACGTGCGTTGCTGATCTTCTCGCCGGCTTCTTCTGTATCAGCCTGTTCGATCTGGATTATAGTCGGATAGCTGCCCATAGATTTTTCATCATCCTGTAAGCCGTAATCCTCAGTGAGCTCAATGCTCCAGTCTGCGAGGAAATCAGAGATATTCTTGAGGTCTGAAGCCATTGAATCTGCAAAGTAGAGCATCTGCTTGCCGTAGTTTCCGTCATTGTACAGGAAAGTGTTGAGCTTTTCGATTATGTCCTTATCAAAGTCAACAGACGGCATCGGGATAACGATCATGTCATACTTCTCAACATCGAGGTCGTCTTTAGCGAGGTCGATATCTGTGCAGAAGTATCCGTTCTTTGTAAGGAGCTTATCACGGAGACCTGCAACAGCATTTCCGAACATCTGGTTATTGGTATAAGCAGTTGAGTAAATGGGTGCATCGTTGATAGTTGCAGCAAAAGCAACATTGACAGGATGAGCGTCAACAACATTCATTATCTCAGAAGTTATCATGCTCTCGCCTGCGAATACTACATTGACATCGTTGATATCTTCCTTGTTCTGCGAAGCAGCATCGAGGGTGATCATCGAACCGACACTGTTTCTGTCGATAACTCTGACCTTGTCACCGTTTGCGACCACGATACTGTGTGACTGGATCTCCTGACCATAAGAATCGCTGTACTTCTTTACAGCAGAAGGATCCTTGTCGAGATCGACATACTTTACATTGATCTTGCCCTTTCCCTGATTTGCATACAGCTCATACTTCTCGAGGATAACAGGTATAACATCATACGGGAACTTCATATTTACACCGAGGCTCTTGAAATAATCTTCATAAGAATCAGCCAGAGCGTCGAATTCGTCCTTGTTGCAGGTAACAACGATATCGATATCCTTGTCGAGATCGTTTTTGAGGAAATCTATGCTCTCATCGGTGAGCTCGTATCTCTTATCGGCTGTGAGGTCGATCTTGAGAGGTGATCTCTTTACCATATAAGAAGCCATGAGGTTGAATATGATAACGAGAGCTATAACGAGTGCGATAGTTATGAGTGACATAGAGCCGTATTTAACTTTTTTGAATTTACTTCCGGAGCCGATCTCATCGACTGTCTGATTTGTGACGCTTCCGTCAGTTTCGGGTTTCTTCATCTTTAACCGTACCTTCCTTTCCTGTAATTATCAGCTCCAGCGTCTCTTCTCAAGAACTCTTACTGTGAAGAAGTTGAAGAGGAACGCAGCACTGATGTAGAAGAGCACGCTTGTGAGGTTGAAAATACCCTGAGTGAACTCTATATATCTGTCGTAGAATGAAAGCTCCTTAACGAGATCGTTCAGCCACTTTGTCTCGATCTTATCAGTAAATGAGCTTGACAGATAGCAGACAAAGAGAACAGCCATAGAGAATACAGCAGCTGTCATCTGATTCTCGGTAAGGGAAGAGATAAAGAGTCCCACAGCTATGAAAGCAGCACCGAGAAGGAGCATAGCGAAATAGTTACCTAAGAGAGTAGCCCATACTACATCGCCGAGGTAGCCGAGAATAATAGCATAAACAAATATGATGCTCTCAGCAATGATATAGATAGTAAGAGCAGCAAGATACTTGCCGACAACTATCTCAGAAAGACCGATAGGAGCAGTAAGGAGTCCCTGGTCTGTACGGTTCTTCTTTTCCTCACTGAGAAGTCTCATAGTAAGGATAGGGATAAGGAAAAGAACGATCCTGAACATATTCTTGAAAAGCGGTGAAGCATCAGTAAATCCTGACTGAATTACATCATTGTAGAAGTAATAGCCTGAGAATACATAGAATACCGCTAAAAACACATATGCAACTCCGGACGTAAAGAAAGCGCCCATTTCGCGCCTGTAAATAGCACCCATTACTGCACACCTCCGTTATCATCCAGCTCGCTGCCGGCATTGTCATTATCTGAGTTTGTTGTCTCGCCGCTATCCAGGACAATATTTATCCTGGGCTTCATTTCTGAAGAAGCGTTGATAGCACCTTCATACTGCTCACCGGTAGTTATCTTCATGAAGATATCCTCGAGGGTGAGGTCAGAAAGCTGGAGCATAAGGATATTCCAGCCTTTTTCGCTGCAGAGAGCATTGATAGCGCGGCGGACGTCTGTCTTGCCGTCTGTCTCGACGTCAAAGTCATAGATGCCCTTTTCACGCTCCATGTCAGCACGGACGTACTTAACGCCGTTGATAGCGCGGATAGCGTCAGTGATAAGAGCCTTGTCCGAGATAGTATGTGTAGGACCTTCGATACGAAGAGTCATCTTGTGCTCATTTGTAAGGCTGTTTGCGATCTCGTCGGCAGTACCGTCGGCAGCAACAACGCCCTTGTTGATAATGATGATCCTGTCGCAGACTGCCTGGATCTCAGGGAGAATATGCGATGAAAGGATAACAGTATGGCGCTTTCCGAGCTTCTTGATGAGGGTTCTGATCTCGATGATCTGCTTAGGATCGAGACCAACGGTAGGCTCGTCAAGAATGAGCACGGGCGGATTATTTACAAGTGCCTGAGCAAGACCGACTCTCTGCTTGTAACCTTTTGAAAGGTTCTTGATAAGGCGGTTTCTGACATCGCTTATCTTGCAGAGGTCGCACACGTCCTTGAGGTGTGCCTTTCTGGGCAGCTTGCACTTTTTAAGATCATATACAAAATTAAGATAGCCGTCAACGGTCATATCCACATAGAGCGGCGGTATCTCAGGAAGGTATCCGATATTTGATTTAGCCTTCTTCGGGTCTTCGAGAATATCAGTGCCGTTTATAAGGATCTGACCGGAAGTGGACGAGATATAGCCTGTGAGCATATTCATAGTAGTGGACTTTCCTGCACCGTTAGGTCCGAGGAAGCCGAGGATCTCGCCTTTTTCGACCTTGAAACTGATATTGTTTACAGCTTTCTTATCGCCGTATCTTTTTACTAAGTTTTTAACTTCTATCATCAGGTCTCCTCCTCTTAGAAGTTATGATTTACACTGCAAGCGCAGCATATATAATATTAATATCGGTATGTGAAAACAAAGTGAAAATGTTCTGAATTTTATATGTTTACAGCAGAAATATCATTGAGTATCTGTTTTTTCAGTTCATCGAGAGAGGAAAACTTCTTCTCATGACGTATGAAACCGGTCAGCTCAACATCCAGTTCCTTTCCGTAGAGATCACCTGAGAATCCCAGTATATGTGTCTCTGCGAGAGGACTGCGTTCTCCACTGATAGTAGGCTTCACACCGATATTGGTCACCGCGCGGAATTTTTCACCGTCAATGACAGTTTCCGCGGAGTAGACACCGTAAGCAGGGACAAGCTGTCCGCTGCTGAAATTCTGATTTATAGTCGGGAAGTCGATAGTGCGTCCGATGTGATTGCCGTCAACTATCTTTCCCGAGACCGTATATGGTCTGCCGAGAAGCTCATTAGCCTTTTCGATGCTTCCCTCGCTGAGCAGTCTGCGTATCTCGCTTGATGACACAACTGTATCACCGCAGCGCACTTCGCTGACGACATCTACCCTGAAGCCGTACAGCTCGCCGAACTTTCTCAGCTCGTCCACACCGCATGAAGCTCCTTTTCCGAAGCGGAAATCGCTTCCGCAGCATACAAAGCCTGCATTCATACGTTTGCAAAGTATCTCTCCGGCAAAGTCCTCGCCGGTAAGACCTCTTACATCTTCAAACGGCAGGAAGCAGAACTGTTCCATACCGCATTCCATGAAGAGTCTGCGCTTCATTTCCTGACCATAGATATATCCCTTAGCCGCACACTTCTTGTACAGTGCTGTTTCCGGCTCAAAAGTAAAAACCGCCGGTATAAGACCGTTCTCACTCTGAGTGCAGGCTGTTTTCAATACCGCCCTGTGTCCGAGATGGACTCCGTCAAAAAGTCCGAGTGCGACTGCTGTTTCCTTACGTTCCACAGTCTCACCCCATGTTCTTTCCAACGCGGATAACGCCGTTTTCGCGATCGGTAACGCAGGTACCGATGAAAGCCCCGTCATTTCCGTAGACGCGGTAAGTATCAGCGTCCGGACGAACGTCTCTGACGCGCGATATATCAAGCTTTACGCCGCTGCGGTACATACGAGTCTGAGCCTCACCGAGCCTTATTGCCGGCAGAGCTTCAAACACTCTGTCCACAGGAAGTATGAGTTCTTCGAGCCTTCCCTCATCACGCGCCTGCTGTATCTGCTCAAAGGTGAAGCATTCATCTATGCTGAAACCGCATGAAGAAGTCCTCACGAGCGAGGTCATAATTCCGCCGCAGCCGAGCTTTTCACCGATGTCGTTGATAATAGTGCGGATGTAGGTACCCTTGCCGCATTCAATGGACAGCACACCTTCACGGCTGACGCTGTCGTAGCTTTCGAGCACAAGTCCGCTGACCTCTATCTCACGCGCTTCGCGTTCGACCTCTATACCCTGCCTTGCAAGGTCATAGAGACGCTTTCCGTTCACCTGAACAGCCGAATACATCGGCGGGAGCTGCATTATCTTTCCGGTAAACTCCGGCAGTACTGCGAGTATATCGCTTTCTGCCACAGCCTTTCCCGAAAGTTCGCTGACAGTTCCCCATACGTCCTGGGTATCGGAGGTGCAGCCAAGTCTGAAACCGGCGCGGTAGCTCTTTGTGTTATCCGGCATAATATCGCAGGCTTTGGTAGCGCAGCCGACAAATACCGGCAGTACGCCCGTAGCCATAGGATCAAGAGTTCCGCCGTGACCGAGTCTTTTCATCTGGAGTATACCGCGGAGCTTTGCCACAACGTCGAACGAGGTAAAGTCCTGCGGCTTATTTACACAAAGTATGCCGTTCATCGGCTCAGAGCCCTTTCCACAGTCTCAACGAGCTGCTTCTTGATATCCTCAAGGTCGCCTGTTACCGAACAGCCTGCAGCCTTTGCGTGACCGCCGCCGCCGAGGGACTGACATATCTCTGAAACATTCACATCGTTTGCCGAACGGAACGAGCACTTATAATCGTTCTCGCGCTGGCGGATGAATATGCCTACCTCAGACTGCTCAAGCTGGATAGTCATAGGCGCAAAGCCCTCCAGCTCGTCCATAGAAACCCCCATAGAATCAGCAACTTCCCTGGTGACAGCGATTATATTGAGCTTGCCGCCGAGGTAGCTCTCCATGAGCTCGACCACCTTGCTTTCAAGGCGCATCCTGCCCTCAGACTTGACATCGAACATATAGCGGTTTATACGCGCGAAGTTTATATCATAGCGTCTCATCATATCCGCAGCGATCTCATGAGCACGGGGAGTGGTGCAGTCGTACTTGAAGCAGCCCGAATCGGTTGCAATGCCTGTATAGAGACAGGTCGCACAGTGCTTTGTTATCTTCACGCCCATGAACTCAGCGAGGTCGTATATAACCTCGCAGGCAGCAGTAGCATTGCTTCTGAGAAGAGTTCTTTCAGCGTAATTCTTGTTAGATATATGGTGGTCTATGCAGAGCTGTACCTTATCGCCGTAAATATCCGCATACTTGCCCATGAGCTTGACATCGGCAATGTCAACAGCGATAATGGTCTGAGGTTCAAAGTCATCACCTGCGCCCACAGATGTAATGAAATCATAGCGCGGCGACGGGAATTCGTCATGGCATACAACTCTGCTGCGTATGCCAAGCTGTTCGAGTATGTCCTTCAGTCCGAAACCGGCACCGATACAGTCGCCGTCGGGATTCTGGTGGGTGATTATCACCGCATCGCGGCAATTGCGGAGGAAGCTCTCCGCTTCACTTAAACCGATGAACATATTAGTCCTCCCCTCCTACGCCGAGTTCACCGAGCTTACGGCTTATCTCAGCACTTCTCTCGATAGAGTTGTCAGCGACGAAAGTAAGCTCAGGTGATTTGCGCATTTTAAGTCTGTGGAAAAGCTCACGGCGAATAAAGCCTTCAGCGCTTTTCAGTCCCTTGACCGATTCCTTGGTTTTCTCCATCCCCTCAAAGCTCGAAACGTATATCTTGCAGGACGACATATCGCCTGAAAGGTCCGTTCTCACGATAGTGAGCATCTTGTCTATCCTCGGATCCTTGAGTTCACGGAGGATAGCAGTCATCTCACGCTTTATATCTTCAGCCATACGGCTGTTCTTGAAATTCGGCATCGTTATCCTTTCTGAGCGGTCACAGATTAACCGTAAATCCGCCGCCCTCGGTCTCCTCATGCTTTTCGGCTGACTTTGCCTTTGTTTCTGCACTATCTGAGTCTTCCTCAGCCGGAGCAGTCTTCTCTGAACTTCCGCTCATCATAGCGATAGCTTCCTCAATGCTGTCTGCGACTACGGCAGGAGCTGCTTCGGGAGCAGTCTCAGCAGCAGTATTCCCGTCATTCTCCTCCTGAGATTCCTCATCGAAGAATCCCTCGTCCTTGATAACAGAGTCGAATGCTTCATCAGCCTTGCTGCAGCTGTAATCGGGAATATCGTCATCGCCCTCTTCGCCGTAGTAGATATCAGCATACTTGTCGTAGTCCGGTTCGAGCTCTGTGTCACTTACCGGGCGCTCGATACCCAAAAGGTCATTAATGACTTCCTCGGGTTCTTCCAGCGCACTGCACTGACCGAGAAGTATCTTCTTTACAGACTGAAAGAAGAATCTGTCGATAGGTCCGAAATCTTCCCAGGCAAGAGCCTCATCACAGTACTGGAGCATATCTGCTGTACTCATTCTGTTGTTATCCATTTTTCTGACCTCCTTATGTTATTATAAACGCTGAACTGCGATCAGTCCTCGCGGTATTCCTCAACGATATATGTCTCGAAGATATCGCCTTCCTTAACGTCAGCGAACTTCTCAAGGCTGATACCGCACTCATATCCCTCAGCAACTTCCTTTACATCGTCCTTGAAGCGCTTGAGACCTGAAATCTTGTCATCAGCGATGATGATACCGTCACGTACTACACGAACCTGTGAGCCTCTTGTTACCTTACCGTTGAGAACATAGCTTCCGGCAACCATTCCGACATTGGATATCTTGTATACCTGACGTACCTCAACACGGCCCTGCTCAACATCTCTGAACTTAGGTGCGAGCATACCCTTCATAGCAGTAGAGATCTCTTCGATAGCATCATAGATGATACGGTAGAGACGGATGTCAACGCCGTCGCGTGCAGCACTCTCGGCAGCAACGGGATCAGGTCTTACGTTGAAGCCTACGATGATAGCATTTGAAGCGTTAGCGAGCATTACGTCGCTCTCCTTGACAGCACCGACAGCACCGTGGATAACTCTTACTCTAACCTCGTTGTTGGAGAGCTTCTCGAGTGACTGCTTTACAGCCTCGACAGAACCCTGAACGTCAGCCTTGACAACGATCGGGAGCTCCTTGATCTCACCCTCAGCGATCTGACTGAAGAGGTTATCGAGAGTAACCTTGCGGTAAGCGTTGAACTGCTCCTGCTTCTGCTCATGCTTTCTCTGCTCAACGAGTTCACGTGCGAGTCTCTCGTCCTCAACAGCGTTGAAGATGTCGCCTGCGCTCGGAACTTCTGCAAGACCGGTGATCTCAACAGGAACGGAAGGACCTGCCGACTTGACTGTTCTGCCCTTGTCGTTTGTCATTACGCGGACTCTTCCGACAGCAGTACCTGCGATAAGTACATCACCCTGTTTGAGAGTACCATTCTGAACGAGAAGTGTAGCGATAGGACCTCTGCCCTTGTCAAGACGAGCCTCGATGACAGTACCCTTTGCGAGTCTGTCAGGGTTAGCCTTGAGTTCCTTGACCTCAGCAACGAGAAGAACGTTCTCGAGGAGTTCATCAATACCGTCGCCTGTCTTAGCGGAAACGGGAACGCAGATAACATCGCCGCCCCAGTCTTCGCAGACGAGGTCATACTTAGTGAGTTCTTCCTTGATACGGTCGGGGTTAGCGCCTTCCTTATCCATCTTGTTTATAGCAACGATAATAGATACACCGGCAGCCTTAGCGTGGTTGATGGACTCAACTGTCTGCGGCATGATACCGTCATCAGCGGCAACAACGAGGATAGCGATATCAGTGATATTAGCACCTCTTGCACGCATAGAAGTGAAAGCTTCGTGTCCGGGAGTATCGAGGAAAGTGATGTCCTGACCGTTTATGTTTACCTGATAAGCACCGATGTGCTGTGTGATACCGCCAGCTTCGCCTGCGGCAACGTGAGCGTTTCTGATACGGTCGAGGATAGAAGTCTTACCATGGTCAACGTGTCCCATTACAACTACAACAGGGCAGCGCGGCTGGAGATTTGTATCGTCGTCATCAGTGTCGTCGATAAGTCTCTCCTCGATAGTAACGATAACTTCCTTCTCAACCTTTGCGCCCATCTCGTCAGCAACGAGAGCAGCTGTATCGAAGTCGATCTCCTGGTTGATAGAAGCCATAACACCGAGTCCCATGAGCTTCTTGATAACGTCTGTTGCAGTAGCCTTGAGACGTGAAGCGAGCTCGCCGACTGTAATGCTGTCGGGGATGAGGACCTTGAGCTGCTGCTTTCTTGCACGCTCGAGTTCGAGTCTCTTGAGCTTCTCGGCCTCTGTCTCCTTTTTGGAGTACTGCTGACGCGCTCTCTGTGCGGACTTCTGGTTTATCTTCTGCTTCTTTGAAGAATAGTTCTCATTGTTGTGCTTGTTTGAAGAAGCCATATTGTCATAGCGCTCGTTGTACTTATCGAGGTCGATGTAGCTTCCTCTTGTATCAACTGTTCTGCGCTGTGTGGAAGTCTGTGCTGTCTCAGAGCTGAATGAAGCGTTGAACTTTGTTCTCTCGCCTCTGTCCTGAGCCTTAGCCTGTTCCTTTTTCTTCTCAGGCTTCTTGTTGTTCTTCTGCTCCTTAGCCTCAGGCTTTGCTTCAGCCTTAGGTGCCGGCTTAGACTCAGCCTTGGGAGCTTCCTCTGCCTTCTTCTCTTCCTTTACAGGAGCAGCCTTAGGCTCGGGCTTCTTCTCCTCCTTTACGGGAGCAGTCTTTGTCTCTGTGGGAGCAGCCTTGACTTCCGGCTTGACAGCAGGCTTCTCTTCAGCCTTCTTAGCAGGCTCAGCCTTTGACTCGGGCTTTGCCTCAGCCTTTGCCGCCGGTTTAGCTTCAGTCTTAGGTTCAGCCTTTACCACTGTCTTAGCTTCAGCCTTTGCCTCTGCCTTGGGTTCAGCCTTCTTGACAGGCTTCTTCTCAGCAGGCTTTTCCTCAGTCTTAGGATCTGCCTTTTTCTTCTCAGCAGTCTTCTTTTCAGCAGACTCAGCCTTCTTCTTAGGCTCTTCCTTCTTCTTTTCCGGCTTGGGATCGTTCTTTGAAGCGAAATACTCGTTGAAATCCTTTACCTCGTTGAGCTTGGTGTAATGCTCGAGTATCTCGTCCATTTCCTCTTCTGTAAGACCGCTGCCGGCTTTTTTCTTATTGTCGCCCTTCTCAGCGAAATAATCTATGAGTTCCTGCGAAGCGATGTCGAGATCCTTCGCTGCGTCGCTTAATTTTATCTTTTTTGCCATAGGCTTCTAATACCTCCATTGCGTAGTATATTGTTATATATATCAGCACAGCTAAGCTGTGATTATTTTCCGGAGATCCGTATGAATCCGTCTGCAAAGCCCTTGTCAGTAACAGCAATTATCGCTGTCTCCTTGCCGCACAGATGTCCGAGTTCGTCCTTTGTGAGCTCTGTCCCGATGTGAGGGACTTCATACCTCTCGCAGATAAAGGCAGCTTCCTTAACGGTCTTCGGTGAAGCGTCACAGGCAGTCATAACGCAGTATGCCATGCCGAACTTCACGGCTTCCACCACACTGTCGTAGCCCTTGACCGTTTTTCTTGCCTTATTGCATATCGTGAGCAGATCAGCCGTTTTCCGTTTCTTTTCCGAGTTCATCAGCCATCACCTCATATACGCTTTCCTCTATCTTGCACGAAAACGACTTCTCGAACCTGCGTCCCTTTCGGGCCTTGTCGAAGCATTCTGTGCTCCGGCAGATATATGCGCCTCTTCCGGACTTCTTGCCCGTGAAATCAAGACTTATCTCGCCTTCCGGTGACTTCACCACACGGATAAGGTCTTTTTTCGGCTTCATTTCGTTGCAGCCGAGGCACATTCTCATAGGTGTCTTTTTCGGTTTCATATTACTCCTCGTTCACATCAGCGCTCTCTGTCTCGGGAGCAGTCTCCTCTGCGAGAACGTCTTCTGCCTCAGGGAGTTCCTCCTCAGGAGCAGCAACAGGCTCCGGAACCTTGAACTCAGGATCAAGCTCGGGAGCTTTCTCACCGGTAAGCGGATCAGTCTGGGGCTTGATATCGATCTTGTAGCCGGTCAGCTTAGCAGCGAGCTTAGCGTTCTGACCTCTGTTACCGATAGCAAGTGAGAGCTGATTGTTGGGAACTACAACTGTGCAGGTCTTTTCCTCTTCGGAAATGATAACAGTTCTGAGTACCTCAGCAGGAGCGAGAGCTCTTGTGATGAATTCCTCAGCGGATTCGCTCCACGGAATGATGTCGATCTTCTCGCCGTTGAGTTCATTTACAACAGCAGTGATTCTTGAACGCTTTGCACCGATGCAGGCACCGACAGCATCAACGTTAGGATCCTTTGACCATACAGCGATCTTTGTTCTTGAGCCAGCCTCACGGGAGATGGACTTCACTTCAACAGTGCCGTCGTATATCTCGGGAACTTCAAGCTCGAAGAGTCTCTTAACGAGGTCCTTGTGTGTACGTGAGATCTTTACAACAGGCTTCTTGTTCTTGCCGATGATGCCTGTGATGTAAACCTTAACGGACTTGCCCTCTTCAAGAGTCTCACCGGGGATCTGCTCGTTGCGGAAGAGGTAGAGCTCTGTGCCCTCATAAACTACTGTAACAGTACCTCTGCCGGGTTCAACCTGAGAGATAGTAGCAGTGATGCACTCATGCTCCTTCTGCTCGAACTTGCTGAGCATCTGCTCTCTGTTGATCTCTCTGAGGTCGCCCTTGATGGACTGCTTAGCAGAGAGAGCAGCCATTCTGCCGAGCTTTGAGATATCTATCTTCTTGAGGATAGTACCGCCGACAACAGCTGTGGGATCGATAGTCTTTGCAACTTCAATGTTTATCTCATTCTCATCGATAGGCTCATCAGGGATGATGTCCTGAACGATGAACATTTCAAACTTCTTGGCAGCGGGATCGATATCAACTCTTATTCTCTCCTCGCTGTGTGGGTAAGCCTTTCTTGCTGCCTTGAGCATAGCCGACTTGACCTTGTCGATCAGTATCTCTGTCTCGACGCTGTTCTCCTCGCCGAGAAGTGCAAGAGCCCTGAAGAACTCAGTCTCGCTGAAAACCATATCACTTGCAGCCTTTGACGATCTTTTACCTGTACTCATTTCTGTTGATTCCTCCAGTATAATATTATTCAAAATCCATATACAGCTTTACAAAGGCGATGTCCGACAGAGGGAATTTTATCTCGTTTCCACTCTCGTCTATAACGGAAACGCCCTCCTTATCAGCGCCTGCCAGAACCGCTGTTATCTCTTTTTCGCCGTTTGTTTCTCTGATAAAGCGTATTCTCACCTTATCTCCCTGACACACCTCAAAATGTTCTTCCTTGACGAGATCTCTCTCCAGACCTGCGGAGCCGACTTCGAGGATATAGCTCTGATCGACGGGGTCCTTCTCGTCGAGGAGCTTGCTGATAGGAGCGGTAGCGCGTTCGCAGTCGTTGATAGAGATACCCTCGTCCTGGTCAATGAATACCCTGAGGTACCACAGAGCGCCTTCCTTCTCATAGCACACATCCCACAGATAGTAGCCGAGCTCGTCGGTAATAGGTCTGATAAGGTCATAGACCTTCTGTTCCGTGCCGCCGAATTTCTTGAACTTCATAAGCAGTCTGTCCTTTACGGACTCTCTCCTTTCCTTGCTGTTATGTCTAATAGTCCTCTATACAAACGAAAGACCGGAAGTTTCCGGTCTTTCGCTTTAACTATCATCATTACATATTATAACACCTCTTTACGGAAAAATCAAGTGTTTTCAGAAATTTTTTCACGATTTTCCGAGTTTTTTTGCCCCACTCTCCGCAAAAGCTCTCAGCTGCCCCGTCAAAAGCTGCCGTCCTTGACAATATCGGCTGTTTTGTAGTATAATGTAGGTTGACGCAAACGCGCCGGACAAGCTCCGGAGCATTCCTGAAAGGGGTAAAATATGAAAAGAACAAAAAGGATGATAGCAGGACTGCTCGCAGTCACAGCGCTGGCAGCAGTTCCCTCATGCAGCAAAAAAGGCGGCAGCTCATCAGCACCCGAAACAACAGCTGTTTCAACAGAAGCGACTACATCGGCGCTTGACGCAGCCAAAGGCAGTATGGACATCGTATGGCTGTCAGACTACGACCTCAACACAGCAGCAGACGGAAAGCCAGCCGCTGCTCTTGAAGTTTTCCAGCAGCAGTACGGCGGAAAAGTTGAATACATCTACGCAGACCACGCCATGCTCTCCTCCGTGCTCGAAGCAAGGATAAAAGCCGGCGAAGAAGTGGATATGGTCCCCTACATCGAAGGCTGCTTCCCCGAGAACGCAGCAAACGGCTACTATGCTCCGCTCGACCAGTATTATGAAGACATGGGCATGAACGTCCCCGGACTCTGGGACGACATCAAGGACGTATCAGAGCAGTTCAAATTCAACGGCCAGCACTACGTAATGCCTTACAGCTTATCCGATCCGCTGCTCATAACATACAGCCGCAAAATGATACAGGACGAAGGCCTCGAGGATCCCTACACACTCTATCAGGAGGGCAAATGGGACTGGAACGCATTCACCTCTATGATGGACAAGTTCGTCGAAAACGCCAACGGTACAAGAAGATACGGTATCAACGGCTGGTTCGGACAGGCAGCTCTCATTTCATCAGGCTCTCCCATCGTAAAATATGACGGCACAGTATTCAGTTCAAATCTCTCTGACGAAAAGCTCAACCAGGCAGGTCAGCTCATGGAGAGCGTAGCCGGCAAGCAGCTCTACACAAAGGGCTGGCGCGACTGCTTCCCGACAGATCAGTCAACGCTCTTCTATGCGATGGGTGACTGGGCACTCGGCGGTTCAAATGCAAGGAATCTGGAAATGGACCTTATGATAGTTCCTTTCCCCAAGGCTCCTGACTCCGACAAATACTACCTCAGCTGCAATTTCAATGCAAAAATGCTCACAGCAAACTCTTTAAAGGGTAAGGCTGTTGCAAGATATATCATGTGTGAACGCTACGTCGCTACTTCCGAAAAGGCACGCACCGCCGACAAGGAAAGAGCTCTTGCTCAGCTCAAAACCGGAAACGGCGCAGACAAGCACTACATCACCGAAGAGCAGTACAACGCGCTCCGGTCATACCTTGATCCTAAGAACATCACCCCCGTATTCGATTACGCAAGCGGCATGGGCGAAAAGGTCAGTGGAAACGGTATGTACAACTATGAGACACGCGGCGTTATGCAGAACCTCACAACCGCTCTCCTCGACGGTAACGGCGGAATAACTTCCTGGGCAGAGCTTAAGGAAAGCGTTTCACCCACTCTCGATGCTGAGATAGCCAGATACAACAAATAAACTCTGAAAACGTCCGGAAGAACATTTTTCGGGCGTTTTTTGTGCAAGCGCTACAAAAAACAGCCGTCCGTATACTGCAAAGCGCATAAAATTCCGCGGATATTTGCAAAAATACGTGACATCTTTAGGTAATTGTGTTATAATGTTATCAGAGTTTTTGTACTCACAGACTATTTCCCTAATAATAAGAAAAGGAAGGGACTAACTGATATGGACAACAGAAATTACAACAACTACAACAGCGGACCACAGCGTCCCCGTAAGAGAAAAAGAGTCTCAAAGGACACTCTTCGCAAAAGACAGCTTACAGCTCTCTTTGTTATCGCATTAATAGTGCTTATCTTTGTAGTAGTAATCGCAAAGGCGTGCAGCAAGGGCAGCAGCAAGGTCGGAGATACCAAGCCTGCTGACGGAACTACCACAACCACAAGCGCTGTAACAACGCTTGCTCCGCAGACAACTGCACCGGAGACCGTACTTACAACCACAACGATAGTAACCGGTTCAAACGATCCCGAAAAGGGCTTCAAGCTGGACAAGTACAGCGTTTACATCAACATAGGTGAAAGCGGCATCGCGTACGTACAGCAGTACCCCGAGGGTTCATCCGAAGCAGATGAGGTATGGAAGTCCTCAGATGAAAAGATCGCAACCGTTGACGCATACGGCCACATCGTCGGCGTATCAGGCGGTGAGTGCTACGTAACACTTTCAGCCAAGAACAATCCTACACAGGAAGTAATGATCAAGGTAGTCGTTGCCGGAGCACCTGCAGCTAACAATGCTCAGCAGCAGGGAAACAACACTCCCCTCAGCGACGACAAGAAAACTGACGATAAGAAGACCGAAGATGGCAATAAACCCGGCACGGATGACAAAAAGCCTGCCGAGACAGAAAAGAAACAGGAAACACCCGAGCCTCAGCCTTTGGCTGAGGCTCCTGCTCCCTCTAAGATAAATGACTCCTCAGCGCACTATGAGGGAAACGTCCTTATCGTAAACAAGAGCTATCCAATTTCTTCCAGCTATAACCCGGGTGGACTCGATCCCACCTGCAGCGAATGGTTCAACAAGCTCACACAGGATTCCGCGAAAGAAGGACTCAACATCTACTTTGCCTCAGGCTTCCGAAGCTATGAGTATCAGAGTCAGATATACAACAACTATGTAGCAAACTACGGCCAGTCAAGCGCCGATACATTCTCTGCCCGTCCCGGACACTCAGAGCATCAGACAGGACTTGCTATTGACGTAAACACCATTGACGATTCATTTGCAGGAACTCCGGAAGCTATATGGCTTGCCGACAACTGCTACAAATACGGCTTTATAATCCGTTACCCCAAGGGTAAGGACAGCATCACCGGTTACAAGTACGAACCTTGGCATATCCGCTATGTAGGCTATGAGACAGCGAAAAAAGTACACGACGCCGGAGAGAACATGACACTCGAAGAGCTCTACGGAATTAATTCACAATATTCATAAAAAGCAACAGGCGACCCTTTACGGATCGCCTGTTTTCTTTATTCACTGAGTAGGAAGCTCAAGGTCTCTGACCGGACTTGTTGTTATAACATCCTCGTTATCGAATTCAATTATCTCCACTTCGGGAGCTGTATACTTATCTCTCATTGTAATTACTCCTTATATATTTTTTATGGAATCCAAGTAAGCGATAGCTTTATTGCCGTAGACATTAAGTGCCTTCAGAACATCTTTGAGTTTTTCATCTGTATCAGGATTTTCAAAGGCACGCTTTGTATATAAGTAACCGGGTGAAATAGTTTTTTCAACGTAGGACTCAGACTCTTTATCCTGGTATACTATTCTGTAATTATAAAGGAACTCATAAGCATTAAACGAAGGAACTTCATAGTATTCACCGTTTTTGCTGACGCCCTTTATTGCGTGTGCTTCATCGGATGTCAATTCATCGACCATATTATGGTTACAGCTTTCCATCGGTTTATCAAAATAGATTCTCATTGTAGTACCCGAGTACAGTGTAAGAGAGATCTTGCCGTCGATATCATCAGGAGAGGTAGCCATAAATATCAGATCTTCAATTTTATTTATACCGTCTATTCCTTTTATCTCGTGATCTTTATTTTCAAAATAATTCTCTGAAGCCTTGCAATAGTTATCGAGAGCAGAAACGAGTTCTTTAAGCTCTTTTGTTTCTGAAGTTTTTTCAGAGATCTCTGCGATATATTCATTTACAGAATAATCGATAAAACCGTCAGCGTCTATTTCATTATTTGAATCATAAACCTCTATCGGAGTTGTATCGTCTTCACCGTAAAAAGCAACGCTTACCTTTTCGTCTGCCTGATCGGAATCGATATCATAGGTCAGCTTATAAGTATCCTTATATTCATCATCTTCATAGTGTCTTCCGCCTTCAATAGCAGCAGCGTTTAAAACTACTTTTCCGTTAGGTCCGTCAAGAACGGCTTTCTTGACATTTGAAGGCACCTCTGCGTAAAAGTTAACGCCTATTTTACCGCCGAGTGAAATACTTGCACCCTTGACAGCTGCTGTTTCTGTATGAACAGCCGGAGAAACGT
This sequence comes from Ruminococcus sp., assembly GCA_016290875.1. Taxonomy (GTDB): domain Bacteria; phylum Bacillota; class Clostridia; order Oscillospirales; family Ruminococcaceae; genus Ruminococcus. Next base: position 31,596 of record JAEEVL010000025.1, read on the forward strand.
ATGTTAAGAATCCCGGCTTGTCATCGACTCCATCCGGATGCGCATAGGTATGATTATACCCCTGAGCTCCATTGCATTTTGTACCATTACCGCCGACAAGCTTTTCACTGCCTTTGAACATCTCGCTGCTAGAATTAACAGCATCAGTAGACCAACCATTTGAAACATATATCTTTTCCATACGTTTTAAGAGATTAAACATACTACCCATATTTGTCACATTCGCAGTGTTAAATGTACTCAGATCAAGACTGCGAAGATGATAGCATTGAGCAAACATTTGATTCATATTAGTAACATTACTTGTATCAAATGAATGAAGATTCAGCGAGCGAATGTTTTTGCATCCAGCAAACATCCTCTGCATATTTGAAACGTTTCTTGTATCAAAGCTGCTTACATCTAAAGAAGTAAGAGAACCACAACTTTCGAACATTCGGCCCATATTGGTGACATTGCTTGTATTAAAACTGCTGATGTTCAATGATGTCATATTGCGTTGATAGTAAAACATACTTTCCATATTTGTGACTTCGGAGGTATCGGCATTGCTGAGGTCGATCTCGAGAACTTTTCCGATATTACCGTTGCTGAATAAATCAGAAGAATCAGCCGGAAGCACTGTTCCCTGCTCACATACTATTTTCTCCGCCTTGAATTTGTACTCATTTAATAGTTCTTTTGTGATCCTGCCGCTGAGCGTAAGCACACCTGTTTCTTCATTTAAAACCGCACTTCCTTCATCATCAGCAGCTGCTGTAGTAACAGCCGGCTGGAATATACTCTTTCCGCCCAAAGCGACCGGAGCGCCGCCAACGATAGTCAGCGCGAGAGCTGCTGCCATCGTTTTTTTCAACACCTTATTTTTCATTTCTTTTCCTCCTTAGAATAAATAAAAAAGCGCATCACACAGGACACAAATATCCTGTGTTATACGCTTATAAGCAATATTAGATCTATGACAAAAGACAGCTTTCCTGTATTTTGAAATATACAGGTATAAATCAACTATACATACTGCTGATCTCATGTCAATTCCCCTAAAAAAATGATTTTCTTATTTTTACTGCCCAGAGGCATACCCCATCAACACCGGATAACAGTGTTCAATCATCATTCTCTTCAGGCTCTTCTGTCGCAGAAGCTATTTTTTCCACCCTGCAGGCTTCTATTCTGTGGTGACGGATAGCAACTATTTCTACACGCAGACCGTCAGCCTCGAAGGCGATCTGAGTCCCCTCACGCGGAACATCTCCGAGCTCGTCGATGACGTAGCCGCCAAAGGTCTCAAAATTATCAGCCGGAATTGATATATCGAGCTCATCGCTCACTTCTGCGATCGTAGCTGTACCGGGTATGAGCCACATATTATCGCCGGTCTTCTCGATATGCGGCTGAGGAACATCGTCCTCGTCATCGGAGAATTCTCCGACAAGCTGTTCCACAAGATCGGTTACCGTAATAATACCGCTCATTCCGCCGTATTCATCAACAACTACCGCAAAGTGATCCGAACCGCTCTGCTTCATCTGTTCAAAGAGCCTGTCCGCCTTCATATTCTCATGTACGAAATACGGTTCACGGACTGCATTTTTCATAATGTTTTCACGGCTCTTGTCATCAAGACGGAAATAATCCTTCGCATCGAGCACGCCGGTAACATTATCGACGCTCTCGCCGCAGACAGGAAACACAGAATGTCTGGTACGGTGGATAGTCTCCTCCCAGACCTCGGTAGTGTCGGCTTCCCACAGCACAGATACCTCTGTACGGTGAGTGCAGACCTGTCCGGCAGTCATATCGTCAAAGGCGAATACGTTCTTGATGATACGGTTCTCGTCCTCGTCGATAGTACCCTTTTCTGCGCCCGCATCGGACATCATGAGTATCTCTTCTTCTGTAACGGTATCCTCAGCATCCTTAGGATCGACTCCTATGAGCCTGAGCAAGCCGTTTGACACCGCATTTGCTATAAGCACTGCCGGTGCGAAGAAAGCTGCAATAATTACAGCAGGCAGACTCATTCTCAGAGCTGCTTTTTCCGGATCTTTCATAGCCGCTCCCTTTGGAAGAAGAATGCCGAAGGTAAGCAGAACAACGGTAAACAGCAGCACCATGACAGCAATGACAGCTGCTTTAACGATGCCTGTCGGCACACCGCCGAACTTATCCTCAACTGCTCCGGAAGCAAGCTTAGCAAAATCATATGACAGAAATGCCGAACCGAGAGCCGCAGCAAATACAGAAGCTGTTCTCATAGCCTCCATAAAGCGTGCCGGCTTTGCGGTCAGCTTTTTAAGGCGGACGGCGCGTTTGTCGCCGCCCGCCGCAATTTTTTCAAGCTGTGGATCGCTGATCGCAATTACTGCTGTCTCGGTATAAGTAAATACCGCAGCTATCACGATCAGAAGTATTTGCAGGATTATCCGAGCTGTCATAACAGCATCCCCCTTTCTCGGGGACTGCCGCCGTCAGTTCCGCCCTCCATTTAATGCACCTCCGCAGTTCAATCAGTCTCTCTTGAGAATAGTAGGTTCGCCGTCTTCAACGATAGTAAGAGTATCACCGTCAACGTTGAAAGTTAAATCATCACTTTCGTCGTCGCCGTCCTTAGTCAGCTTGAGCTTGCTGCCGTTGACCTCATACTTTGCGAAATCACTGGTCACTATATATGTCTTGCCGTTTTCGACCTTGAGAGAAACCTTATCTCCGCCTTCAGAAGCGAAAGCTTCAAGAATACCGCCGGTTATCTTGTAAGTACCGTCCAGGTTGTCCTTGTCTGTCTCACCGGAAATTCTCTCGAGTGCAAGATAATCCTCGCCGTCCTTTGCAGCCTTGAGAACCTTGCCGTCAAAGGTAACATCAAGATCCTGTGAGAAATCACCATCACCAAAAACTACCTTTGTGCCGTTGATTTTTATCATACTGCTGAAATCAATAGTTTCGCCGACAGACATATCCTCGTTGAATGTGAGGACCATTGCCACTCCCTCTTCATCAAAGATCCAGGAACCTACGATGTCGCCGCCCTTGAAATCTGAAGTATCAACAGTAGCTGTGGTTTCGTCCTCAGTGGGGATTATACCGCCTGTGGGAAGCTCCTTGCTTGCCTTTGTGGCATCATCTGTAACATCTTCCTTGCCGGTAGATGCCTCAGAAGAATCATCAGTGCCGTCCTCTGCCTTTGAAGCCTTTGTAGTATCGTTTTCATCAGAAGATGTCTCGTCTGTTGTGGTGGTTGTTGTTGAAGTCTTTGCAGAAGAGCTGTCGTCGGAATCTCCGCATGAAACGAGCGCAGATGTCATAACGATGCACATTGCAAGAATAGCTGCAAGTTTTTTCATATATAAACTCCTATCTGATGTTTACAGTTCAGGTTATTTTTCTGATCAGTCTCTTGTGAGGATCTGCTGAGCGATACCAGCCTTGAGAGTGAGCTTCTTACCGTCGATAGTGTAATCGAACTCCTTATTGTTGAAGAGTGAAGAACCCTCGCCGATGTAGATCTTTTCACCATCAGCTGAGTATGTGAAGCAGTTGTTGAGGCCGAGAATGCTGTTCTTGCCGTCTGCTTCAAAAGTGAATGAATAGTCATCTGTGTTCTTGTATGTCTTGTCATACTGATCGTAGAGGAGACCGCTTGTAACATTGTACTTACCGTCAAATGTATCGTTGCCGCCCTCGATCTTTTCCATAGTAAGGATATCTCTGCCGTTTACATTGAGAGAGAACTTGCCGTCTTCAAATGTGTACTTATCAGGACCGAGCTCTGTTGTCTGGAAATAGATCTTGTCGCCCTCGAAGTGGATGATAGATGAAGAATCAAGGTAAACGCTTCCCTTACCGTCTTCCTTATACTCATACCAGCCGTCGAAGCCGCCTTCCTTAGTTGTCCACTTGCCGAGGAGTTCCTTGTCAACTTCGCCTTCCTTGAATCCGCCGTTGCCGGACTCCTTAGTAGCCTTAGTTGTATCTTCCTTAGTTTCCTTTTCCTTGGTCTCAGTCTCCTTTGTAGACTTCTCCTTGGTTTCCTTTTCCTTAGTAGCCTTAGTTGTGTCTTCCTCAGTCTCTGTCTCAGACTCTGTGAACTTCTTTACCTTCTTGAAGTAGAAAGTTGCATCTTCCTCTTCAGCAACGAGGTTGCCGTCCTCATCTATAGAGAAGATAGTAACTACGCCGTCCTCATCCTCTACAGAGATAGTGCCGTCCTCTTCGTCTGTCCACTCAGACTCGTCTTCGTCTCCGCCGTAAGAGAAGAGAGTGATAGTACCGTCATCAAGGATCTCGGCTCTGAGTAACTCTGAGATAGGAGCACCCTGGTACTCGTCTTCATAAACTTCGCCGTCTTCGTCCTCAACCTTGAAAGCTTCCCACTTGCCGAAGAAATCGTCAAGCTCTGACTCTGCCTCAGCAGATGCAGTTGTAGTAGCCTTCTTGCCGGACTTGCTGTCGGAATCGTCATCGCTTCCGCATGAAGCGAATCCGCAGGTGATGAGCATGCAGCTCATGAGTATTGCTGTTAATCTTTTCATAATCTTTCCTCCTGAATAGTTGGATCGTGTTTGCCGGAATTATATCCGGCGCCTTTCTTATATACAAATGCGCGTTTGCGCTATTTGACCTTGTTAAGTGTGCGAGAAGTACCGTTCTCGCGCTTTATAGTGATGGAACTTCCCTTGCGTTCAGCTTCACCGCTGCTTGACGGGAAACCGTGCTTGCCCCTGAGGTCGAGAGTCTTTCCGTCAAAGGTATAGTCGATAACATCCACCGCAACGACAGTTGCCTTGTTGTCCTCAACTCTGAACTGGAGCTCCGGCGGTTCATTGGTGTCGATATTGAGGCTCTTCATGATACCCTCGAGCATCGTACCGCCTGTAATGACGTAGCTTCCCTCATAGGAAGAAGCATCCGGTTCACCGATACGGTCGAGTATAAGTATATCCTCGTCCATAAGGGTAGCTTTGAGTATATCACCGTCATAGCTGAGACGGTCGCCGCCGACGTGAGTTCCGCTTAGGAAGAGGTCGCCGTTCTCGAAATACGTGTCCACCGGATTGAAGTAGACGCAGGCTGTACCGTTGTCCTCGAATATATATCCGCCGTCAGCGCCTTCGCCGTTTATGCGCCACTTGCCTGTTATATTGGTATCGTTTTCATCTGACGAGCTGCTTTTTCCGCAGGAAACACAGCACAGAGCTGTTGCAGCAGCAAGTATAAGAGCTGTTGTCCTCAATTATCTCACATTCTTTCCTGTGGCATACCGCAGAACGTCTGCTGTAAGTGCCATTGTTGCATATCACCGTAGGATATGACATATTACATTATAGCACCGTATATCCATCTTTTCAAGCAATTCTAAAAAAAGTTCCTAAAATGTAATGTTTTTTGCATTAAATCCACACTAATTTGTAAATTACGCTGATAATTCCGTAACTTTTGACATATCCGCCTGCTATATACTTGACAAGTATACTATTTAATGGTAATATATTATCAATGAAAGGGAGTAGCTTCTTAACAGCCCCTGCTGTAAGTGTCCGTTTCGCCATGACCGCAGCCATATGCTGTCGGGACGGACAAAGTCTCAACGACTTTAGCAAGACTTTTGTTGCACATTAAGCTGCAATAAGAGTCTTTTTTATTTTATTGCAGCAAAACCAAGAAAGAAGGTATAATATGAAAAAATCACTCGCCCTGGCGATGTCAGCAATTATGTCGCTGTCCATGCTCACAGCCTGCGGCAAGGACGCCGAAAGCAGTTCTGATACTGACAAAGCCGCTTCAACGTCTTCTTCGGCAAAAACTTCCGAAGATACAAGCTCAGCCGCTGCTTCTGAGGCAAATTCCGAGGACGCGACAACAGCTACAAAGAAGAGCGTAAAGCTGCCCAACCCCAAAACAACAACAGAGCCGCAGAAAGATGACAACGGCGCTTACGAAGACGGCTATGATGACTACGACGACTACGAAGAGCCTTCATTTGAAAATCCGAACGATGATGCCAGCAACGGCGAACTTGCAATGGAGCTCATGGAGAAAGCTGACAGAATAAGCTCAGATGAGGACGGCTTCAAGATAGAGGACGGCATACTCTACGGCTATGACGGCGTAGAATCCGAACTGCATATCCCCGACGGAGTAACGCGCATAGAATCGTGGGCTTTCAAGAATGACTCCTCCATTGTTGCGGTATACATCCCATCATCGGTGAAGAGTATAGGTGCATTTGTATTTGACTGTGCGGACGCTCTCCGCTTCGTTGACATTGAGGAAGGAGTCGAGACTATTGCCGACACATCATTTTCAAGATGCTCGAGCCTCAGGGATATAAATCTTCCAAAGAGTCTGCGTTCGATCGGTAGTTCTGCATTCTGGGCAGACGGCGATCTCACGATACACGCACCACAGGGCTCCTATGCTGCAAAATTCGCAGGCAGTTCCCACTACGATGTAAAATATTCCAGCGAGCCTGCCGTTTACGAGCCTATCGACCTGAAAAACGTTATCCGCGCCCGCCAGTATGAATACGGTGACTTTACCGAATTCACCATCCCCGGGAACATCACTTCCATAGAGGGAAGTGCTTTTGAATACTGCAAACAGCTCCGCGAGATAACTATCCCGTCCAATGTAAAGAGCATTGGTTCACAGGCATTCAGCTACTGCTACGCTCTGAAAAGCGTAACCATAGACGGCTGCACCGAGATCGTCGGCAGAGCCTTTGAATACTGCGAATCCCTTGAAACGGTACGCATAAATGAGGGCTGTGAGACTATCGGCAATTCTGCATTCGGCTACGTCGAAAAACTCAAGGAAGTATGGCTGCCGGCAAGCATCAAAAAAATGGACGAGTATGCTTTTGACTATATCGGCGACAACTGCATTTTCCATGTTCCTTCCGGCTCATATGCCGAGAAATACATGATAAAACACAATTTTAATTACGACAATAATGTCTGATGAAACGGAGAGATGATATGAATTATTTTGATCAGGACGGCGAAAGCGTCATCAAGTCACTCGGAAGCGACCGTGAAAAAGGTCTCACCGACGCACAGGTAACCGAGAGCAGAAGCAAATACGGCGAAAACGCCATTTCAGAAGAAAAGCAGAAGAGCATATTCAGGGTATTCCTCGAGCAGTTTGCAGATCTGCTTGTAGTCATCCTCATAATCGCTTCGATAATCTCTATGATAAGCGGCGAGATAGGAAGCACTATCGTTATCCTCGTCGTACTCATAATGAACGCAATACTTGGTACAGCCCAGCACGTAAAGGCTCAGAAATCGCTCAACAGCCTCAAGGCTATGAGCTCACCCAACGCAAGAGTCATCAGAAACGGTGCTCAGGTTGAGATACCTGCTTCTGAAGTAGTTGTCGGCGATATACTCCTTATGGAAGCCGGAAACGTAGCCGCAGCAGACGGACGTCTCCTTGAAGCCGCTTCTCTCCAGGTCAATGAGAGTGCCCTCACAGGTGAGTCTCTCAACGTCACAAAATCCACAGAAAAGATCGACCAGGCAGAGCTTGCACTCGGCGATCGTGTGAATATGATCTACTCCGGCTCTAACATCTCCAACGGACGAGGTGTTGCAGTAGTTACCGGAGTCGGCATGAATACTGAGATAGGCAAGATAGCATCACTCATGCAGAATGCCAAGAAGAAAAAGACTCCCCTCCAGGTGAGCCTGGACAAGTTCAGCAAGATACTTTCGATAGCTATCATCTGTATCTGTATACTTGTCTTCCTGATGACCTACTTCATCAACGGTCAGCCTGTCGTTGACGCGCTCATGTTTGCAGTTGCTCTCGCAGTTGCCGCTATACCGGAAGCGCTCAGCTCCATCATCACGATCTCACTTGCTATCGGCACACAGAAGATGTCGAAGCAGAAAGCTATCATCAAAGACCTCAAGGCAGTCGAAGGCCTCGGCTGTGTATCCATAATCTGCTCGGACAAGACCGGTACTCTCACGCAGAACCGTATGACTGTCCGCGACCTCAGTTTCCCCTGCGAGCGTGCAAAGAAGGAACTCCTCCTTGCTATGGCACTCTGCAACGACGCTGCAAAGTCCGATGACGGCTGGCTCGGAGATCCTACCGAGACTGCTCTCTCAGATTACCTCGGAAACGATGAATACCTCCGCATCCGTGAAGAAAATCCCCGTGCTGACGAGATACCTTTCGACAGCGACAGAAAGCTCATGACAACGGTACACCTTTTCGGTGCCGCACGCACAGCTTATACAAAGGGCGCTATCGACGTTCTTGTTCCGAGACTCAAATTCGTCCTCACAGACACAGAAGTACGCCCCATCACAGAGGAAGACCTTGCAGAGATACGCAAGTCAAACCTCAGATATTCCGAGAACGGAATGCGCGTTCTCGCATTTGCAAAGAAGATACTTACCAGCGACGCACACATCACACTCGACGACGAGTGCGACTATGTATACATTGGTATGACAGCTATGACCGATCCTCCGCGTGAGGAGAGCAAGGCAGCCGTTGCCGAATGTATCTCAGCCGGCATCAAGCCTATAATGATAACCGGTGACCACAAGCTCACAGCCGTAGCTATCGCAAAGGAGATCGGCATCTACAAGGACGGCGACCTCGCTATGGACGGAAACGAGCTCAACAACATCTCAGACGAAGAACTCTCCGCTAAGCTTGACAAGATATCAGTATACGCAAGAGTTTCACCCGAGCACAAGATACGTATAGTTGACCTCTGGCAGAAGAAGGACATGGTCGTTGCAATGACCGGTGACGGCGTAAACGATGCTCCCGCGCTCAAGAAGGCAGACGTCGGAGTTGCAATGGGTATCACAGGTACAGAGGTATCCAAGGACGCTGCATCGATGATACTTGCCGATGACAACTTTGCCACTATCGTCAAGGCAGTCGCAAACGGCAGATGTATCTACAACAACATCAAGAACGCCATCAAGTTCCTGCTTGCCGGAAACGCCGCTGCTATCATCGTAGTTCTTCTTACAACTATTCTTGATCTGCCGCTGCCTTTCATGCCGGTACATCTTCTCTTCATCAACCTTCTCACCGATTCCCTGCCGGCGCTCGCACTCTGTATGGAGCCTATGCAGTCCGGAGTTATGAAGGAAAAGCCGCGTTCATCCAAGGAGTCCATACTCAACAAGGAGACCGGCATCTATATCGCATTCCACAGCATCATCATCGCAGCCTGCGTAATGTGTGCGCTGATGATAGGCAAGCACTCCTGCGACTCAGCTGCAATGGCAAGCACAATGGCTTTTGCAACACTCTGTCTCGCACGTCTGTTTGAAGGCTTTGACAGCCGCGGAAAGAACTCCCTTGCAAAGCTCGGCATAACAACCAACCTCTTCTCGATCGGAGCATTCTGCTTAGGAGCACTCCTTCTTGTATGCGCACTTATGATCGAACCCTGCCACGGATTTATGTCCGTAAGCAACTGTTTCAGCGCCAAGAATCTCCTTGAAGTAACCGGACTTGCAGTTATCCCGTTCGCAGTAACACAGGTACTCAGAATGATAAAGGAAGCCGCATCAAAGTCAAAAGACTGATAAGGAGTAAATATGAACGCACTTGTTATCAATTGCAGTCCCGTAAGGAACGGCGCTACTGCCGAGATAGTCCGCATAATTTCACAGCAGCTCACTGATCGTTACGATGTAAAGAGCATATGTATCGACGACTTTGATTTCAGCTTCTGCAAAGGCTGCCGGAGCTGCCATAATACCGCAGAGTGCGTTCAGCACGACGGCTTTGACATCGCCGCAGAGGAATTTGAACGTGCGGATATAATAGTCTCCGTTGCGCCGTCCTACTGGGCAGATGTCCCGGGACAGTTCAAGGCGTTCATCGACAGATTTACCCCGTGGTGCAACACCCACGAACCTCATGCATCGCTGAGCCGCGGCAAACACGGCTACGCAGTCGCATTGAGAACAGGGCCGTCAATGCCGGAATGTCAGCGCATCATCGGCACTATCGAACATTTCTACGGACACCTTGAAATAGAATGCTGCGGCTCGCTCGGCCTCTGCTCCATTGAGTACAAGGAGGCAGTCGAGCCCAGGAAAGACGAAATAATCGCTTTCTGTAAGAATATATGAATAATGAGGGGAACGCCGCGAGACGTTCCCCTCTTGTAATTTCTTCTGCATTATGCTATACTTTCATTGGAGGTAATTTTATGAATGTCAAAGAATCCCTGCTGAACACACTTGCCGCTTCCGGCGGTGAATATATATCAGGCGCAGCGCTTGCCGACAGTCTCGGAGTGAGCCGCAACGCCGTATGGAAAGCCGTCAAAGCACTCCAGAGCGACGGCTACACTATCGAATCAGTGACCTCTAAGGGCTACCGGCTCGCAGAAAACAACAACCGTCTCTCCGAAAAGCTCATAACATCTCACCTTACGACAAAGTCTCTCGGCAGACAGCTGAAAGTTTTCGACGAGATCAATTCAACAAATACCGCCGCAAAGGAAATGGCTTCCGCAGGAGCCCCCCACGGTACAGCAGTCGTTGCCGACACGCAGACAACGGGACGCGGCAGACTCGGGCGCACATTCAGCTCCCCTGCCGGCACAGGCATATACCTCAGTGTTATACTCCGCCCCGAACTCGAACTCGAAGCCACATCAATGATGACCACAGCCGCATCGGTAGCAGTTGCAGAAGCCGTTGAAAAGTTTACCGGCACAGACGTACAGATAAAGTGGGTTAATGACATCTACCTCGGCGGAAAGAAAATATGCGGCATACTCACAGAAGCATCTCTCGGCTTGGAAATGAAGTCCCTCGACTATGCCGTTATCGGTATCGGAGTTAACGTCCGGAGCGTCCGTGAGAAATTCGACAGCGAGCTGATAAAGACCGCGACATCCATCGAAGACGAGACAGGACTCATAATAGACCGCAATGCTCTCTGCGCCGAGATACTCAACCGACTTGAAGCCTATACGGAAGACCTGCGTGACCGCAGTTTCCTTGAAGACTACCGCCGCCGCGAACTCCTCACGGGCAACGAAATAACCACTGTCATCAATGGACAGCCAATGACAGGAAAGGCACTCGGCATCGACGACAACGGCAACCTCATAATTGAGTTTCCCGACGGTACAGTAAAGCACCTTGGCTCAGGTGAAGCTAACCTTTGCCGTATAAAAAAATAAACACTGATCTGTTTCATATAATGAACAGTGATCTTTCACAAAACACATAAAGGAGCTTATAGCAATGGAATTCTCTACAATTTCCGAATATCAGAGCAAGATAAACCGCATTATCATAACTGCCGACGAGATAAAGCAGAAAATAGCCGAAGCCGGAAAGTTCATCGACAACATCTATGACGGCAAGCCGATAGTCCTTGTGAGCATACTCAAAGGCTCATTTATTTTCCTTGCCGACCTTGCGAGAGCTGTTTCCGTACCGTGTGAAATAGATTTCATGGAGGCAAAGAGCTACTATGAAAGCACGGAATCGTCGGGCGAAGTAAGGATAACCAAGGAACTCAAACGCGATATTTCAGGCTGTCATGTAATAATGGTCGAGGACATAATCGACACCGGAAGAACGCTCTCTCACGTCCTGAAGCTCTTAAAGGAGAAGAATCCGCTCTCCCTGCACGTCATAACTCTCCTTGACAAACCGGAGCGCCGCGTAGTACCGCTGACCACTGATTTTTCACTGTTCACTATCCCCGACCTGTTCGTCATCGGATACGGTCTTGATTACGGCGAGTATTACAGAAACCTTCCCTACATAGCAGAATTCAGCGAAAAAGCATAAAGAAAAGCCGCTTCCGGAGCTGTTACCGGGAGCGGCTTTTATATATCCATATTTTATGACTGTTGACCGGCTCTGCGGCATTCAAAGCGTTTGCCGAAGATATTGCCGATAACGAACGCAGTAACGTCTGCAAGTACCGAGGAGAACCTCATTACAAGAGCAAAGAGGATTATCCTGTCGGAAAACTTGTCACCGCTGACGAATATCATAACGCCTTCACGGATACCGATACCGCCGGGAGCTCCGGGGGTAACAAAACCGATTATCCACGCAAACATGAAAGCGCCTGTCAGAATGAGCTGTTCCCTGAATGAAGCATCAGGCACAATGAGCATAACGCATATCAGGTACATACCTGCCGAAACGCAGTTGTGAACGAAATAGTAGAATATACCGCTGAAAAGCTGCGGACGGTTCTCTTTTTCAAAAGCCTTGGCGTAGCGTGAGATATAGCTTCGGAACTTATCTGCGAACTTCAACCTTATCACGATAATCACGGCTGCAAGGAAGAAGACTCCGCAGATACCTACGAGAAGGATATTCCTGCCGTATTTTTCAAGCAGTTCAGCTATACGCGAGCCGAGAAGTATCACCGACACGACACCCGTCCAGAACACACAGAACAGTATATCGAGGATAGTCGCACAGGCAACATCGACGTGACTGATATTCATATCTGCCGCAAGCTTGTTTCTTCCGACGTACTGAAAGACGTTTCCGGGCAGATACTTGTAGATGTTCGACTTCGTATAGACCGGCATAGCGGCTTTATACGGTATCCTTACTCCGGAGAGCGAGCGAGTGAACATGAGCCAGGGGAAACAGGCAATAACTATCAGCGCAGCCTGTATCACCATACTGAACACGAACGCCGCAACGACTTTAGGAGAGCTGAGATCAGACATTTTTATGTCCATATCAGCTATCTTCTTCACCACGAACGCAAGTGCAGCGATAACAAAAGCGTTACCAACCAGCTTTACGGCTTTTTTTGCATTGAAATTCTTACTCATTATTATCTATCTTTTCTGTCAGTCTCTGAACGACCTCGTTCATTCTGTCCCATGAGTACTTATAAGCCTCTTTGCGAACATTCTCAGTGAACTCCTCAGCCTTGTCCTCACGGAAGAAGCGTATAACAGCATCTGCGAGCGCATCCGGCTCAAAGGGCGGAACGATATATCCGGTGCTTCCGTCGATGACAACCTCAGGAAGACCGCCGACATTTGTAGAGATAACAGGCTTTTCAAAACCGTATGCTATCTGAACGATACCGCTCTGAGTAGCGGATTCATACGGAAGGACAACGAGATCGCAGGCAGCGAAATACTTCTCTATACCGCTGTCCGGGATATAGCCGTCAACTATCTTCACATGATCACCGATACCGAGCTTTTCGATCTGCTCAAGGTAGCTTTCCTTGTCGCTTCGGAACTCTCCTACCACCCATAGCTCGATATTCTTGTCGTAAGCAGTAATTGCCGGCATAGCGTTGAGTATATGGCGGAGTCCCTTGTAATCGCGAACAAATCCGAAGAAGAGGAGTATCTTCTTTTCGGAAGGTGATTCTATCTCAGCCTTAGCCTGCTCCATAGTGATGTTACGGAGCTTGAAAGCATTGTAAACGGGATGAACAGTAGTCTCATAGCGAGGCTTCTTAACGATCTTTTTCAGATCATCAGCATCCATCTGCGAATGTGTGATATAAGCCGAACCGCGTTTCAGGACCATCTTTGTAAGGAATTTGTCCATCGGAAAACGCTCGTGCGGGAAAACATTATGGCAGAGGAATATCTTCGGATACTTTTTCAGCAGCATGGACAGACCAGTGTAGCACGGTGAAAAATAGGGGTGCCACCACTGCATGATGATATAGTCGGGATTGAGCTTCTTGATCTTTCTCGCAGTTGTTATCCAGTTGAACGGATTAGCGGTATTGATAAGGAAGCGCGTGCCCTCTATCTTGAAAATATCATTGTCGTAATCACGCTGCTCCTGTTTGAAAAGCAGTTTGGGGTACTGCATTTTATAGGATATAGTTTTGACACGGAAATCCTTTTTCAGATTTTTTGTCATACATCCGGTATAGTGTGAAATACCGCCCTTGTAGGGGTATACCGGACCTATCATAACTATCTTTTTCTTATCTGAACTGCTCATTTCTCATTATCTCCCGAAGTCTTCTTGTCACCGGCGATATAGCCGTCTATTTCCTTTTCAGCGTCCTCAGTCCTGCACTCCATTTTTCTTACACGGTACTGAACATCCTCGAGGAGCTTTCTGTTAGCCGCGATAGTATCGCCGAGAAGTCCGAGGGTTATCGTCTGGAAACCTGTCATAAGCAGTATAGCAGTAAGGATAAGTGACTGAACGTGTCCTGAGCCCTCACCCATGCCGAGGAGTATGAGGAATCTCACACCGAGAGCAGCTCCGGCGAGCATAAGTATCCAGCCGATAGTCATAAAGAACTGGAGCGGCTTGTACATTACGAAAGAACGTGTGATAACTGTTGAAGAACGCTTCATATAGCGCCACATACTTGAGAAGAGTCTTGAAGGACGAGTCTCGGGGTTAGTTCTTATCGGAACGGAAGTCATAGCAGTCTTGTTGTTTCCTGCCTGAATGATAGTTTCGAGGGTGTATGTGTAAGCGTTTACAACGTTGAGTCTCAGAGCAGCCTCGCGTGAATAAGCGCGGAAGCCGCTGGGAGCGTCGGGGATATCTGTACCGGAAGCCACACGAACGACCCAGCTTCCGAGGTGCTGGAACTTTTTCTTTTTCCATGAGAAGTGCTCAGTCTGGTCGATAGGTCTTTCACCGATAACGATATCAGCCTTTCCGTCAACTATCGGACGAACTATCTTCTCTATATCAGCACCGCAGTATTGGTTATCGGCATCTGTATTTACGATGATGTCAGCGCCGAGATGCAGGCAGGCATCTATGCCGGCCATAAAGCCTTTTGCAAGGCCCTTGTTCTGCTTGAATGAAACAATATGATGAAAACCGAGCTCCTTAGCCTTCTGAACGGTATTGTCCTTGCTTCCGTCGTTGATGACGAGATACTCGATAGTATCTATGCCATCAATATGTCTTGGAAGATCATTATATGCGAGCTCAAGAGTTTCCTCCTCGTTATAACAGGGGATCTGAATGATAAGCTTCATTTTATGTCGTCCTTTCTATTAGTTTACAGATACGAACTGAACTGACTGTATCGGTATTCCGAGCTCTCTGCTGTCTTCGGCATTGATAGTTGAAGCCTTCCAGAGAGGTGTGCGTATCTCGAGAGTATTCTCACCGTCGTTGATATAACGTGCAGGAAGATCAAAATGCAGCGGCGCGAGAGTATCAGAACTTGTTATCTTCTGAGTATCCGGCAGCTTCTTACCGTTGAGATACATAGTTACTTCGATCTCGTCATAGCCGGTTACACCGAGCGGAACGAGAGTTCCGAGGTTGATAGTCACATCATAGTCTGCCGGATACAGACCGCAGTCGATAGTAACTGTTTCAGAGTTTGTCCAGCAGTATGTGTCCTCAAGGACAGATACGCCGTTCATCTTGTAATTATCTTCCTTAACGGTGTACTCAAAGTCATACTTATCAAAGATATAGAGTCCGATATTCTGGTCGATCTTCCAGAATTTCTCAGAAAACGGGATAATATCAGCCGGGTGATTGAGGTCGTCCTCTATGTGGTGGACAACGTTCTTGTAAAGCGGCTTGAACTCCTTTTCATTGAGAGTCTTATCCGAGATATAGTAAACCTTTCTGTGACGCTCTGTGAGGAGACGCAACTGATCCGGATCAGACTCGTCCTCAGGGTAAACAGCAGCATGGTTCATGCTTCTGATAGGCAGCCAGAGGGTGTTCATACAGCCGGGTGAGATAACAACGCAGTCGCCGTCCTCAATGAAATCGGAAAGGTCGTTCATGATACTCCATTCCATGCGTGTATCGTCCTTATGACCGAGAAGGTACGCATCGTATGGCATCGAGAACGCAACACCGGCAGCTGTTACCGGGTAAAGGAGCTTTCCTCCGAAGCGGTCGAGAGCCGCAACGCAGAAAACAGTTCCTATCGGCACAAAAGGAGCCAGGTAGCGTGAATAGTAGTAATAGTGCTGTATGTCATATCTCAGGAATGAAGAGTAAACGAGTATGCAGTAGAAGAACATCATAGCAGTTATCATTCTCTGTTCATTCGCAGCTATGCCTGAAGTCCATATCAGAGCAGCAATAAAGCCGAACACAAAGAGTACAAGGCCGATATTTCCTGCAAATCCCACGAGTGTGAGGTACTTTGCTTCTTTCCAGCCGTTATACTTGGTGAGCGCCTTTATACCGATGTAGAGTGCAGGAAGAATAAGCATAAGTCTTACAGCAAGGCTCTTGCGCTTGGAGACATTGAGCTTGCGTCTTGTGATCTTCTTGACCTCGCTCTTTTTCTTCTTTTCGACTACCCTTGAGACAACAGCGATAAAAGCAGCAGAAGCTGCAAGTCCTGCAGCAGTCACACCGATAACGACCTTGGTTATGCTGAACTGGTCGATGCCGCCAACGAAGAGCGGGCTGTAATTGTTCATCGTGTAGATAGGCTGAACCTGACGCATCATAAAGTAGCTTGCGAGGTATCCGCAGAGAGTCACCGGCAGGAGCACGGCAAACTGTCTCTCACGGGTAACGATATACATATAACCGTAAACCATAAGGAACATCGGTATCATAGTGTATATCGAAACATGATAGCAGGCAAACACAGCGATCGGAACGACTGAGAGCCATCTGTGCTTCGGATTTTCCTCATCTGCGATAAGATAGAGGAACGTAGCCGGAAGAAGTGTCAGGAACATCTCGGTAAGTGATGATTTAGCAACCCATATCACAACGGGAGCAAACGCAGCCGCTGCACAGGCACAAACGGCAGAAGAAGTTTTCAGTTTGAACTCACGGCAGATGAAGTACACCATGAATATCAGCAGGATATAGAAGAGAGTCTCTATACCCATCATATTCTCCATACCGAAAAGAGTTCCCCACATAGCGAGCAGAGCCGTATATGTCGGTATTCCGTGTATCATACCGGACACAGGGCTTTCGCCTCTTCTGTAAGAAGTCTCGGGGTAATCCTCAGGTTCAATATCGAAACCGCGGAGATGAATTTTGACATTATACTCAAAGCTGTCTCTCTCATCATCAGTGCGGAGGTCATGATATTCGCTGAAATCTCTCTGTCTGTGCGTATCGCCGTTCATAAAGAGAACAGCCTGAGTCTGATATACGCCCTGATCCTGTCCCATACCGAACATTTCGTTCTTTGTCAGAACAAAAGGCACAGCAACAAGACAAACGGCTATCGGTATCACCATATCCTTGATGGAAAAATCAGCTTTGATAAGCTTTTTCAGCCTGAAAGGTCTGCCGCGGCGGGCAAAGACTGCTGCCGCAAGCAATATAAGGTCACTAAAGGCTGTGAGCCACGCAGTAGGCTCCACACCGTATCTGTCGATCACAAAAAGTCCCATGCTCGCTATAACATGAGTAAACAGCCAGAGTATGATACCCAGAACTGTTGATTCAATTGCATTTCTTCTGCCGAACCATATTACAGAAGCCAGCACGGAGAATATAACTCCGGCAATACATACACCACCATACAGCATTTCTGCGGATCCCCCTTATATGCTCTCTATCAGACTGACAAAGTTTTTCATAATAACTTCCCAGCGGTAATTGTTCTCGATGTAAGCAGCAGCGTTTCTGCGCATTTCAGCATATTCTGCGCTGTGAGAGAATATATAGTCAAGTATTCCCTCAAACTCGAAATAATTCATATAGTAAAGACCGCCGTTGCTCTTAATGCAATGACCTTTGAGAACTTCACATATACCGTTCACAATGACCGGTACAGAAAGCGTCATAGCTTCAAGAACAGATATCGAAAGACTTTCAAACTTTGACGGGAGCACCAGAGCCTTTGCTCCGGAGATACCGCTGAATTTATCCTCTTCGCTCACAAAGCCGAGACTGAGAATATCCTTGTGTTTAGGTATCTCACAAACCGGCTTGCCCATGAGGACGAGCTTCAGCTTGCTGTCCGGACGGCGTTTCTTGTACTCCATAAAGTACCTGAACATCATCGGGCAGTCCTTACCCTCGTCGATACGTCCGACATAGATGATGTAGTCGCCGTCTATCCTGTATTTTTCACGGAAAGCCTTCTCGTCCGGTTCACAGGGGACTTCAACGCCCGTACCCATGACCTTGCACGGGATATTCTCACAGCGGAAAAGTCCCTGTACAAGAGCTTTTTCCTCATCTGTAAGGAATACATAGGCTTTCGGAAGAGTGAATATCTTCTCGAACGATCTGAAATGTATAAACGGTTCTTCGTGAGCAGTCGGAATGAATATCGCCTTGTCAGCGACCTCCGGCATACCCATTACCGTGAGGTAGTAGAGGTAGGTCACGAAGATAAAAGCGTCGTAATTGTCCTTGTTTGCGCGGATATAATCGATAGCAGCCGGACAGAAAGGTCCCTGTTTCTCGAACCAAACCTTCTCTGCAGCTTCATCGAAGTCACCGTTCCCTATCCTGCCGAGGTAAGCGCCGTTATACTCGTTGAAGTCGGCAGCACGGCACTCCTTCACGGAAAAACGCCTTACATGAACGCCGTTAATATCCTCTTCATCAGCGGTATAGTGATCCTCCCAGGTAGTATAGTCAAGAGCCTTTGTAGTTATAACATCGACCTGATATTCACCTGTGAGTCTCTCTGCTATAAGTCTTGTATAGTACTCCGAACCGCCGTTTACCTCAAGTCCGTAGCGCTGATTGACCAAT
Source organism: Ruminococcus sp. (assembly GCA_016290875.1). Taxonomy (GTDB): domain Bacteria; phylum Bacillota; class Clostridia; order Oscillospirales; family Ruminococcaceae; genus Ruminococcus. The sequence continues at coordinate 50,243 of JAEEVL010000025.1, forward strand.
GCGATCCTTTTCATTTCTCACTCTCCGGTTATATCTGCGAAAAATCGCTTATATTTATCCACGATAACGTCCCAGTCAAAATTCCTGAGAACATAATCTCTGCCGTTTGCACCCATCTGCCAGGCTGTGCTCTTATGCTGGAGGATGTAATTCGTACAGCCTTCAAATTCAAAATAGTTGCCGAAGTAAAGTCCGCCGTTTGACTCGGAAGCGAAGTTCCTTGTAACGGCGCAGCCCTCATGCACAAGTACAGGTCTTCCGCAGAGCCAGCTCTCCATGATGACCAACGAGAAGCTCTCGTTTTTAGAGGGCTGACAGAGGAACTCTGCCGCTCCCTGCGCGTTCTACTTATCCTGACGGTCAACGAAACCGAGGTCTAATATCCCGCCGTTATCGACAAGCTCCTTTGGAAGCTCTATTTCTCCGCCGCCGATGAGAACGAGTCTCAGGTCGGTATCACGGCGTTTTATATACTCAGAGAAGTATTTAACAAGAGTATGGACATTCTTTCCCTCGTCCTTGCGTCCTGCATAGAGTATGAACTGTTCCTTCACGCCGTATTTCTCACGAAAAGCGGTCGGGTCGGGGACTATATCGGTGTCCATACCTATCCCCATTACTATAGTTTTCGTGCCGCTTCCGGAGAATCCGTAAAGACACTCTGCAAGCTCAGCTTCCGGACGTGCATTGAACACCATGCCGGCAGTTTTCGGGAAAAGCTCCTTGAACCGGCTCATATAAGCGTAAGCCTCATCGTGGAAGCATGGGATGAGCACTGATTTATGCGGAAGTATCTTAGCTCCGTTATAGGTAGTTCCGAACATATACGGTATGAAGACGAACAAGGAGTAGTCCTCACAGTGTTCGCTCATATAGTTATAGAGGTCGGGACTGTTTACCATTTCGCTGAGGAAAACGTCCTCCTCCTCCGGACTTACCGGAGCTTTGCTCATAAGCTTTGCATTTACAGCATCGAAGGCTGCGGTATCTCTTTTTCTGACTTTGAATCGCCTTATGGTGATGCCGTTAACGGTCTTGTCGAGACCCTCTTTATAGTAATTCTGACTCCAGTCCGCACCGAAT
>JAEEVL010000043.1 GCA_016290875.1 Ruminococcus sp.
ACATGTTAAAGCAAAGTATCAGTACTCTAGTGGATACTATGATAACCCTTCAACAGAAGGTACAGTAGTAGACCTCAATTTTGGTATCTCATGTTTCTCACTAGACCCAGCAAGTGTATCTAAATCTTTTGTTTTGAGAAATATGACAGGGAAAGTTTTAAGATTACTTATGCTCAAGTTTGAGGATAACGGAGATGTTTTCAAAAAAATGGAATCATATATAATGTTCGAAAATTATCAAAGGCAGATAAATAATTCAACTAGTGTTAACAAAACATATATAGTAATGGCAATACCTTTTGATACAAATAATGCTCCTTACTTTGCGTCTATAGGTGATTAATCAAAACAGTATAAGGACAGTCGTTATGTCAGAAGAAGTAACAAGAGTAGTTGAAAACGTAGACAGACTTTTCTCTGAAATCGTGGTAAACGGTGAGAGCCACACCTCTGACCGTTACGTACCGCCTGAGCCTGCTCAATCTAATCCTCCTGTAGTACAGAATGAAACGGAAGGTGAAGGTGAGAATCAGGGAAGTACTGTACCACCGAGAAGAATCATTGAAGGTGAATACGTTGAAGCAGTCCTCCTCAATAACACACTGCACGACCTCAAGGACACTCCCCTTACACAGGTTGTAAACACGATTGGTATTGAGCTTACTATAGCTCAGGCTGACATATCTGACATTCAGGCTCTCATTCCTAATCAGGCTTCTCCGCAGAATCAGCTTGCAGACAAGGATTTTGTAAACTCTTCTATTGCAACCAACACGGCAACTTTCAGGGGAACATATACAACCTTATCTCAGATTGAAGCAATTCCAAATCCTACGAACAATGATTATGCTTACCTTGAGACAACGGACAGCGTAGGAAACAATCAGTATGACCGCTACAAGTATTCTTCTAGTGACAGTCAGTGGCACTATGAATACACGCTCAATAATTCAAGCTTCACTGCCGAGCAGTGGGCTACAATCAACTCAGGGCTCACACAGCAGTCTGTAGACGGGGATATTGAAGACGCAATAAATGCCTTGGACGTTCCTGTTGAAGGCGGTAACGGAAAGTACATCAAGAGCATAAGTCAGGTTGACGGTAAGATTGTAGCAGAATCAGATTACCTCTCGGCTACGGGAGGCGGTGTTGCTTTCATCGGAACACGTGCTCAGTACGAAACAGCAAAGCTCATTCCTCTCGGTCAGACAGGACATATACCGAGCGGAGCATTGTGTATAATTACGGACGAAGACGACTATCTTAACAGCGAGGACAGATAAATGGCTAAGACATTCTATACAAACGGAACAGGCTCACAGCAGACACTTACTCCTTCTCAGAACGAGAAGGTTGCAGTATATCAGACTCTTGCAGACGCAGAAGCAGACCTCGCTAACCTCGAAGCAGGACAGATTGTAGCAACCCCTGACACAGGCGACGAGAACGCCCAGCCTGTAGATGTAATTCAGGCTGGAAACATGCATGCTGTAACATCTAATGCCGTAGCCACCTCAAATGTCATGCCAGTAGACAGTGTCACTGTCGATAATATGCATTCTGTCACCTCAAATGCTGTTGCAAGGGAACTTAATTACTCAAGTACAGCAATATCTAACAGTAAACTCACGGGAAATATAACAATTAAGAAATATGGAAAGGTTGTAAACATACAATATAACGGAGATTTGAAGGCAAATCAGACTTTTTCAGACGGGGAACTTATTGCTACTATTCCGTCTGACTATAGACCTTCACTTCAGCAGAGAGTGTTAGTCAGATATTATGACGCTTCTCGGCAACTATGGCTTACTATTTCCTCTGACGGTAAGATTTATTTTTATGGCTCTATGACGGCTGTATCATCAGTAGTTAACTTTCAATTCTTTCTCACGTATATTATATAACCTTACCTAATTATTCCCAGCGTAAAGGTTTTGCACCAAAAATAAACAAGTCTATTCCCGAACCTGTTGAGGTTATTTTTAATTCTCTTGTAGAAGGATTAAAATTGATTATCGGCTTATAAGTTCCATAATCACTTCCGTCAAACTTTAATAGCTCGCTTACTCCACCCTCATATTTTATGTAACCTTGAACAGCACCAATATTACCGATATACCCCGTAACAAAAATACTCCAATAACTTCCGTTATAAATAGCATTAAGTTTGAATACTTGTGTATTATAACTCCCGATTCTTTGACTAGGATTTACCCATTCACAAACAGCATTTGAGGTGACAGAATGCAGATTATAGAAAGTACTGGTAGACAGAATATTCCTGTGTTATTTCGTACTTGCAAAAACAGTCCTCTTGCTTTATACTGAAAGGTAAGGGGGCTTTTATTATGCTCAAAGGGATAAATCAGGCAGACAGCAGGCTTATAAGTCCGATACAGCACTACGGCTGTTACTTCCTCACCTTAGCCGAAGCTTCTCCGATTCTCTTCAAGGGAGACGAGGGCTGTCAGAGGCTCAACGGTATATGGGTCAAGGCAACGGAGCTCGGTATCATTTCGGGTGACATCAACCACGACGGAGACGTTGACGACGACGGTGAGGCTGAGATACAGGACGTTACACGCCTTGCTCAGGAGTTCTTCGACCTTAAAGTAAAGTATGACGGAATACATCATAAGGCAGACGAAGCTATCCCTCCTTCCGTAAAGATTGTCATAGGACAGTACTGGTACAGAAGCGGACATTTCGTACTGCTCAATAAATCCAAAAAAGTTACATTTGATTCTTACGGAAAATCAAACACGGTTAAACACGGCTACCTCAAGACCATGCGTTGGTTCTACGCAATATAAAAGGAGTAAATGCTATGCAGACTAAACTTTATAATTCTTACAGAATTACACACAAAAACGGCAGTGTTGAAACAATCAATGCTGAAAACCTTGTAGAAGCTCTCAGGAACATGGGAATTGATGAGCTTACTTCTCCTGTCCTTCAGACATACATGGAAGCAGAAGGTATTCGTACCCTCGTTGCTGACATGCCTGCTGAGATTCCGTTTACATCTGTTGTAAACGACAACGCAGGAGGCTCTATTGCTACTCCTCTGTCAGGAACAGTACACGTAGGAGACCAGCTCTCATTCAAGGCTGTCCCGGCACGTAACTACGTATTCAAGAACTGGAAGCTCAATGATGTCATTGTGTCAGAAGAAGCAGAGTTTGTATTCACCTTCCCTGACCTCAACGGAGACGCTTCCGCTGTATTCAAGGCAACCTTCGAGAAAGCTCCTGTTACATGGACTACAGCAGTAAGTCCAGCAGAAGCTACAGGTGACGGTGCTATGACATTCCCTTCAAGCGGAGTGACCCCTGCTGACGGAACAGTATCAGCTATTGCCGTTAACAGTGAACACTATACTTTCGACCACTGGGAGCGTAATGGTGTTTCTGTTGGTACTAACAATGTCCTTTCTGCTGAAGCAGACGAGCCAGCTGAGGGAGAAACCTCTGTAGTTTACACAGCAGTATACACTGAGGCATAAAAATGGGAAATGAGAAATCAGCAGACATCAACCTTACTGAACTTCTCTTAAAAATAAGTTCTGACGTATCAGCCATTAAGACTGATATGCAGAACTTCAAGGATTCATATAAAAGTGAAAAAGAGAATCTGCTTGCTAAGATTGACGACGTACGTGAAGATTTTGACAAAGAAATGAAGGCAATGAAGGAAGCTTTTGAAGAGAAGCTGAAACAGCAGGACGCTCAGATAAAACTGCTGACAACTTACACAGAAGCCCTCCGCACACAGAAAGACAAGGAAGACGCCAAGAAATGGCGTACTACCATAGCCTTTATCCTGACAGGAATAGGCGGTCTTCTAATCGGAAGCATACCTTTCATTCTGAAAGCCTTTATACAGGCAGGAGCGAAATAAAATGGCAGAAGAAAAAAAGAAAAACTGGTTCACCTCTCTGTTCACTGACAGGGAGTGGGATACAGACATCACCAAGGTAATCGGCTTTGGTATTGTGGTCGCTGGCATAGTCGGATTCTTCATGGAAAAATCTGATTTTCAATGGCTTATGGCTTTTGGTTCTGGGTTGATTGCTACGGGAAAGTTCTCGAAGGAAGGCTAGATGTGGATAAAATCAAAAAAGCTTTTGCTGTTATTGGTGCTGTCCTTACTGTATTTGTTTGTACCTTCTATCTCGTATTCCTACGCAGACGTGGTTCTGACGGACAAGGAAGCTCAGGAATTGATGAGCGAGATTCAGCAATCCAAGAAGGACTTGACGGAGCTGAAGAATCAATTAAACGAAGCCGAGACACAGCTGAACGATGTGAAGAGCACTTACGAAGAGCAGAAGAAATCTTACGAAACGCAGTTAAAAGAGGAGAGGAAGAAAAGCACTGAAGCAAAGATATTTGCAGGCAGTGCTTCTGCTTCAACTCTGATACTTTCAGTTGTCCTCTTTATTGTCCTTCTTTAGCTGAGCCTTGATTAAATCAACGAGCATGTAGAAGAACATTATTACTGTCAGCGGTACAGCTGACAGAAGATAAACAAGCCACAGCTTCTCTGTAACAAAGAGAGGAAGTGGCTTTATTATTGACCACACGGAAAGGACTATTGCAAGCCCTGCTCCGCTGAAGAACATTCCTGTAACTGCACTCTGTAAGAACATATACAGAGCGAGGAATACATAGAACATTCCCTTAGCCGTTTTGTTTAGTACGCTCATGTTAAGCCTCCTCGAACACAAGTTCAAGTGAAGCTTTTCCCTTCATAGGATTCTTTGTGTCAACGCAGGTCAAGCCTGCAATGTCCTGCATGTTGTACTTGTTGCAGGCTCTTGAGTTGTAGAACTTGTTACGGAGGCTCTTGTAAGCGAGCTTCTTTTCTTTTTCAATTTCACCGAGCTTCTTTGAAAGAAGCTGAAAGTGAATCCATTTACCCTCAAGAAGTTCTTCCTTCTTGACTTTAATCTTTATTGTTTCGGTACTTGTAATTGTTTTCATATTATTACTCCTTGTTATATAATACTGCACTTAGTATTATTTGTCAATTCCTTTTCTTTTATTTAATTCAATTACGGCTGTGAGGGACAGAGGAGCGATAAGGTTGATGAAGATTGCCGATAAGGTACTCATGATAAACTCAAGGATACCTCCCTCAAGTCCTATAAGTCTTCCGAGGAAAGCAAAGAGACTTTCCTTTCTCTGTAACTTCTCTTCCATAACCTCAGGTGTCTCCTCCAGAAGCTTCTTCTGTTCTGTAAGGTTTTCCTGCAATTCCTTCTGTAAGTTCTCAAGCTCAAGGCGGACAGCCGTTGTTGCGTATTCACGTTCCTGTCTGTACTCAATATCTTTCTTCTTGAACTCAATGGCTTCACGCAGGTCTTTTTCTTTAGTACGAAGCAATTCAAGTCCAAGTTTATTTGAATCTACAATCTTGTTTTCCTGAGCTATCTGTGTCTCATTGAAGTTGAATCTGTCGTAGAATACAGACACCGTTGTAGCCATTGAGAACAGGGTTACCATAGCCCAGAGGAGCATGAAGATAAAAGCCATAAAGTTACGCTTCATATTGTGGAACATTACAGATACTTCGAAAGCCGAGCTGTTATATGCTGTTACCGCAGTACTCAAAAGCCACGCTGAAATTAAGTCAACATAGTCGTAGAGGTATGTCGCTGTATGCAGGGTTGACTCATACATCGAGCATACGGAAGCGAAAGCGAGAATCAGGATAATCAGAAAGACACTTCGATTGTTCCCTTTAGTTTTGTCGGGTCTGTCAAGCATACCTCCGACCCGTCTGCAAGAAGTACTTTCCCGTTTTCCTTCGTCAGCTCGGGAAAGTTCAGTTTCGCTGTTACTCCCTTGAGTACTATCGTCTCTGACCCGTTCGGTTTCTGTATCCTCAGCGTTATATCCGGACACTTTAAGGTCTTTGCCTGCCTGAACATTAATCTCCAGCTCCGTATCACTTTCATTGTCTTCCTGCTTCTTCGCATAGCCTCTCTTCTTTCTAAGGATTCCCGTATTCTTCGCATACTGATAATCATATAAGCTGTCCTCCTTTGCTCTTCGTTCGTACTCAGCATTTATGTCAATTCCTTTTTTATACTCATCAAGTGTGAACATGACTCCGTTCGAACAGAGGAACTTCTGCTTGTCCTTGAGGTATATATAAGGCTGTCCTAAATGTTTTGAAATCTTTTCGTCTAACATAATCATTCCTCACACAGCTTTTCTAAGGCGTCCTTGAAACGCTTAGTGTGCTTACTCTTCGAGGTGCACACGACAACACTCCAGTCCTTTTCTGATATTCTGCTCTCCTCGTCCTTGTTTGTAAGCTCGTCAGCCCACTGCTTGCATAAGGCGTTCGGAGCGATAATCAGGACAGGACGGTCTTTAGCTTCCGCTATACGGCAGGCAGTGAGTGTCTTTCCTGTTCCTGTCGGGAAGAGAAGCCCGAAGCTTTCCCTGTCTTTGTATTTCTCGAAGGCGTACTGTTGATGTCGCCACAATTTTTTAGCCATTTATAATTTCCTCCGTAATCTCTTCTGCAAGAATATTTCCGTCCTTGTCCTTTGCTATCCGCCTGCGAGCTCTTCTCTCCTGTCTTGGCATAACGTTTGTACCACAGTCAGGCGGAATGAGCTTCCTTGCTTCATTTTCTCTCCTGCACTCTTCAAGTTCACGCATAAGTTCTCTGTGACGTCGTTCAGCTCTTACCTGACTGTCATAGCTTACATCTTCATAAGAAGACAGACAACAGCCCACAATAAAAATAATAATTCCTAAAGCCAGAATCATAGTGACCTCCTTTAACTACACTCAGTATAATATACCGAGTGTAAAATGTCAAGCATTATTTTTCAGAAAAACCGTTTTCTTTTAAGTTCAGGTCGGTCTTGAGCAGGCGTACTTCCTTTTCAAGCTGTGCTATCTTTATGTCCTTTTCACAAAGCTGTGCTTCAGTTTCTTTCCTGTACTCATAAAACTTAGCCTGAGTATCTGTCAGGAGGATACCGAACAGTACAGCACAAGCCAAGAGACAGAGGACGAAAAAATAATCAGAAAACTTATACATCTTATTCCTCCAGTAAGAACAGTGAAGCGTCTGTGACTCCTGAGTCCACCAGCTCTACTCCGAGCTTAAGCGAGTCAGTCACTCTCTGCTCTATCGTATGCTCCATTGATATGTCTACAATGAACTTATTATCAGTATACAATCCTCTGGCTAATCTATCTTCGCTCTGCTGACGCTTTTCTACGGAAGCGTCGTTACAGAGGTAGATTCCATAGTTCGCATTACGGAGCTTGTCAAGCCCGTAGCCTCCTGAAGCCTGATTCAGAAAGAGAATCTGAATCTTTCCGTTGTAGAAGTCTTCATAATCTCTTTCTCTGTTTTCTACACCTACCTTTCCGTCGTAGATACCGCAGGTGTATCCTTTGTCCCTCATACGGCTACAGGCGTCATGAAGAAGACGGGAACGTGCACACCATACAAGGCACTGCTCGTTTCCAAGAGACTCGATGTACTCTTCAAGCCAGTCCAGCTTCGGATTCTCTTTCAGAGGAATAAGCTCGACCTTAGGGTTTCCGTTTTTATCAAGCTCATCTGTCTCTACAGGCTCATAGCCGTTACAGATGTCCTGAAACCTCAGATACAGCTTCAAGCCGTTATCTACAGTGATATGGTCGGTACAATGCTGATTCTGTAATTGCAGGTAAAGGTCTCTCTGCTCTTTTGTAAGCTCAAGCTTGTAGTTCTCATAAATCTTCGGAGGTACATCGAGAATGTCTTCCTTCTTAGGGTGTACACAGTTATCTCCGATTCTGTCCCAGAGCTCGTCTATGTTCTTAAACGGAGTGTACTCTTTATGATTCATAATATGTACGCAGTCTTCTCTGCTGATTCCATAGAACGAGTGCACGGAGTCCATAGCTCCGCAAAGCACGTTAGGACTATCCTTACATTTAGAAAGTCTTTTATAGATTGCTTCATAATCTTTCTGTGTAATGGTAATTCGAGCTCCACGAACAGAAGGAAGGGCACGACGTATTACATAGTGCTCTGCAAAAGCATACATTCCTTCAGGGAAGAATCCGTCTTTAAGGAAGTTCATTTGGTCATAAGCGTTCACGGGAGACTTGGACATGAATGTTCCTGTCAGGATACAGCGGTGACCTATCCTGTTAAGCTTCATTACAGCCTGAGTACGCTTACTTTTCTTACTTTCCTTGCATGGCTCGTTTGTCTTTATCTTCGAGCTTTCATCAAGGATTGTAAAAATGTTTCCGTGATGAGCAAGTACATACTTCTTCACTTCCTCAGGGACTTCTCCTCTCTGAAATGACTCAAGACTTATTATCAGTGCCTTCATATTTTCTCCTTATCTTCTCACAATCTTTTTCAAGCTGTTCTTTACAGTGTGCTTCTATCTGTTCTTCCGTCAGCTTTGGAACTTCACCATAAGCAATAAGACGGTTCGTTATACAGTAATCATACCAAGCTTCCATTCTTTCCTTTGATTCTGCTTCACTACAACATCTAACTGTCATAGTCCAAGCTCCTTCTCCACAAGAGTCAAATCAATTCTTGCATATACTCCGTTCTGCTTCTTTATGTAGTACGGAGATTCTTTGTCAAATATTTCGTTAGTACTAAACACGTGTACTCTCTTACTCTGATTATTGTAGGCTACTACCTTGATGTCGAGTTCTGAGTTTTTCTTATAGAAAGCAGGCTGAGTAGGCTGGAACTCGATTACCCCGTTCTTGCTTGAGAACTTAAACTCATAGAAGTTCACTTGTGTATGACTTCTTGCACTTATAGTTATTGTCTCCATGACGTCAGGAAAGCCTGCTACAGTTTCTTCTGTCTCAATGCAAAAAATCTTCTGCATGTCATTCCGCTTCTTAATCTCATTAACACAGTAAAGCTTTTTGAAGTGCTGTTCATTATTGCAGATTGCGTAATCGTTATTGATACTGCTTATCTTATACATTCTATTCCTCCTTAGTAGGTTTATTACACCACATTTTTATTTCAACAGGAACATAAGTTACCTTTTCATCTTCGATTACAAGTTTCTTCCAGTTCTTGTCTTTATAGTCATAACAGACTATGTCACCTTTATCAGAAATAGCTTCAAGAGTGTATCTGTAAATTTCTGCTTTTTTAGGAAGTGGAATACTTGTTTTAGCGTCAAACCATTCATTAGCTTTGTTATAGCCGTATTCAATTCCTTCTTTAGCACAATTATATTCTCTATGCCATTCTCCACATCTATGATGTTTTGGACTGCTGAAAGAACAATGTCCAAAGCACATAATTTCGTGGCAACGCTTGTTTGCTATTTCTTCTGCTTCTTTCTCAAACATAATTACTCCTTCCATTTATTATGATTTTTGCAATCAAACACTATACCCCAATCACAGTTTTCGTGATGTTCCTGACATTCCGCAAAATCTTTTTTCTTTTCTTTTGGGAGTCCATAAACTATATAGCACTTCTGATTATTGCAATTAAGACAGGTTCTTGTTGTTACAGCCTCCTTTACATCAATATATGAATCTATAATGTCTAGGATTTCTTCTGCACCTTTCTGACTTAACTGTTTACCGTTTGCCATATTCTTGCCCCTTGCTCTTTCGCCACTGTTTCATATAAGCAATTCTTTCTTCTCTATGAGCAGTGTTATACTTTCTCTTAGATTCCAAAATTGCCTGCCTGCGTTCTTCTTCTGTTTTATGTTTTATTGGTCTACCACTTCCTTTACCACCCATATCCTTACTCCTTTAAGAACTGCTCTGCTTCTTCACAAAGTTTATTCCACAAGTCTGTATGTTCTTGTGGGTGTTCGGGGTCATACTCAATCCCATTGTATACAAACTCTGAAAACTTTTTAATAATTTCTTTTGCTTTGGTGAGTTGTTGTCCTTTGCTCACTAGTTTATTGTTTAATTGCATAAGCGTTGTAACTGTGTCGTTATTTGCTCTAATTAAAGTTGCAACATCTTTTGTGCCTTTCAGTTCTGCGTTTTCCTTTTCAAGTTCTGCTATTTTTCGTAAGTGAACATCATCACATTTTTCTTGTCTTTCTCTTTCTGCATTGATTAAAGCAATGAGTTCTTCTTTTCGCCTTTCTCTTGGCTCTGCACCTGCAAGATAACCTAAATTAAATATCTCGCCTTCGTCTTGGCAATCCATAAACTCTTTATCTGTTTTTATATAGATTTCTTCTGCTTCTTTTTCGAGTTCTTCTTTTGTCATTCTTCACACTCCTTATGCTCTTATTATATCACACTCAGTATAATAATGTCAAGAAAAAATCGCACAATTTCTTGTGCGATTCCTGATTGGCTTAAATCCAGCTCCTTTTATTATGGTAACTATATTCTAACAGTCTTTTCCCTTTTTGTAAACAAGCTTTATGCACTCCTCAATGTCAGTGAAAGCTTTTTCCCATTCTGCAAGGCTTTCAGGAGAGCAGGGGATACCACTATGCTGTTTCATAAGCTCTCCTTGCATTTTTCTGCATTGCTTCTCCTATGTACTCTTCGATATCAAAGCCAAGCTCTGCTGAGGCTGTAAGAGCACAGATAACAATGTCAGCAAGCTCTTGACCCATAGCTTCCTTCTTAGCTTTAGTTCTGTCTGAGTTAGCTACGTATTCAAACTGTGTATAGGCTTCTGTTGCCTCTATAACCTCACCAGCACAATGTTTGAGCGTACTCAACACATCTGTATTGAAACCCCTTCGTTTAGCAAGCATACGAGCCTGCTCTGCTACGTCATTAAGGTTCATCATCTTACTACTCCTCCGAGCCTGTCAGCTAGAGCTTCCCAAGGCTGTTTATAATAGTCAAAATCAATCACTCTGTTCAGAAGGTTTCCTATGACAGAAGGAAGCCCGATTACAGGAAGGTATAGCCAGCCAAGATAAAGGCTCTGCTTCTGGTGTCCCATTTCGTGCTTCTCGTCTGTAGCATTGAAGAACCCTCTGAAAATAATGTATTTGCCAAGGGATACCCCGAATCTGCGTCCGTCAGTGTGGTATATGTCTCCCTTCTTTTTTGCTCCTGTAAAAGCAATGACAGCCAAGCCAAGCAGGTTCTGTGGTAACTGCCATAAATATAACAAAATGTTTTTCATAGTCTTAGTCCTTAAACTGTGCAATATCAAAAGCAGTAACTCCCATACTGATAAGCAGGAGAGTACAGTAGCCGATGATGTCAGCTACATCGTTCACACGTGGCTTCTCTTCTGTGTTTGACATAACTCTTCC
>JAEEVL010000026.1 GCA_016290875.1 Ruminococcus sp.
CATTTACCTTACCATCAAAGTTAAGGTCTGCCTGAGCTCTTTCAGCCGGTGTAAGTGTCCTGTTACCAAGAACAGCCTGCTTGAGAAGAGTGAGATCAAACACGTCAAGCTGTCCATCGTTAAGGATATCACCTATGATTTCATTGTCATCATAAATACGCGCTCTATTAAATGCTGTCTTAACCTTTAATACGTATTCACTCTGCGCTTTGTTTTTCACTACCTTCTGGGTAGCCTTGACCATAGCAGTTCTAAGGCTCTTGAAAGTTGCAGCAGTATATCCCGTGGGAAGATAATCAAGTGCATTGAACCAAATCTTTGCACCGGTCGTTGCATCTATTCCGAGATAATCCATCCAGTAAGCAATACCGTGAATGATTTTTGAATCCTCATGGCTCTCAACTGTAGTACCGTCATATGTTTCTCTGATATGCCCATCTCTCGGTTGCAGATAATAAGGAAGATCAGAGTAACTGCAAACGATATGATCCGTACCATGAATCCACTTACGCTCAGGCGTAGCACAACCGTTGATGATCTCGCAATACGAGCCCATGACGTCGCTATAACCTTCATTCATAGCGCCTGCTTCACCATCGTTGCCCCAGTATACCTTATTCCAGGTTACACAGTGAGTATACTCGTGAGCAACAATATCAAGTGCACTGCCATATGAACGTGTTTTCTTTCCATCACCTTCTCCAAAGGCAATGTAAGAGCCGTAACTCCAAGCGTTATCCATTCTGGTGTTCCCGATATCCTTGTATTCAGAAATCACATTTAGTGTTGAACCTTTACCATCATAGCCCATAAAACCATCGAAGGTATTCTTATAGAAATCAAATGTCTTCTGAACGTTGTAATAAGTTGCAACTGCAATCTGATCAGAATCATTGCTGTTAAACTGGTCATTGTATGACTTGACTGTTGTGCTATCATTCATCTGAGCCCAGTTGCTTCCATTGCGAATGAAAGACTTGTCTCTGACAACTCTGACCTTTCTGTATATATCATAAAGCTTGTAAATATTATTCTGACGAGATACATCAATAGTAAAAGAGTACTGATTTGCAGGAAGTATTCTCTTCTTATTGGACATAAGTACGTTATTATAGGTGATAGTATCACTATATGCAGTATCATTCATAATCATATCATCATTCAGGATCTCACCGTTTGTAGCATCAACATACTGGAATGTACCGCCGAAAAGATCACTCTTGATCTCCCAAGCGAGCTTGAATGTCTCGTTATCCTTAGAATATATAGCTAACTTATGTGAAGACACATTTGTCTGACCGAACTTAGCAACAACTGCGTCGATAGCCTGCTGTGCTGTAATAGCAGGTGTAGTATCAATTGAGAAATCGGATACAACCGAGCTGTTGAGGAAATCAGCTTCGCCTGTTTCCTTGTCAACTACTACCTTAATGTAAGAGTTTATCATTTCAAGTCCCTGATAGAACTGCTTGAATGTATAGATTCTGTTGTATTCGCTCTCGGAAACGTCATTGAGACGAATCTCACGGTTGACATTGTCAATACCGAGGAGTTCAGAAGCCTTAGCGATGATAGCCTTGGCATCATTGCTGTTATCAACTGTCTCATCTGAAAGAAGGCCATTGATCTGTGTAACATTGTTATTATCATCAATTGCTACTGTAAGATCAGAATCATTGATATCTATAAGGTCAGAAAGAGCTCCCTCTGCATCGCTGCTGTTGAGCTCAAGACCGATCTGCTGTGCATATGTCTCAGCTTCACTGGGAGCATCTACTGCTCCGGCAGGCATTGCGATAAAGCACTGCTGAGCTGCAATGAGAAGTGAAGAAGTAACTGAAAGAAGTTTTTTAGTATTGAATTTCATTTTCATTCCTCCATTAATCCATAATTAGTTTTACGTCGAATTATTAAATCCATAATCGTTAATTGTTGTGTTTGTGACTAATATTAGCTAAATTAAGTTGCAACTTGTATTCATTATATTAGCTTTCCTCCGAGTTGTCAACCATTTGTTATCTTTTTCAGCTATACACATTCTGTTGTCCACTAAGCAGCGTTAATATTATATATTATAACAACCAAAGTTACTTTTACGCAACTTTGCCCTTCCCCTTCTAACTTTTTTATAATGCCGGATATTTCGCTATTTCATTCCAAAAAGCAGCAACATCGAATATAGAATAAACTACTTATCTGACACTAAGATCTGATTAGTTATCAATGTTAACAATACAAAGTCAAGCTAGATTAACTCCATGAAGCAAACACTAAGAGCAAATTTAAGCGTAAAACTTACACTAGATCTTTTTATTATATAATCATTCATTATTTGCCTAACTTGTTTTTTGACTGATAAAATAAGCAATAACAGTTTTAATGCTTTCCTTAATACGCTCAATAACATAAGCCTATGAGATATATAAATTGCACCATACATTGCAGGTGTAACCTTTCAAAATTAACCTGATATAAAAAACAGCCCTCAAATGAGGGCTGTTACTTATTCTGCGTAAAGTGAATTACGGTGCTTGGGATTACGCTTGTACGCCTTTTTGTTTTCCTGAGTGATACGGGTGACAGGATTGATACCGTTCCAGTCGCGGCGCTGTGCGGAGTTGAGCTTTTTTTGCTCCTTCTTGCTCATTTTCTCAAAAGATACGAATTTCTCCATTATTCCTCACCTGCCTTGAAATTGTAGATAGGCTTAATTATTTCGTTTATCTCAACGGTATCGCAAATATTACCGACAATATCCTCAATGGACTTGTATGCCATAGGACACTCGTCAAGTGTCTGAGCATTTACCGATGTGGTGTAGATACCGTTCATCTGCTTCTTGAACTCCGACACTGTGAAGCTTTCCTTTGCCTGTGAACGCGACATAAGACGTCCTGCGCCGTGAGGTGCGGAACAGTTCCAGTCAGAATTTCCCTTACCTGTGCAAATAAGGCTGCCATCACGCATATTTATAGGTATAAGCAGCTTCTCCCCTGCCTGTGCAGACACGGCTCCCTTACGGAGTATCATAGTATCTGTGTCAATGTAATTATGGATAGTTGTAAACTGCTCCTCAACGTGGAGATGCATACCCTTGATTATCTCATCCATCATTGCCTGACGGTTGAGAATTGCAAACTGTTGAACTATCTTCATATCGTGAATATACTGCTCAAAAAGCTCACCCTCGCAGTACGCAAGGTGCTTGGGGACATCAGTAAACTTAGTATTTTTAAGCTTTGTTATTTCAGACTGAATCTGCTTATCACGTCCCTCTGACTTCATACGCTCTATGAGAGCGTCAATGTCCTTCTTTGAGCTTCCGTTGAGTCGCTTGTAAGCCTCTTCCTGATAGTATTTTGCAGTTTCAACGCCAAGATGACGCGAACCAGAATGTATAACGATATAAATGCTGCCGTCCTCGCCCTTGTCTGCTTCAATGAAGTGGTTGCCTCCGCCGAGAGTGCCTATGCTCCTCTCAGCACGAACTGGATTGATATGCTCATAGCAGTAAAGATCGGTGAGGTCAATCTGCTCGTTGTAGCGGTGCGCCTTGTCGCGAATAGCAAATCCCGATGGGATCTTCTCATAGATGAGCTTGTCAAGCTTCTGTAATTCAATGTGATTTTCTTTAAGTTTTACAGTCTCCATTCCGCAGCCAATGTCTACACCAACGAGGTTAGGTACAACCTTGTCTGTGATGTGCATAGTCGTACCTATCGTACAACCAGCACCGGCGTGTACGTCAGGCATTATGCGTATCTGTGAACCAGCGCTCATAGGCTGGTTACAAAGTTCGATTATCTGAGAAATTGCACTCTGGTCGACAACGTCTGTGAATATCTTTGCGGAGCTGTACTTTCCGTTTAATTCAATCATATTTCGTCCTTTCCGAGCTGCCCGAGCACATAAAAAAGCACTCCCGCAGGAGTGCTTGATAATTGCATATGTGTGAAAAATCAGCACATGGCTGTACACTTCGGGCAAACTCCATGCTTTATAATAATATTAAGTTTTGGCATCTGTGATTTAAAGATATTTTTCATGTTGTTCACCGTCCTTTCGTAGAATATGGAATCATTATATACCACCTCCTGCGCTTTGTCAAGAATTTCCTGCAATTTTAATCAGTTTGTAATCTCTTTGATTATATTATATCAGGAAGCTAACGTATGACTGCTCTTCCTAAATGGTTTTATGCAAACTTGACATTTTAAAAAAACAGAGTATAATAATAACATATACACATATATCAAAATTCTATAATTAATCCACACGTATCAATATAAACTTACTAAAGGAGCAGAAACAATGAAAAAAGCACTTGCACTTTTACTGCCGCTGACACTGCTGGTGACATCAGTGTCCTGTGGAGGAAAAAGCAGTTCCTCAGATTCATCAGCAGTTACCGAAACAAACACCGAGTCCGTAACATCAGAGACTGAGACCGCATCAGAATTAAACGGAGTTGACCATGGAGCTAAGTATGAAAACTACGCCTCTATGAGTCCTGAGGAGATAGTCGGCCTGCTCACGCTTGAGCAGAAGGCAGACCAGATGGTACAGCCAGCCATTTACAATGTCACTGAGGAGGAGATGAAGCAGAACGACTACGGCAGTATCCTTTCAACAGTCGGCTGTATAGATTCTTCTTCATGGCGCAAAACAGTAGACGGCTATCAGAAATCAGCCATTGACTCAGAAGCCGGTATCCCGTATGTCTATGGACAGGATGACGTTCACGGCGTAAACTACTGCCTTAACGCAGTATACTTCCCGCACAACATCGGACAAGGCGCTGCCAACGATGAAGAGCTCGCCTATCAGGTTGGACTCATTACGGCAGACGAAGCGAAGCTCTGCCATATGTTGTGGAACTTCTCGCCATGTGTGGCTCAGTCCGTTGATCCGCGCTGGGGAAGAACCTACGAATCATACGGCTCTGATCTTGAAACTATCACCAAACTCAGTACAGCCTACACACAGGGACTCATCGACGGCGGACTTATCGCCTGCACAAAGCACTATTTCGGTGACGGAAATGTCGTTTACGGCACAGGTGAACAGGGCGAGACCAAAATGCTCATCGACCGCGGTGACGCACAGCTTACAGACGATGAGATAGAGGAGCTTCTCAAAGTATACAAGGCACAGATAGATGCCGGAGTACAGACCATAATGATAAGCCATTCCTCACTCAACGGCGTAAAGATGCACGAAAACAAGGAATACATAATGAAGCTCAAAGACGAAATGGGCTTCAAGGGCTTTATCGTAAGCGACTGGGGTTCTATACAGAATATACCCGGTGCTTCCTACAAGGAACAGGTCATAAAGAGCGTCAACGCCGGAATTGATATGCTCATGGAGACAGATAAATTCGACGAAGCAAAGAAGATAATCGTCGATGCCGTCAACAGCGGTGATATTCCCGAAGAGCGCGTAAATGACGCAGTTGCAAGAATAATCAAGGTCAAGAAGGACGCTGGTCTGTTTAATGATCCGCTCTGTGAAAACATTAAAACTCAGCAGAAAGAGACAGGTTCTCTTGAATACAGAAAGGTAGCTGAGAAACTTGTAGAAGAGAGCCTTGTTCTTCTCAAGAACGATAATAATGTCCTTCCTTTCAAAGAGGGCGCAAAAGTATATTTATCAGGTCCTGCGGCAGATAACTGCCAGGCACAGTGCGGCGGCTGGACAATGGACTGGAACGGTCCTAATCAGAAGGATGTTCCCGGCGTAACAACTATCAAGGAAGCATTCGAGAGATATGCCAAGGATTATAAGATAGAAGTCATAACCGACTCTGCAAAGGCTTCTGAAGCCGATGTTGTTCTTCTTTGCGTGGGCGAACAGCCTTATGCTGAGTGGAATGGAGATACCGAGGATATGGAGCTCTGCGGCACTCTCGGACTTGAAGACAACGAAAAAGCCATAAAAGAAGCTAAGGAACTCGGCAAACCCACAGTTGCCTGTATCTTAGCTGGCAGACAGGTAATTCTTGATGAAGCCGACTATGCTGACTGGGACAGCGTTGTAATGTGCTACCTCCCCGGTTCAGAGGGCAAGGGCATATCCGACGTACTCTGCGGCTGTGCTGACTTTACAGGAAAGCTTCCGTCGCCATGGTATAGCTCAGTTGAACAGATACGTACCGATAAGAGCTGGCTTGAAAAAGGCTACGGTCTCACATATGGCGAGAGCTTCAAGCCTCAGACAGAGCCTGAAACTGTGCTTGATGTGCCTGCCGAAGATGTAATTGAAGATCCTGCGGTAGTTGACACAAATTATACCAAGGGACTTTTCAAGGACAATGTATATGTCAATGACTATGCTGGACTAAAGATAAATGTTCCAGGAAATCTTAATCATTTCACTGAGTCATACGAAGAAAAGCTGGAATACATGGAAGGAATCACGGATGAAGATGATCTGATCCGGGAAAGATCCAGAGTTCAGGATGCTTGTTTTGGGAATGCCAAAGAAGCAATATATATCTTTTATGCCAATACCGATATAGGCTTCCCCGGAGTTGAGGACGTTTCCGAGGAATATGTCCTTGAATCCTATAAGGACTGGGAGGATGGACTGTTTAAGGAAGAAGGAAAAGAGACCAGCTGGGAAGACAGCAGGAAGGTCAAGCTCGGAAAGGGTGAATTCACCAGAAAAATAGTTCACTACGATGAATCTTCATTTGATTGCCTGTATGCAAAAAAGCTTGATGACGAGCTGATGTGCTGGATATACATTACGACCTGTCTTCCTGAAAGAACTCCTGAGTATTACGAAGCATTGTTTGATTGATATTTTATCCCCGCAGCGATGCGGGGATTTTTATGCTCACACAAGATCGCCAAGGCTAAAATCCCGACTTTTTCTTTTACAGTTCAAACTGATATTTACAAAACACCGTTTTATGATATAATAATATGGTAAGTTGAAAAAAATTTTTGAAAAGTGAAATATCCCCTCGGATAAATCTGTCTATATATACAGAGGACCTCAAAAATACGAAAAGGAGGCTAAATATATGGATGATGCATCAATAATCAGTCTGCTCAACAAACGTGATGAATCCGCCATATATGATTAAAAAAATGAGAGCATACTCCTGATAGAATTTATCAGAAAAAGGCAGATCAAGGATCTGCCTGAAAAGAATTGATACAAAGTAAGAATTACGACAATCTGCAAATGAAAAGTATAGCAGAATGGTGCTTGAATTTCATCTAATTTTTTATAAGCATCAGTCCCGCCAGCATTGCCGCCGCTGACCGGGCTGATTACTGATATTCCTGCATTCTCAGTTTTATAAACTGATCCGAATTCATCTTGAGGAACTTAGTCAGCAGCCGATCCTGTGAACAGCATTCTGCGCATTTTTATGAGATCAAATACATTCAGCTTACCGTCACCGGTAAGTTCACCTGCTTTGCCATTGGCAAGTACAGAATCAGGAGTACCGAGAAGCCATTTTTGCATATTCACAAGGTCTGCAATATTAAATTCTCCGTCACCGTTCACATCGCCTTTTACTGAAGTGATAACAGGCTCAGCTGCAAACTGAGCGTTGGTGTACACATTTTTGTAAATAGTTTCAGCCCACAGTTTTTTCATTGCTTCATAGCCCTCGGAATTGGGATGAACTCCGTCACCGCTGAGTCCCCATGTGTTCTCCTTGAAGAACTCATTAAAGTCGGGGCCATGTACCAGCTTATCGCCGTATTCACTGTACAGCTTGTCGATCATTGCGTTGTAGTAACCTGTATTCGGGCCTACATCAGGATTTGTCGAGTAAGGTATCTTCGGAAGCACAGGGATTTTTCCTGCTTTGAGGATAGCGTCGATCATATACTTTGTATTGTCATAGTATTTCTGTGTATTATCGGGATTTCCCCAGCAGTCGTTCGTACCGTAGGCAATACTCACGAAATGTGCAGGTGTTGCGCTCAGCCACTTGTCGATATTGTTTCTGCCATCGGTACTTGTGATTCCGCCGATACCGCCGTTTTCCTGTGCCGGGAAGTATCTGCTGTCGATCTGATTCACATAGTTTGAACAGCTTGTTCCGTAAGCATTGACCATACCGCCTGCGGTTATGGAATCTCCGAAGAATATCCAGCTGTCGAAAACTCCCTGAGACACATCGTGGATGTCAAGATTTATAGAAATACCGCTGCCGCTTGATTTTGTTACATTCAGCCTTATCCAGTTAAAGCCCTCCATATCCAAAACATGCTGACGGGAACCGAAAGTGTTTCCCGAGACTTTTTCAGCGACCTCCCAGCCTGATGAGGGATAGCTTCCACCGGGGGCTTTGTTGACTTCGATAGTGTAATCGACAGGTTCGTTTGACTTGCTTACATAAACACCGATGTTGTCATAGGTACTGAGTGTATACCATACTGCAAGAACTTTTTTGCGTTGTGATGCAGGAACTGATGACAGATCATAGGCAATATAGTCCTCGGGAGTTGAACTCCAGAACGTGTAATACTTGTCGTCATTGGCGTATGATGGGCTGCCTGAACTGCCTGAATAAGCAGGTACGTCACGACTAATGAGAGGGTTCGGGAGTGCCGCTGCGTCAGACATTACCTCAGGCAGGTTGTCAACATATGCTGCTTTTGCATCAGCGGCGTAGTATTTCTGATCATCCGCCTCCGGGGGCAAGACAGTCAGTGAAGTAAAAGACATTGCAGCAGCTATCAATGCGGATACTATTTTTTTCATATATATCTACCTCCTGTGAGTTTTATCCATCTTATATTATACACTATTTATTTTTCTTTTGAAATAACATTTTGCACAATAATACTTACAATTTGAACTAAACTCTCGTTTTTACCGAACGCTTATATTTCTGAAGCAGCTGTATCTGTATGCGAAAGCAGGTATTCTCCTCATTTTATCCTTGCACTCGGAAGACTATGTTTCTCCTGAGACGGCAGATAAGATTTATTTGATTGTTGAAACTGTGTACAGCCGCTTTTTCTGTCAGTGAGAGCGAGATACCTGCACGATTGTCTGGCGATTCAATACTTTCAGCTGAATCAACAGAACTGTATCTGTAACATACTTGAAATTGTAAGTATTATTGTTCAAAATGCTATTTTTAAAGAGTAATAAATAGTGTATAATAAATTATAATGGAAAAATAATAGGAGGTTAATGAAATGGAAAACAAAATAATCAAGGGGACAGCCTGTATTCTAACAGGGCTCATGGCCTTTTCGATGACATTTGGAGCGCTGAATTTCAACTCTCAGACTCAGCAAACAGTTTATGCCGGATCTATAACTGATTCCAGCATTTCAGATGAAAACATCAAAGGCGACGTGAATGCTGACGGAAGTTTTGATGTAGCAGATGTACTATTGGAATACGACCTATACGCTCGAAACAAGAGATGTGAACGGCAATCAGGAGATAACGATACATACCTCAGAACCGAATTACGACGGGAAGGAAATAGTTTTCAACATGACGCTTGTTTTCGCTCCGAACGGTCAGCTGATCTCATATATGGGCGAAACCCAGTATTCCAAAGCAACAATCACACTTGATGATTACGTATTCGATTCACCGGATTTCACTATGGATGATACACAGGCTGCCTATGACCGCATAGAACGCATAGAAAAAGAAGAAAAATGAAAAGTGGCGTTCAGCGCAGTAATATGAAAAAAACATCCCTCGGAATATATCCGGGGGATGTTTTTGATTTCTGAGTCTATGCGGTATATAAATTGCAACAGATAGGGTTAGAACAGTTCTCTCCAAGCATTATATTACAAAATTTATTTTTCCTAATGCAATATAGAATATCAATTTGGCAAGTTCATGAGCGGATTCTTTCATACCGTCATTCAGCCATTGCCGTATAACCGAGAAAGCTCCGGTCACCACGAACAGCGAACAGTATTCAGCATATTTCTGAGCACCATCAGGTGAAATCCTATGGGTACTTGCAATGGAGCCGACTGTTCCTTCGATAAGCTTATACGGAAATTCTCCATCTGCACTGTTATTAAACAATAATTTGTAAATATCAGAATGTTCGTTGATATGCAGCAACAGATCCTCTATATGCTTGATTATAGAATCCTCATCATGTACATTCACTCCGGCAATACAAGTGTAACTTGCTTCGATGACAGACTGTTCGATCTCTTCGTAAATATCTCGTATATTCCCGTAATACTTGTAGAAAGTTGAGCGATTGAGTTCAGCCTCGTTACATAGCTGACTTACTGTTATCTCCGATAAAGTATTCTTTTCAAGCAGTTTTATAAGGCTCTCACGGAAAAGCCGCTTTGTGATTTTAGTGCGTTGATTATCCTTAATATTCATCTCATTGCCTCCTAAGTAGATTATACGTTGAGATCAGAGAATTGTCAATAAGAATCACTTCTTTTTCCCGAATTGTTTTATAGCAAGTTTATCAGTAAAATACAGAATCACAGGGAGAACAAATACTACCATAAATACTGATATTGCCGTTCCTACTGCTATCATGGTAGTTGTCTGCGAAATAGCCTTTTGTGTCATAAGCAGACCTGTTGTAAGGCAGCATCCCATTAGTATAAGTGAGGAAGTGAGGATAGTTTTTATCGAGCGGTTCATTGCATCGCCTACCGCCTGCTTTTTGTCCTTGCTCTTGCGTTCCTCCATATAGTTGCAGGTAAAGAGAATACCATAGTCGATAGTTGCACCCATAAGTATGCACTGTACAAGGATAAGTGCTATATAATTTACAGTAAATCCGATCTGTACGGTAAACGATGTTGTTATATATACAGCTGACTGGATAACAATAACAAGAATAGCAGAACTGAGAACTGATCTGAAAGTAAGCAGTACAACTACAAATATTGCAATGATAGTAAGTAATGTTACGAAGTTGAGTTCCTTTTTAAAGCCGTCATTCATCTCCTTACCCATTACTGAATCACCGACATAATAGTAGTCCTCACTCAAGTTTTCATCAGCTTTGTCTATGAGTTCGCCGATAGCATTGAACGAACTATCACCTTCTGACTCATGTCTTATAGAGATAACCATTCTGTTATAATCCCTGCCAAGCATCTGACGGCTGTTTTCTTCTATGACCGCCTGTGCTGCTTTAAGCTGTGCGATCTGTTCTTCGCTGCCTCCAGCATGACTGAGTGCTTCGCAGGCAGTACTGAGGAATTCAGAAGACGTCATAGTATCTTTGCCTGCCATTTTGAACATCATTTCAGCCTTTTCTTTTTCAAAGCCGAACTGTGCGGCTATTTCAGCAGGAGAACAGCTTACGCCGAGAGTATTGGAGTAATCCTGTACCGAATTCACATCATCGCGCTGTTCAAGCCATTCTATGTAAGTTCTGATATTCTCGGGATCTTCGGTGTTCTTATAAAGTAGAACAGTCTGATTGTCAAGTCCAAAGCACTCCTCGATATATGTCTGATCCTTGTTGTCAAACATCTTAAGGAAACCAACCTTAACATCGTCCTTGCTTACATAAGATGCACAAGCTAATATGATCGCTGCGGGCAGGATAACCGCACCAGCCTTTGTAACAAATCTCATGACGCGTCTCATTGGAATATTCAGTGACTTTTTTCTGCTCTTTTCAATAAGCTTGTCAAGTGAAACGATAACTCCGGGCAGAAGAGTGAATATGCAGACAAGGCTGAGAAATACGCCTTTCGCAAGAACTACACCCATATCCTGACCTATCTTGAATTTCATAAATACAAGGGCAAGAAGTCCGACAATTGTAGTTACTGAGCTTCCTGAAATCGGCGCAAAGGAATTTGTCAGAGCGTTTATCATCGCTTCTTCATGAGAAGCATACTTCTTTTTCTCCTGCGCATACCGGTTCATCAGCATTATCGAGTAATCCATAGAGAGACCAAGCTGAAGCAGAGCGCCTACTGAAAATGTCATAAACGATATTGAAGGCAACAGTGCATTCGTTCCCATATTCAGCAGTATCGCAGCTCCAATACAACCCATGAATATAAACGGTTCAGCCCATGAGTCGCACAGGATAAATAATATGGTGAATATGATAACGACTGCTATAACTGCAATTACAGGCAAGTCACCGACAAGAGAATCGACCATTTTGTCATTGTCAACTACTGCTCCGCTCACATAAGCGTCATCACCGTATTTATCCTTTATTTCATTGAGGACTTCTCGTGAAGCTTTTGAATATGTGTCAGCGGATATATTTACCATATACTTTGAATGACCATCTTTCTGATATGTCTCATCATTCTGCATATAGACAACAGATTGTACGTTGTCTATTTTTGAAAGCTCTTCCTGTCGCTGAAGCTGTTCTGTTTCATTCAAGTCATCAAACATTACAGTTATGGCGGAGCTGTCACCGAATTCATCAGACATTATCTCCATGCCTTCCTTTACCGATGAATTATCCGGCAGGTATTTTGACATATCATAGTTTATAGTGCATTTGAATATGCCAACTGCGCACAAAACGGCAGCTAACGCGTAAACAATAAACACTATTTTCCTTTTACGTACAATGATCTCTGAGATTTTTTTCAAGATATTTCCTTCTTTCACTTTATTAGACTATTACATTATACCAACAACCTGTGGGATTGACAACAACAAGTTGTCGGGCACCATGTTGTATAACCGACACAATCTCGATATTTGTTGGTTTAATAAGGTTCAGAAATTACTTTTGTAATACTATTAGATTTAAAACTGTTCCAATGATACCTATAATAAAAAAGGAGAGCCTTACGGCTCTCCTGAATTTTTACCTGCATCAACATCGAACATTACCTACTTGGCTTTCTGAAAATTTCTATACTTATTATAATTATAAAGCGAAATTTATAAGCTCAAAAATTTTTTTGAGTTTTATGTCTGATTTGAAAATCAGTGCGCGATTGTATATTATGAAAGCGATGATACGTATCACAAAATAAAGCAATCAACAAGGGGCGATGAATATGGAGCATAACGCAGCCGGCATCCCCGAACTTACTAAATCTGAAAAAGAGAGGATGTTTTCTATGAGTATCAATAAGTATAATTCAAATATCAATAACAATAACGAGAATGGCGAAGAGGTAAAAGGTGTTGACAGATACACCGGTCATACTTGGCAGAAGTATGCCGCAGTTGCAGCTGCATTCGTTCTCCTTGCTGGAGGAATCGGCGGAAGCGTTGCTCTCGGCAAGCATATGAGTAAGAACAGCAAGCCCGGCACAGCAGCCGCAGCAGATGCAATCACTACATCAACAACTGCAACTACAATTCAGACTACAACAACAGCTTTAACAACAAGCCGCATAACAACAACTATTACATCAACTGCAACAGAAACAGCTGCAACTACAATGGCTGCTGTCATTGAAACAAAAGCACCTGAGGTAATTACAGCAGCACCCGCTGTTGACAGACGCAATCCCGAAGACCTTGACGCATTCGCTAATGAGTGGAAGGATAAGTATGAGGAATACTTATGGAAGATAGTAATGGGTGCTGTCAAGCATGAAGAGAATACTGTCAGCTTCAAGCTGCCTGAAGGTTCAGTAGTTGATAAAGTGGACGCATGGAAGGTAACAGACGAGGAATACTGTTCAGCTGATGCGATTAATGCACACCTCAACGCTTTCTGGGCTCCCGGAATCAAGAATGATATAGAGATTCCTGATCTCACAGAGAAGATCGACAGTGTAACAGCTGATTTCACTGACTTCACATATTCCGATTTCACAAAGGGCATCTTCTTCACATATAAGAATGAGCTTTACAGAGTTGCTTCAAATTGCGGATTAGAAGGAATAAGAACAGAGCCCACAGCTGAAAAGATCAACGACAACGAGATGCTTGTTCACTGGAATCTCGGCTGGGAAGGTGTAACAGAACCTCAGACTATGCACCTTGTATGGGTAAATGAACTCAGTGACTGGCGTGTTGACGATATAGTTGATGGAACTCAGTATTATGGCAAGCCCTCACAGGCAGAATCAGAAGAGATCGTTAATGAGCTCCTGAACGGCTTCAAGGACGTTTCCAACGCAAAATACGGTATAGGCGTTAAGTATGATGAAAACGACAAAATCTGTTTCGGAATTCACAGCAATGATGCCAGCGACGGTGAATGGTATGCATACTATGTTAAGGTAACAGACAGCAGATTTTCCAATACAGATGATATAAAGGCTTATCTGAATACAAAGTATATTGATTCATCAGCAGACCTTTTCAATGTTATCGGCGAAGATCTCAGCAAATATCCCGAAGGTTTTTCATTCAACCTCGAATCCGACTATTCTGCAGAGAATACTGACAACGCATACAAGAACCTTACAAACTATATTATGTACAATGGCAGCCTCTATCTGCGCTATAACTGCTTCCATACACATTTCTGGGGAGCACAGAATGTCAGCTTGATCAACAATATGAAGTCTGATCCTGAGACAATATCTTTTAATACCATAAACGGAAATATGATCGTTGTCAAAACTGATGATGATACCGTAACAGAAAAGGAATGCTGCAAGGAGTATACTCTTACAAGAAACGACAGCGGTGAATGGAAAATCCTGTCTTCAGCAACTACATCCAAGTAATCTGAACATACGGTATCCTGCCTTAAATTCAAATACCGCCCTCCAAACGGAGGGCGGTTTGTACGTTCAAAGACAATCATTATATTTCCCGGAAACTGCCATATCATCGATTGAATCTGATGACAATTCTGAAACAACATTCGGTTCTTCCATAATTTTGTCAGTCTTATCATTTTTGAATAAGCTTATTATGGACACTGATGCAAACCGAGTAGCAGCTGCAATTTTATGACCGATCCACTTTATAGATTTTGATATTCCATACACTACCAGCAGTATGAGACCTATAATAAGCTCACCTATTGGTTCTCCTATAAACGACCAAAACAACTCAACTAAAATATCACCTAACATAACAGTACCTCCTGTATCAATCTCGATTTGATTTTCGTATGATAACAGCAGTTGATTCACTTTATGAACTTGAACTCAAGTTCTTTTCTTATCCATCTGAGAATCTTCTTCCTCTTGAAAGTCGTTTGGCAATGGCTGCACCATATGGTGTAATAGTCGAAAAGCAGAGCGAATTCCAAAGGTGTGAACGTTACTTCTTCTATTCCGTAATCTGCGTTTATTCCGATCCTATGGTCGATGAGCGCCTTGTCATCATCTTCCAGGTGAACAACATAAGCCTCAAACGGACAGCTTCGCTCAAGCAGGAAATGCCCCCTGCGTTCCGCGGTGCTCTTATCATCTGATATGAGTCTGCACCAGTGCTTCTGCACGGACATAACGTAAAGAACCCCTTCGAGAACCGGCTTATGCCCTGAGATATGTCTGAAAGTGATAGTTCTCTCTGCCATGTTCACAACCAGCTGACCGATACACTTTTCATCCTCGTTGTAATAAAACTCGGTCTGATTGTAGGGAATGATCTCAAAATTGCTGACGATAATCTTTTTATCCATTGATACTCCTTTTCTCCCCCAAAATGAAATGAGGGTGCTGATAGTCGGGACATTTTGTCCCTTGACAACTTCTATCAGGCACCCTCATTATTATCGGTATGAGTGGATTATTTCCGTATATAACAAAAAAGCGCCTGTTTGATGAGCAGGCACAGCAATAAAAACTCCAAAGTATTTCAGCTTTGCAGTTATTGCATATTATAGCAAGCATAAGTGACGTAGTCCTATTATAAGGACATTATGCTTACTATTCTGCTCAACAAACATTCGCCACCTTTCGTTTATGTTACACTCAGTATATCACATTATAAGGTCAAAGTCAATGAAAAATGTGTGAAATTTCTATACAACCTATGCTTTTAGATATATTGTCTTGCAGTTATCGAATTTACAGTCCTTGTTCTCAAAGCCGTTCCCATTAAGATTACTGTTTACGAAAGTACAATTGATGAACTGACAGTTTATCCAGTCAGTATGTTCAGCATATGAATTCATAAAAACGCAGTTTTCAAATATACAATTCATCACAATACTTCTGAATTCTTGGTATTCGTTTTCAACCGGACAAGCTCCTGGACTTCCGGCAATACTGAAACGGAAGAATTTTGTATTTTTGAAAGTTCCTTTCATAACGCTGCAATTTTTCACTATAATACGCTCAATTACCATATCAACGATATTGAAGTTTATAAGTTTTATCTTCCTGATCTCTGTCCGAGTGATGTCGCCGTGCGCAATATATAAAGCATCTTTCCTGTGAAGCGGATAATAAATATCTCTGCCCACCCACTCAGGACAGGCACTTATGCGGTATAAAGGTCTGAACGAAGAAAGACTGTCATCAGTCACCATATAGCATTTGTTCTTTAGGCGTTCAATATAACCGTCGATAAGCTTCTGATTCATTCTATCAAATTCTTTAATATTCATAAGGTACCTCACTTTTCTTCCGTTTGATTCGGATCATCGTATTCGCATGTGCAGTTTGTATGCTTGCAGTTTTTAAAGTAATAACTGTCGTCTATGTTTTCCCTACCGGTCTGTTTGCATTCATTGAACTCGCAGTTTATAAATCCGTACCCCTCTCCGCCGCAACAGTCAAATTCACAGTTATCAAATTTACACAGCACAGCATGTCCCGTAAAAAGGCCGAGATTCCTGAACGTACAGTTTCTGAATGTTACAAAGCACAATTCGTAATGCACAAGGGTGAAGTTCTCAAACACTCTGTTTTTAAACTCAGCTTTATCAACGGTCAAGTCCTCTATACTGTTCGGTTCAGGTATATACGGTTCAGCTTTGATACATAATATCTCTTCATCGTAATCAGGCACGCTTTCAGCCGGCTTCTCATCATCAACACCATAAAACAGATCATCATCATAATCATCAAAACTAAATTCATCATAATTGTAATCTTCTCTCATATTTATCCTCCATAAACGATAGGCATTTCGCCCATCCGGAAAGTGTATTTTCTTTTGTAAATAAAGTCTCCCTGAACGTGATATTCAATACGTTAATTTCTGAAACGTGACAATTCTCAACCGAGGAGACATCTGTTCAGCTGAGAATTGTCTGTGCGCCTCTCGGTGCTCTATTTGCGCATCATCTCGACGCGCTTGTCAAGTTTCCGAACATAACAAAAAAGAGTCATACTAAATATGTGGACATAGTTAACCAGTAGGTTCTACGTCGACATCTTTAATATAACTCTTTCGCTCATTTGAGCTTGCACGTAGTATATCACATCAGAACTGGGTTGTCAATAGTTTTTTCGTGATAAAAATTAAAAAACCAAAATAATCTGAATTTTATGTCTGATTTGAAATTCTGTCTGCGATTGTATATTATGAAAGCGATGATACGTATCACAAAACAAAGCAATCAATAAGGGGCGATGAACATGGAGCGTAATGCAGCCGGCATCACCGAACTAACAAATGATGAAAAAGAGAGGATGTTTTCTATGAGTATCAATAAGTATAATGCAAATAATAATAACGACAAACGCACAGGTCGTGCTAACCACAGATATGCAGCAGTTGCAGCTGCATTCGCTCTCCTCATTGGAGGAATCGGCGGAAGTTTTGCTCTCGGCAAGCATATGGAAAAGAACAGCAAGCCCGGCACAGCAGCCGCAGCAGAGGTAACTTCTACATCAATAACTTCTGTCATTGAGGCAGCAACAGCCGCTGATGACAGCCACGCTCCCGCAGACCTTGACGCATTTGCTCAGGAATGGATCGACAATTACAATGTATGGTTAAAGATCCCGAACGGAGCTGTTCAGCACGAAAAAGATACTGTAAGCTTCAAGATGGCTGAAGGCACATATGTTGATAAAGTAGATGCATGGAAAATAACTGATGAAGAATACTGTTCAGCTGATGCGATAAATGAGCACCTCCACGCTTTCTGGGCTCCCGGAAGCAAGGCTGACATAGAGGTTCCCGACCTTACAGAGAAGATTGACAGCCAAACAGCTGAGTATACTGATTTCACAAAGAGCATCTACTTCACTTATAAAAATGAGCTTTATAGAACTGCAGGTAATGCAGGTGTCGAAGGAACAAGAACTTCTCCCTCCGCCGAAAAACTGAACAACAATGAAATTCTCGTTCATTGGAATCTCGGCTGGGAAGGCGTAACTGTACCTCAGACCATGCATATTGTATGGGTAGATGAACTCAATGATTGGCGTGTTGACGATATTGTCGATGGAAGCGAGTATCCCGGCAATTCTACTGAAACAGCAGCAAAGTAACTCCTACAAGGCTATCAAACTGCTTAAAATTGTATTTAAAGCAAAAATATAAGTATTTGTAACATTACTTCAAATCGCTGCCCATTTGGGCAGCGATTCAGCTATATATAATAATCACAAAACAAGAAGCCGGACACTCAATGGTGTCCGGCTTTTTTGAATTTTTAATACTATTATCCTTGTTTTAAAATGCGGTAAATAAGCACGTCTAAATCCTTGCTGTTTATCGCGCCATCACCGTTCGCATCGAGCTGCTTGTTCCACTTGTATGCCTGCTTGTATTCAGAATACACCCAAGTGTATTTCTTGAGAATATCAAGGTCAGTACTGTCGCACTTTCTATCGCCATTAATATCACCAAAAACGTTATCAGAATTAAGATAAATATCCTTTACCAAATCTTTTCTCAAATCAGGATAAACTATTTTCCAAGCAGTATAGTAATTATATCTATTAATCAGAGACTTACGCTCGGTAAGTACAATTCTTCTTTTGTTTTTGTAATCCTCATATGAGGACAATATCTCAGGAAAGATCTCTGACGAGCGTTTTGCTGTACTGTCCGCAGGATATGAGGATGAGCAGAAAAAGCTGAAAGAAAAAGTATCAGAGCTTTCTGCTTTTATTGAATCAGCAGAGCAGAAGTGTGCCGATGTAAACTCCTTTATAAAGGTAGTGCAGAAGTATGAGCATATCACGGAGCTTACTTCCGAGATCATGCATGAACTTATCGAGAAGATAGTTGTTTACGCTCCTGAAAAGAGCGATGGGCATCGTACTCAGCAGATTGAGATACACTTCCGCTTTAATGTTGCTGTCGCTACAGCTATTGCTGACAGCAAAGAATACGACAAAAAGAAAAAGGCTGCGTAACTGCGATGTTACGCAACCTTATATTCAAATCACATAAACTGATTTATGTGCGCCGCCCTTATGGAGGGCGATGTTTTTTTGTAATAAGGAAACCGCTCCTTTCGGAGCGGTACAGATATATCAAATTATCGCAATGTCATTATTTGAAAATAATAAGAAATAACGGTATAAAGAATATCACCATAAGCAGCAGAACGCTCATGACAATGTCTGCAATATGACCTCTGACAGATAATTTCTTTATGCAGGCTCTCTTAGGATCTGAGGGATCATAAAAGATCTTGACCGGAGTCCTTCTAAATGTCAAAAAGAATCTTGAATTGAGAGTGAGGAAGTGATCAACACCATTGACGTTGTATATGAATTGTGAGCGGTGTTTGACCAGTCTGCCGACATAGTTCCCGGAAGTCCATTTGCCAAGGCTCATTATTTTTCGACATTCCGCTATCCACCCCGCACTCTTCACAATAAAGAAAACCAAAAGTGCTGACATAGGCAGAAACATAACAAACAAACCATCAATCATATTATTGTCCTCTGTTCTCTATATTGTATCATATGATCCTCCTGTTACTGCCTAATAGACATCATGTATGTGTTGTAAGGCGTTTCAATTACTGAATATTCATAATATCGAACCTTTATAAGCGATTTTATTCAGCATTACTGAAATCAAGTGACTCCAGGAATCTGTCAATGACGAACTTATCATCTGCATATGTATCTCTGTCTATACCAAAATAAAACTTCCAAAGCTTTCCGTTGACGATTATCAGATAATCCTCAGCCATTCCATCTTCCCTATTATTTATACCACTTACACACATATATTTATTACTTCCGACAGAAACTTCTTTAATGTTCAAATCTTTATAGTCATAACCGGATAGCTCGTTATAATCTCTCTGTGCTGCATTTTCAAGGTCACCTTCATAATCTTCCAAACTAATCTTAAGGTCAGGGCTACCACCGTAGAAACTAACAGCGTCGCTTGAATCATCAAGTTCACGTTCAAGCTCAAGCTTGGATATAAGATTGAATGAAGCACCATGGAATGTATAGGAAGGGTAACGCCATTTCTCATATGCCTGTTTTCTCTTCTCGATCTCCTCGTCAGATATTTTTTTAATCACAACAGTATCAAGAATATCTTTCAGTTCAGACTTGCTGCCCTCTTCATCACGCATATTAAGAGCTTCTGAGATAGTGTACAAATAACCATTTTCATTGTAATAATACGTCTTGATTCTATTATTGATATGACCCGTCTTCAAAACATAGGATACGGTCTCGGCGTTATACCCGAATATTTCTTCATTACTACGTTCACATTCAGAAACAAACGAATATTTCTTCTCACTTTCATATTCCTCATCTGCAGCCTTTGAGGCATTATCCCATTCATCCTGATGACGAACATTTATCAATAAACTTGGAGAACTATAATGTTCAATATCCTGGGCATAATTATATTTCAGCTGAACAGATACTTGGCCACTATCATCATCTTTATAGTCATCTATATACCATTCAGACCCACAATTTAGTGAGAACAGATCACATTCATAAGACTGCTGCTCAACAGGAAGATGTGGCGTACCGGTATATTTCACAGAGGAAGCAATATCTCTGAACAAAGCCTTGACTTTTCCTCTGTCCTCCGGTTTATATCCGTTAATGTCAGCACGCATCTCGCTTCCCTCAACCGTAAGATACAAATAGCTTTCGCCGCTCTCACCGTTATCATCAATATTGGTCATATGAATAGCTGCTGCATTTATTCCCGGAACATCGAGCTTTTCAGTCTCAACATCTGTAGCAGGATTATTCTTCCTTGAATTAATATCTTCAAAGAATACCTGTACGTAGACATCGGCTGTACAGTGTTCAAAACGCTGAGTACCTATTGATAGTTTTTGCAGATCCTTACTTGTAAAGTCATAATATGATGCTCCAGTACCATCATCATTCTCATATTTTTCTTCAACGGTAAAATCCTTGTTGAGCTCAAAACTGAAATCATCCAGATCATATTTTTCGTACGAATCGGAAGTGTATGAAATACCGGATACTTCCGAAGAGCTGCTGTTCTTCTTTCCCAATGAACAGCCTGTACTGGTAAGCATTGCAAAACAAATTATAAATGCTGATATTCTTTTGTATTTCATTATTTTTCTCCTTATATCACTTGAATGCCAAGCTCTCGAGCATTTCTTACAGTAACTTGTAAAAGACTGAATTGATGTCTCTCCACTTGAAATTTTTAAATCAGTTCACGCGAACTCTTTTAAAGTTCTTTAGAACTTAATATATTCTATCACATTATTTCCCGTTTGTCAATACCTAATCTCTTGTTAAGAAAAAAATATCATAAATATCAAATGCGCCACATATCATTCAAGGAAAGGAGTGCTAATCATGAAAGAAACCATCCATACCAAAAACAGCTTTCAAACATCGGACAAGGCACAGCTGCAAAAAGCAGTCACCGATAAGATAAGTAAGCTGATAAACCGTCAGGTTAAGAAAGCTGGCTGAGCGCTAACGTAGTAAAAACTAAGGAGGTGAGGTCAATGCCCAAGGTAGGTATATACTGCCGTCTTTCAGTCGAGGACAGGAACAAAACAGACAGCGATCCCAGTGCAAGCATTCAGCATCAAAAAGCCATGCTGCGTGACTACTGCCATGAACGCGATTGGGAGATCTACGACATCTACGTTGATGACGGGTACAGCGGCATTGACCGCAACCGTCCTGAATTCAACAGACTACTGAGAGACTGTGAGAACGGCAATATCGACATAGTTCTATGCAAGGACCAGTCCCGTTTTTCACGCGACACAGTTGTGATCGAGCAGTTCATCAACGACAAGTTTTTAGAATGGGGTATACGTTTCATCGGGCTTGCTGACAATGCCGATACCGATAGTGAAAGCTACTCCACAATGAGGCTGTTTACAAGTGCCTATAACGAAATGTACGTCAAGGACATATCCGCAAAGATTCGCCGCACTCTCGCCTATAAGCGCGAGCAGGGACAGTTTATCGGCTCGTTTGCTCCATACGGATATATGATCGATCCGAATAACAAGCATCATCTTATCATTGATGAAGAGACTACTCCTGTTGTGCAGTTAATATTCGATATGTATGTCAGCGGATATGGCTACCGAAAAATAGTTCAGCATCTCAACAATGACGGCATTATCAGTCCGACAGAATACAAACGGCAGAAAGGTTCAAAGTACGTCAACAAAAACGCTGATGCAAGCAATGCAAAAGGTTTATGGACTCAATGCACTATTTCGAGAATACTTGCAAACGAGACGTATACCGGTACACTCGTTCAAGGCAAATCTCACCATATCAGCTACAAGAACAAGAAGCGAAAAAAGGTCGAACCTGAAGATTGGATACGCATACCTGACGCCCATGCGCCTATAATAGACAACGATACATGGAGCCGTACACAGGAACGTCTCAACAGCCGTACGAGAGTCGGCAGAGTTTCAAAGGAACTGTCTCCCCTTTCAGGCAAAGTTAAATGTGCCTGCTGCGGACGTCCGATGAAGCGCAACGTCTACTACAACAAGGCTAAGACTATCAAATACTACAGTCTGCAATGTGCTACCTACAAAACAGGTGCTATGAATTGTCCGAACAAGTCAAACATAAGCGGACTTGTACTTGAAAAGAGAATACTTGATGAGCTGAATGCTATCATTGAGCAGTATTGTCAGACAGACAAAATAGAGTTCGGAGAAATATACACCGAACAGCTAAAGCAGCTTGAAGCTGACCTTGCAAAGCTCAATGAAAGGCATAGTTCAGCAGAACAGCGGCTTGTCAGTATGTATAAGGATAAGCTGGACGGCATCATATCAAATGAGGATTATATACTTTTCCGTCAGAGTCTGAGTGATGAAGAACATGAAATATCCGAGCGTATCAACAGTATCAATCAACAGATAGCGGATTGTCGTGAACGCAAAAAGAATACCGAAGATCAAAAAGCTGTCATAGACAAGTACACTCACTTTGATAAACTCGAGCGTACTGTCGCAGATGAATTCGTCGACTATATTGAGATAGGAACGCTCAACGATAACGGTGAACGTCTGATACATATCCATTGGAAACTATAAAACGCACGCTTGATATCAGAGAGTGCTGCCTCGAAGGTAAAGCTCTTTACCACTCAAACCATATATCCGACTTGATTCAAAAAGGAGAACCTTTCGGCTCTCCTTATTTTTTTATAAGCTTCTTTGCTGTATCAAATAATGCCTTGTAATTCAGAAAAACAACAGATGCTGTGAGTAGTATTTCCCATAGCGCACAGCATTTAAACTCAAATATTACCGGTACGCACATAAGCAGTATAAGCATCGTATTTGCCGAAGTTTTAAGCATCGAGAATCTGAACGGCACATAAAACCTCGCATCTATCATACGGATACAGTAACACAGCAGATAACTCAGAAACGTTGCAAATGCAGCTCCCTGTATTCCCCAATAAGGTATAAGAGAAGTATTAAGGACAATGTTTACACCGACTATTACAAGTATTGTCAGAAACGCATTTTT
The DNA here is from genome assembly GCA_016290875.1 of Ruminococcus sp. Taxonomy (GTDB): domain Bacteria; phylum Bacillota; class Clostridia; order Oscillospirales; family Ruminococcaceae; genus Ruminococcus. Next base: position 23,748 of record JAEEVL010000026.1, read on the forward strand.
TGTATGCTTAGTTGCAGTGTAAATTCCTGCAAGGAAAAGATTCAGGCAGGTGAACACCGATGCAGCTATCAGAAGCGGAGTATATAGATATGCAGTCCGGTATTCAGGAAATGTATCATAGTTAATTAGGATAGCTGAGATAGGTTTAAGGAAAAGAATGATCCCTGCCGAACCTAAAAACAGTACAGCCTCATAGGCACTATACACCCTTTCGTAAAATCTGTCACGGTCCGCGGAGTTGTTCTCTGTAATAGCCGACATATTCCAAGCCTGAAAGAATATAGTTGAAAGCATTGACAGGAGATTTGGTATCTTGGTCGCTGCAGAGTAAATACCCGCCGCATCCTCTCCGAGAAATACGCGGTCACTGTGCATATTTCCAATGAATATCTGATCTGAGAAGCCTGTGAAAGTCCACATCACGGCGGTAGGTATAAGCGGCATTGTAAACCTCATCATCTCTTTGCCGAGAGAAGAACTGAAGGCAGCTTTAGACACATATCTGTTAAGTCCTGCGATAAGGAATAGAAATACCGATGATAGCAAGTCCGATAGTATAACTGAGAGCATAAATCCCTTAACGCCGAGTCCGAGATTTGAGATAAAAACTACGTTGAATATGAACAGCGTCATAGTTGCAAATATGCCATCTGCTGCAAAGAGTTTCACCATTCCTCTCGCACGTACAAACTGTGAGCACAAAGCCCTCATGGCAGAAGTACAAATGTAGATAAACAGCAGCAGCGAATAGCCGGTTATAGGTTTTAGTATTGGCACAAAATGCAGAAGCGGCACTACCGGCAGCATGAGCAGCAGCCCACACAGCATAAACGTTCCGGCAGTTGTAAAGACCTGTTTCTTGTCATAATCTTTGTCAAGTCCGAATCGTATCACTGCCTCCGTCAATGAAAAAGTGAATACCGGAAGCAGGAACAACACAAGAGTTTCCAACATAGTTTTTGTATACAGATCAGCCGGACTTATATGCTTTGTATATAAATTGTTGAGCAGAAGAGAGAATATTTTCGCACCAAAGCTTCCAACAGCAAAAATCGCCGTATTCAGCACAAGAAGTTTGTATTTGTTCATATCATTCCTCCGATGATCAATAAAGCTATTATAACATAAAAAATGCGTTTTGTCACCTTCTGTCCTGCTTTTACAATATTTATTGACAAACCAGCCTGTATATGGTAAAATAATTATTCAGGTATGAATAGGGGCTTCTTTTGTGTTTCAGAAGCCAAAAGATCATAATGGGGTGAAAATATGAATAAAAGGCCGTCTCTTATCGTTATGCTGACACACAACGATAGGACAGTAATGGATGCCTGTGCAGTTTTCGAGGAATGCAAGGATTCAAAGGCTGAATACTATGGTTTTAAAGAAGAACCTCTTTCTCTTACAGAGATGAAAGAACTCTTTTCAAGAATTAAAAGCTGTGGAAAGAAAACGGTTCTCGAAGTAGTTGCTTACAGTGAAGAAGAAGGGATAGCAGGAGCTGAAACAGCTGTTGAATGCGGCTGTGACATTCTTATGGGGACTATGTACTTCGATTCTGTAAGAGATATTTGCAGAGCAAACGATATCAGATATATGCCATACATCGGAACTATCAAAGAGCGCCCGTCCGTATTGAGCGGTTCTGTTGATGATATGATAAGTGAAGCTAAAAGCTGTCTTGAAAAAGGCGCTGACGGTTTTGATCTTCTCGGTTACAGATACGACGGAGATTCTGCTCTGCTCAATAATCGTTTTTCAAATGAAGTAAATGCACCTGTTTGTATTGCAGGAAGTGTAGACAGTTACGAACGCCTTGACGAGATAAAAGCTGCTTCACCGTGGGCTTTTACTATTGGCGGAGCGTTCTTCGAGCATCGCTTCGGCGACAGTTTCCGTGAGCAGATCGACAACGTCTGCGATTATATAAACAGATGAGACTTTTTGAAAAATACTATCCGCGCGGCTATGCGAAAAGTGTATTTGCTATAGATTATACAAAGCTCTATGAAAAAGGCTGCCGCGCTGTTATATTCGACATAGATAATACTCTTGTACATCACGGTGATAATTCAACGCCTGAAGTAGATCAACTGTTCGTAAAGCTCCACGCTGCCGGACTTAAAACACTTCTTCTTACGAATAACGATGAGGAACGCGTCCTGCGCTTTATAAAAAACATCGAAACGGAATACATATGCGATGCAGAGAAGCCTGATCCATCCGGATACATCAAAGCAATTGAAAAGCTCGGTGTAAAACGCTCACAGGCTGTTGTAATCGGCGATCAACTGTTCACAGACATTCTCGGCGCAAACAGGAGCGGCATCGCAGGTATACTTGTGAGATTCATTAAACTGCCGGAAGAGAAACGTATAGGCAAACGTCGTTATCTTGAAAAGCTCATAATGCTTTTCTGGCGTCACAGTAAACATAAGAAATTCAATGATATATACTTAGGAGAATCATAATGCTTTGGAATAAAGATAAGCTCTTCTGTGAAATAAACCCTACTTGTTATGCGATCTCTGAGCAAAAGGAGATATGCCGCCGTCATATCAGCGACTTTATGAGCAAGGATAAATTCGCATCAGCACACAGCAAAAGAAAACTGCCCAATGTAGTGTCTGCACAGAGTTCACACCTCATAAAACGCGGCAAGGGAATTGACATAAGGCTTCAAGTTAATAAGGCTGTAAACATAAGACTCGCCTGTAAAAAACTCAACGGACTTATTATACATCCCGGGGAGAGCTTCTCTTTCTGGAGAACGGTCGGTAAGACAAGCAAGCGTCGCGGCTATAAGGACGGCAGAGTGATCGTCGGTGGAAAACTTCAGCCTGGTATTGGCGGAGGACTTTGCAATCTCAGCAATACTCTCCATAGACTCATACTTCACAGTCCTCTTGAGGTGACAGAATTCCACAGTCATTCAGACGCACTTGCACCTGATGAAGGAACGAGAGTACCTTTCAGCTCAGGAACTTCGGTAAGCTATAATTACATTGATTACAGATTCAGAAACAATACAGATCAGAATGTTCAATTGTTGCTTTGGTGTGACAAGGACAACCTCTTCGGTGAACTCCGCAGTGAAAGAGAATTCCCTAACAGCTATGAGCTTGAGGAAGAGGGACACTGTTTCCGTAAAGAGGGCGATAAGTTTTATCGCGTATCTAAAATATATAAAGTAGCACATGACAGGATAACCGGTAATGTCATCAAACGTGATCTTGTACTTGATAACCATTCCGAAGTAATGTTTGACTACGATCTTATCCCCAAGGAACTCATAAAAAACTGACACTTCAATCCAGCGGCTCATTGAGCCGCTTTTTTATTATTAAAGCTCCAATTCTGTTCCCACTCTTTCGCAGTATAACTTTAATACGACAACATAAATCAAGTGACAAATGTCACTCTTTAAATGACAAATGACGTCTGTACTTGTTTCTGTTTATATGATAGAATAATCTCAACATAAAGCAGATATCATAAATCCAAAAAGCTATTGATGAAATATATCTAACATGAAAGAGAGTGATCACTATGAAAAGAATTACTTCATTTTTACTTATTCTGCTTTGCCTTATTCCATTAGTCACATTGACATCCTGTGGCAGGAACCTAAATGAACCTATCAGCAAATCCGAAGCCAAAAAGATATTGAATCGCCGATACGGAAAGCGTTTTTCCTGTGTTTCCGATGATTTGAAAGACAATGGCTCAGGTACAGTCACATTTGAGGATGAAGATGGTATCCGTTGCACTTACTGGGTAACCAGGCACGATGAAGGCGATGTTCTCCCTGCTTATGACTATACAATGTATGAAAACTATTCGCAGCATTATTATAACGCACACCCGGAGTATTTTGCTCCTTTGAACGATGGTGTCCACAAATGTGAAGTTGATGAGTATAACAACTATACTATGTTTTATGACAGTTATGAAGATATAGACGAAGTGGTTGATTTTACATTTAATATTATCAACAATATCGAACGCGTAGTTGAGGAGAACGATAAATCCGATATACACTTGATTGAACCATCAATCACTTTCACCTGTAGTTCATCCAAATATGAAATCACCACAAGTATACCATATATGCCTGACGGTGAAACAAACGGCGAATATAAACATTTTCAATCCGCTTCAGATGCTGTCAAAAGCAGTTACGTCAAAGAAGTGAAATATCACAATGATCCGGACGAAGTTTCAAAGCTGACAAACGAACAGCTTTCATACGATCCAATTAATGTAATAGAAAATATCACTTATAAAGACAAGTACGTTTTAGACCGTATGCATTTTGAAGAAAACGACGGCAGCCGCAAGAATAAGCACAGAGGATATGGTTATTATACTCAGATAAGGGCTTCCGATAATTATGATAATAATCAACTGATCAGATTACTGAAAAGAGCAGGCTGGGATGTTGAATCAGAAGAGAAGAAACTGACATTCACGAACGGAGAAGATATATTGGTTGTCGGAAAAGAAACCATATATTTCAACGGTGAACCATATGAGTTTGACGGAAGAGTCTACCTCTCTCCTGCAAATGAACAATATGAATACTATTATTCAGTATTATTTACCGAAAAAGACTTCCGTGACTTATTCGGTATCGAATTTTACTTTGACCAGTTAAAGGGTACCGGTGAAATCACAAAACTGGGCAATAAAAACAGAACCGTCACTAACTGAATTATTATTGTATTTCATATATTAAAAAAGGAGAGCCTTTCGGCTCTCCTTAACTCATATTATTATCAACAGCAATGCATTAACCGTAAAGTATGGCAGAAACAGTAAATACATCTTTCTCCGGTGTAAACGAACAGGCACCGCTGTATTTCTCTGTGATACTTTTTACTGAATTGATACCAATACCGTCTCCTGCGTGCTTAGTAGAATGAAAACTGCCTTCCTCATCAAGCGAAACAGCAGCAAAACTGTTTTTTAGTATCAGCGAGAGACAATGGGCTCCGCCCGGAGTTTCAGTATACGCAGCTGTGAGGTCAATAAAGCGCTCCCCTGCTACATCCTTACAGGCATCTGCAGCATTCTCGAGAAGATTTCCGAACAGTACGACAAGGTCTTTTTTGTCGGCAAAAGTATCTTTCGGAATATCTGCTTTGATAGAAAAAGTGATCCTGTTCTGGTAAGCTGTCTCAGAATAAAGTGCGAGAACGACGTTGACAGCTTCATTTTCACAACAAATCAGTGGCTGGTCGAGACGGTTTTGTTCAATATACATGGAGATCAGTCCGTCAAGTGCCGTAATATCCCCACTGTCCCTGATTTCTTTAAGAAGCGCCGCATGGTGACGGATATCGTGCCTTGTCCGGCGCATATTCTCAAGACGTTCATTAAGACTGTCATATTGAAGTCTTTGGATCGAAAGCGCATGATTCTCCGTAAGCAGCAATGTATTCTTTTTATAGAGTTCCGCTGTCAGAATAATAATACGGTAGATCAGCACTGATCCGGCATCAACGAAGAAGAGGTACAGAGTATTGATAGGATCCGTTGTATCTCTTTTGCCGGTAGGTGAGGCTCCAAAGAAATACTGCATCGATATCAGGTAGAACACCGCAGGAACTAGCCATAGATAGCGCCAGATAAAATCACCAATCTTTTTCTAATCTTCAGATTCTGTTGTTTCACCGCGCGTGCAGATATTCCGGAAAACCAGCAGATAAATAATCGGAAGTTCTGCCGCAAGCACCAGCAGCATAAACAGTGAAAATGTGAAGTGATATTTGAGCTCAGGATATTCAGGAAAGAATGTTGCTTCCATACACCTGCCGCCAAATACTGCAAAGTCACTGAGATTGCTGAGTGCCAGAACAGTAAACACCAGTTTGCCGATATGTTCCTTCAATACAGTAAAAATAAATATTACATAAAACGCAGAACGAGTTATATTGGTAAATAAATGATTGGCAGACGGCCAATACTGTTCAAACAGTGTGAGTGTCATCTGAAATGTTAAAATGAACCCCACAAGTGCTAACGTGACTTTTTTACTGAACCGCCAATGTCCTCTGAAAGAATATAATACCAGCAGCACGAATGGGAATGAACTTACAAACGCATACAGGATCGATTCCCATAATTGATACGGACGATCCGCAAACATAGGCATACACCCTTTGTATATTTATTTAAACCGCCCTGATCAGGGCGGTTTCCTCCCATAATTTTATCATAAAGCAACTTTTTCGTCAAGTCGCAATCATTTCGTGCAAAAAAAAGTACATTTGGTGCTCGTTTTGGTTTTTGTGCTTTTTTTGTGTTAGAATATGTAATGTACGATACAAACAGCAATTTTTACGTGTCAAAAGCTATTTTGATAAATAAATTATGCTTTTTCCATTTTTTGTGATATAATAGAAAAGAACATGAAAGGAGGGTTCATATGCTGGTAGCTATATGTGATGATACACAAGCCGATGCTGAAAAAATACGATTCGCGCTGATGGATATTGCTGACGAACTTGAAACGGTCTGGTTCGACACAGGAACAAAACTTATCGAAAGTATAAAAAGCGGTGCATATTACTCGCTGATATTTCAGGATATTTACCTTGAAACTGAAAACGGTATGGATATTGCCCATGCTGTAAAGGAGCTTTCGCCTGATACACAGATCATTTTTGTTACAACGAGTCTCGACTATGCTGTTGATGCTTTCCGTGTACAGGCAGCAGATTATCTCGTTAAACCATGCTCTGAAACAGATATCGTCAAGGCGTTCGCCCGCGTGAATATGAGACTTAATAAACCGGAAGCAGCCCCTGTTGTTCTGAATGTCGGAAAAGAGATACACGTTTTCTACTCTGAAAAGGTCATCAAACTCGAAAGTGACAGGCATTATACTGTCATTCACCAACATAACAAAAAAAACGACCGTATCCATATCAGTTTTACTGATGCTGCAAAGCTCTTCGGCAACAACTTTATCGAAGTCCGCAGAGGTGTACTCGTCAATCCCGAATACATAGAACGCATCAGCGGTACGGACATTATCCTTTCTGACGGAAGCATTTATAAGCTCCCGAAAGCAAAAAAAGACAGCATTATCGCAGATTATACCGAGTTTGTCATGAAAAAGACTCGTAATAACAGCGCTATTTCTTAACGCTTAACAATGGCTTTGTGCTGATTTATTGGATATAGATCATCTTTCCATGGGGATGATTTATTATATAATCGATGTATAAGGAGTGTAAGAATGGAATTTATTATGCAGACCGATAAGCTGACAAAGACCTACGGTAAAAAAGATGCCTGTAAAGATATCAGCATCAATATCCGCAAGGGCGAGATTTATGGTCTTATCGGAAGAAACGGTGCGGGCAAAACTACGATCATGAGAATGATAAGCGGTCTCTCCAAACCAACAAGCGGCAGCTATTCACTGTTCGGGAAAACAGGTATGGCTATGCAGAAAGAACTTCGCAATGTTGGAGTGCTTATCGAACATCCCGGGCTTTATCCCAAACTCTCAGCAAGGGAAAACTTAAAGATCAAGTGTATTGGTATGGGCGTTAACTATAAAAACGGCTATATCGACAATCTTCTCAAGACAGTCGGTCTTGAAAACACTAACGACAAAAAGGGTGCAGGCTCCTACTCTCTCGGTATGAGACAGCGTCTCGGCATAGCTCTTGCACTTGTCGGCGAACCTCAGATGATAATTCTTGATGAACCTATCAACGGTCTCGATCCTCAGGGTATCGTTGAGATAAGACATACCCTTGAACAGCTCCGAGATGAACGCGGAATCACCATTATGATCTCAAGCCACATTCTCGATGAGCTTGGCAAGCTTGCCGATTCCTATGGAATAATCCACGAGGGAAAACTCCTGGATCAGTTCACATCGGACGAGCTCCATAAGCGCTGCGGTCAGTTTATCTCCATAAACACAGGAGATAACGATAAAACTGTAGGTCTGCTCAGGAAATCCGGCTTCGAGAACATTGAGATCGATCATGATAACATTATCCGTGTGAACGAGCGCCTTGATGACAGCGCTGAAATTGCAAAACTTATCGTAAATGCAGATATTCCGCTTAAAGAGATCTTTATAAACAACATCTCTCTTGAAGACTACTATCTCAGCGTTACAGGAGGCAAGCACAATGGTTAATATAATAAAAATGGATATGTACCGACTTTTCAAGTCGAAATCTTTTAAGGTAGTGCTTATAATAGTAATAATACTCAACCTCATAAACGGATCTATTGACAGACTGAGCACCTACCTGACAGCAAAAAGCGTTGCTGAGGGCGAAGAACCTGTAGTATGGGCAAAAACGATCGCTTTTTCAGGATTTCTGAAGAAACCTGTTTTCTACTTTGACTGTATCATGACTCTGCTTTCGATCGTATGGTTCTCACATTCAGACATAAGTCATGGCTACATAAAGAATATTGCCGGTCAGCTTCCTAAGAAGGGACATACAGTTATTTCCAAATTCATTGTTGTAGGAATGCATAACTTCTTACTTCTTTTTGTAGCTGTAATTGCTCAGACAATAGGCTATCTTCCCTACTGTTCGATAGATTTCGGCGATGATCTCGGAAACGGAATACTCCATTTCTGGATCAAATGGCTTCTCCTGCTTGCGATCAGTGCGATAATCATACTGTTCTCATCAGGCTTGAAATCCAAGAACGCAGCAACTACAATAGCAGTTGTCATGGGTGGAAAGATCATGACTCTGACATATATGCTTATTTCTGCCGGAATTCAGAAAATACCGCTGGATTGTCTGAAAGACTTCAATCTTTCAAAATATATGCCTGATTCACTCATGACATCTGCAGAACCGGACGTCAAAAGAGCAATACTAGTCAGTCTGGCTATAATCGTAGTATTTATGACAGCGACCGTGAAAATATTCAATAAGAAGGATGTCAACTGATATCACGACCGAATATCGCACTTTGCATTTGCATTTCGTGCTTTAATATGATTATAGGAGGAATCAAAATTGAAAAATCAAAAAAGATGGAAAAAGGCACTTTCATTTACCTTTGCTCTTGCGGTCACAGCAAGTGCTATTTCCAGCAATACAAGCGGCTTACTGAATAAAAACAGAATAACAGCATCAGCAGCAGTAACTGATGAAACTATCACAGCGATCGGAGATAACAGCAAAAGCTCCGATAAGGCTGTCCGAACAATAATGCTCTATCTCTGCGGAGCAGATCTGGAAACACAACAAGAATCTGCGACGATCAGTCTGAAGCAGATATTGAGTTCTGATTTTGGTTCAGATGAAGATGTTCATTTTATTGTTATGACCGGCGGAAGCAGTCAATGGAAAACAGATAGCCAATACCTGTACGATCCTGCGACCGGTACCTCTCCGGAAGAGATAAGCAACGTATATAATCAGATATGGGAAGCTAAGGGTATCGCTGATGATAATAATCCCGGACAGCTCGTACTGCTTGATGGTGACGGCATCAGCGGCGATGGCGAAAACTCTAAGACATCATTTGATGAGCCTATGTGCGATCCCGAAACGCTGAAAGCCTTTATCAATTATTCAGCAGAAAACTTCCCTGCTGAGAAATATGACCTTATACTCTGGGATCACGGCGGCGGACCTAGCGGCGGATTCGGTCAGGATGAACACATTGACTCCAATGATGATATGATGAGCTTTGCCGGCCTGATAGATGCATTTTCCGATAATGCTGTTACAGAAAACGGCGGTAAATTCGATATAATCAATTTTGACGCCTGCCTGATGAGCAGCCTTGACCTTGTTCTTGCATTTGCTGACTATGCTGATTATTATATCGCATCTCCGGAAACCATTCCCGGACTGAGTCAGGAGTATACAGGCTGGCTGAATGCTGTCGGAGAAAATCCTGAAATCGATTCCTTCGAGCTGGGAAAGATAATCACCGATGATATGATAGCATTCTATGAAGATGAAAACTGTCCCTGCTACGGAGATAAAGCAACACTTGCAGTCATCGACAACAAAAAACTTCTCGAAAGCGATATTGTAAGTGCCATGTCAGACTACACCGAGCTGCTGAAAAAAGGTCTTACTCAGCCGAACAACAGCGGAGAATACTATTTTTACGATGAATTATTCGCATGGGGATCTGCTTTAAAATACGGCACACTATCATACAATTATTATGATCTCGGAGTTGTAATGAATATCCTGAGCGGCAATTTCATCAATTTCGTTGACGGAAATGACATTACAACATACACCGAAACAGCAGAACGTGTACTCTCTATACTCAATGATCCAGAGATAATCTACACAAAGGGCACTAAGAATGTTTCCACTGAAGAGCCTGTTGTTTATATTGATAAAGACGGCAGATATGCAATGGATGACTTCGGTACAAGCGGAATATATCTTCCCGCTGTCGATCAGAATTTCAAAATCGCATCTGTAAAGTATATTTCTGCGCTTGAAAGCGCACTCGAACAGATGAAAGCCGGTGAAATAAAAAGCTTCCTGAAGGATTACGCTTCTGTGATAAATGACTACTCAATCATATCTGAGGTAGGCTATGCTGTAAGCGCACTTTCTGATTCAGGTGTGCCAAAGAGCGATATAACCTATGATAAGATATGCGATTACTGGCATGAGGGTTATATCGAAGAAGGTATGACTGACAGTATGCAATGGCTGATAATGAATTACTACATTAACAGGCATCCCGGCGGTGAAGAGGCAGTAAGAGAATGGCTCGCTCCCTATATCAGTCAGATTGCAGACGAGGTTATTTCTCCGGATAATGCCAGCGTCAACATCGTCGAAGGCTCAAAAGGCAGCACCTTTATTGTTAAAACCGAGGACATACGCAAGAGACTCATCGACAGCGTAAGCCTGACCTATACAGCAGAGCTTCCCGTAGTTGAAGAATACTGGGAGAATTCTCCAATAAAGGAGTATAGATATGATATATGCCCTGATCTCGTTCTCGGCCAGCGTGAAGCTGAGGTACAGATCGAACTTAAAGACGGCGAAGATCCTGTCAACGCTCTGTTCAACTGGTTCGATGATAAGTCATCTGTATGGGAGATCGATAGTGTAAACGATAAATGGTATGCTTTGAGCGATGCCGACGGTATGCTTCACGTTGCAGCTATCAACGAAGTTTCTGACGAATATACCGTTGCTTATGCACTTGCTTATGACGAAGACGGAGAAGAGGCTCCCGTTGAGCTTGTCTTTATGAACGGCGATCTGAAGTACGTAGCGCTTTACAGTTCGGATCTCAGCTATTCAGTAGAATTCTCTACATCAGATATTGACTTTGAGCTCGAGCTTATGCCTGTTTATCTTGATCAGAATACCGCAAATCATTTTATGATACCGCTCAGCAAATCCACATTCGTTCTGAACGCAGAGAGTGCAGATAAGATCAAGCTTATCTTTACCGATGTTGCGAATATCCCTGATATCGAGGATATCGACGGTGACGGAAGTGCCATTACAGAATCACTTGTCATCACCGATATATACAAGTATTCATTCGATATAACTGATAAGCTCTATGCTCCGGCAGATACTCTGATAAGCATTACAGATGCAGATGTCATGGCAGCTTCATACGACGGCACTTCTAAAAGACCTGTCGTAACATACAATGGAAAGATACTTACTGAAGGCGTAGATTACAGTATTAGCGGCAGCGATAACTTCGTTAAGGCAGGCTGCTATGAGATAACTGTGTTCGGCAAGGGAGAATACGGCGGTTCTATGGAATTAAGCTATGAGATCGTTGATCCCTCTGACTTTGCCACAAGTGAAGAATTCGGAAATATGTCCAAAACCGACTATGAGAAGAAGACAGGAAAATCTGTTGATGCCAAGGCTGTAAGAAATACAGACGGCACCGTTACTGTCACAATAGTTGACGATAACGACAATGTTCTTGACGTTTACACTCTCGACGCCAAAACCGGTACCGGTACAGATGAAAACGGCGAAAGAGTAGATCTTCCTCAGACAGGTATGTCCGGAATCCATAAGACGATAACAGGTCTTGCAGCATTTATGCTGCTCTCAGGCGCAGTTCTCATTAAAAAGAGCCGAAAAGAAAACGAAGAATAACCGTTCAGGGGCGCTGCTTCCGGCAGTGCTCCTACTCATATATTGAACTTCACAGTTAAAAATGGTATAATATTATAATAAACCCGGTAAAAAACATACTGTATGAGGTCAATTATGGAAAAGAAACATAAAAAGAATAAGCCGATGTTCATCATCGGTATCATTATGATAGTATTGGGTGTAGGTATATTGTCATTCTATGGCTATCGCAAGATAAGCAGGGAGATATACCTTCGCAAACTTCTGAAAAACAATATCAATTTTGAGATACCGCGGCTTGATATAAAAGTTCCCGTGCTTGAAGGTACTGATTCAAAGTCTTTGCAGGTGTCTGCCGGACACTTCAAGGGAACAGGAGCTCTCGGTCACGGCAACTATTGTATCTGCGGTCATAACAGCACTATCTACGCCGAGATATTCAATGATCTCGATCAGATCAAGATAGGCGATGAGATGTATCTTATTGACACAGATGAAAAGCGCACTCGATACACCTATATTGTCACAGAATACAGAACGATCGAACCAAGTGACACATGGGTGCTGGATGACTTCGGCGATGACAGGATTACTGTCATATCCTGTACCGATGACGGAAAGCTGCGGCAGGTCGTTGTTGGTATGCTTAAAACTGAAACTCAGACAGAAACATCCTCAGAGTAGTCAGGTACGATATGTGCCGTTATAAGCTCTGAGAAAATGAAAGGAATGATTTCAATGTCTATCCTTGGCAGAATGACAAAGCGCAATATAACCGGCAAGCCAATGCGCTCCTTTGCCATAATATTAGCGCTGGCAGCTTCGGCATTTGCTCTGCTGCTGTGTATAGGCGGACGCGATGCCCCCAGACAGCAGTTAAGAAAAACTATGCTGAACTTATATGGCGGCGCTGAAATACAGATCATTGACTCAAGCAGGAATCTTCAATTCAATGAGCAGGATCTCCCAAAAGGTTCAAAGGCCATAACGTTCTCCACTTTAAATGCAAATTCCAAGACTTCCAAAGGCGAATACGCAATTAAAGTCAGCTGGTTTGATCCGGAAACAGCAGCTGATTTCACTCTCATAGAAAGCAAATTTGATCCAGGTGACGGTGTTATCATCTCGGAGAGCTTCGCAAAAAAAGCCGGACTCAGCGAAGGCGACACCATAGAGCTGACAAGAACTATCGAGCCTGAAAAAGGTGACAAGAAATCTACTTCCGTCACAAAGGAACTTTCCGTGAAGGTAAGCAGTATCAGCAAAGATAAGTATTTCCGCCGTAACAAAACTACGCTTTATATGAGCGAAGCTAATGTACTGAAACTCGCCCAAGACGGCACTAACGGCAAAACCGGTGCATATATCGACATCCCGGACGATCTTGATGTAAAGGCTGTCTCTAAAGAACTGCAGAAGAAATACCCCGATTGCATCGTGGGCGAGTTTATGACCGACCAGATGCTCGAAGACCTTGATAATCAGACAATGGTTTTCGTGCTTATTTTCGCGGTAATACTTATGATGACGCTGTTCCTGACATTCTCGATGTCAAAGCACATCGCCAACGAGAGAATATCAACTATAGGCACACTGCGAAGCCTCGGTGGCAGCATCCCCAAGACTTCGGTCGTACTGCTTACTGAGAGCGGCATCTACGGACTTATCGGCGGAATATTCGGAGCATTACTGTTTGCAGTCAGCGGACGATATGCAATAATAGCCCTGTTTAATACTATCCCCGATGACTGGTCAATGAAACTGTATATGTACCCTCTTGCAGTTATGTTTGCAATAATGATACAGATAATCTGTCAGGCAGGCGCACTGATAAAGGCGGTAAAAACTCCCGTAAGAGATATAATCTTCTCGTCGAGGGATACAGCCTACCATCTGAGCATTAAGAAGCTCATTACCGGAGCAGTTATACTTGCAGGCGGAATGTTCATCGGTATGCAGGCGGATGAGATCATTCTGAGCATAGTTGCTATCGCATTGATATGCATCGGCTCAGTCATGGTAATGCCGCTCCTGCTGAAAGGCGTATCGAAGATACTGGTCAAGATCTTCAGTGCGCTTGGAATGCCCTGCGCTAAGCTTGCCGCCAAAGAATGCTCCCACAAAAAGAGCACCGTCACAAGCACACAGCTCACTTTTGTATCACTTTCGATAACTATAGCTATCTTCATAACCTCAATGTCTATCTCGCAGCTCTATAATCCGGATATCTACAATATGGACGCTGTTATCCAGCTGAATCAGAAGACCGAAAAAGTCGATGAGCTCGTTGACATGGATGAGATAAGCGAATACCAATATCTCTGCCAATCAGGTGCAAGCGTCAAGGTAAAAGGCAAAAAGAAAACCGAGGCCTGCTTTATAGCTTACGGCGATTTCAAGCTCTATACAGGTATTCGTGAAATAGGCGAAGAACCTGCGGAAGATGAAGTATACATCGGCGAAGGCTATGCAAAGCAGCTGGGAGTAAAAGCTGGCGATATTGTGGAGATAAAGGATCTGGATACGCTTGTAAAAAACGAAGACGGTTCAGAGGAATACGCAATATATAAATTCAAGGTCAAAGGTCTTTGCAGTACGCTGTACCACTACAACAAAAGCTTTGTTGTGAACCACAAGTGGTTCACAGATCACATATCTGGCCTTGTGAACAGAGTATATTTAAACCTCCGCTCACCCGATGACCTGGATACGGTAACATCAGAGGCAGAGAGAATGTTCCGTGGCGCAGAGGTCAAGACAAGAGCACAGATAATAGCCGATCAGGAGGAAGAAAGCTCCAACATTCTGACTGTACTAAAAAGCATGATAGCCATAGGCTGCATACTTGCGCTTCTCGGTTCAGTATCAAATGCGATAATCGGCTTTGAACAGTCAAGAAGAAAATATGCTGTGCTGCACTCAGTAGCCGCAAGCAAGAAAAAACTGTCCAAGCTGATACTGCTGGAAACACTCATCTCCTCGATAACAGCAGGAGTTCTGGCGCTGCTTATGGGATCATTGCTCACCTCACTCATAGAGACAGCCCTTAGCAGCCTTGATATGGGCCTGGAGATAATCTTCAACGTGCCGCTGATAATAGTATTCATTGCTGTTCTGACAGCGGCTATGCTTCTTGCAGCGATAAAGCCCATATCCTCACTCAAGAAAATGAACACAGCAGCAGAGCTGAAATATGAATGACGGAGGTACTGATATGAGTAATGTAATAGAGATAATAAATCTTAAAAAGCGTTTCGGTTCCGGTGAAAACGAAGCTCTTATATATGACGGAGCAGACCTGACTATTGAAAAAGGCAGCTTTGTATCGCTGACGGGTGCTTCGGGCAGCGGCAAGTCAACTCTGCTGTATCTTATCGGCGGACTCGACCGTGATTTCACCGGAGATATCCGCATAGGCGGCAAGAGTATAAACGGAATGAATGACAAGGCTCTTTCAGATGTCCGTTCATTCAAGCTTAGCTATGTCTTTCAGTTCTATAATCTCGTAGCAAATCTAACTGTCGAGGAGAATATACTTCTGCCCATAGAGCTATCCGGCAGAAAAACAAAGGACTACAAGCATAAACTCGATGATCTGCTTGAACTCACCGGCCTTACGTCCAAAAGAAAGTGTTACCCTTCACAGCTATCCGGCGGACAGCAGCAGAGATGTTCAATTGCAAGAGCAGTTCTGACAGAGCCTGAGATCCTTCTTGCAGATGAAGCTACCGGCAACCTTGATAAGTCGTCCGGTGAAGAGATAATGAAGCTGTTCAAACGTCTTAACGAAGAAAAAGGCATAACGATACTTCAGGTCACACATTCATCTGAATGTGCAGCCTACGGCAACAGAATAGTCAGACTCTCGGATCACAAGCTTATTGAAGCATAAGCTTCACAACGGGAGTATCAGTCATTCTGAAAAATCCAGTAATATTTCTAAGGAGAGCCTTGCGGTTCTCCTTATTTTTTGTTAAGTTGTGCAACTTACCGCCCTAAAAATGCAACTTACCTGAATTTGCTTGACATATTTCTTGGCATAATACTATAATTATGAATGAAAGGATAAATTTGCATTAAATTATTGCACGAGTTTAAGTATATCTATTGACTTTCACTTGCGTGATATGTATAATAAAGTCATAAAGCCCTTTATGGGTAACGGATAATAATGACAGAACGGAGGAATTGATATGAAAAACAAACTGATAGCGTTGCTGACCGCATCTATGATGCTGCCAACTGCTGCAACGCTGCCGCCCGTACACGCGGTCGATGAGCCTGTGGAAGATCCTATACTCGGAATACTTCCGGATTGGGTACCGCAGAATTTTGTCGAAGCAATGCACTTCTACAACGAGCACGGGAAGTCCTATGTAGCTGACAATGTTATCTGCCTTGTAAGACCTATGGCTCAATGGCAGAAAGACACTATTAATCTCTCAATCTCCGGCAGTATGACTGAGTTAAATACACCGGCCTGCAGTTCCCCCAGGTTCTATGAGCTTGACATACCTGAAGAACCTGATCCGGAGGATGAAGAAGCGATAAAGGAGTACATAGCCTATTGTGAAGAATTAGGAGTTCCTACAGATGATTACAGCTTCTTTGAACATTATGCAGAAATGAGAACACAGGCTGCATTTGAAGTTGAACTGTTCCATGTGCTTGACGGTTATGATCTTACAGTAACCTGGCTTGAACAGAACGGTGATGTCTACAAGCCAACCGAAACGTTCAGCTTCGAGAACAATGGCGGCACAACTGTTGAGACGGATATTTACAGCTGGCTTCCTGACAGCCGACCTGAGTTCAAAAAGTTCCTTGACAGCAACGGCAAAACCTCTGTTCAAGAGAACTATGTCGCTTACTGCTCAACTGTTAATCCGAGCACAGGAGCGTCACTGAAATTTGAACAGGACGGAGACGGAAAGCTCAAAGAAGTGAAAAAGTCATCATGCACCCCGTTTGAGTTAATTCCAATCGACGGTTCAACTCCGTATTCTGTAATACTGTATCAGGGAGCTGAGGACGGTATTGCTGATGTTAAATGGACTGTCGGTCAGGAGTGGTCTGAGGAAGAGCCTTTTGAATCCACTATCGGAAGATATGAGATATCTGAAAACGGAGCAGTCATTAAAAATCTTCTCCATCATGCGACCGGCACCACGAAGCTTACTCTTATAGATAAAGACACCGGCGAGCTTATAAAAATTCCCGAAGGCAAGAACACCTATATCCTGAAATCCACCTCAGGACCGCCTTATACCGGTGAAATCTATAATATTTCATCCAATCCCTGTACATTTGATTCTACAGATGTATATAATGAACATTGCAGTTATACTTTCAATCTTGAGCTGGGATACGGCTGGTATGATTATCCGGAGTTTGAGATAACTTCCGAAACAGAAGACAGCCTTGAGATGACCTGCAAGCTTAGATTTACACCAAACGGTGACGTCAACAACGACGGCGAGTTCAATGTTTCTGATCTTGTACATTTCCAGAAGTGGCTGACAGGCAAACCCGGACTTAGGATAACTAACAAAAATAAGGCTGACTTCTGCCGTGACGGCAAGCTCAATGTATTTGACTTCTGCCTTATGAAGCGTGCGCTCATCAATAGAAATAACGGAGTAGTCCTGCCGTATGTAGCTGTTTACCCTTCATCCGCAGGTATGTTCTATATCACAGGTGATGACTGCAATATTTACGCAGGTCCCGGAACAGAATATCCAATAATAGGTACTGCTGAAAAACACAGCCTGCTTTACGAATACGGCTATATGGAATGGACTAACGACTGGCTATACACTGAATATGAAGGACTTCGCGGCTGGATAAGAGTACGCGGCGATGACGGCAAACAAAACATTTCATTTTTGTCTCCCATGATGGATAAGCCTGTAATTTATCTGTATCCTGAAAAGGAAACTGACGTTCATGTTGAACTTGAACTCAACACATCAGACCTTACTACAACATATCCGAAGTACAACAATGGCTGGGACGTAACTGCGTATCCGGACGGTTCACTTCTCAACAAGGCTGACGGAACACATCACAAATACCTCTTCTGGGACAGCAAGAACTGCCGTACAAAATTCGACCTTTCAAAGGGCTTCTGTGTCGCAGGCGCTGATACTGAGAGCTTCCTCAAAGAAAAGCTCACCTATATGGGACTGACCGAGGAAGAGATGAACGAATTCATCGTATACTGGCTCCCGAGAATGGAGCATAATGCGTATAACCTCATTTCTTTCCAGGGCAAGGCTTATACTGACTCAGCGAAGCTTGACATAACTCCTGCACCTGATAGTATGCTCCGCGTATTCATGACATATATACCGCTTGAAGAAGCTGTGGACATCGAACCGCAGCAGCTTGA
This sequence comes from Ruminococcus sp., assembly GCA_016290875.1. Classification (GTDB taxonomy): domain Bacteria; phylum Bacillota; class Clostridia; order Oscillospirales; family Ruminococcaceae; genus Ruminococcus. The sequence continues at coordinate 42,237 of JAEEVL010000026.1, forward strand.
GACATTTGAACGAAACGGCTTTACAGTCGTAGAGTGGGGCGGCAGTGAGTTAAAATAATACAGTTAAACAGCTGCTGAATTTTCAAGCCCCCGGAAACTACCTTCCGGGTTTGCTTATTAACTGCTATGTGTGCAATATATAGTTCTTTTCATCAAAAAACAGCAAAAAATGAAAAGACAGGCACGAACTTTCTATGTTAAAATAAATATGTATATAATTTTATAAGAACGAGGTGGTATCAATGAAAAAACAATTATTCGGACTTGTCAGCGCAGGTGTACTTGCTTTTACATCTGTTCCGTATGCGGCTGTAGCTGCCGGAAATGAGGTGACGGAGCAGCCACATCAGGGAAAAACTCCGGACGGCTCATACAGTTATTCCTGGTGGAATGATGAGAATATGGGAGAGACCTCCTTTGACGGTGACAAGCTCAACGGCGGCGAGTTCTCATGCAGCTGGAAAGACGTTTACAGCTGTTCATTCGCAAAAGGTCATATCTTTGAAGAAGCCGATAAATCGTACAAGGAGCTTGGAGATATCAGCTGCGATTATACGCTTGATTATTCTTCAAAAGGAAACTCATTTTACGGCATACACGGCTGGGTAGAGAATCGTGAAACAGGCTACCAGCAGAACAAGTATGCAGAGTTCCTCATCGTGGACGGCTACGTTGATTACAGACCGCACGATGGTGAGACACCGCTTAGTTCAGTCACAGTAGACGGCTGTACTTATGATATTTACCGTGTCAAAAACGCTTCATTCGACTCCCCTATCCTCTTCCAGTACGTGAGCGTTATTTCCAGCGAGGACAATAAAGCAAATGGTGAGACACCAACCGCAATCAGCCACCATATCAGCATAGACGATCACTTTGCTGCCTGGGAGAAAGCCGGTATAGATATGAGCGGCGGACTTTACGAAGTATCATTTGATGTCGAGGGCTGGAAGTCTTCCGGTGAAGCTGTTGTCAGAAAAAATGATATCGAGATAAGCAGTATTGAAAAAGAACTGCTTCCCGGCGATATGAAAGTCACACTTCTTGACTATGATACAGGTAAACCGATAGCTTTCAACAAGGATGAAGATGTTCCATTATGGACAGATATAAGCTATATCTTGTCCGGAGAAAAGGTAATGACAGGACCTCGTTATCAGATCAATAAGAATCCGTCAGTTATCTCAGACATAACCCAATTCTTTGACGCAGACAATTTCTCTTTTGGTCTGTCTGATGCTCCTGATGGCTATTCGCTTCCTGTCGGCGATATATATGCGTATGGCTGGATAAATGGCAAGAGTGTTCCCGACGATTATGTCACAGTCAAAAAGAATGATAACGGTTCTGCTGAGGTCGCTTTCAAGCTGAAAAAAGACGAGTCAGACAAACGAACTATGATAGTGACAGTCAAGGAAATAACTGGCGATACACTTCTGTTAAAAAGTAATGTCGGTGATATGACATTATCAACGGAATACCTTGACACCGGTATTGAGCCGTATGTTGGTATGATGCTTGAAGTGACCTTCACAGGTGGTATTCTTGCGACATATCCGGGTCAGTTTGGTAACGTGAAAAAGGTGAGAGTCATCTCAGAAGGCACCGAAATACAGCCGGGTGACGTGAACCGCGACGGCGACTTCACTATAGCTGACCTTGTGCTTTTACAGAAATGGATGATCGGAACTCCCGGTGCGAAGCTGATCGACAAAAAAGCTGCTGATATCAACGGCGACGGCAAGATAAATGTGTTCGACCTCTGTCTTATGAAGAGAAGGTTTTTCTCGTATGATTATTACTGTTATATCGAGCCGGACAACAAGTTTGATTACGGTATGCTTTTCTTCACAGTAAAAGACGATCTGAAGCTCTATCTCGGACCTGATGAGAGCTATAAGACCGTTGCTTCAATCCCGATAGATTCAAGAATGTGGGAAATGGGCTATAATGATAATAACAATGAATGGTTGTTCACTGAGTATAAAGGAACTTACGGATGGATCAAAGTAGTTGATGAATTAAATAACCCGACAGTCCATTTTGAGGCAATTGCAAAAAAGCCTGTTATCTACCTCTACCCCGAAGAAGAGACAGATGTTCACGTTGAACTTAATCTGAAAGAAGCTGATCTCTCCACAACATATCCCAGATACAACAACGGCTGGGACGTGACTGCTTATCCGGGCGGTTCACTTCTCAATAAGGCTGACGGCACTCATCACAAGTATCTCTTCTGGGACGCTGTAAACTGCCGTACAAAATATGACTTCTCAAAGGGATTCTGCGTTGCAGGCAGCGATACGGAGAGCTTCCTGAAAGAAAAGCTCACATATATGGGACTCACCGAAGAGGAAATGAACGAATTCATCGTGTACTGGCTGCCGCAGATGGAGCATAACAAGTACAACCTCATATCCTTCCAGGGCGACGCCTATACAAATTCTGCGGAGCTTAACATCACTCCGAAACCCGACAGTCTCCTCCGCGTATTCATGACATATATCCCGCTCGAAGACGAAGTGGATATCGAGCCTCAGCAGCTCGAGACTTTTGAAAGAAAAGGCTTTACAGTTGTTGAATGGGGCGGCAGTGAGATAAGCCACTAATACACTGATACTATGAATTTACCGGCTCGGAATGAGCCGGTATTTTTATATCTATCAGGACAAAAAAGGAGAGCCATGCGGCTCTCCTGAGTATTAATTCATATGAAAAATCAGAATTCTGTGATTTCACCTGAAATGTATTTAGAAAGGATATCAACATCCTTTTGATTTATCTTAAAATCACAGTTAAGATCAGCCTGAGCTCTCTGAGCGAGCGGAAGTGATCTTTTGCCTGCTACAACCTGTTGGAGGATAGTAAGATCAGATGCATCTAATTTTCCGTCTCTGCAAAGATCACCCGGCAGTTCATTAGGATCGTAAACGTGTACTCTGTTAAATGCATTCTTGGCCTTTATTGTGTATTCATCCCTTTTTTTATTATCCGTTACTACAACATCAATAGCCTCGAGTACAGCATTTCTACAATCAATAAATTTTGCAGCACCATAACCATTAGGAAGATAATCAAGAGAAGTGAACCATATTTTCACACCAGTAGCTGCATCTATACCGAGCTTATCCATCCAATAAGCAGCGTGTGTGATTACTTTTGAACCTGCATGGCTCTCAACATATGCAAAATCATCGCTATTAGAATAGTTATTTCTAATAGTAATGTCTCTGATAGAATATGTCTTCTTGTTTGATGTATTCTTTTCAGTGTTGTCAATATACATATCTGTACCAAGCTGCCACTCGCGTGATGTGTCACAGTACTCACCAAAGATATCGCTGTATGCCTCATTGAGTGAACCCGTTTCACCAAGTCCTGGGCCCCATTTTACCTTTGAACCTGTTAAGCTGTGTGCGAACTCATGTGCAATAGTATCAAGGTCACTTGCAAATGAGTTTGTATTAACACCGTCACCCTCACCAAAGCTGAGTGTGTTTCCGCCTGAGCAAGCATTAGCCCATCTTTGCATGTTGCTTCCATCTGAATTAGCTACCTTGAGAGAAGGAACAATGTACATAGTGCTGTTCTTACCGTCATATCCAACATAGTTGAATTCATTCTTGAAGTAGTCATATACTCTTTCAACGTTGTAAAGACAAGCTGCAGAATACTGATCAAGCTCGCTTGAGAACGAAGCGTCATTTGTTTCTACTGTATATAAACTGTTAGTGTAAAAACTTGTGTATAAGGAATTGCCAATCCAATAAGCATACCATGAAGGATCGCTTGTAACATAAAGGTTTCTCTTAGTATCGTGAAACTTGTACTTACCGTTCGCTGTAGCTACATCAACATCAAATGAATTTACTGAATCCGGTAATATCCTGTTGTCCCAGTCAAGAAGAATAGAATTGTTATAAACCGTGTGACCATTGTCAGCTGTATCACCGTTGATCTTATTGTTAAGAACATCCCCGTTTGCAGCGTCCACATAATAAATGCTTTCACCAATAAAAGGACCGCCGATAGCCCAAGCAAGCTTGAATGTCTCGTTATCCTCAGAGTAGATTGCAAGTTTGTGTGAAGAAGCATTGTTCTGTCCGATCTTTTCAGCAACTGCGTCGATAGCCTGCTGTGCTGTAATAGCAGGTGTAGTATCGATTGAGAAATCAGATACAACTGAGCTGTTGAGGAACTTAGCTTCGCCTGTCTCCTTGTTAACTACTACTGTGATGTATGAGTTAACCATCTCAAGTCCCTGATAGAACTGCTTGAATGTATAGATTCTGTTGTATTCACTCTCAGAAACGTCATCGAGACGGATCTCACGGTTAACGTTATCGATACCGAGGAGCTCAGATGCCTTAGCAATTATAGCCTTAGCATCGTTGCTGTTATCAACTGTCTCATCTGAAAGAAGACCATTGATCTGTGTAACATTGTTGTTATCATCAACAGCTACTCCAAGGTCAGAATCATTAATATCAATAAGATCAGAAAGAGCATTCTCAGCATCGCTGCTGTTAAGCTCAAGACCGATCTGCTGTGCATATGTCTCTGCTTCACTGGGAACATCTACTGCTCCGGCAGGCATTGCGATAAAGCACTGCTGAGCTGCAATGAGAAGTGAAGAAGTAACTGAAAGAAGTTTTTTAGTATTGAATTTCATTTTCATTCCTCCTGATAATCTAAAACAAGTTCTAATTCTAAACG
>JAEEVL010000074.1 GCA_016290875.1 Ruminococcus sp.
ACTATGCGTTTCTGGTAATAGTATGTGCCGTTTTCTGTGCCGTGGATAAGGCAGCCCACCGAATACTCCTTCGTATAAAGAGAACGTCCGAATCGGTCAACAACCTCGATGCAGAGGTCGTTTTCTGATGCGACCTTGGCAAGCTTATCGCTGAATTCAGCGGACGGGTCGGACTCGAATGAATTCTCAATCTGTGCGGCGGCAGCGGCTACATCGTGTATCTTTGACTGTGAATAGAACTTTTCAAGAAAAAGTATCTGAAATAGCCACAGCATTACAAATACGATTATTGTGAAGCTCATGAAGTATATCCAGACGCTGAATTTCAGCGGTATCCTTCCGAGGGCAGTGCCTATTTTTTTAATTAGCTTCAAATTTGTATCCCATTCCTCTCAGGGTAACAATGAACTTTCTGTACTCACCGAGACTGTTTCTCAGCATTTTTATATGAGTGTCAACAGTTCTGTCGTCGCCGAAGAAATCATAACCCCAGACCTCTTCAAGAAGCTGGTCACGAGAAAGAGCAATGTTCTTATTGCGCACAAGGTAGAATAACAGGTCATACTCCTTGGGAGTCATAGGTGCTTTTTCACCGTTTACATATACTTCACGTCCTGAAATATCAACTTCAAGACCTTCAAAAACATACTTGTCCGGCTGAGCAGCCTCCACAGCAGGACGGCTCCGCTTCATAACAACTTTCACACGAGCCATAAGCTCCTTAGGTGAAAACGGCTTTACAACGTAATCATCAACGCCAATCTCGAAGCCGAAGAGCTTGTCATACTCCTCGCCTCTTGCTGAAAGCATGATAACGGGGATATTCTTGGTCTTGTGTATCTCCTTGCAGGCAGAATAACCGTCAAGACGCGGCATCATTACATCCATGATAATAAGATCGTAATCGTTTTCACGGCAAAGGTTTACAGCCTCCATGCCGTTTTCTGCTTCAGTAACTTCAAATCCTTCAAATTCTGCATATTCACGAACGACCTTACGTATATTAACTTCGTCGTCCACAATAAGTATATGAGCCATAAGCTTTCTACCTCCGGTATTTTTTTGTGGGGCGAACCACTTTTTCTTCTTATATTATAGCATTATATCAGCCGAAAGTGTACATTTTGTGATATTTTCTTGTTTATTAAGAATAATTTTATAAAATTTGTTGGTGAATTCTTAAAATACGATTGACTTTTTAGTAAATATTTGCTATAATGTATTAAATGGGAAAAGTATTCTTGTTTGAAATATATTTTGAAAGGAGAGGATCACTATGAGATCGAACAACCCGCTGACGGCTGCGATCGTCATCGCCTCTGCCACCGCACTTGTCGTACTATATGCTTTTCTGCGTCCCGAACAGACTCTTGTAGTTCTCGTAGTTTATCTTGCAACTATCATTTCTCTCTCCGTTATCGTATACTTCGTGAGCAAAATGTACGGCAGCCTGAAAACTTCCGTTGATGCTGACGATTTTACTGATATTACTGAGGACCTGAATTCGGAAATAATCATATGGTACAGTGATTTTTCCTACGTATTCATGAACAAACGGATACGTGAACTTCTTGAGATAAACGGCATTCCTTACGATGAGCGTGAAATGCTCAAAAAGGCATTTGAAGTCGACGACCTCACTATCGACAACCTCAAGCCTATCCTCCAGACAGGCTCACATGAAGCAAGCTTCCTCAACTCAGAGGGCAAGCTTATAACTATCGCGTGGAGCACTTCACTCGTAAAAAAGAGGAAAAATTACTCTGTTTACATCAGCACAGGCTTCAATCTCACTGAGATACGCACAATGAAAGTCAATCTCGCGAGTGCGAATGACTTCTTCAACAGCTCCATGGAGCTTGCCGAGATCGGCGTTATCATGAGTACAGACAGGCATAAATACGTTGTTTCCTCTATAGCAATGGACGCTCTCGGTCTGAAGCACAGCAGCATCGACGTAGGAACTCTTCGTTCGCTGATACACCCGAACGACCGTATTCAGTTCGACCGCGCACTCAAATCCAAGGACGCCGATAACGGCGAAGTCAAGAATATTGAGA
>JAEEVL010000075.1 GCA_016290875.1 Ruminococcus sp.
GAAAGAGCTTCAGTACCAACAACGGTACTTACCTCAAGTATGTAAACAGCTTACGCAAGCTCATGGAGCTCTGCTGGGGCTACTGCAACGAACAGAGCTTTACTTCATTCGTTGAGCAGAACTTCGGCAAACAGTGTGTCATCAGCACATTAACAGACCTTAAAGTAATTAAATAAGTTCAGCGAATACTGTATAACAACTAAGGCGTATGCTCTGAAAAGGGTATGCGCCTTTTCTAATGCGTAATGCGTAATTCGTAATGCGTAATTATTGGTATCGCTGCGCGATCTATTTGAATAGGTCTGCGTCAGCAGACACATTCAATTCTGCATTATGCATTATGAATTCTGCATTAGAATAGCTTGTACACCGTTTTTAGGAATGATTAAGACTTTTTTCAGGATTTGTTAAGACTTGATTAAGGAAAATTTAAGGCTTAGTTATAGAAAAATTAAGCATTGTGTAAGCTGTGTGATAGGTTACATATCAAGTCGCACAAGAAGAACTGTTTTATTTAATCAGATATTTGTGAGAGTGAACAAAATTGATAAAAGTATATTGACATAACTGTTTAGAAGTGCTAACATAAAAGCAAGTTATAACTTACATATGATATGATCGATTATACCAACTACAGCTTAACTAACTAATTAAATTTGAGAGGGAAAATACTATGAAAAACAACAGACTTAAAAAAGCAGTCTTAGCTTTATCACTCGCTGCAACAATGGCAATTCCTGCCGCAGCTTCATTTGCTACACCAGTTACTGCAAGCGCAGCTACACCTTTTATTTCTGATACAGACTACAACGGCGCTATCAATATCGACGAGAGCCAGATCAATGTTACCTGCAAGAGATACTATCCCGGCGGAAACGGCATCAGCACTTCTGTTTCCGGTACAACGATCAAGACAGCAAGCACATTTAAGAGCGTACCTGTTCTCACAAGATCAGTTATTTCTCTTTGGGTATCCGGCAACGGACTTACAAAGGCCAAGGCTGAGAATGTCCAGCTTACTGTAACTTACCACATCAACGGCAAGAAGAATACACAGGTCTATAAGAATCCTTCTGTAAGGACCGGAACAGGCTCAAACGCTTTCGTTCTCGACTTCAATATTGAAACACACGGTGATTCGTTTGAATTTACTACATCTTCATTCTCAGGCGTAAGCAACCTGAAATGCACAAGCTCCAGTATCTCACCTCAGGGCGGCAGCAGCAGCTACTACCAGATAGAGGCTAAAACTCCCGGCGGCGAGAATATCTTCATCAGCTCAAAGTATCCCGGAAACTACAGCACAAATATGCAGAAGTGGGCTAAGAAACTCTGTATGTATGCTAACAGCCTCAGCGATGTAACAGGCGTTAAGCTCGGTACTGTATACATCAACTTCGATGAGCCTTATGCAGATACTTATGCATGGGCTTACAGCGGAAACTGGCGTATGAACGATAAGAAAGACGAACTTGGTTATGTTGCTCTCAGCACAGCAGCCTCTGCTGTTGAAATTGACTTTGCAGCTAACAAGCCTGATGTAATGACATGGACTCTCATGCACGAGATGGCACACTCTTACGCTATTAACTGCACTCCTTCAACATTCGATGCTAATTACGATTTTAATGACGAGTATCTCACAAACGTAAGAGGTCTTACTGCTATACAGAACTGCGACAACCTCAGAGGTCTTGACATTAACTTAGATGCTAACAATGATAAGTACGACGAGATCTTTGAAACTATCAATCCGCCTGTAAGCAATCCTTGTTTCTACCATGCAAGAAAGCTTGTTCAGTTAGGAAAGACATACGGCTGGGACAAGCTCGAAGCTTACTTCAAGGCAGCTTCCGCCGAAAGCTATACTTCTGATGCAAACTATGATTGTGCTAATGCACTCAAGACTTATATCGGAAAGAGCTTCAGTACCAACAACGGTACTTACCTCAAGTATGTAAACAGCTTACGCAAGCTCATGGAGCTCTGCTGGGGCTACTGCAACGAACAGAGCTTTACTTCATTCGTTGAGCAGAACTTCGG
>JAEEVL010000044.1 GCA_016290875.1 Ruminococcus sp.
CATTTCCTTATCAGTATATTCAGGTTCAACTTCTTCCTGTGCTATTTCATCGACACGCTGAAATCTATCGAGGACTTCACGCAGCTCATCATCGGCAGCATTATCCTTGTTATTGAAATCCTCGTCAGGCTTACAAAACTCCCTCGCATCATAGTCAAAGCTATCATTTGTGCTATTAATACTGTAACTAAAACAGTTTGATAAGATATAATCTCTGTAATTCTCGCTGTTAAGAGCATTTTCAAGCTGTTTTTCGTACACATTATAGTATTCAAGTTGCTGCTTTTCCTGAGAATAACGAGTAAGTGTTACGCTTTTATCTTCATAATTGACATAGTATTTCTCCATATCCCGACCTGAAAGTCTTTTCGCAAGTCCCTCACGCTCGATAGCTTTGTATGTGAAGTTGTTTTCAAGTTTATTGAGCAGTTCCAGAGCTTGCTTAGAATCGGATAAAACATTGTCGTTTCCTTCTCTTTCAGCATCATTTCTCGCTGCTTCAAAGTAATTACGGAGATTGAGAGTATATCCGCTGCGGAGATCATCGAGAGCATTGATGTATGCGTTCTGACCGGTATTGAAGTCAATCCAGTCAAATTCCATATACATCTTACTTATGCTATAATCCTCATCAACGTCCAGATTTTCGATGATATTACAAATATCGTCATACATCTGCTGAACTTCGATGTCCTTCGGAGCTGCCTTGTACATAGTATTACTGTCGAACCAAGCGTATTTACTCTCAGAAGAAGCAGTATCAAGGCTTATGAGCTGATCGCTGCTGTCATAAACTGAAAAACCGCTTTCCCATATATCAATAGCCTTGTCCTCATCAATTGATGTATCAATTGAAACAGGATAGCTGCTTTTCAGAATAGAATAAGCCTTTTCTACAATGTGATCCTCGTCAAGCTCTTTCAGGAGCAGCTTTTTGACCTCGGCTTCATTGCGTATAATATCATCCTCAACAATGACATTACTTGCAAAAACTGATACAACCTTGTTTGCATACTCATTGTTTATCCAGAGTGCATCTTGAAGCTCCGGCACAAGTCTTTCATCAACCCAGAAAAAAGCCTTTTCCTGACTTTCTATTGTTTCTGAATGAACATCGCTACGTTCAGAAGAATCCTGTTCGATTGTAGGAGCATCTTCTTCAATTCTTATTCCGGCTTTTTGTAGTTCTTCGTCCTCAATAGAAACAAGTTCATCAAAGTTGAGGTTACTAAGAGCGAGCCTTGTCATTTCAGCAAGGTTCTCATACTGTTCCTCTTTTACAACAACTGAATTGATAGTAGTAATAAGAGCTGCCTTGTCAAGATCAGCATTTACCTGAATCTCATACTCCTGTCCGTATATCTCATCGGTAGTATATGCCAGACCATACACATTCTCAGAAGCCGGTAAGTGAGTATCATCGCCATACTCTTTTATGTAAAAGTCGGAGATAGCATTGAGTGCAGCCTTTCTATCTTCGTGAGCCTGTGCAAAAGCCACAGCTCCGGAGAAGTCGTTGTTGATTATAAGGTCGGTGAATCTGTCAATTTCATCGGTCGAAAAGGTATTGTCTATCGCTGTAATTGAAGAAACATCAAACCCCTTTGCAATGGCAGCGAGGAAATGCTCTTGCTGTTCGCTGCTGAATCCTTTCTCATTAAGGCTGAGACTAATATCGAACCTTGTTTTGAGATCTTCAATTTCTTTTATGGCAGCACTATACTCAGGAGAGAAGATATTTGTGATCTGCTTCAATTCGATTGATTTCTCAGCAAGCTCAGAGAGCTGTTCGCTGCTGTATTTTGGTTCAAGGTGACTATCAATGCTAATATAGTCAAGAGTTGCAGCCTTTGAGGTATATGGCGAAAGAGAACGTATCTGTTCCTCTGTAAAGCCTTTTTCAGCAAGAGAAGAATCTATGAGATATATGTTCCTTGCGACATTCATAAACTTCTCAAAATTCGCAGCATCCTTTGCTGACACGGTAAATGTCACCATACCGTCCTTGACCTGACCTGAATAATTGATCCCAAGCTCGTCAATAGTCGATTTGATATACTTGTTATACAGCTCTTCGTTGACTACATTGTTATAGTATATCTTATCCGGAATATCTCTGTAAGCAGTATTACCGACAATATTCAGCTGAATATTATCTCGTTCCTGATCGTTTCCTCTGCTGCCAGACGATAATTGTTCCTCAGACCTGTCATTTTCATAAGATTCCCGGCTTTCTCCGCTGCCAGATACTCTGTGTCCGCTGCTATCATTGCCTGTTCTGTTTTCTGGAGCTGCTCCTGACTCTGTTCTTCCACTTCCTGAAGGTGACGGAACAATGTCATTTTGTTCAGCATTTCCGACAGAAGCTCCGGCTGTTCTTCCACCAGATATTTCAGACGCATCTGAGCGAATCGCCCTATCTCCGGTGAGAGCTGCTGCTTGCCGGTTATCGTATTCAGCTCTGCTATCCGATAACTCCCGTTTATCTTCACTATGCTGTATTTCATTTTCTTTTTCGCTCCTTTTGCCGATAAGCTCATAGAATGTGTGCTTTCTTGCGTGAATAACATCTTTCTCGATCTCGATTATACGGTTATAGTCTTTGCTGCTAACGGTAATAACAGCTTTTCTCGGACCGTAAACGCAGCCTGAGAACTGTATTCCTTCACGTTCAAGCTCCTGTGCTACTCTCAGAGCTACGTCAGCTCCGGAAGTATGATACTTTTTATCCGGAATATACCTGTATTCAGCATTTCCGATGATATTTTTCTCCGGGGGAGAATAAGGCTTGGCAAGCTCAGTTGCTTTCAGGACATTCATCATCTCATCACCGAGAATAGCTTCAAGCTTTTCTGTGTCCTTAGTATTCACGCAGATTCTTGCAGCTGTCTTGCCTTTAGCATTTACTGTAAATGCGTAGTAGTTTATGCCGGATAATTCAAGCTTTTCAGCAGCTTCTTGCATAAGAGCCTCTGACATAGTATAGGCTGTCTTATCTTTATTATCGACCGCTGAAAACCATATTTCATTACCCACAGTATTTGGTGTACCCAATGTTATCCCTCCATTATAGCGAGTGATCGTCCTTTTTGTGTTCTGCTGACTTTACGGCAGCTCTTTCATTGTTCTGAGCTTGTGCCTTTGAGGTAAACGCTCTCTGAGACTGCCTTGAAAATAAAGCACCTGACTTCTGAGCTTGCGGAATATCCTCTTTTGCTATTGTTATTTTTGCAGTTGAACGTTCGTTATCAACAACCGCAGAATACTTTACATTGACAGAATCCAGAGAATTCATAATATCATTTGCTGTTTTCAGGTCAGTTGTCTGAGAATATGCTCTCTGATCGGCAGGCAGGCTCTTGAAATAGTCAGAGTTGATATACTCCTTTGCAGCTGCTTTGTTATTTTCAAGCAAAGCCTGTCCGATAGCAGCTTTATTATCCTTGTGAACTGTTATAGCTGTAAGTTTATCGCTTTTTACAGCCGAAAACTCTATTCCTTTGCTTTCAAGAGCAGATATGACCTTATCAGTATCAGCCTTTGTTATTCTCTGGATATGCCGGTCAGCCGGGGCAAGCTTTTTATAGAAGTCAGGATTTATAGTTTCTTTTTTATCGTTTTTGGCGATTTCAGGTTGTTTTTTTTTGAGCTTTTCCGTTGCAATGCTCTGAGCAGTATTATGCAGCTCGTCTTTGTAATCGCTATGTACTGTTATTGCTGCCTTATCGTGTTGTCTTGAAACAGCAGAAAACTGTATTCCTTTATCTGTTAACTGCTGCATTATCTCCTGAGCGTGTTTAGCCGGAACAACCTCGATATATCGCTTATCTTTAGGAAGAGAGCGATAATAATCATTATTGATCTTGAACTGAGATTTCTCAGCCGAATACTGCTGTACATATTCAGATAAAGGCTTTTCGATATGAATTACCTTGCCATTCTTATTCTGTCTGATGTCGATCTCATTTGAATCCATATCAATCTTAACTGCAAGAGCATTTTCAAAGAGGTCAAGATTGTCTTTTATACGGAAAGATTTGTCTAAATCAAAGGGCTTACCGTGTTTTTCAAACTCGTCATAGGGAGATTTGCTGTTGATATAGATATTCATTATATCGTCTAAATCAAGATCATCATTTCTGAACAGCTTATGTCCTTGATCGTAAGTTATGCCGAATATAACAGGAACGCTCATATAATGAGCTTTACTGTCATTTTCTTTCTCCTGAACATTATTGACCTGAGCTAATAGTTCTGAAAGCTTAAACTCCTCAAATCCGTCACCGACTTCGTTTTCATAAACATCATTGCCTTTATTCTCATATACAGTAACTCTATTTTCATCCGGAACAATATCAATAGTGTTAGTACCCAATGTCTGCTCAAGCTTTACAAATTGCATAGTATCAATCCTCTGACTGTGAGTTGCTTCTCCAAGCTCAATAAAAGGTCGTTCACATTCAGAATAATGCTTTATAAGGTCGTTGAGGTTCATTTCATCGTTGCGATAGTAGCGTATTTCTTCTTCTTTGGTTATGCTGAATATAACAGGTGAATTGTCATTTGCCATAATAGTCACTTCCTTTTACAGAATTTATATTCCCATTCCTTGTATTCGTACTCAGATATATCGCCATTCTTATATGAATTGTACATTTTCAGCCATTCAGACAGCAGTTTCTCCAATTCTTCACTATCAAATGTCAGGTATGCCTTGTGATCGACCTCTTTTATTTTCAAATCAAAGAAATCCTCCATAGCAAACAGAGTGTGCATTAGTTTGGTTGAATCATTGATCGGAGCTACGTCAATAGCATCGAATGATACATCAAGTGCTTCTGCAAATGCCTTAATAGGTTCTTTATGTGGAGAACGCTTGCCTGATTCATATTGAGCAATTCTTATTGTCGGAGAGCTTTTATATCCTAACTTCTCTCCAAGCTCTTTCTGAGTCATAGTCCGGAACATTCGTATAGCACGAATTCTTTTCCCGACAGTCATTATTTGTTTTTTCATAGAGTAATCTGCCTATCTTTGTTCTTATTCTGCGTATAATCAGGAGATTCAGAGTGTTCCGCAGCTTTTTCTGAGAAGTCTCTCTGAACAGCTCTTGAAAAACTTGTTCTCACATCATCAGCAGTTTCTTTTATCTTTTCGTTTTTATCACTTTTTATGGGTTCGATATGTATATCGGCTGCTTGTGGCGTAAGTTCCAGAGTATGTGATAATAGCTCTTTCAGATCATCTTTTGGCATATCGGTATTATTCATATATGCAATTGCAGCCATTTCACGAAGTTCTTCCGGCAAACTTTCTACCTGAGAAACTGACATATCAAGCGTTTCAGCGATCATTGGCAGCACTTCTGCATACCGATCTTCCTCAGCTGAGTGCTCCGGGGGAACATCTGCTTTTCGTTCCTGTTCCTCGGTATCCGGAGGAAGATTATTGATAACACCGTCTATCATATTATTGTTCTGCTCCATAGACATCTCTGCTGCCCTGAGAGGATTATCAAGTACAACATCAGCATTACTGCTGCATACACTATCAATCATATTGGTAACGGTTGCTTTATCTGAATGAATTGCTTTGTCGATAGCCTTAGAACTGTTTTCGATGAGCTTATCGGAGCTTTCGATGTTCTTATTATTGAGAATATCGAGATAACTGCCGTGTGCATCGTGCAGCCTGTCCGCCTTAGCTGATAGTGTTGCTTGTTTAGCTTTAAGCTGCTGTAATTTCTCGTTAATGCTAAATTTCTCGGCTGCAATAGTTGTCTGGTTATAACGCTCAGTGAGCTTTTCAATCTTGACTGAGCATTTATTGGCTTTAGCAGCTGTTCTGTCAATAGCATCTGCGTTAAGTCCCACTAATGCGTCCATAAAACGTTCGTGACGTTCAGCACGATTTATAACTCCGAAGCTGCTTATAAGGTTACTAAGGTGTGTATTGTGCCGAATCTTACTATAAGAACGATTGAGTTTTGATTGTAGCTTATCAACTGATTTAGTATGTTTGGCTATCTTCTCTTTTCTTCCCGGAATCTTTTCATTTTCAATCTTAGCTATTCTGCTTTCATTCTTGTCTATTTTCCTCTCAATGAAGTGGCGAATAGCCGGGAATGTTGAGTTTTTTGACATTGTGCGTAATATAGCGTTATTCTGTCGTAGCCTTGCACTTTTTTCCGTGAGTGCTGTGACTTTTGTCTGGTTCTTTGAGATCTTATTCTGTTTTGTAGTGATTTTCTCTTTTAAGTTTTCGGCTTTCTTTTCCTGATGCTGTGTCATTGCTTCAAGAACTGGTAAGAGCTTATCACGTTCAGACGCAGGGGATAACTGTTGCTGCTTGACTTCCTGTTTCTGAACAGGTTCCGGAGCTTTCTCAGATTGCGATACTACTTTCTGAATTTTAGACTCTCCAACAAGCTGTTCAAGTTTAGTTTCAAGACGAGCTTTTTCTTCTTTCAACTGTTTAATCTCCTCGGTAATTTGACGAGTCCCATCCATAGTATCTGTAAAATAGAGGTCTCTATCTTTGCTTTTTATTTGCTCATTAAGACTGTATATTCTCTCGGAAAGATAATTAATATCGTTTTCAGGAGTTTTATTGTGTTTTTCATTTGAGATAGTCTCAGGAGCTTTTTCAGGCTGTAAATCAAATTCCTTTACAACCGAATTGATCTTATCAAGGCTGCTGCGGTCAAACTGGAGCATAGCCTTTTTTTCATCATATCGTGCATAAAACAAGATATTCTCCTTGTTAAGGCGTTCAATCAGCTCTTTTGCCTTATCTGTTTCAATGCTCTGATATGCCTTATTTTCTATGCTTTTTACATCGACATTTCCATATGAGTTCATACCGCTGCCCTCATAATTGAGTTGAGTTCCTTTATAATATATGATTTAGGCTCAACATCTATTGTCATATCGTAAGCACCGCATATTTGACTGAGAGTATCATAGCTGTATTTTTCTCTGAGTTCATCCGAAGTCACTCCAAGCAGATTGCATACATCATTGAGACTTGAAATCTGTATTTCTCTTTGAATTATTGGATAAACTTCTTCCAGATCGTGAGTGGATTCCCATACACTAATCATTTCTGAAAGCGTATTATCCGGGAATGTACGCAGCACTTCCGGTTCAAAGTCGAAACACTCAGTCACATCTGACAGCAGCTTTTCAGTTTCGTGATGAACATAGAGCCTTTTTAGTTCCTCGATGATCTCGACTGTGTTCATATCCTCAGTATTCATTTCATAAGCTGCTATCAGCTCATTCTGAGCTTCAACAGGCAGCTCAGAAATGTCTTTCTGAGGAACTTTGATGAGTAGTGAAATGGTTGTAAGTGTTGAATTCATAATATTTTCCTTTCCGTGTGTCACCGTGACACACTTTATTTTTTGTTTTCAAACTCAAAACCGGTTGAAAAATCGTCTTTGAGAATAAGATAAGCATTGAATTCCTTGCCGGATTTGCCCTTGAAACCTTTTATAAGGTCTGTTTTCTTCTTTGTTATCAGCTTTTTAGCTTGTGCTGCTGAGATAGACTTACCGGCTATACTTTTCCAGATAATGAAACCACATCCGTCTTTGCCACCGCAGCAAGAATATGCCTTTGCAGTTGTAAGAACGTCTTTGCCACATTTAGGACAAGTACCTATTGCTTCTTTTTCCGGAGCTATAAATGCTTTGTTCTCAGCGTGACTGCCGTATTTTGTACATATCTCCTTGACATAGCACTCTATGGTATTCATAAAGTCACTGCTTGACGAGCTGCCTTTCTCTATGCTTTGGAGATCTGATTCCCAATCTGCTGTCATTTTTGCACTCTTGACTTCATCGGGAACGACTTCAATAAGCTGTACACCTTTTTCTGTGGCAGAGATCTGCTTTTGCTTACGCTCCAGATAACCACGCTTCACAAGTCCTTCGATTATAGCAGCTCTTGTAGCCGGAGTGCCTAAGCCTTTCTTCTCAACGTCTGAATCTTCGTCATAGTCCTTATTTCCGGCAGTTTCCATAGCTTTTAGCAGCGTATCTTCTGTGTAAGGCTTTGGAGGACTTGTCCAATGCTCAGATATTTCAGATTTAACCTGTTCAAATACCTGATTCTCAGAGATTTCAGGCAATGCAGCAGTCTGTTCTTCCTTATCTTCATTGTCGTTACCGCCTTTAAGTCGGCTCTTTACTGACGATTCAAGCTCTTTCCAACCGGCTGTTAAAACAGTCTTACCAGAAGCCGAAAACTCTGTGTTTTCACAGTTCAGCTTTACTCTGACTGATTCATACTTGTGCGGAGCTGCGACAGCAAGAACGAGCTTTGCTGAGATCAGGAACAGAATGTTACGTTCTCCCTCTGGGAGTGCAGCTATATCAGCTTTAGCTATCTCATCAGTCGGAAGAAGTGCGTGATGATCGCTGACCTTGCTGTTATTTATAATTCTCTTTATATCCGGATTTGGAACTGACATACCGTTGCAGCACTCTATATGCTTACATACCAATCCGACACGCCTTAGAGCTGTTTCTTCCATATCATCGGTAATATACTGACTGTCTGTTCTCGGATAGGTACATAGCTTCTTTTCATATAGTGTCTGCGTATAATCAAGTGTCTGCTGTGCTGTATAGCCGTACTGACGGTTTGCTTCACGCTGTAAGGTCGTTAGATCGTAGAGCTTTGGAGGATTTACTGTCTTGACTTCCTTTTTGACCTCGGTAACAGCTGCATTTTTACCATTGCACTTCTCAGAGATAGCTTTAGCTTCTGCTTCATCGTCAATGCGTTCTGTTGCTGCTTTAAAAGCTCCGCAGTCAATAACTGTTGTAAAATACTTCTGTTTTACAAAATGGGCTACTTCATAGTCACGCTGCACTATCATAGCCAGAGTAGGCGTTTGCACTCTGCCCACATTTAATTTAGCGTTATATCGCACAGAAAACAGTCTGCTTGCATTCATACCAACAAGCCAGTCAGCTTTAGCTCTTGCAAGACCGGCAGCGTAAAGGTCATCATAATCGTGACCGGCTTTGAGATTATTAAAACCGTCCTTTATAGCCGATTCTTCAAGTGATGATACCCATAAACGCTTGAAAGGTTTCTTGCAGCCAAGCTTGTTATAGACATATCTGAATATGCACTCTCCCTCACGCCCGGCATCAGTTGCACATATAAGCTCGTCAACATCGCTGCGTGAGATCAGCTCTTTGAGCTTATAGAATTGTCCTTTTGTCGCTGCATTAATGCTAAACAGCCAGTTATCCGGGATAATCGGTAATGTCT
This sequence comes from Ruminococcus sp., assembly GCA_016290875.1. GTDB lineage: Bacteria > Bacillota > Clostridia > Oscillospirales > Ruminococcaceae > Ruminococcus. The sequence goes on from JAEEVL010000044.1 coordinate 9,288, forward strand.
CAAAATTCCAAGCCTTGTATTTCTCGTCATACATTTCAGGGGAGGAAAGACCGACTAAATGCCCTACACACCAAGATACAAGGTACTTATCACCTGAAATAAATCCGTCCTCTCGCTTTGAAACTCCGAGGACTTTGGCTATTGACTGAGCCACAGAAGGCTTTTCTGCAATTACAAGCTTATACATTTTCTATCATTCCTTTCAAAGTGTGTCACGGTGACACACTTTATACTGCGACAATATCCGCCCAGTGAGGACGGATATTTATTTCGCTTACATTTCATCTTCGTTTACTTCTTCAAGGTCATCGTCCTCAAATTCAACGTTATTCTTCTTAGGACGATTCATAATCTTAGGAATTATCCATCCGGCAGCTCCTATTGCTATAACAAGTCCGAGTAAGAGTATAAGCTTGAGCTTACTTCCACCGGCATTAGTTTTATTAGCTTGTGTTGTAGTCACATCTGAATCGTTGGATGCAGGTGTAGTTACTTTTTGTGCAAGGTATTCTTCCGCCGTATTCTTCTTACTTTCGTTGTTATTACTGCTGCTTGATGAATTCGATGATGAATTGTTGCTTCCGTTATTAAGCAAAGAATACAGGTCAAAATCATCAACTTTATTCAGGAAATATACGTTGTCCTTTCCGTCCTCGTCAGCATAGTTAATGATTATGTAGAAAACGTGACCGTCCTTTGTAGTTACCGCAGTAAAGAGCAGCTCTGTACTTGAATATATTACTTTATAAGCCTTAGAATCTATCAATTCAGCATTACCGTCTGTATCATAATAAGGATCGTTATAGTAATCATCGGGAGTTTTCTTTTCATTTTTTTCTTGTTCATCAAGAGCTTTTTGTATTTCATCCTGATAATCGTCTCTGATTTTCTGCCAATCCGGATCAGTTGTCGGTTCAGATGATGAATTATTCGATATTATGTCTGATACGGTTGTCTCAGCTGAACTAACAGTTGTCGGCTCTTCCGGAGCAGCTGAACTAATTAATGGAGTAGTGCTTAATGTAAGAAGTAATGCAGCAGATATTGTGGCTGAAAATTTCTTGATATTCATTACTTATTCTCTCCTTTTGAAAACATTTCTTTAAGCTCATCGGCTGAGATTCCTGATTCTTTCATTATCTTACTAACCATAATAAGATTGCTGACATCAGAAGCAGAAACTTCATTTTTGATTTTATGGAGCAGCATATCATCATTGAGCTGCTCGTTTTTTGCTTTTAAGTCCTTAACTTCATTTCTTAGTTCTTTTATTTTTGCCTCCTTTTGACGTATTTTTTCTTCATTCTGAGCGATGAGCTTTTCATATTCATTTGATCTCATATTATTACTCCTTATCATCTTTAATTTTTACTTGCCAGAGATAAGATTATCTCCGGATCTATTACGCTTTTCCGATAGTCCATATAATCGAATATTGTAATATTAAGGTAATCATAACCGGTATTATTATTAACTAATGATACGAACCCTTGGTCAAAGAACGGTGGAGAAAGATTCTTCTTATATTGCATTTCCTGTCTTTTGTTGTTGGTGTGTGTTATAACCTGACCTTTTGCAAACTCTTGACCGACACTTAATCCGGCTGTATTTACATTGACATAAACAATGACCGGATCTAAGTATATATCACGTTGTTTAGAAAATCCGTGAAATACAATAAAGTTTTCTCCTATAT
>JAEEVL010000045.1 GCA_016290875.1 Ruminococcus sp.
ATACGAGGTACTTCGCTGACTGATCCAGCTTCGATACCTCTGCCGTCACGTTCTGCGACGTCTGCTCCTGTATCTCCTTCCCCTGTTCCAATAACTGATCGTATATTGTCTGCTGATTTCGCAGGTACAGTTTCATCTGTGCATATGTCATGGTCACGTCGGTCTGAGCCTTGACCTCCAGCAGTGTATCTGTCAGCAACTTCAGCTGTGATATCAGCGCCAGCCAGTTGTGTTCCTGGACGCAGACCATAGTAGGTATGTCCTGTGCATCCTCCATATTCTGCTTGGAGGTTTCTTTCATTTCTTCGTATTTCGAACTCATATTCCATATTCTCCTTTCTGTATTTTGCTTCATGAAGCTTGTTGTCGCGACACCTACGTCCATTCGGACAGGTGTATGTGATGTACTTTCGGCTGTCCTCCCAACGCACATCGTAGCCGTACTGCTTCATGTAAAAGCGGAATTGTTTCTTTGACTTCGCTCTTTTCATGACGGCGTCAATGGTATTGACGAGATCCATTTTCCAACTCTCTCTGCGCATTGCACTCCTGTACTCACCTGTGGTCACACCGTGAGTATGCTTCCCGAGCTCGGGTTGACTGAGAGTTGTCACTCCATATTTCATACAGAGCTCGTCCGACAACTGACGCAGGTCTTGAAGTGTGAACTTGTTGGAGTGGTACTTCAAGCCTGTGTCAGCGTTGACTGCGTTCAGTATGAAGTGCGAGTGTATGTGGTCGGCGTCGATGTGAGTTGCCACCACAACTTCGTGACCTTTGAAGGCTCGCTCCGCAAACTCAACGGCAATCTTGTGAGCAAGTGCTGGCTCAATATCATAGCCGCTGGGGTGAGATTGCACGAAATGGTAGTAGCGTACGCCACCAGTCTTGTTGTACATCTCTCTTGTGTTTTTAAACTCTTGGTACGCAGTGGGGAGTGAACAGTTGAGAGCAGTCACATACTTTTTACCCTCGGTCTTGTCATCGCGGCATATGTACTCGAGGCTTCTCTTGCCACCGCCGCCGTGCTTAGTACTTATCGCTGTGACCGTTGCCATCACTTCACCTCCCGAAGAATCTGCCCAATCATCTCCGTGACCTTTCTGTGCTCATCGAGGAGCGGCTGGAAATTCACTGCGGTCAGCCTGTCCATGTTGGCGAGCGTAGCTATCTGATTGAGGTTGCGCCCGATAGCTTTCTGCTGTTTCACTATCTCGTCAATGCCGTTAGCGACAACTATTTTCTTGCCAAGAGCGCACCTCATCACGAAGTCGTTGAGCCGCAGTCCATGCCTCTCAGCGAGTTCATGGATGCACCTACTCTCTTCCTCTGTACAGCGTATCGCTATGGTTGTGTTTCTTTTTCTCATGTTATCAATTCTCCTTTCTATGAGGGGGTTCGGGGTTCGCCCCGACAAGCAAGGCGGCAGGCGGAATGCCAACTGCTATGCTTGCCGGCTTTTCTGAGCCGATTTTTTGTCACCGCCGCCACTTTCTCCTCTGCGGATAAATCAGTAACGATTCGTGACGGAATCGCCACACTCGCTCCACAATGCGCGACAACCGCTTTCGCCGCCGCAGGTGGGATAACTACCCGCCCCGAACTGCCGCGGCAAAAACGGCGCGTTTTATGCAGATTCCGACTCAGGGACAGAACGCCCCTGAGTTTCACAGTCAGGGACAGCATTTGTTTTAACATCACTGGCAGAGGCAGAAACAGTTTACGAAGATATTTCAGCGTTTGCAAACGTTTCAGGGGCAGCAGGGGCGCCACTTTCCGGGTATAGTAATTTACCGCCACTGCTGTCCCTATCAGCTTCGTAACGGACACAGATACTGCGAGTGCCGTTGCTTTTTGTCTTTCCGTAACTGATTCCCAGCGAGTGAACTTCTTCATCGTGCTGCAATAGTAATCGGTACATCCAATTGTTATTGAGTTCCTCAGACGGAAACTTTGCACGCAGTAAGTCGCACAGCTCTGACGCACTTCCACGGAACTCTTTTCGCTCCAACATGAAATCATGTATCGTAAACGTAAAGTTATCAGGCTTGTCCTCGGGCGGCTTGTCAAGCAGCTTCCACTTTGCTCCGTCCCTGGTAACATTTATATCGAGCGACGGAGCACCGCGACCACTGATGTTCAGTATCGCACTCTTGCTGTCAGTTTTGTGCGTGAGAACAAGCAGACCGTCTGCCGCACCCGTGATACCATTCGTACCAAGAATCATGTTGTTCGGATTGGAATCCTGCTGCTTTCGGTTGTGATGAACAAGTATAATTGCAATGCCCAACTCATCTGCAATAGACTTCAGCGTTGACACGTCCTTGTAGTCACTTCCGTACTTCATGTCAACGGTATCTCGCACCTTTTGCAGAGTGTCAATGACTATCAGCTTCAGGTCTGCGAACGTTTCCTTGCACTTGCGCAGATCATCTTCAAGACCGTTGCCGAGAGTGTTGACCAGCAGAATGTATTGCAGATTATCCGTCGGCTCATTGGTGAGCTCATACATTCTCGTCTGTAAATTTTCAAAAGTATCTTCAAGAGCCATGTACACAACATGACCTTGTTCAGTTTTGCGTCCGAGAAACTTTTCTCCTTTTGCAATAGCAAGACACATATCCATCATCATCCACGACTTACCTATCTTCGGATCACCAGACAGCACATGAAGTCCCGGATAGATTATTTCGTCAACGATGAAGCGTCTCTTTTTCATCGGAGTATTCATTATCTCGACGCTGCTTTTGAATTCAATTTCGATTCTTTTTGTCAATAAAAATCATCCTTTCTTTGTAAAAATGTGGGAGCAGTATCCTTTATGCAAAACGCACCGTTTTTGCACAACTTTTTCGCTCCTAAGAATGCAATTCTGAAATACAATAATGTTTTAACGAGAACTGACCTTTTCTCAATAAAACTGAAAATCAACTGTAAAGCACATAGAATAGAGCTTTGCAGTCATTTCAACTCAAAACAGCTATGATGACAGTTTTGAATGATTTTTCGATAAAAATGAGCGTTTCGGAATGAAAATGTGGGAGCAGTATCCTTATTGCATTTTGGCAGGTTTTGTGATATAATTTTTGCAGGTGGTGAGACTATGCGTTACAGGATATACGATCTGTCTGTCAGAGCAATGCTCAACTATTCAAAGGATGACGGATCATTTAACAAAACAGTTATAGATAAAAATGCGCTCCCAAGCTGTCTGAAGCACTCCGCTCACGAGCAGGATGACAACGCTCTTTTCTATCAGCTCATGTGCATACTGCACGACGATGACTTCAAGTGCGACAGCGACACTCTTGTGACAGATCTGTCCGACGTTATCTTCTATGCAGACTTCGCAAGAGTATTTGACCGCGATGCTTCAAATCCTTTTTATGAACAATTACAGCACAAAGCTGAATCGCTGTTCACAAGCAGAGGCGTGCAGATAGATTTCGGAAGCGGTATGCACAAGTACGTTGCATTTGAGCGCTCCGCCAGTATGAGTAGGAATGCTGTGCTGTCGTTTATCCGCGAAGACTTCTACTTCAAAGCCACTGAGCGCATACGTCTCGGAATGAATATCACAAAATGTCAGCTCAGCAAGCTGTACGCATACAACGGACTTATGCTCTCGGGCGGCACTCGCGTTGACGGTATCGACATCAACAAGTCCCACAGAGTTATCGTTGTGGACAATCCGAAGTTCACCGTTCATGACACGGACGTTATCACTGTTGAAGACGATGGAAGTGACGCACCCGTCCGCAAGTATCACCGTGTTGAATGTAAGGAAAGCGTTGGCGTTCTCGGCTATGACGGTGAGGGCGTTATCTCCAATGAGTTTGCAAAGATCATCAATAAAAAGATCGACGGCAAGCATACCTCGTTCCAGATACGTCTGCCGTATATCAAGGGTATGCTCCACCAAGTTGATATTCACGACTTCTTCAAGAGCGCAGGAGTTGCAAATCTCACCGACATATGGGGCGTGGAGCATAAGGTCTCGGACGTTGATATTATCCTCACCAAAAGTATGTTCAAGGGCTACGGCTGGCTCTGTGAGAATAATATGAGCTGGGAGGATTACTGGGACGCTTTTCGCAGGTACAATCACGCTTTGTACATATCAGGCGTTAGCAAGGATACTCCGCAGCAGTTCACGGAGCTGAACTATCAGTTTCTCAACACTCTTTCCATGACCGCCGATGAGTTTCGACCACTTGATCTACCACTGTCATTCCCTGAGAACGACAAACGTCACTGGCTCACCAAGGAAACTGAACGTGAATACCACAGGCTTTGCATCGACAGAAATTACCGTTTGAGCTTCTTCATGGGCAGAAAATTCAGCCGCGGCAGTAAGGATTATCACCTCAAAAGTATTCTTGAAAAGAATCCGAAGTTCATTGCCGAGTCTGTTTATGCGGATAAGATAAAAGCAAGAGCGCAGGCAGTTCTGAAACAATACGCTCTCGGTAGGCTCATAGTTGCAGGTGATAACAGATACCTCTCCGCTGACCTTCTTGGCTTGCTTATAAGGTTTATCCCTGCCAAGGCTAAGAGAAATACAAGTCAGCGCAACTTTATGGACGGTGCAGCACGAAGCGAATTCGAGAAAAACGCTTTCTATGCTCCGTCTATGGCGTATACGCATGGCGATGAATGTACGCTCCTGCGCAATCCACATATCTCCCGAAACGAAGAGGTACAGTTACAGGTCTATCCCGGCGTTGAGATGATGAGAAAGCACTATCTCAGTCACCTTACAGATGTTGTTATGGTGAACTGGGACTCGCTGACTGCGGAGCGTCTCGGCGGCGCAGACTTCGACGGGGATATGATAAAAACTATTTCCGATCCAATCGTCAACCGCTGTGTCAAGCGCAATTCCAAGGCTGACACTCCGCTGCTGAGGATACCTACTGCCGAACCTATTATCCGCGACGCTTCCGACTGGAAGGCTCGTTTTGAAACGATAAAAAGCACCTTTTCTTCCCGCGTGGGGCAGATCTCAAACGCCGCACTTAACAGAAGTATTATCGCATACAATGAGAATTCCGAAGACGAGCTTCGTGATAAGTGCCGCGAGGAGACGGAGATACTTGCAATTCTGACGGGACTTGAGATTGACTCCGCCAAGAGCGGCGTGAAGCCTGATCTGACTGAATATCTCGGCACAAAAACTGTCGCCAAGAGCAAGTTCCTGAAATACAAGAGCCTGCTTGAAAAGAGCGAGGGACGGCGTGCTTGGTACGAGCCTACCTTTGAGGAGCAGTTTGAGAAATTCTTTGCTGATACGGACTGGAACAGCGTCGATTCCAATGTGGAGCGCCTGCCGTATCTGGCGTATATGCTCCAAAAAAATACGAAAACAATAGTTGACAAGCCTGCCACAGACGAGGAGCTTTTCACGTTTGCTGCTAACGCCAACTGGAAGGATAAGCTCAATAGCGGTATTATGGAACGGCTGTCGGCACTTGTGACCGATTATGAACGCTGTCTGTCGCGTATAAGGGCTTGCAGTCAGCCTATTAATAACAGGCAGCGCAGGAGTGATATTCAACGCATTTTATACAGTCAGGGCAGGGACAACGAATACGACGCCGACTCCCTGTATACCCTGTTTCAAGGTATACCTGCTGAGAGGATAACTGCTATCAGACAGGAGCTTCAGGCTGAGAACTGGCACTTTACTCCGAAGGAACAGCGAGAGGAGCGGCTATCGGAATGGCTGCCCGAGCTTGAACGATATTATGAGGTTTTCTGCAATTTCCGTTTCGGCGGCTACCGTATTCTTATTGACCTCATAGCAGACATTGACGATGAAAACAATCTCACTGACAGGAAACGGCTTATCCGCGATGGTGATTCACCTGAGTTCGTTAAGCTAATGGAGGCTTATCTGAAAAAGCCTGTGAATGTTTATTACCGCGACGCTGTGTCTAATGAGTGTAGAAAACTCATAGAAGCAGTAACTAAGCCTGATGAGGCAGTCAAGTACCTTGTAGCAATGGGCAAAAGAAAAGCGCTCTTCGACCTGCTGTATGACAGGATCGAAAAGCACGTGAGGAGGGCTAATTGATGCTGAACGAAATTGAAGAATTCAAGGCTTACACGGACAAGCCTGCTTACAAATGCAACGGCAAGCGTGACTTTTCCTTCATCGGGCGTTTCAGCTTTGAGATGATAATGGACTTTATCGGTCTGAACCGAGTGCTGAGTATTATTGCGAGGGGATATATGTTCAAAAACGACACTCCCGACATTGGCTACGCTCGTCGAGCTCTGTGTGCATGGTGCAGTATCCCCGACAAAAAAATTGCCGCTCCTAAGGAGGAGTGGCAGTTCAGGACTGATTTTCGCGACCTGCATGAGGATTTCCCCGAGCTGGTCGACGCTAAAGGACAGGGCTGGTTTTACAGGCACGTTCATAAAACTGAGAAGTTCATTACCAAGAACAGCGATATGATGAGCAAAGCTACTCTTGCCAAAGCTGAACCGCTGAAAAAAGACTTCGATGCGGCGTGGAGAGCTAAGGTCAAACAGTTTCAGGTATCTCTGTATTCGCCTGAGACAAAGGGAGCGTGGGTACTGCGGTTCGATGATGTACTGGCGGACGCTCTTGAGCTTGGTCCACTGACGGACAAGACCTTTTCTTTCTCAGAAGATGAAAAGGCACGGATACATGCTCTGCTGCCTGAGGGGCTGCCGTATGAAGTAGCGGAAACAGTCATCGCTTACTGCATCGCCAACAAGTCCGATGATTCGGACTATGTTATTCTTCCTGTGTCCAACTTCGATGCTTACTTCGGTAACACCAGCTTTAGTCACAAGTGGCTCAATTTGTTTCCTGATACTCTCCTTGAACGCGATAAGCAGAGTTTTGGAGTGTGCAGGGTGAGGTCACTTATATAGATTCTAATATCTTATTCTGATAATTTGCCTAATGAGATCATAGACGTAATAGAACGCTGTATCCCATGATGAGCCATTTTGTCGCTGCAAGTATTGATGAGTGGTTATTTGGGTAACTAGATTTGAGTTTCCAACAACTTCGCTTATACCTGTTGCGCTACCTGAATCATATATCATTAGGTAACTGTTAATGTCATCAGTATATATGTACTCTGAGATGACAGTGCCGTCGTCTGGAGTATCATTTCCATCTGCTGAGACATACATACTTCTTCCTGAAAGACATATAAGTGCTGCACAAAAACAAGAAACGATTTTTTTCATATTATCACCTCATAAAAAATAGTAGTTATAGGAAATTATCCATCCTATAACTACTAAGATAATAGTTTATATTGATTTGTGACATTATTCAGAAATTTTTGTTTACTTGCACAAATCTAGTATCTCATTTTTGGTAAGATTACTTTTTATAGTATAAACATAGTTTTCATCTTTCCAAATAACAATATATTTACTATCAGTTTTGATTATTGTAAAATGAATTCCGTTATTGTTAGTATAGTTTTCAATGGTGCTTCTTTCATTATCAATACTTGCAGAATACATTTCTTCATTCACTTGAGTATAAATAATAAACTTGTCGTCATTCTTATACAATTTATAAACATAATTGCTTGTAATGTTTTTTTCGCTAAGCTCAAAACCTTCTGGGATTGAAATTTCTCTTTCAATGAAATTGGATGAATTAATTGATCTCACGTCATGTGTGGTTGATATATGAATATGATCAGGAAAAACATCTATAAAAATATCAAAAACAGTAGCTCTTACCGGTTTTATAGATAAAGCTGAAAGGGCGAATACGAAAATGACTGCGACAATGCACGCTATTCTTCTACCGGCAGTACATATTAGAGGATAATATGATTTATCACGCCTTTTAACGAGCTTCCGGAGCTTTCTTTCGGTCTTATCTGAGAGCTCAGCATTATCCTGTGAGTCAATCTGTGCCATGAAAGCGTCGGCTTCTGCTTCAAATACCTTCGCTATCGCAAGGGAAAGATTAGGATACTGTTTCATTTTTGTCTCCTCCTTTCAGAAGCTCTGCAAGATGAACTTTTGCACGCTGCAACCGCTGTCTTGCAGCATTGGGTTTGATATTCAGCAGCCTTCCTATCGTCTTATAGTCAAGATCGTTCACTATCCTCAGGTAGAGTATCTCCTGGTCAGGCATAGTCAGCTTCGCTATGTGCTCGGTCAGCTTAGAGAACTCTGTCTGCTCCAGTTCTTCGGTGCTTATCGTTTCCTCGACATCATCAAAACGGACGTGATCCATATAGTCTTTTTCTTTATTCAGAACTTTCAGCGCGGCATTTTTAGCTGTGATGAAAATATAGTAGTCCATTTTATGAGCATCCATATCATTTATCCGATTATACGCTTTAGCAAGACTGAAAAACGTTTCTGAACAGGCATCCTCTACCTGCTGGTCAAATTTCAGGTACTTTCTGCATATCGCAATTACCCTGTCTTTGTAATTCCGGTATAGCCGTTCAAATGAACGGACGTTTTCTTCACCGTCAACTATTGCAAGGAAAACACCTATCATAGATCTCACCGCGCTCCGCTTTATTCTTCAACTATAATTTTAGCATATATACAGCCGCAAATCAATAATCAGTATTTCAGCAACTTAGGACGCTGTTTTCATACTTATTTAGTTAAAGATACAAAATTTTATTTTCGGCGTAACAAAACCGTGTTTTTTTGTATCATATATAATGAAGGGGAAATTTTTTGAAATCAGTAAGAGTTTTTCCTCAGAAAAAAGACTAAGTAGTGAAAGGTTATGGATTCCTGTCCAACAAACACAAAGGAGGTCATTTTATGAAAAGGACATTAGCAGCAATTATGGCACTTTGTATAGTCGGAGGAGCTGTGCCAGCAGTTTACATTGGTTCGCCTGTGAGCGGTATCACGGCAAGCGCAGCTGATACAAAAAAAGTAACTGTCGGCTTTCTTACATACACTGTTTACAGTGATTATGCAGAAGTTCTGAAATGCAGCGATAAAGCTACCGGTGAAATCATTATATCAAGTGAGATTGAGGGTGTTCCTGTTACACGGATATGCGAAAATGCTTTTCTGAATTGCAGCGATATTACTTCAGTCAGCCTACCGGAAGGAATAATGATAATTGGTGAAAGTGCATTTGAAGGCTGCACCTCTCTCATAAATTTTAAGAACCAACTGGGCATTAAGCAGATCGGTCCTTTTGCGTTCAAGGGCTGTACCTCATTGGAGAGCTTTTCAAATCCTATCCCACTCAATAGTGGGGATCAGATCATCGACTGCAAATCTCTTACAAAACTAGAGCTTGCAGACAACGGAGAGTCAACACTTCTTACCAATCTGACGCTCAAAAACTATTCAAAGCTCGAAAGCGTGATCATACCGGATAATTATGTCCTTAACAACAATTTTACTCTGAATAACTGTCCGATGATAAAAGAGATAAAATTGCCTGCTGTGTCTTCACTTGAAAGTGTAGTTATCTCAGATTGCAACAGTATTACAAACATCATTCTTCCTGAAACATTCTCTGATGACAAATCGAGTTTCAGCATATCACAATGCAGCAGTCTGTCGGCGCTTGATCTTTCAGCCAGCAATATAGCTAATGTTACTATTGAAGAAATGCCTGCGTTGGAGAAGATAATTTTCAAAAAAGTTCAGCACATAAAATACAAGGTTGCAAATTGCGAAAAACTCAACAACCTGACGCGCAGTCTTTCTTTTGATACTGAACTCAGTTATGAGACCTGTGCGTCACTGAAAGATGTTTACTACTATGAAGAAACATCTGATAAATGTCACATTCCTGACGTTATGCTTCTTGCGAAAAACAGTATAACCGTACACGTTTGGAAATCAAACACGGTGCTTCAGAACTACCTTGATAATAACAAGGTCAAATATGTATTTATAGATGATGAACCTGTTAAAGGTGATGCAAACCTCGACGGTCAGGTAAACATCGCAGATGCCGTCCTCGTCATACAGGTTGCTACTAATCCTGACAAATACGCACAGGGCAAGTCTGAATTCAGCATAACCGCTCAGGGTGAGAAAAATGCTGACGTTGACGGAAAAGCCGGACTTACCAATGAAGATGCGTTACTGATACAGAAGTTCAAGCTTGGACTAATTGACAAGTTCTGAGCACAAGCAGTTACGCAAAGTATAACATAGTCTGATTAATACGTGGGGGTAAAGACACCTTGCACAAGGCGCCTCCCCCCTGTTTGTATAGTATGCTATATTTCACGATATGACGTATTATAGCTTGAAAATGCATACTTATTCTGATATAATTTACTTGAAAATAAAATCTCAGGAGGTACTCTTATGAAAAGACTTATTTCAGCTCTTTTGTCTCTTTGTATAGTTGGTGGAG
>JAEEVL010000046.1 GCA_016290875.1 Ruminococcus sp.
TAAATCTGCACCAACAAACAGCTCATACATCGGCGTATCGAACACATTACCGATCTTGCTCTCCATTCTTCGGCAAGCGTACACATCGCCCGTGGGAAGAATGGTCATGTGACCTATGCCGCAATGGCAGCCGTCATAAATCTTGTCGGGCTCATGGTTTTCGGGAATCTTGAATACGCCTTGCTCGTAGAGATACAGCGTCCAGAGGTGGTCTTTGTACTGGAATGTGGTCGTGCAGCCGTTAGCTTTGTGATACTGAAACCGCTTGTAGCACATATCAAGGAAATCACGGTAGGCGGTCGGCTCGATGTGGTATTCCTCCGACTTCTGATCGCTCGTTGAGCAGTAGCGCCCGAAAGCGAACACATCAACATTCTTCTCCGCCACAAGATCTATCATCTGCGGAAAATCGCCCATATTCATACTCGATACGGTAGACATGATAGCACAGTACATCGGCGGTGCGGTATACCTCTTTTCGCAGCCGTGCTGATTCGCACGGTGCAGCCTTTTGCCGGTTGCCTTTGCGAAGGTCTCCCTGCTGATGATCGCGGGATAGTAGTCAGTGCCGATGTAGATATCCCGCATCAGGATTCGCTTGACAGCACTGTGCTGCATGGGTACGCCTGCATTCGCCGCAGCCGCCTTCATGCTCAAACCGGAAATATAGCCATTGAATATGCTGATTATGATTCCGGCTTCCTGTTCGTCGATGACAGCCTTGCCGTTTATGATCTTGTATCCGTACATAGTGCCTCCTTTAATATCAGTCCGCATTTCAGCTTGAAGCCGACGCTGTCCCTGCTATAAACGATAATGCTGTCCACAAAGGAAATGAACAGTTCCTCGTTATATGCGTCCTGAACTTCCGCTGTATCGATAAAATGCAGCAGCTTTTCGGTTTCACGCAGCATCAGACCTGATTCGATATTGCCGAGGTTCTGTATTTCTCTGCGGGATTCCTCGTTCTGCTTCTCGATGCGGTTCAGCTCCTGCGTATACATCACTGCGTCAATGATGCCCTTTACACGGAGCTTTTTCAGTTCGCATTTCCGGTCGGAATTCTTCTGGATGCTCTCCTTCAGGCTCATAATACGCTGGAGGTTTTCGTCACTGCCTGCCACGCGCAGCGCATTGTAATACGGACGGAGCAGTATCTTCCGGGTGAATATGAGCTTGTTCAGCATCGTGGTGAAAGCGAACTGGAATGCCTCCTCATGGATAAACTTCATCGAGCAGCTATCCTTATCTGCAATGTGTTTCTTGCAGCACCAGCTGATTCCGCTTGAAATCACCTGACGCTTGAACGTGCTGCCGCACTCCCCGCAGATGATTTTGCTGCTGAAAGCAAACCTTCGCTGATACTTTTCATCATCGCGCCGGATACCGCGCTCTCTGAGCCGCTGTTCCAGCACTTCATGTGCTGTCGCGTACATCTCTCGGCTGATGATCGCCTCGTGGTGGTCTTTCACTTCCGGACTGTCCACGTCGCCCTTGTTCCTATGCCTTCGGAAGTTGTCGTCCGTATAGGTTTTGTTGTAGCGGACATCACCGACATACTTCTCATTATTCAGAATGCCCATGATCGTTGTGGTACTCCACTTGCCGCCCCTGCGTGTCTGCACACCCCGGCTGTCCAGTTCCTTGCCGATCTTATGCACACCCATGCCGGAAACAACGGACTCGAAAATGAGGCGGACAATGTTTGCTTCTTCCGGTATGATCGCATAGTTTCCGTCACTGTCGAAGGTATATCCGTAGGGCGCTGTTCCTGCTCTGTACCTGCCGTTTTTGATACGTTTCTGGTTGCCCCACTTCACGTTCTTGGAAATGGACTCGGATTCCTCCTGCGCCAGACTGCTGAGAATTGCCAGAACAAGCTCTGTTTCCATGCTGCCGGTATCCAGCTTCTCTTTCTCAAAGTAAATGGGTACGTTATAAGAAAGTAGTTCACGCACCAGTTCAAGGCAGTCCGTTGTATTGCGGGAGAATCTGCTGACGGACTTCGTCAGTACATAGTCGATGCGCCCGATGCGACATTCGTACAGGAGTGCCTGCAAGCCGTCGCGGACATCCGCCTTCGTTCCGGTAATGCCGAAATCGTAGAATATACCAGCGCACTCCCATTCGGAATGCAGCCTGATCCACGCTTCATAATATGCCTTTTGCGTTTCCAGACTCTCACGCTGGTCGTCATTATCGGTACTGACACGGCAGTATGCAGCCACGCGGAGCTTCTTTTTCTCAGCAGGCTGCGCTTCAATTGTTTTGACTGTCATTGCTTTACCTCCTTGTCAGTATCGTATATTAACTCTGATTCGGTGATTTTTCAAGTGATTTCGGTAATAAGTCCGCGTACATCGGAGAGAATGTCTGCCGGTTCAGATCGGTTAATTTGTCGTATTCGTCAAATGTGATCATACCTCTGGCATATAGCAGCTCTGTAATTGCCTGCGCTTTGTAGTAGTTGATCTCATCAATGACCTGATTATGCTCCATAAAAACAGCTCCTTTCGCTATACGGACATTCAGGAGATGTTTTGATGGGGTGTTTATATAAAAAAAGTGCCCGCCGAGAAGAATCCCGACGGGTGCAGATATTATGCCTTATTCAGTTTTTCACATAATTCTTTATAAGCTCTGAAATTTCCGCAGGTTTCAGAGTTTTACCAGCGGAAACTAGCTTCTCATTGATCACAAGTGCTGGCATCGACATAGCACCATATTCCATGATCTTTTGTAAGTCAGTGACATACTCTACCTCGATACCCATTCCCTCAACAGCCTTGACAGTGTTGTCGTAGAGCTGATGGCAGGCTTTACAGCCCGAACCGAGAACCTTGATACAGCAGATACCGTCAACAGGTTCACCGCAGCAAGTAGATGTAGTCTCGTTTGTAGTCTGCTCTCCGCCGCAACAGCAGCATGAAGTTTCCTCTTTCTTCTCTTCCTTTTTCTTACCAAATAATGCCATGGTATATTCCTCCTAAATGATGTAATTCTGAATGATATTAAAGAAATATCCGACAAGGATAATTCCGACCGTACAGATAGCGATGAAAATGCCAAGCAGCTTAGGCTTTATTGCCTTTTTCAGCATTATCATTGACGGTAGTGAGAGCGTGATAACGCCCATCATAAAAGCGAGAACCACGCCGAGTTTTGCGCCTTTTGCTACCAGTGCTTCAGCAATCGGGATACAGCCGAAAATATCCGCATACATCGGAATGCCACATATTGCGGCAAGAATCACACCGAATGGATTTCCGGTGCCGAGAACTTTGACTATCCATTCTTCGGGTATCCAGTTGTGGATAAATGCACCGATACCCACGCCGACTACGACATAGGGCAAGACCTTTTTAGCAGTTTCAGCAACTTGCTCCCAAGCGTATTTCAGGCGGTCACGCTTTGTCAATTCGTTTTGCGGAGTATCAATGCTCTTGCCGTTTCGGATAAACTCCTCCACCTGATCTTCAAGGTGCAGTTTTTCAATTAGTGTACCGCCTGCAACTGCGATGACAAGCCCTACTATCACATATATAACAGCGACCTTCCAGCCGAATATACTCATCAGCAGGATAAGAGAACCGAGGTCTACCATAGGCGATGATATCAGAAACGAGAATGTCACGCCCAGCGGAAGTCCTGCGCTTGTAAAACCCATAAACAGTGGTATCGAAGAACAAGAGCAAAACGGAGTTACTGTTCCGAGCAATGCTGCGATACAATTCGCCCCGATACCGTGAAATCTGCCGAGTATCTTCTTTGTACGTTCGGGTGGGAAATAGCTCTGTATATAGGTTATCACAAATATCAAAAAGCCGAGGAGTACCATGATCTTTATCGTATCATAGATGAAGAATTGCAGACTGCCGCCGAGCTTACTTTCGGTATCAAGACCGCAAGCGTTCAGCAGGGAGCCGATAAGCCTATTCAACCATTTCATGCCGAATACTTCATCCTGTATAAAGTCCCACACTCTTATTCATCACCTCCAAGCATTTCGGTCAGTATCTCTGCTGCTGTCCTTACCATTTCGGGACATAGTGTTCCGAACAAACCGTTTGATCTCGCATAGTTTTTTCCTTCCTCAGTTCTGAGATCGCAGCCGAGAATGTCCCGGCAGATGTATGAATTCTTGCGTTTATTGAACTCGTCAAGGAATTTAACTGCCATAGAGCTGCTTTTGGCACGACTTTCAGTGTCGTTAAGGTCGAACTGACCGTACTTCATTCCAAGAACCATAAGAGCTCCAGTACAAGCGCCGCAAACCTCGCCCTTGCCCATTCCTCCACCGAAGCATGAACCTATCTGCAAAGCCTGCTTTTCGGTAATACCGAACTGCTCCGCAAACGCCGCAAATACCGCCTGCGAACACTTATAGCCATTTTCATAATACTGAACTGCTTTTGAAACATTATCCATTTTCTTTTCCTCCAATAGTCATATTTAGATATATCTATTCGTTTGCCGTATTTTAAGCCGTATGATCATACGGCTTATTGATTATTACAGCATTTACAATCGTTTTCAGTTACTACCGTGATCTCTTTCAGGCAGTCCATAGCAACTTTCGCACCTTCCTGTGAGATAGAGTAGTGCATCCACTTTCCCTCTTTTCTGCCGACCACAAGTCCACTGTCGCAGAGTACCTTCATATGGTGAGAGAGCGTTGGTTGACTCAGGTGCAACTCCTCAAGAAGATGACAGGCACACAGCTCGCCGTGTTGCAGAATTCTGAATATCTGCACTCTGTTTTCATCACACAGCGCTTTGAAAATCACAGTGATTTGCTTGTTTGAAAGCTCCACGGTCTCACCTCACATTGAAGATTTTCTATATTATATCACACACATAGAAAAAAGTCAATATGTTTTTGCAAAAAAATATACGCCCGCCGAGAAAAATCCCGACGGGCGCTGGTGTTATGCCTTATTCAGTTTTACACTGTACTTCAGACCGTCCACAATTCAATTGTCGTCCTTTTTCTTTTGAAAAAGAAGCGGTATGTTGTAGTAAATAAAGAAAATCAATGATAATAGTATCATACTTCCGCTTACGCCCCAAGCAAATGTGGCAAATGTTCTTCCATTACTATAATAGCCTACGAAATAGTATTCATCCGGATCATCGGGATCATAGCGGATGATGATTGCATCGCCTTTTTTCCGACACCTGCCCCTGCATAAAGGTGATCATACTTGAAAATACCATCAGTTTCGACCTTAATATCACTATAAGCTCTACCCCATAAATATCTGTTTTTCGGCTCTGATGTATCAGGAATCTTTTTTGAACTTATTTTCTCGTCAACAACGACTCCTCTTATTTCAACTGTACATTTTTTCACCCTATTCCAATAGCTAAACATCGGAAATGCTCCTAATAAAAAGAATATAAGTGCAAGAAGCAACGTGAAATAAGGTATAAGTATTTCTTCTTTATTCTTATTTTCCTTTTTCGTTTTCTTTTTCAAACCGATAAATCTCCTTTACCATACAACTTCAAAGGATACTTCCGCTTCCTGCGTATCATAGTCAACAAATATGATTATAACATAATTGCTGTCATTTTCCGGGTCTTTGGCAGCATTTATTCCAATCGAAAATTCTACCTTATCATCATAAATCGCTATTCCATAAACATTCCAGTTTTCCTTTAAATAAGCCAGATCAAAATCATCCTTTAAACAATCATCACAAGTCTCATTAAGAAACTCAACAAGTTCTTTATATATTTCATCATAGCATTCTTCCATTATCTGATCAGCTTTTTCATAGATCTTCTCCAGAGAAGTAAGAACATACTCGATATTGTCTTCTTGTACGATGATTTCATACAAGTCATAAGGAGAATCGCTTTTTTTGCCGAAAGAGTCAAACATCCTGTCAAATCCGCTTTTTATATCTTTATAATAAATGTTTTCGGAACCCGAATCCTTTACTAAGATACCGTTTCCAAAATATGCATTTTCGATCTCGACATCGGATAGATATTTTTTCTTAAATTCCACAGAATTACGATATTTTCTTTCATTTTCCCACTGTTTGAGACGTTGTTTTTCCTCTTTAGTCAACGGCGGATTCTCTTTTCTGTATTCTCTCCATTTCACTAAGGCAATAACGCCTGTGATCAGCCACCAAATAGCTAGAAGTACTAAAAAAACAGACCTCAACTCTTTATCATCATAATAGCATAATAATACTATATGAAATATGAAACCTAAACTCAACCAGAAAGTCCAGAAAATCACTTTAAATAACATCTGCATATATTTATACTCCTCTTTAAAAATTCAGCCTCACATAGCTATTACATCATCAATTATACCACGATCAGCCCGGATTTTCAATCACTATACACAAAAAAGGGCTGCCGGAGAAAAATACTCTCCGACAGCCCTTTGTTATCGCATCTGTTCTTTTGTTAAAACAAATCAGCATCTTATTTATTTTAAAGTCCAAAATCTATGATGACATTAAACGCATTATTTGTATCTGCTGCTGTTTCGATTGCTTTTGTTATTTGCTCAATTGGAAATTCGTGGGTGATTATACGCTCTATATTCCATTCACCGCTTGACATGATGCTTAGTACATGCGGAGAATGGATATGTCGGCAAATACTTTCTACCGCCGTGTGCGTGAGTATGCACTCCGTCACGATATCACCGAGCAGACCTCAGCTTGACCGTCTGGCGAACGGAAATGCCCCACAGCACCGTCCGAGCCTGCGGAGCGGAAAACTAACCGCTGAAAAGAAAAAGCCCTCAGAAACGCTTATAGAGCGTTTCCGAGAGTTTGTGGTTGGTATTCTGTTCCAATAGGGTTTGTGCTTGTTGTGGTATGCGTCACAATTCTGATTATGACTTTTGTGGAACGGAAAACAGGTGCGCCAGTAGGCTATGATTTATGACATTTTTTGTAATGATTAGACTTTAGATTTATGAGAGTTATTAAATACTGGAATAAGAGATGTTAATACAATACCATATAAAATATTAGAAATAATCACAGCTCTCGTTACAGTCTGACAGATTGTAATTTTACTTTGTTCTAACGCATCATCAAAAGATACACCTTTTGAGTCTACTAAGTCATTAGCAAGCGATGTGATTGAAATATTGCCCTCGCACATCTTATAAATGATTGAAAAGCCTAAAACTGACAGGATAACATTAATAATGATTAGAGAAAGACAAAGAGCAATATAAAGTCTTATAATGCTATCGTTCGTCAGTTCGCCCTTTTTCCCTAAAGACTTTTTTGTCATAAATACAGATAAAATAGTAGATGCAAGAATGCTAAATTCCTGAGCAAAAACAACAACATAGCATATATTGTTTCCACCAATGGAAAACACTGTTACTAAACCTGCAGCAATAAGTCTTCCTGCTATGCCAAACAGAATGTTCCATACAAGAAAATTGATAATAAACTGGATAGCGAATTTTACATTTTGTTTTTCCATTTTGTTCCCTCCAATGGAAGGTTTATCCGACAAAATATCATCATTATTTGCGTATTTACAAGTGAAATGTATGTTTTGAATATCAGCATCTATGAAAACGAATTATGTCGGTTCAACCTAAAATAAATAATCTGATTTTAGGAGTCAAAACTAGAAATTATACATTTCGATCCAAGAATATAGACTGTGCATTTTTTCCTTAAAGGAATCTGGTTACTATAAGCAGTACTCAAGTATAGAGTTCCTTCCGCTGTTTTTATAGTGTATTTCCAAGAAAGGCGAGCAGCACCTCGGCTTGTATGCTTCTTTTCAGTTTCAGATACTATTATTCCATCTTGCTTTGTTCCTTTTCTAATAACAGTTCTTTTTAAAATTGAATAAAAAAACCAATCAAGAAAAAAAATCAATGCAACTATTAGAACGAATAATAAGGTAATGATTCCAAATCCAGATAACCAAGATTTTTTTATACCTCCAGTTAAGGATTCACCATAAAATAGCCCTCTAACTGTGTAAAACACACTTATGACGATAGCAATAATACCAAGCACTTTTGCGATGCTCAAGTTTTCCTCATGAACAGTAATAAAGTGCTTATTTTTCAGATAATCATTCATCATAATGCTTTACACCCACTAATAGTGGTGATTGATCCATACTTATGATGTAAAGCACAATCACTGATATTCATATATACATCCCCCTGTCTATCCCTTAACCTTCTTATCATTCATTTTAAAAATGTATAATCGTATTTTCTCTATTTTCTGTGAAAGCTTCCAAGTTCTTGGTTCATCAAAATGTAGTTTTTCTGCAATCTCTTGAAACTTAATCTCGCGCTCATTATTATCTTGAATATAGATATAATCAAGATAGCACTGATGGCACCAGTAGTTCCGTATTTCTCTTATTTCGTCAAGTAATCTGTAATCATCTTCTGTGAGATTTAGATCATCAGATTCGTTTCCGATTTTCTTTAATTCGGCAATTATTTTTCCAAGATTTGATTTCTCTATACTTTCGTAATTATCAGAAAAATTTCCTAATTGAACATCCGCATAGATTACTTTCAGGTTATGCTCAATAGTTTGAACTTGTTGTATCAATTCACTGTGTATTATCTTAAAAAGATCTCTGCTCATACCGATATATTTTCCTTTTTCATCGGTTTGAATTGAAAGCCCATGTTCTTTTTTGTAGTTTTCAACAGCTATCATAGCCTGTCTATCAAGAAAAGCTGACATTTCTTCGTTGCTCATATTTTTGATTGATCGATATAAATCACGACCTAATCTTGATGGTTTATCCATAGAAATTCCTCCTGCTTATTAGATAGTCAAACATGAATGAAACACTATTCTAGTTTCATTATACCATAATAATACTTGTATTTCAATCGCTATAAAAAAAGGCTGCCGGAGAAAAATCAAGTTTATCTCCAGCAGCAATTATTTCATTTCTTATTCAGTTTTCCGCTGTACTTCTTTCCGTCAACCGTGACCTCAACAGAAATGCCGTCCTCCGCAGCAGGCGCAGGCGGATTCGGCTCCTTGCTGTAGCCGTTCAGCCCATTCGCCTTGATGATCGTCGGGAAATCCTTGTAGCCGATGTCGAGATCGACATTGCCGCTGATGCCGTCCACACTGCCTTTCTCGGAGTGCTGCCAGATACCGTATGCACCGGTATAACTCGTCCGGTCGCACCAGTGCGCCAGCCAGATGGTATAGCGGCTCTTGATGTCATCGGTGGTGTGCGTCACGAGCGAGGACGCAGAGCCGTACAGACCGACGAAGTAGCCCGCCGCCTCGACTCTTTCGAGAAACGCTCGCATAATCGCAGACACCTTCTCCTTGCCGAGGTCAAACTGCTTTTTCTCCTCCAGGTCGAAATATACCGGAAACTCAAACTGCTTTCCCTTGATGACTGACAGGAACACGTCTGCCTCCAGACAAGCCTCGTCCTCGCTCATGGCGTAGCTGTACCAGTACGCACCGACCGGAATACCGGCTGCCTTTGCGCCGGAATAGTTTTCCTCGAAACAGGCATCCTTCTGCGATGCCAGCCTGCCGTAACCTGCGCGGAGAATCGCAAACTCAATGCCGTCAGCCCTGACCTTCTGCCAGTCGATCTTGCCGTTATGGACGCTGACATCGACGCCCTTCATATCCTCGCCTCCGAAGTATTTATAGAAATCATCCGTGACAGTACTGTTACCGTGAACTTCATCGCCGTACCACTTTCCGCCGGAGCGCACATCGACGTGCGTATAGATGTAGGCGGCAGTGATATTTGCAATACCGGTAAAACCCGTATCCTGTGCCTTGCAGCATACCGTCTTGCTGGAGATCGGCTGTCCGTCCTGCCCGTAGCAGCATATGTCCGCCGCCTTGCCGAGTGTATGCTGTCCCGTACCGCTGCCCTTGACCGCCTTATCATGAGCAGCACAACGGAAACCAGAGGTCACGATGATCTTGGAACAATTCAGCGTAGAATAGAGTTTTTCCAGCTTGGTGATGAGATCATCGTCGATCTGAAAATCATGTGCTTTGCCGCACTTGCAGCGGAACTCCTGCGCATTGAAGTGCGGAGAGAGCTGCGTGTTGTCGGTATAGTTGTAGGTCTTAATCATCGTTATCGTCCTTTCTGCCGGTCTGCTTCTGCAGCACCTCAATGGCGTTTTTCAGTGCAGGCGGATACGGAATACCCATGAGACTGGTGTTCTCTACAATAGAGAGCAGCTCGTTCACGCAGAATGCGATGCATACCGCATCACGCACATAATTGGTGTTGAGCAGAATATCCAGACGCACCGCCACAATAATGAGCAGGAGG
>JAEEVL010000006.1 GCA_016290875.1 Ruminococcus sp.
GAGGAGCGATTTCTGTAAGTGTGTACTTACCGTCCTTGAGACCGAAAGTTGTAGCGGAGTTGCCTGATACCCAAACGAGAGAACTGCCGTAACCGTTCTTAACTTCTACGTTAACGCCCTTGTCAACAATAGTACCTTCATCGAAGATGATAGGATTGCCGTTCTTGTCAATGCCTGTGAGTTCAAGTGTAGCACCGGGAACTTCTTCGCCGAGGATATCGCGCTTGTCGATCTTTACCTGAGCGAGAGTTGTTGTAGTTGTTGCTTCGGTAGTAGTTGTGGTCGTTGTCGTGGTAGTAGTTGTTGTTGTGCTTGTCGTAGTGGTAGTAGTGGTTGTAGTCGAAGTAGTAGTCTTGGACTCATCGATCATAACAACTTCATCGGGAACAGGAGTGATATCGTCAACGCTTATGAGCTGACCGTTCTCGATAGTGAATACCATATTGGTTGCAACTTCGTAGTTCTCTGGAGGAGCGATTTCTGTAAGTGTGTACTTACCGTCCTTGAGACCGAAAGTTGTAGCGGAGTTGCCTGATACCCAAACGAGAGAACTGCCGTAACCGTTCTTAACTTCTACGTTAACGCCCTTGTCAACGATTGTTCCCTCATCGAAGATGATAGGATTGCCGTTCTTGTCAACACCTGTGAGTTCAAGTGTAGCACCGGGAACTTCTTCGCCGAGGATATCGCGCTTGTCGATCTTTACCTGAGCGAGAGTTGTTGTAGTGGTTGCTTCGGTAGTAGTTGTGGTCGTTGTCGTGGTAGTAGTTGTAGTGGTTGTAGATGTAGTAGTTGTGCTTGTTGTAGTTGAAGTGGTCGTCGTCGTTGTGGTAGTAGTGGTCGTTGTCGTAGTAGTTGAAGTAGTAGTTTTCGACTCATCGATCATAACAACTTCATCGGGAACAGGAGTGATATCGTCAACGCTTATGAGCTGACCGTTCTCGATAGTGAATACCATATTGGTTGCAACTTCGTAGTTCTCCGGAGGAGCGATTTCAGTAAGTGTGTACTTACCGTCCTTGAGACCGAAAGTTGTAGCGGAGTTGCCTGATACCCAAACGAGAGCACTGCCGTAACCATTCTTAACTTCTACGTTAATGCCCTTGTCAACGATTGTTCCCTCATCGAATATGATAGGATTGCCGTTCTTGTCAACACCTGTGAGTTCAAGTGTAGCACCGGGAACTTCTTCGCCGAGGATGTCGCGCTTGTCGATCTTTACCTGAGCGAGAGTTGTTGTTGTTGCTTCGGTAGTAGTTGTTGTGGTTGTCGTAGTTGTGCTTGTTGTAGTTGAAGTGGTCGTTGTAGTTGTAGTAGTTGTGCTTGTCGTTGTTGTAGTCGTGGTTGTGGTGGTAGTTGTTGTAGTTGTAGTAGTCTTGGACTCATCGATCATAACAACTTCATCGGGAACAGGAGTGATATCGTCAACGCTTATGAGCTGACCGTTCTCAATAGTGAATACCATATTGGTTGCAACTTCGTAGTTCTCCGGAGGAGCGATTTCTGTAAGAGTGTACTTACCGTCCTTGAGACCGAAAGTTGTAGCGGAGTTGCCTGATACCCAAACGAGAGCAGTACCGTAGCCGTTCTTAACTTCTACGTTAACGCCCTTGTCAACGATTGTTCCCTCATCGAAGATGATAGGATTGCCGTTCTTGTCAACACCGGTGAGTTGGAGTGTAGCACCGGGAACTTCTTCATCGAGAATATCACGCTTGTCGATCTTTACCTGAGCGAGAGTTGTTGTAGTTGTTGCTTCGGTAGTCGTCGTTGTTGTGGTCGTTGTCGTGGTTGTCGTAGTTGTAGTAGTGGTCGTAGTTGTTGTTGTGGTTGTTGTAGTTGAAGTTGTAGTGGTGGTAGTAGTAGTTGTTGTTGTGCTTGTAGTAGTTGTAGTCGTAGTAGTAGTCTTGGACTCATCGATCATAACAACTTCATCGGGAATAGGAGTGATATCGTCAACGCTTATGAGCTGACCGTTCTCGATAGTGAATACCATATTGGTTGCAACTTCGTAGTTCTCCGGAGGAGCGATTTCAGTAAGAGTGTACTTACCGTCTTTGAGACCGAAAGTTGTAGCGGAGTTGCCTGATACCCAAACGAGAGCACTGCCGTAGCCGTTCTTAACTTCTACGTTAACGCCCTTGTCAACAATAGTTCCTTCATCGAAGATGATAGGATTGCCGTTCTTGTCAACACCGGTGAGTTCAAGTGTAGCACCGGGAACTTCTTCGCCGAGAATATCGCGCTTGTCGATCTTTACCTGAGCAAGAGTTGTTGTAGTTGTTGCTTCGGTAGTCGTCGTTGTGGTCGTTGTAGTAGTTGTGGTCGTGGTAGTCGAAGTTGTAGTCTCGGTTGTGGATGTGGTTGAAGTAGTAGTTTCAGTTGTGGTCGTAGTGGTTGTCGTAGATGTTGTAGTTTCTTCGTTAGCTTTGTTAGTGATGCCGATGACCGGGTTAAGGCTGTTTGTACCGTTCTCTGAATAGCTTACGGTATAGCCTGCCGGGGGATCGTTTTCATGTACATAGTAATAAGTAACGAAGTTGTCATCATTGAACCTCTTGAGGTCTGACCACTTATAAGCCCAGCCGTTTGCCTGATCGAGTGTCTTTGTGTCGATGAGCTCGATCTGCTTTGCAGGAACAGCCGGAGGATTAGCTGACTTACCGTCAAGCTGGATAACATTGCCGTCTTTAACAGTGAAACTGAAAAGATCGCGGTTATCAGTGATATATTCATTACGCTCTGCGTCCCAGTAACCTGATCTCGAAGAAAGCTTATACTCGCCGTCGCTGAAGCATGATACAAGAACGCCGTCCTTTACAGCAAGGTAATTTGAGGAAGCGTCTTTAGGCATACTGTAATCAGCTGTGTTGAGAATTGAAGCAACACCTATTTCGTAGCCTTCTTCGCTGGTGAAGCTGAACTGCATTCCGGGAGTCATACTATCCCAGGGGAGTGAAGACTTATATGTATCTACTAGAGTAGCGCTTTCGTTGGCAAATCTGCTGTTTTCAAAAGCAGCCTCTGCATTGTATCTTTCGTTCTCTGCTTCGGCAAGTGCAGGGATCTCATCAGGATCAATATCGGCTTTGATAGCACGGTAAAGTGAAACGGATAAGCTGTCAGCAGAATGATCTCTGCCATCGTCGTCCCATTCCTTTTCAACAGTAATGGAAGTCTTTGTAGTATCGCTCATAGGTTCGAGGAAGAAAGCCATATGTGTTTCTCTCTCGGTAGTTACAGTTGAACCGATGAACGTACCGTTTGAAGCAAAGAGATGAAGGTCTGCATCAGGAGCAAATACTGCTGCAAGAACGTTTTCGTTCAGCCACAGATGCTTAGTAGAGGAAGAACTCTTCTTTGAGTCGTAGAAGTTAAGGATAACATTCGTGCCGACGTAAAGAGTTTCTTCGCCGCCTATCTTTATGGACTCATTATCTTTTGTGAGATAGGTGACGCTTGCAGGGGAGAAGCTTGCAGCGTCTGCACCTTCGAGGTCGATATTGAGAACGAGGTACTGGTTGTCATAGTAGGTATAGCCGCTTACTTCTTTGCCTGAGTAATCTGTGAAAGTTGTTTTCTCGGCGTTGATGTTCTTAATGACTATTTCGCCGAACGGTTCAGCCTTACCTGTTTCAGGATCAGGCGTGTCGCCGGGACGGAGGAAGTCAGATGCCTTGATGTTTACGACATTTTCTCCCGAATCAGAGAGTGTGATAGTGAGTTTCTTTGTGTAATCATCAGGACTTTCAAAAGTGTAAGTACCGTTTTCAGTCTTATTGGCAAGCTCCTCAGACTTGGATTCATATTCTGCCCTGAGAGCCTCGAAGTCCATGAAAGTGTCGGTATGGTGCCCGAAGAAAGAGTCAACACTGTAAGGTTCTTTTCTTATTTCGGACTGAACACCGAAGTCGTAAGCCTGCGCACCGCTGTCTTTTGAACCTTTATAGAGCTTCATGTTCGCGGTATCAGTAGGATACTTCAGTTTTTTGCCGTCGGGAGTGTAAAGCTCATAATCTTCAGGCCCCACAAAGTCAGGGAGCATATTCATATTGAATTTGCCCTCTGCGGCATCGAGCTTTTCGGATACGACATTTACAAGTCTGCCGACGTACTGGTTGGGCGAGGGGCCCATAGCACTTGGATCGATGATGAGATGCGGAGTTGCTACGTTTCCGTTTACGTGGTTTTTGTCCGTAAAGCTGTCGAAAGCAAGTACGTGGAAATCTCCTGCAACTCCGAGCGGATTTCCGCGGTACCAGATCGATTCGCTGTACGGGACTTTGATGTTAGGCAGTCCGTCTTTGCCTATGTCATCAGCACCGGCCGGAAAATATGATGATGGCAGCAAGCTTGTAACTGCTATAGCTGCCGAGGCGGCACTGCCGAGAAGTCTTTTCCCGATAGACTTTGGCAGACCATAGGATGATTTTTTCTCCATAGATATTCCCTTTCGCTAAATTTGTTTAAAATGTCAGTTGCACAGAGGCGTATATGTGCATACACTTCTGCTTATATTACATTTAAATTATAGCATTTTTTACTTACAAAATAAATAGGCAATAATAATAAAGTAACAAATATGAAGTGTATTTCAGCGAAATGTATAAAAATGAACGATTTGTATGTGCATTTTGAATATATTATGATAAGTTACAAAACAGCACTATTTTTAACGATTTTTCTGTAAAGTGAATAAAAGATTTTATAATGGCGATAATCTTCTGTGAGGTGAAGAAAAATGAAGAAATACACAGGTGTAATCGCCGCGGTCGCGCTCATAATATCGGTACTTATATCCAATGCGGCAGGCTTTGTACGTGACGGCAGGGAACTCGACAAACTGCGCGGAGAGGTCCTGCGTCTCCACATAATAGCAAACTCGGACAGTGATGAAGATCAGCGCCTGAAACTTTGTGTTCGCGACGAGATATTGCGGCATAGCAGCGAACTGTTTGGTGAAGTTGAAAGCCGCTGTGAAGCTGAACGATCAGTGGCGCAGAAACTTCCTGAGATAAAAAAGATAGCGGAACAGACTCTCAGGAGAGAGGGCTGCTATGCAGAGGTAAGCGCTGAAATAACGGATATGGCGTTCGACGAGCGTACTTACGGGGATATCACGATGCCTGCTGGAGAGTACCGTGCCCTGAGGATAACGATAGGTGAAGCAGCCGGACATAACTGGTGGTGTGTGCTTTTTCCGCCGCTGTGTATACCTGCTGCTTGCGGAGCGGTAATTGATGACGAGGAGAAAGAAGAGGAGTGCTTTGATGAAAAGGAACTCGAGATACTGCATAGGCCTAAAAAATACCGTGTCAGATTTGCACTATGGGACAAATTCAAAAGCTGGTTCGATTGAACGTTTGTGCAAAACAGCGAAAATAACTTCCTGACTTGACATTTTCTGCATTATGGTGTATGATAGTTAAGTAAACAAAGCAGAACTATGCGTTCTCACCGTGAGGCAAGGCTAAAACGGTCAATATGTGAATAGCTCCGGAGCGTACAGTTCCGGTATTCTATGCGTGTATTGTGTGAGTGCGGATAATTTCTGCACTCATTTTTGTTTTATAAATCAATATTGGAGGTGCTTGACGATTAGCAAACAGGAACTGCAGATCAACGAAGAGATAAGAGACAAGGAAGTTCTCGTAATCGACGCTGACGGAACAAAGCTCGGAGTAATTTCCGCAAAAGAGGCACAGCAGATCGCATTTGATAAGGATCTCGATCTCGTAAAGATCGCTCCGCAGGCAACACCGCCCGTATGCCGCATTATGGACTACGGTAAGTATTGCTTTGAACAGCAGAAGCGTGAAAAAGAAGCAAGAAAGAATCAGAAGGTCGTTGCTGTCAAGGAGATCAGAATGTTCTCTATGATAGATACCCACGATTTTGAAACTAAGGTTAATCAGGCTGTAAAGTTTCTTCAGGGCGGCGATAAGCTGAAGGTCTCAGTAAGATTCCGCAAGAGAGCTATTGCTCATCCTGAGCTCGGTAATGAGCTTCTGGATCGTTTTAAGGAAGCAGTTTCGGCTGTCGGCACAGTTGAAAAGCCAGCCAAAATGGAGGGACGCAGTCTTGTAATGTTCGTCTCACCCAAGGCTGCCAAGTAAGGAGGATCATAAAATGGCAAAGGTAAAGGTTAAAACTCACTCAGGCGCTAAGAAGCGTTTTAAGATTACAGGAAGCGGTAAGGTTAAGTACCAGCACACTAACAAGAGACACAGACTCACACAGAAGGATACAAAGCGTAAGAGAATTGCTCGTAACGCAGGTGTTGCTGATTGCACAAACGCTCCTACTATCAAGAAGCTCGTTCCTTATCTTTAATCAGCTGACAGATAATTCTGTCACAGCAACAACCGTTTTTTCGTAATTTTAATACTGGAGGTAAAAGACTATGGCACGTATTAAAGGTGCAATGATGACTCGTAAGAGAAGAAATAAGACTTTAAAGCTCGCTAAGGGCTACTTCGGCGCAAAGAGCAAGCACTTCAAGATGGCTAAGCAGGCCGTAATGAAGTCAGGCAACTACGCTTATATCGGAAGAAAGCAGAAGAAGAGACAGTTCAGACAGCTCTGGATCACAAGAATCTCCGCTGCTGCTAAGCTCAACGGTCTTAACTATTCAACATTCATGAATGGCTGCAAGAAGGCTGGCATCACACTCAACAGAAAGATGCTCTCCGAGATCGCTATCAACGATGCTGCTGGTTTCACAGCAATCGCAGAGAAGGCTAAGGCAGCCCTTTAATTGCAGAACAAACACGCTCCTTATTTCAATTAAGAGCGTGTTTTCTTGTAGAGGGGCAGTACAAAAACTGCCTCTCGCTCTGTTTTAAAATACCTCTGGACCGGGGGTGGCATATTATTGGAAAACATAATAACTTCAAAGGATAATCCTGTTATCAAGCTGTATCAAAGGCTTTCTTCTTCAAAAAAAGAAAGGCTCGAGTACGGCTTATTCGTGTTGGAAGGACTGCGTATCGTTACAGATGCGCTCCGTGAGGACAGCGGACTTTCACATCTTATTCTTACAAAGCAGGCTATGGAAAAATACGGTGAAGAACTGTTTCAGGCTGATTTGAGAGATACAAGAACAATGGTAATTTCAAATGAACTTGGAAACAAGATCGCTTCTACCGAAAAGACGCAGGGGGTTTTTGCAATATGCAGGATACCTCAGGAGCACGATCCGGTGTTTAAGGAAAACGGCAGGTATGTCGTTCTCCGCGGACTACAGGATCCCGGAAATGTCGGCATGATAATCCGTACCGCAGATGCTCTCGGTATGGACGGCGTTATTCTCTCCGGAAGCTGTGAACTGTACAGCCCTAAGGTCATACGCTCTACAATGGGCTCTGTTTTCAGAGAGGACATAACGATAGTAAATGACATCGACAAGCTCTTTGCGCTGTTTGAAGAAAACGGTGTAGAGACGTCAGCAGCAGTTATCGATAAGGACGCTCTTCCGGTAACGGAATGCGGCTTTAACGGTACACAGGCTGTGTTCATTGGAAATGAGGGAAGCGGTCTCCCTGCGGAGATAGCTTCAAGATGCAGCAGAAAGATCATTATACCGATGCACGGCAATATCAACTCCCTCAATGCTGCTATGGCGGCAGGTATACTTATGTGGGAGCTTCGCAGATAAACCTGATACTATGAGGATGGAAATGGCAGAGGAAACAAAATACTGGGTATGGCTGACAATGGTATTCGGAGTAGGAAACCGCCGCATCTGGGAGGCAATGAGCCTCTTCGGTTCGGCAAAAGAGGCTTATGATACTCTGAGCAGCGACCATTCACAGCTAAAACTCAAAGATAACGAGATAAGAAATATAACTGACACGGATGTATCTTCGGCAGAGCAGCTCATTGAGCGCTGTTCAGAAAAGGATATATGCGTCATTGGCTATGACAGCAGCGATTATCCGCCGCAGCTCAGGCACATAGCAGTGCCGCCGGCAGTTCTTTACTATAAGGGCAATATCTCATGTCTTAAAGGAACGCGAACGGTCACAGCTGTCGGTACACGAAAGGCTTCGCCGTACGGTTTAAAAGTCACTGCAAAGATATGCAGTGAACTTGCTCAGAACGGCATAGTCATCGTAAGCGGATTCGCGCTTGGAACAGATATAACTTCACAGATAGCAGCAGCTGATGCTGGCAGACCTACTGCCTGTGTTCTCGGCTGTGGCATAGATATTGACTACCCTAAGGGAAATTTACGATTCCGCGATCATATACTTGAGACCGGAGGAGTCTTCGTTTCGGAATATCCGCCCGGAACACCTCCACACGCAAGGAATTTTCCTACGCGCAACAGGATACTTGCGGCACTCGGCAGGGCGGCTGTGGTATTCGAGGCTTCGCAGAAGAGCGGTTCGCTCATAACTGCGAATATGGCTGCGGATCAGGGCAGGGAACTCTTTTGTCTGCCGCCGGCAGATATAATGAGCGAAGCATATTCCGGCAATTGTCAGCTCCTGAGAAACGGCGCTGTACCGCTTCTGAGCAGTCAGGACATACTTGACTGTTTCAGGATAGGCGGAAGCAACGACAAGGAGATACGCCGCGAGGCAGCCGAGACTTTTGGTATGCCCAAGCCGGTAGTCAGCGACAATAGGGAAATGCTTTCGGAGCTTTTTTCAAAGCTTGATGTAAGCATAGGGGCAGTGGAAACTCAGCCTCGTGCAAAAACTGATGAAGTTCCTAAGAATAAGAAAAAGAAGTCATCCGCAGCACCTGTGCTGCCGGAGGGACTATCAGATATACAGAAAAGTATAGCAGAGCTGCTCATAAATGAGCCGGTACACGCTGATACGATAGCGCAGAAGCTCGGCATAGACGCAGCCGAGCTCATGACAGAGCTCACGGAGCTTGAAATAATGGGAGTGATAAACTCGCTCCCCGGAAAAATGTTTGAAATATGCAGATAAGGAGTAGGGGCAAATGTCGGATTTAGTAATAGTTGAGTCGCCGGCAAAGGCTAAAACAATACAGAAATACCTCGGGCCCGGATATGAAGTCATTGCTTCTATGGGACACGTAAGAGATCTTCCCAAGTCAAAAATGGGAGTAGATAAGGACAATGACTTCCAGCCGCAGTATACTGATATGAAGGGCAAGGAAGACGTTATCAAGGAACTGAAAAAACGCGCCAAGAAGTGCGGAAAAGTTTATCTCGCGACCGACCCTGACCGCGAGGGAGAAGCCATTTCATGGCATATAGCACAGATGCTCAAGCTCGATATGGAGGACAACAACCGAGTTGCCTTCAACGAGATCACAAAGACCGGCGTAAAGAACGGTATGAGCAATCCGCACAAGATAGATGTAGACCTGGTAAATGCTCAGCAGGCAAGACGTATCCTCGACAGACTCGTTGGATATGAATTAAGTCCGTTCCTTTGGAAAAAGGTAAAGAGAGGACTTTCAGCCGGCAGAGTACAGTCAGTAGCGGTTCGCCTTGTAGTCGACCGTGAAAACGAGATAAGAAAATTCGTACCCAAGGAATATTGGTCGATCGATGCTAAATTCACAGCGCCGTCATCGAGAAAGGTATTCGAGGCATCACTCATAGCTGTTGACGGTGAAAAACTCGAGATACCGGATCAGGCAGCCGCAGACGGTCTGCTTGCAAGGCTCGAGAACGCTGAATACATCGTAAGATCAGTAAAGAAGCGTGTTACCAAGAAACAGCCTGCACCTCCGTTCATCACATCAACACTCCAGCAGGAAGCGTCAAGAAAGCTCGGTTTCAGCGCTAAGCGTACAATGAAGGCAGCGCAGGAACTCTACGAAGGTGTCGATGTAACTGGAGTAGGCGCTGTCGGTCTTATCACCTATATGAGAACGGATAGTCTCCGTATCTCCGAAGAGGCAAAGGCAGCAGCAGCACAGTACATCACAACGGTATACGGCAATGATTATCTTCCTGCCGAGCCGAGAAACTTCAAATCAAAGAACAATGCACAGGATGCGCACGAAGCTATCCGTCCCTCTACTCCGGATCTCACTCCGGCAAGAGTCAAGGAAAGCCTCACATCAGACCAGTTCAAGCTTTACAAGCTGATATGGGAGCGCTTCATAGCAAGTCAGATGGCAAATGCTCTCCTCGATACTGTTTCGGCAGATATTGAAGCAAACGGCTGCACATTCCGTGCTTCCGGTTACTCAGTTAAGTTTGACGGATTTATGACTCTCTATGTTGAGTCGAGCGATTCAGCAGACGAGAACAAGAAGATGCTCCCGGAGCTCAAGGCTGAGGATAAGCTGAAGCTCAAATCGATAGATGGCAACCAGCACTTCACACAGCCGCCTCCGCGCTTTACTGAAGCTTCACTCATCAAGGCACTCGAAGAAAACGGAATAGGCAGACCAAGTACCTACGCACCGACCATTACAACTATCACTTCGCGCCGTTATGTTGAGCATGAGGGAAAGGCTCTCAAGCCGACCAATCTCGGTGAGGTCATAACCGATCTTATGAAGGATCACTTCAAGAAGATAGTTGACGCCAAGTTCACAGCTGAAATGGAAAACGACCTTGATGAAGTCGAGCACGGCAACAAGGACTGGGTGAGCACTCTTCACGATTTCTACGATGATTTTGCGAAGACGCTAAAAAAAGCCGAAGAAGCAATGGACGGCAAGCGCGTCAAGGTGCCGGATGAAGAGACTGATGTTGTCTGTGAGAACTGTGGCAGACATATGGTCATCAAATACAGTAAATACGGTAAGTTCCTTGCCTGTCCGGGATTCCCCGACTGCAGGAACACAAAGAAGATAGTCACCGAGGCAGACGGAACCTGTCCGAGGTGCGGAAAGAAAATGCTGCTCAAAAAGTCCAAGAAGGGCAGAAGCTTCTATGGCTGCGAGGGTTACCCCGAGTGCAGCTTTATGACATGGAACGTTCCAAGTGCTGAGGTATGTCCTCAGTGCGGAAAGACACTCTTTGTCAAGGGCGGAAAGTCAGGTAAGCTCATCTGTGAAAACGAGGGCTGCGGCTATGAAAGAGAGCTGAAGAAATGATCGCTCAGGTTAGCGTTATCGGTGCAGGACTTGCTGGCTGTGAAGCTGCGTGGAGACTTGCACAGGAGGGGATAAACGTCCGCCTTTATGAGATGAAGCCGGATAAGTTCACTCCTGCACATAAATACAAAGGTTTTGCCGAGCTTGTATGCTCAAATTCGCTCAAAGCGGCGAGACTTGAATCTGCGGCAGGACTCCTGAAGCATGAAATGGAAATGCTCGGTTCGCTTACCGTTCCGTGTGCAAAGGAGAATTCAGTTGAGGCAGGCGGAGCACTTGCAGTTGACAGAGAGCGTTTTTCGGACGCTGTAACAGAGAAGATAACCTCACATCCGCTTATCGAAATTATAGGCGGCGAGGTGACAGAGCTCCCTGAGGGAACTGTCATAATAGCAACAGGACCGCTCACACATGGAGCGATGGCTGATATTATCCGCGGACTCTGCGGAGACGGACTCAGCTTCTATGATGCAGCTGCGCCTATCGTGACATATGACAGTCTCGACAAGGAATGCGTGTTCTTTGCATCACGCTATGACCGCGGCGATGCAGATTATATCAACTGTCCCATGAACAAGGAGGAGTATCTTGCGTTCCACGAAGCTCTTATCGGAGCTGAAAAGGTACAGCTCAAGGATTTCGAGACTCATCCGTTCAGCGTTTATGAGGGATGTATGCCGATAGAGGAGCTCGCACGAAGAGGTGTTGACACAATGCGCTTCGGACCTATGAAACCGGTCGGCATAGACGATCCGCGTACAGGCAGAAGACCTTATGCAGTAGTTCAGCTCAGACGCGAGAACCGAGATGGTACACTTTTCAACCTTGTAGGTTTTCAGACAAATCTGAAATTCGGTGAGCAGAAGCGAGTATTCTCAATGATACCAGGACTTGGAAATGCAGAGTTTATGCGCTTCGGCGTTATGCACCGCAATACCTTCATAAACAGTCCGGAACTTCTGAATTCAGATTTCTCAATGAGAACAAGACCGGAGATATTCTTTGCCGGTCAGATGACAGGTGTAGAGGGATATATGGAATCAGCAGCAAGCGGCATTATAGCAGGTATAGCTGCTGCGCGCAGGATAAAGGGACTTGAGCCGTTAAAGCTACCGGCAGATACCATGACTGGAGCACTTTCGGCTTATATAAGCGATCCGTTCAACAGCGGAAAGTTCCAGCCTATGGGGGCCAATATGGGAATACTCCCTGATATCGGTGTGAGGATAAAAGATAAAAAGGAACGCTACGGCGCGTATGCAGAACGTGCTGTTAGATCACTTGAAACTGAACTTGAAAGGATCAGCTATGGCAAAGATAATCGTTGATGCTTTCGGAGGAGACAATGCTCCTCTGGAAGTGCTTAAAGGCTGCGAAAAGGCGGTCAAAGAATTAAAATCGGAGATAATACTTACAGGAAGCTCGGAAAAGATCAAGAAGTGTGCCTCTGAGAACGGCATAAGTCTCAAAGGCATGAAGATCGTGCATACAGATGATGTTTTTGATATTCATGATGAGCCGAAGGAGATAATTAAATCAGGAAAGAACTCTTCCATGGCGATAGGACTCGGACTTCTCGCAGAGGGCAAGGGCGATGCTTTTGTTTCAGCAGGAAGTACAGGAGCTCTGGTAATGGGCTCCTCCTTCATCGTCAAGCGTATCAAAGGTATCAGACGTATAGCTCCGTCACCGGTGATACCGGCGGATAAAGGCAGTTTCCTGCTTATAGATGCAGGAGCAAATACTGAATGCCGTCCGGAGATGCTGGTGCAGTTTGCTGCAATGGGAAGTGCCTACGCCGAAAAGGTAATGGGCATCAGACGTCCCAAGGTAGGACTGCTCAACATCGGTGCGGAGGAGACCAAGGGCAGAGCACTCGAACTCGAGGCATACAAGCTGCTCAAGGACTCGGGACTCAACTTTGTCGGAAATATTGAAGCAAGGGATATGCCCAAGGGTGAAGTACACGTAATAGTTACGGACGGCTTTACCGGTAATGTTGCCCTCAAGCTTTATGAGGGAATGGGTTCATTCTTTGCAGACAAGATGAAATGGATGTTCTCAGGTGCCGGAAAGATAGGAGCTCTGTTTGCATACGGAAAGATAAAAAAGTTCCGCAGACAGATGGACTACAAGGAGACCGGCGGTTCGGCTCTTCTCGGCGTAAGGAGACCGGTCATAAAGGCTCACGGCAGCTCTGACGGCACTGCGTTCTTCAATGCGGTAAGACAGGCAGAGAGATGCGTAAAAGTAAATGTTTCCGGCGTGATCGAAAATTATATAGCTAAGCTCGAAGTTTCCGGAAAGGAATAATTATGGAAAATACAGAAAATTTAGAGGAAGTCATTGGTTATAGCTTCAAAAGACCTGAACTGCTCCACCAGGCACTTTCGCATTCTTCTTATGCAAATGAGAAGAAGCTGCCGTTCGGCAGCAACGAAAGACTTGAATTTCTCGGTGACAGTGTGCTTTCGATAGTTGTTTCCGATTACCTGTACAAGAATCTTAACGTTGCAGAGGGAGAACTCACCAAGATGAGAGCGTCTCTCGTCTGCGAAAAGTCACTATATTTATTCGCACAGAGGATAGACCTCGGAAAGTATCTTCTTCTCGGCAAGGGCGAAGAGAATACAGGCGGCAGGGAACGCCCCTCGATACTTGCTGATGCTTTTGAAGCAGTGATAGCTGCTATTTATCTTGACGGCGGTATGGAAGCCGCTGCAAAGCACATAATGAATTTCATGCCAGACGACCTCAACCATGTAGGAAAGCCGGCGTTCAGCGATTTCAAGACGGTTCTCCAGGAGATAGTACAGAAGAACCCCGAGGAAAAGGTCGAATACGTGCTCATCGGTGAGGAAGGTCCCGACCACAACAAGCGTTTTGTAGTTGAGGTCTGTCTCAACGGTCAGGTCATCGGCAGCGGCAAGGGCAGAAGCAAAAAGGAAGCCGAACAGCTTGCTGCAAAGGAAGCTCTCCAGCTTATGGGATATGAAACACAGTAACATTTCGATATTCATACCGCATATCGGCTGTCCGCATCAGTGCAGTTTCTGCGATCAGCGGACTATCAGCGGTGCTCAGCATCTTCCGGACGGCAATGAGGTCAGGGAGATATGCGGTAAGGCTCTCAGCGAAGTGAAGTCTTCGGAGAATACCGAGATAGCTTTCTTCGGCGGAAGCTTTACTGCTATACCGCGTGATTATATGGTCGAACTACTCGATGCGGCAAAGGAATTTGTCGGAGGCACACGTTTCAGAGGTATACGCTGTTCGACTCGTCCGGACTGCATAGACAGGGAAGTTCTCGACATACTGAAAGAATACGGTGTTACGGCGATAGAGCTCGGAGCGCAGTCAATGGACGCAGAAGTTCTCACAGCAAATGAGCGCGGGCACTCAGCAGATGATGTTGTGAATGCCTGTCATCTCATACGCGAATACGGCTTTGAGCTTGGCCTTCAGATGATGACCGGACTCTATAAGAGCGATCCTGAAAGGGATATGGAGACTTTCCTCAGGCTTGCCGAACTCTTACCGGACACGATGCGTATTTATCCGGTAGTCATACTTAATGGTACAAAACTTGCTGATCTGTACAGGTCAGGGGAGTATGTGCCATATAGTTTTGAAAAGGCTGTGGATATATGCTCCGATATGCTTGAAGAAGCTGAAAATCGCGGCATAAGGGTTATAAAATGCGGACTTCACGCGAGTGAATTCGTGGAACAGGACAAGGTTGGTGGTTTTTATCATCCGGCGTTCCGTGAACTGTGTGAAAGCAGGATTTATCTGCGGAAGATAGAGAAACTCTCAGTTGGCTGCACTTACCTGAAATTGGCGGTTCCGGCAAGAGACATAAGCAAAGCTGTCGGACACGGCAGGTCTAATATACTGAAATTGAAAGAAAAAGGCGTTGAACTAAAGATCACGGTAGCTGCTGACGGCAGCATCACTATTGTAGAAAGGCGGTGAAGAAATGTATCTGAAATCTCTCGAAATACAAGGCTTTAAGTCATTTCCGGACAAGATAAGCCTTACATTTGACAAGGGGCTGACTGCGGTAGTAGGTCCCAACGGCAGCGGAAAAAGTAATATCGGCGACTCTGTTCGCTGGGTACTCGGTGAGCAGTCTACAAAGACTCTCAGAGGAAACAAGATGGAGGACGTTATTTTTTCCGGTACTGTTGCCAGAAAGCCTATGGGATTTGCAGCTGTAACGCTGAATATAGATAATTCTGACCGCACTCTTCCTGATATGGACGATGAGATCGCTGTAACGCGAAAGCTGTACAGAAGCGGCGACAGCGAGTACATGATAAATGGCAGACAATGCCGTCTCAAAGACATCAATGAACTCTTTATGGATACCGGCCTCGGCCGTGACGGCTACTCGATAATCGGTCAGGGACGTATCGCAGAGATAGTCGGTGCAAAGAGCAGCGAACGCCGCGATATTTTTGAAGAAGCGGCTGGTATTTCAAAATTTCGCTACAAGAAGCTCGAAGCAGAGCGTAAGCTTACAGCCGCTCAGGAAAATCTTCTCCGACTCACTGATATACTCTCAGAGCTTGAAGGAAGAGTAGGACCGCTGAAGATACAGTCACAGAAAGCGGAAAAGTTCATCAAACTTGCTGCCGAGCAGAAACAGCTCGAAATCTCTGTATGGGTACACCGTCTTGATGAACTGAAAGAAAAGCTCGACGGCATCGAGGAGAAGATACTCATAAGCCGCAGCGAATACGAAAACATAGAGAACGACATACAGCGCGAGGAGCAGAAGATCGAAGCCGGCTACCGCAAGATGCAGGAGAGCACGATGCGTTCCGATGAACTTCGCCGCAAGATGCTCGAGGAGGAGCAGACTGCTTCTGATATGAAATCGGGCATAGCCGTTCTCGAGAACGACATAAAGCATTGCCGTGAAGCAATAGAAGCTGCACAGGCAAGCATAGACAGTTCTGACGAAACAAAGCGCTCACTCATCGAACAGCGCGAAGCTGCCGAGAAAAAGCTTGCTGAACTGGGCGAAGCGAAGAAGACACTCGAAGCTGAGATAGCTGCTGCTGAAGCTGATTTTGCCAAGGCTGAACAGGACAGTTCAGAGCTCGGAGACAGCGTAGACAAGGCAGGAAATGAGATCAACAATCTCTATATAAAGCAGAGCGAGCATAAATTTGCTATCGAGTCTGCAAAGGCTACTATCGACGAGGAAAAGCGCAGGCTTGAAGAGCTCCGCGACAGCAGCAGGAGTTTTGCTGATACACTTGCAGATTACCAGTCGAAGCTTGCAGAAGCCGACAGTGAAAAGAAGAAGAACGAAGAAAAGTCCGGCGAACTCAGGAACCGCCTGAGCGGTATGGAGAGACTGTACAAGTCGCGCCGTGAGGGATTTGAGAAAGCCAAAGAGGACTTTGAGCGTGCTTTGTACGACCTCAAGGATCGTCAGCAGCGCAGAAAGATACTCACCGACCTCGAGAACAATATGGAAGGCTTTGCAGGCAGCGTAAAGCAGGTGCTCAAAGCCTCAAAGCAGGGCAGACTGGGCGGAGTATTCGGAACAGTTGCTCAGAATATCGGCGTTGAGCAGAAGTATGCAGTAGCAGTTGAGACAGCTCTCGGCGGCGCGATGCAGAACATTATCGTCGAGAACGAGGACATTGCAAAACGCTGTATCCGTTTCCTGAAAGAACAGCGCGGAGGACGTGCGACTTTCCTGCCGATAACTTCGGTAAAGGGCAGGACTCTTACAGAACAGGGACTTGAAAACTGCGAGGGATATGTAGCGAATGCAAGCGAAATAGTTACGTATGAGAACAGATTCAGCGGAATAATCGCTTCGCTCCTCGGACGAATTGTCATTGCCGAGGATATCGATACAGCAACGCTTATTGCCAAGAAATACGGCTACAAATTCAAGAT
The DNA here is from genome assembly GCA_016290875.1 of Ruminococcus sp. GTDB lineage: Bacteria > Bacillota > Clostridia > Oscillospirales > Ruminococcaceae > Ruminococcus. The sequence goes on from JAEEVL010000006.1 coordinate 16,963, forward strand.
AGTTACTCTTGACGGTCAGGTCATCAATGCCGGAGGTTCATTCACCGGAGGTTCGGCGCAGAAGTCCGGCGGAGTGATAACCCGTAAGAATGAGATAGATTTTCTCGACAGCGAGATAGCGAAACTCGATTCCGAGAAGGACGAACTCAGGATAAAAGCTGAAAAAATGCGTGCGGAATCCGAAAAGCTCCGCTATGATACGGAAGCTGCAAAGGAAGAGCTCGCACAGTGTGAATCTGACGGAGTACGCATAAATGCTGAGATGTCAAGTCTTTCGTCATTGATAGAACAGCTCGGTACACAGTCTGACAACTCGGAAAAACTCATTTCCGAGACTGAGCGGAAGATAACTGCCGCAGAGGAAAGCATAAAGACTTCCGAAGCTGCTCTTGCTGAGACAGCTCAGCAGATAACAGCCGCAGAGGAAGAGCTTGCACAGGGACAGGATACCCGTGAAAAGCTCCGCCGTCAGCGAGAGGAACTTTCAGAGAAACTCTCACAGATGAAGATACGCGGAATGGAGCTTGCAAAGGATGTTCAGGCACAGCAGCTCGAGGTAGAGCGTGTAGAGCAGAGCCTTGAAGATCTTAAATCGGGCAATGTACGTTTTGAGGAAGCGATAGCACGTCAGAATATGGCTATCGACGAGAAGAACCGCATCATTGAAGAGCTGAAGGAAAAGCTCGCAGGCTTCAAGGACAATACAGCGGCGTATCTCCAGGAGATACAGCGCTGTCAGGAGATGCACACTGAGCAGAACCGACTTGTCAAGGAGCTTCAGAGCGGACTGAAAGAGATAAATGAGGCTAAGGAAAAGCGTTCCGGCGATATAACACGTCTCGAGGACAGAAAAGAAGCTGTCTGCCGTGATTCCGACCACATTATCAATCAGCTGCGTGAGGTGTATGAACTCAACCGTTCGGAAGCCATTCAGCTTGCTGAAAAGCTCGAGGACGTCAATGAAGCTCAGAAGAAGCTGAGTGACATCAAGAAGGACATACGCGCACTCGGAAGCGTAAACGTAGATGCTATCGAGGAGTACAAGGAAGTATCCGAGCGATACACTTTCATGTCTGAGCAGATAGCTGATGTACAGCGTTCAAAGGCGGAACTCGAAAATATAATCAGCGGACTCACAGAGGAGATGTGCAGGATTTTCTCAGAGAGTTTCGCAATAATAAACACCAACTTCAAGGAGATATTCGTCGAGCTCTTCGGCGGAGGAAAGGCAGAGCTGATACTTACCGATCCGGAGAACGTACTCGAATCCGGTATCGAGATAAGCGTAGCACCGCCCGGAAAGGTTATCAAGAACCTCATATCCCTTTCGGGAGGGGAGCAGTCGTTCGTGGCAATAGCGATATACTTTGCTATACTGCGATTGAGACCCGCACCGTTCTGTATCCTTGACGAGATCGATGCGGCACTTGACGAGGTAAACGTCCGGAAGTATGCGCAGTATCTCAAAAACTTCACTGACACAACGCAGTTTGTGCTTGTTACCCACAGACGAAGTGCTATGGAAGAAGCCAATGTTCTGTACGGCGTAACTATGCAGGAAGACGGCATCTCGAAGCTGCTCAAGATGGAACAGGTCGACTTCCAGGAAGATGTTGCTGATGTTCAGTAACGAAAAATGTCACAAAAGTGTTATTTAAAACGATTATTATATAATGGAGCCTTTTTTAAGGCGGATCAGGAGATAGTATGGGAATTTTTGCAAAGATCGCAGCTGGACTGCGCAAGACCAAGAACTCGTTCATCAACAGACTCAAAAGGATAACCAATTCATTCACCAAGATCGACGAGGAGCTCTTTGAGGAACTCGAAGAAGCAATGATAATGAGCGATATAGGCGTAGAAACCTCTGAGGAGATCTGCGACAGGCTCAGAAAGAAGATAAAGGAGCGCGGCATCACAGATCCTGCGGCTATAATGGAACTCATACAGGAAGTAATCGGCGAGATAATGGGCGATGATACAGGTCTCGACCTTTCACTCTCACCGGCTGTGATCATGGTCATCGGAGTTAACGGTGCCGGCAAGACCACAACTATCGGCAAGCTCTGTCACCAGTTCAAGAATGAGGGCAAGAAGGTTCTCGTTGCAGCTGCTGATACATTCCGTGCAGCAGCTATCGACCAGCTTGAGGTCTGGACACAGAGAGCCGGAGTTGATATCGTAAAGCACGCTGAGGGCTCTGATCCCGGTGCGGTAGTATATGACGCTCTCGAAGCAGCAAAGGCTCGTGAGTGCGACGTTGTCATTATTGATACTGCCGGAAGACTCCATAACAAGAAGAACCTTATGGATGAGCTTGCAAAGATAAACCGTATCATCGACTCAAAGGCAGGCGACTGCTCACGCGAGGTACTTCTTGTGCTCGATGCAACTACCGGTCAGAATGCCGTAAACCAGGCTAAGCTGTTCAGCGAAACAGCTCCGATTACCGGAATAGTTCTCACAAAGCTTGACGGTACAGCAAAGGGCGGTATCGTTATCTCGATAAAGAACGAGCTTGGCATCCCTGTAAAGCTCATCGGTGTCGGCGAGAAGATAGACGATCTCCAGCCGTTTGACAGCAGAACATTCGTTGAAGCTCTGTTCAGCGATGTTGAGACAGATGAAGAGCTTGAAGAGGCAGAGAATGCTGAGGGCGAGTACGGTGAAGAGGACTTCGATGAAGACGAAGCTGCTGAGTCCGCAGAGAATGCTTCTGAGGAAGAAGAGCCTGAGGACAATGAAGAAGCAGAGCCGCAGTTCAGCTTTGGCACAGAGCCTGAAGCTGTTCCGGAAATATCAGCTGAGGAAGAGCCTGAGGCTGTCAGCGAACTGGCAGACGATGAAGACGAGGATGACAGCTTTGTTACTAACGAGCCTGTTGACGACGGCGAGGAGATGATCTCCGAGACCGGATATGTATACAACGAGAACTACATGGACAGCTTCGAGGACGAAAACTCTGATGAAGATGAGGATGAAGACGAAGAGTCTGATTCTTATGAAACAGAAGAGGAGAACGAAGAGGAAGTTCCTGTCGAAACTGAAAAGAAGAAAAAGCGCGGATTCTTCAGCCGTCTCTTCGGCAGAAAGAAGTACGATGACGAGGAAGAATACGAAGAAGAGTCTGAGTCTGAGGAATATGAAGAGGAAGAGAGCGATGAAGATGAATAAGCTCGTAATGGCAACAAATAACGCCAATAAGCTCCGTGAAGCTCGGGAGATTCTTTCACCGCTCGGACTGGAAGTTCTTTCATTGAGCGAGATCGGTATCGACTGTGATCCTGATGAAAACGGTACAACATTCGAGGACAACGCTGAGATAAAGGCAAGGGCGATATTCAATGCAATTGCTGAGAAATATGGAGAAAACACAGCGGTATTCGCTGATGACAGCGGACTCTGCGTTGATGCTCTCGGCGGCAGACCGGGAGTACATTCCGCAAGATATGCGCCCAAGGGACAGGAATGTGAAAAGCTCCTGGGTGAGATGGAAGGCGTTGCTGATGAAAAGCGTACAGCGCGATTTGTATGCTCGATAGTATATCTCGACGAAGCAGGTAAGTCCTTCGGGGCAAGAGGTACCTGTGAGGGAAAGATAGGCTATGAACAGCGCGGAAGCAACGGCTTTGGCTATGATCCGGTATTTATGGTCGGTGATAAGACGATGGCGGAGCTTTCCGCGGATGAAAAGAATGCAATAAGCCACAGAGGGGCGGCTATGAGAGAGCTGTGCCGCTTACTTAAAGAAAGATACGGTGAATGATATGCTTACAAGCAAGCAGAGAGCTTACCTCAGAGGTATAGCTTCAACATACGAGACTATCTTCCAGATAGGAAAGGGCGGAGTGACCGAAGCTATGTGCAAGGACATCGGTGAGGCACTTCGCAAGAGAGAACTCATAAAGCTGAGAGTTCTTGAGAATTCCGGCTGGACTGCAAGGGAAGCAGCTGATGCTGTTGCAGAACAGACCGGAGCTGACGTAGTTCAGGTGATAGGAAGCAAGTTCGTGCTCTACAAGCGCAACGAAAAGGATCCTGTTATTGAAGGCATACCGAAGGCAAAATAAGTGATATAAGGGATAATTGTTCTGGGGAGGACGTATGAAAGTTGTATTGATTAGCGGCACGAATCATAAGGGCTCGACTTACAGCGCAGGAAGAATGCTTGCAGAGAAGGTGACTGCACCTGACAATATCAGTGAGTTCTTTCTGCCGCGTGATTTTGACGAGTTCTGCTGCAGCTGCAAGAATTGCTTCGGTAAGGCGGCGGATAAGTGCCCTCATTATGAAAAGCTGCGCCCGATAACAGAAGCGATAGACAGCTCTGACCTTATCATCCTGACATCGCCTGTATATGTATATCACGCAACAGGTCAGATGAAAGCATTGCTTGACCATTACGGCTGGCGCTGGATGGTGCATCGCCCTGAGGAGAATATGTTTGGAAAGCAAGCTGTCGTAGTAGCAACAGCTGCCGGAGCAGGTATGAAATCCACAATGAAGGATATGGCGGACAGCTGCTTCTTTTGGGGCATACCCAAGACCTACAGGCTCGGAAAGGCCGTGCATCAGGTAAACTGGAACGACGTTTCTCCGAAGATAAAGCAGGAGCTCGAAAAGAAAACTGACGCTCTCGCCCAAAAAATAAAGAGAAGGAACGGAAAAGTGCGTCCGGGGCTGAAAACAAAAGCCTTCTTTTCAATAATGAGGATGATACAGCGCACGGGATTCAGCGCGACCGACCACAATTATTGGGAGGCAAAGGGCTGGCTCGGCAAAAAACGTCCGTGGAAAAAATAAAGTCAGACACAATCAACGGAGGTGCTGTATGCGCATAGGCATATACGGCGGGAGCTTCAATCCCGTCCACAACGGACACATACATCTTGCCAGAGCTGCGGCAGACGAATTTGCACTTGACAGGATATATCTTGTGCCGTCAAAAAAATCACCGCACCGCTCGAGCAGTGAATATGTTGCAGAAGAAGACAGACTGGAGATGCTCCGGCTGGCATGCGGATGTGATGAGCGTCTCAGCGTAAGTGACTATGAGATGAAAACTGACAGAGTCAGCTATTCGATATATACAGTTGAGCATTTCCGCAAAAAATTTCCCGACAGCGAATTGTTTATGCTTGTAGGAAGTGATATGCTGCTCTGCTTTGATGAGTGGTACAAGTTTGAGGAGATACTCGCACAGGCAACGCTCTGTGTAGTTTCTAGGCAGGGCGGAGACATTGATGAGCTTGAGAAGAAGGCTTGTGGACTGCGTAAATACGGCAATATCCTGATAAGCAGTTCAAAGCCGCTTGAGATCTCATCGACAGAGATACGAAAAAAAATTGCAAAAAACAGTAATTTTGCTTGCTATCTTGACGAAAATGTAGTACAATATATAAGATCGAGAGAATTATATTCTTTACGAGGTGAAAGTAAATTGCATTATAACACCGAGGATAAAAAGAAATATCTGAAGGGACAGCTTTCGGCAAAGAGGTATACACATTCGCTGAATGTTGCAGCAGAATGCCGCAAGCTCGCAGACAAATACGGGGAGGATCCTGACAAGGCTTATTTTGCAGGGCTTCTTCACGATATATGCAAGGAAATGCCCGATGAGGAGCAGAGAGAACTTGTTATTTCCGGCGGTTTTACATACTGCCGTGAGGAATTGGAAACGAAATCATTGCTGCACGCTATTGCAGGTGCAGCTTTCATAAAGAAGGAATTTGGCGTTGAGGACATCGACATACTCAATGCAGTGAGATTCCATACAGTAGGCAGGGCTGGCATGTCAAGGCTCGAGGAGATAGTATACCTCGGCGACCTTATCTCAGCCGACAGGGACTACAAGGACGTGGACAAGATGCGCAAGCTGGCTTATTCAAGCCTTAACGCAGCTATGCTCGAAGCGTTCTCGTTCTCTATGAGATCGGTCATAAAGAAGGGCGGACTCATCCCGATATGTACTGCCGAAGGATACAATTTTTATACACGGCTCGAAAGAGAATAAAGGCCGGCGTTGATTCAGAAAGAGGAGTAAAATGGAACAGAATGATATTTTAGACGAAAAAAAAGCTCCAGTTTCGGAACAGGGCAGAGAAAAGCCTGTCAAAAAGCTGGTAAGAGTAAATAAAAGCAAAGCTCCGCAGCCTCCGAGACAGCCGCAGCAGCCTCAGGTTTACCACGGAATGCACGAAGCTCCTCCTGAGGGAGAGAACGGCGGCTACGCTGAAAAGGAGTTCAAGCTCGTTTACGGCGAGGGAGAACATGCAAGGATAGAGGGAATAGGCGGCGGAAAGTATGCAGCCGGAAATATTCACGAAGACGAGAATGCTCCGTATGTACCTAAGCATGAAGCTCCGCCGGAGGATTACGATGATGACTATGAGTATGAGAGCAGCAATGAGCGTTCATGGAAGGACATCATCATAAAGGTAGCTTCCATCGTTATCAGCCTTGTGATAATAGCGGTAATGATACTGAATATGCCTATCATATGGTTCAATGACAAGCGTACAGGCGAGAAGAAGAATGTTTCGATACTTTACTATCTAAAGAACGAGCAATTCCTTGGATACATCGAGGGTAACGTAGATAAGACAAAGCATGATCCCCAGATCAACACAGATGTAGTAGAGCCTGACTATGATGATGGCCTCGATCTCTATCAGAAGATAGAAGGACAGTACACTGTAATGTTCCTTGGATTTGATGAAGAGGTTGCGAATACCGACATTATCTGGCTCATGCAGTTTGATCTCCGCGGCGGTAAGCTGAACATCCTTCAGGTGCCGAGAGACACATTTGCGCCTGATTATACATCTTCATTAACCGGAAAGATAAACAGCGTCTATAACCTCGGACGTGCAGATGATAAACCTATCCAGAGAGTATATGATGCTCTCGAAGAGAGCTTTAATATCCCGATAGATGCCTATATCACAACAGTATGTACAGACGTTGCAGACATGGTAGACCTGGTCGGCGGTATCCCGATAACTCTTGACAATCAGATCGTTTATGAAGCAGATAAGATCATTCCTGCCGGAGATACTGTTCTCTCAGGACAGCAGGCAGAGTGGTTCATGCGTTACCGTTCAGGCTGGTCTGAAGGCGATATCGGACGTGTCCAGAATCAGAGACGTTTCATGGCAGCAGCTATGAAGAAGCTCGTTGATATTGCAGGCGGAAGCGACGGCCATGCAAAGCTCTACAAGTACCTCAACGAGATCTACAAGCATAAGTGGATCGCTACTGACATGAGTGTAGGCGACCTTACCAAGCTCGGTGACTATGCTTCAACGATCTCCATGGATAATATAACAGTATCTATGGTGCCCGGTGAAGGTGCATGGTACGCTGCACCTGACGGAAAGGAATACTCAGTATATTCTGTACACAAACAGGAGACTATTGATCTTCTCAACAATACATTCAGACCGTATCAGCGTCCTCTGCTCTTGTCAGAATCCTCTCTGATAGAGCTCCAGACAAATCATCTGACCGATTCATATGACAAGACAAAGGTCAAGTTCTCGGATCTTGAACACGCTACAGAACCAAGGCGAGGTTAATGATATTATTCGTAAGGAAGTGGATATATGAACGAAAAAGAAAAACTTGAACTCATCGTAAAGACTCTTGACAGCAAAAGAGGCGAAGACATACAGGCTATAAGGATCTCAGACCTGACGATCCTTGCGGACTATTTCGTTATTGTAAACGGTACCAGCAACACACATGCACGCACCCTTGCAGACGAAGTAGAGTTTCAGTTCTCACAGAAGGGCATAGAGCCCGAACGCCGTGAGGCTGATACGGGAAATACGTGGATAATCCTTGATTACGGAGACATTATAGTACACGTATTCTACAAAGACACACGTAATTTCTACAAGCTCGAGGGCCTTTGGGCAGACGGAGAACAGGTAGACATCAGCGAGCTGCTCGTAAAGGAGTAATACTATGCTGAAAACAAATAACGAACACGGAAGAGCTTACACGGTAATTATCGGCGGATACGCTATCGCAAAGGGTATCCTCAATATGATACTCGGCGGCGGATTCGGCGGAGTTATCGTGGGAATATTCATACTTGCAGTTCTCTACACCGGACTCCAGTACATGAATTATCTCACAGCCGGATATATGGCTATCACAGCACTTATGTATCTTCCCGGCAACATCGCTCATATCGGCGATAACTGGATATACCTCATTGAGGGACTTATCGATATAGCGTTTGCGGTAATGCTTTGCCTTAACGCTGACGTGAAGGAACACTTCACAAATAAATGGGACGAACTTGACGATCTCATTCAAAAATAAGAATACACTATACTGATAAAAGGAATGATATACAATGAGCAGATACGACTTTAAGTCTATCGAGCCGAAATGGCAGAAATACTGGGAGGAACACGAGACATTCAAGACGGATGTATGGGATTTCAGCAAGCCTAAGTTCTATGCACTTGATATGTTCCCTTATCCGTCAGGAGTAGGTCTCCACGCAGGTCATCCCGAGGGATATACAGCTACTGACATCGTTTCACGTATGAAGCGTATGCAGGGCTACAATGTACTTCATCCTATGGGATACGATTCATTCGGACTTCCGGCAGAGCAGTATGCTGTTAATACCGGAAACCACCCGAACGGTTTTACTCAGGAAAACATCAAGACATTCTCAAAGCAGCTCAAGGAGCTCGGCTTTGACTATGACTGGTCTAAAATGATAGCTACATCTGATCCTGAGTTCTACAAGTGGACTCAGTGGATCTTCAAGCAGCTCTACAACGACGGCTACGCTAAGTACATAGATATGCCTGTAAACTGGTGCGAAGAGCTCGGAACAGTTCTCTCGAACGACGAGGTCATCGACGGCAAGTCAGAGCGCGGTGGTTTCCCGGTAGTCCGCAAGAATATGAAGCAGTGGGTAATCGACCAGCCTGCATTCGCTGAGAAGCTCCTTGACGGACTCAACGAGATAGACTGGCCTGAGTCTACAAAGGCTATTCAGCGCAACTGGATAGGCAAGTCCACCGGTGTTGAGGTAGAATTCGACATCGTAGGAGGCGGAAAGTTCTCCATTTTCACAACTTGTATCGAAACTATTTACGGTATCACATTTATGGTACTCGCTCCCGACGGAGCTATCACAGAGAGCCTTCTCGACCGTGTACAGAACAGGGAAGAGGTTCAGGTTTACATCGACGAGACAAAGAAGAAGAACGACATGGACCGTACAGAGCTCAACAAGACCAAATCAGGCTGCGAGCTCAAGGGCGTAACTTGTATCAACCCCGTAAACGGCAAGGAAGTTCGTATGTTCATCGGTGACTTCGTACTTGCAAGTTACGGAACAGGTGCTGTTATGGCAGTACCGAGCCACGATCAGCGTGACTTTGAGTATGCTATAGCACATAACATAGATATGATCCAGGTAATCGACGGCGACGAAAAGCTCGGACACGTTGATGTTTCTGAAGCAGCATTCGAGAAGCAGGATTATCTCGGCAAGGGCTACAAGCTCATCAATTCTGAGGAGTTCAACGGACTCACTGTTGAGGAAGCTAAGGAAGCTATCACACAGAAGCTTGAAAAAATGGGCAGAGCAAAGCGCACTGTGAACTATCACTTCCGTGAGTGGATCTTCGCACGTCAGCGTTACTGGGGCGAGCCTGTACCGGTAGTACACGGCGAGGACGGAAGCATTCATGCTCTCGATGATTCAGAGCTCCCGCTCATTCTTCCCGAACTTGATGACTACAAGGGCAAGAACGGCAAGGCTCCGCTTGAAAATGCAACAGAGTGGAAGCAGTACGATAAGAACGGAATCAAGGGCACACGCGAGACATCAACTATGCCCGGAAGCGCTGGTTCAAGCTGGTACTACTTCAGATATATAGATCCCCATAACGATAAGGAATTTGCAAACCAGGAGCTTCTGAAGCACTGGATGCCGGTAGACCTCTACATAGGCGGTCCCGAGCACGCAGTAGGTCACCTTATGTATTCACGTATCTGGAACAGATACCTCTATGACAAGGGCCTTGCACCTACAAAGGAGCCTTTCAAGAAGCTTGTTCATCAGGGCATGATCCTTGGTGAGAACGGTATCAAGATGGGTAAGCGCTTCCCTGAGTTCGTTGTAAATCCCTCCGACATAGTAAGAGATTACGGTGCAGACACTCTTCGTCTCTATGAAATGTTTATGGGACCGCTCGAGGTAAGCAAGCCGTGGAGCAAGAACGGTGTTGAGGGCGCAAAGAGATTCGTACAGAGAGTATGGAACTTCTTTACAGAGCCTGAGAACCTAACAGCAGACAATGACGGAGCTCTCACAAAGGTATATCACAAGACAGTCAAGAAGGTAACTGATGACTTTGAGAAGCTCGCATTCAATACAGCTATCAGCCAGATGATGATATTCGTAAATGAAGTGTACAAGAACGGCAAGTGCCCGAAGGAGTACGCTGAGGGACTCATCAAGATGCTGTCATGTATCACACCTCATATGGGTGAAGAGATATGGAGCATCCTCGGTCACAGCGACACTATCGCATTTGAGAAGTGGCCTGAATACGATGAAGCTGAGCTCGTTGAGGATACAGTTGAAGTCATCGTTCAGGTAAACGGCAAGCTCCGTGCAAAGCTGAACGTAGCTGTTGATGCTGACCAGGAGTCTGTTATAGCTCAGGCACTTGCAGACGAGAAGGTCAAGGAGTTCACAGACGGTAAGAATATCATTAAACAGATATATGTACCAAATAAACTTGTTAATATTGTAGCAAAATAACGAATTTTTAAACGGACAAAAAAATGCTTGACAACCGGGACGAATTGTGATAAAATATTATTATATTATTACTATTTATAAATTCAGTTTATCTGCTGTTATTTCAGAGTAATTAGCTGACTGACGCTCTATGAGCGGTTAGTATAGATCCGGATTTATCCGGTCAACCTCTGAACAAGGGAGGGAAAGAAGTGGCAGAAGTTCGTGTTGGCAAAAACGAGTCTTTAGACACAGCTCTTAAGAGATTTAAGAGATCTTGTGCAAAGGATGGCGTCATTGCTGAGGTTCGTAAGAGAGAGCACTACGAGAAGCCTTCGGTAAAGCGTAAGAAGAAGTCTGAGGCAGCTCGTAAGCGTAAGTATTAATCTTACGATGACAATTTATGTTGATAAAAGCGGGCCTGAGGGTTCGCTTTTTCATTTATTGAACGGAGTTGACAAATAACTTGGGAATTCGTCATAAACTGACAATGACCGGAGCAGATTTCGCATTTCGCAAAACGGTGCACATCACTCCGGCTTTTCTGAAGAAACATGGCATCAAGGGGCTCATTCTCGATGTTGACAACACCCTTACTACCCACGATCATCCCGTGCCGGCAGAAGGAATACCTGAATGGATAGAGACAATGAAGAAGAGCGGCATCAAGCTGATGATAGTATCAAACAACTGCGCTGAGAGAGTAAAGCCTTTCGCTGAAATGCTCGGACTTGATTTCGTCAGCAAGGGCGCAAAGCCTATGAAAAAAGGCTATGTCAGAGCGATGGAAAAGATGGGACTTTCTCCGTCGGAAACTGCTGCGGTAGGTGACCAGCTCTTTACTGATATATGGGGAGCAAATTTCTCAAAGGTGACTTCTATCTTCGTACAGCCGATAGAGCCTGAGGGAAAGAAGGAACGCTTCATACGCTTCAAGCGTGTGATCGAAAAGCCGTTCCTCCCGACTAAATTCAAAGATGATAAACAGGAGTAAAGCTATGATTAATAAGATACTTGTTATACACGGTCCTAATCTCAATCTTCTTGGAGAGCGTGAGCCGGGCGTTTACGGAAACGCTTCCATAGACGTTCTCAACGACAACATTATTGACCGCGCAAAAGAGCACGGTATGCAGTGCGAGATATTCCAGTCCAATCACGAGGGCGCTATCATTGACAAGCTTCATGCTGCGCGCACGACATTTGACGGTGTTATAATTAACGCAGGCGCATATACTCATTACAGCTACGCTATCAGGGACGCTATCGCAGCTATCAAGATACCTTGTATAGAAGTTCATATCAGCAATGTTTTTGCAAGGGATGAATTCCGTTCCAAGTCAGTGATATCAGAGGTTTGCAAGGGAACTATCTGCGGCTTCGGATTCGGAAGCTACTATCTCGCTGTACAGGCTCTTGCTGAGCTTTGAGGAGGCGTTGGCTTGAACAGACTTAACAGACTTTTTGAGCATTTCAGTGGTGCGGATTGTGCTCTGATAACTTCCGACATAAACAGGCGGTATTTCACAGGTATGAAGTCGTCAGCCGGAGTTACAGTCGTATTTCCTGACAAGGCATATCTGCTGATAGATTTCAGATATATAGAAAAGGCAAGAGCAACTGTTAAAGATGCAGAGGTCATAGAGCTGAAAAAGCTCTGTCCTCAGCTTAAAGAACTTTTTGAGAAACACGGTGCGAAGTCTTTTGCGATCGAATCTGAGACTATGACCGTCAAGGAACTGAGTGCCTATACGCATTTCTTCACTAATATGACCATAGACAGCTCCGATGCCCTCAGCAACGCAATTTCTGATATGAGAATGATAAAGGACGAAGAGGAACTGCGCTTTATAAAGAAGGCGCAGGAAATAGCAGAGGCTGCATTTGCCGAGCTGCTTCCTTTCATCAAAGTGGGCGTTACTGAGCGTGCTATCGCTCTTGAACTCAACCGTCTCATGTTTGAAAAGGGCGCAGAAGATCTCTCGTTTGAGACTATCGTACTCTCAGGCGCGAATACATCTATGCCGCATGGTGTGCCTTCCGATAAGAAGGTTCAGAACGGAGAGTTCGTGCTTATGGACTTCGGCGCTGTATATAACGGCTATCACAGTGATATGACAAGAACTGTCTGTGTAGGCGAGCCTGACGAGGAAATGCGAAAGGTATACGAGATAGTCCTCAACGCGCAGAAAGCCGGAATAGAAGCTGCAAAAGCCGGCATAACAGGTGAGGAACTCGATGCAACAGCACGACGTATCATCGAAGAAGCCGGCTACGGCGAGTGCTTTGGACATTCTCTCGGACACGGCGTAGGACTCGAGATACATGAGCGTCCGAATGCGTCACCGAACTACAAGCTTCAGCTCAGTGCAGGCACGGTAGTTACGGTCGAACCGGGTATTTACATCGCAGGCAAGTTTGGAGTAAGAATTGAGGATTTTGTCAATTTAACTGAAAACGGCTGCGAAAATCTGACAAAATGTGCAAAAAATATGATAACTTTATAATTTATCGCTTTAGGTATTGCAAAAAATCTTAAAATGTGGTAAAATAAGTTATATTCTATTGAAATATCACGGAGGTATTTATATGATTTCAGCAGGAGATTTCAGAAACGGCGTAACTTTTGAGCTTGACGGACAGGTAGTTCAGGTTATTGAATTCCAGCACGTTAAGCCCGGTAAGGGAGCCGCTTTTGTAAGAACAAAATACAAGAACGTAATCACTGGTTCAGTTGTTGAAACTTCTTTCAACCCCACAGCTAAGTTCCCTACAGCTTTCGTTGAGAGAAAGGATATGCAGTACAGCTACAACGACGGTGATCTTTACTACTTTATGGACCTCGAGTCTTATGAGCAGGTTCCGATCAGTGCTGACAAGCTCGGCGACAGCTTCAAGTTCGTTAAGGAAGAAATGGTATGTAAGGTTCTTTCATACAAGGGCAGCGTTTTCGGCGTTGAGCCTCCGAACTTCGTAGAGCTCGTTGTAACTCAGACTGATCCCGGCTTCAAGGGCGATACAGCTACAAATGCTACAAAGCCTGCAACTCTCGAGACAGGTGCTGAGATCAAGGTTCCGCTCTTCATCAACGAAGGCGAGAAGATCCAGGTAGATACAAGAACAGGCGAGTATATGTCAAGAGCATAATTGCTCTTTCCTTAAGGAGTAACTGTTATGAAACTTACAGAAAAAATGTCTTATTTACAGGGACTGCTTGACGGTCTCGAGATAGATACAGCTACCAAGGAGGGCAAGGCTCTTGTCCAGATGTCCGAGGTAATGCACGAGCTGGTTATTTATGTTGAAGATCTCCAGTCACAGGTTGACGAGCTCACAGAGCTCTGCGACATCCTTGATAAGGATCTTGGCGCTGTTGAAGACGACCTCTATGAGGACGACGAGTGCGATGAGTGCGACGGCGACTGCGAGAACTGTGATGAAGAAGACTGGGACGACGATGACGAGTTTGATTTCGATGATGACGACGACGAGCTCTATGAGGTAACTTGCCCTACTTGCGGCGATACCATCCTCCTCGACGACGGTATGATCGAAGAAGGCTCTATCAACTGCCCCAACTGCAATGAACTTCTTGAGTTTGACTATGACAATCTCACTATCGAGGACTTTGAAGAGTCTGAAGAAGAAGAGAAGAAGCCCGAGGAAAAGAAGTAATATTCAAGGACGGCTATATGCCGTCCTTTTTTATGTGTATATAAAAAGGCAGCGTGTATTACGCTACCTTTATCTTATCTTTCGTAAGTGGCAAGAATCCTCATAGCGACCTCGCGGCGCGTCTGACGGGTATTCATTGCCTGTTTTTCAATATACTTATGCGCCTGAGGTTCTGTAAACTTCAGATACTGCATAAGGGTACACTTTGCGCGGTTTATGAGACGCATTTCGTCGATCTTCGTGAGAAGGTCGGCGTTTTCTTTTTTCAGTCCCATCATACGCGAGCGCGTTGCTGTGACGAGTTTAACCGAACGGCTGAGAAGCTGACGGTTTACCGGTTCTGGAATGACGCACACGCCGTTGTCGGAGATCTTGTCTCCGATGTCATCAGCAATATCGTTGCGGCAGATAAGGATGATACCGGCAGAAGTGTTCTCGGCAGTCATAACAGCGAGCTCCTGACCGAATTCATCGGGAAGCGGCGTGTATATGACAACGAGTTCCGGTTCTGTATCGCTTATAACGAGTCTGCGTGCTTCGCTTCCGGAAGAAGCAACGGCTATCATACCGTATCCCTCTGCATCGAGGAGCTGCCGTAGCATAGCTGCGTTTTCGGCTGATGAAGTAACAATCAAAGCTCTGTTCATAATCTATCAGTCCTCAGACAAATTTGAAGTAATAATTCTCCTCGAATTCGTCCTTGTTTCGGGCGAGATTGTATTCCTGCACCTGCTTTTCGAGCTGGCTGAATATATCCGAGCGTGTTTCTTCGGGGAGATTGCGCTTTATGAAGTCACTCTCCTGCGCTATGCGGCAGGCTTCTTCAAGAGAATGTGGGAGCGGCTCAAGCTCAGAAGCAGCACTGTGATTCAGGGTGCTTTCGAGGATAGAACAGTTGCCGGAGCGTATGCCTTCGATACCGGCAGCGAGAATGAGTCTGAATGTAATATAAGGGTTGCAGCAAGCGTCAGCGGAGCGGAGCTCTATACGCGGCAGGAGACCTGCTGCGCGTGGAATACGGATGAGCTGAGAGCGGTTCTCGAAGCTCCAGTCAACGTATTTTGGAGCATAGCCGATACCGAAGCGCTTGTATGAATTGGTAGTCGGGTTGAGGAAAGCAGTTATCTCGCGGATACGTTCGAGAACGCCTGAGATAAAGCATTTACCTTCCTGAGTCATATCTTGCGGGGAAGTTCCGAAGATGGGCTCACCGTTCTTGCGTAGACTGAGCAGTATGCTTAGAGCGCTGCCATGTTCGTTCGGGAGCGGCTTGGGCATAAATGAAGCGAAAAGACCATTCTGAGCGGCTATCGACTTAACTACGGTCTTGTAGTGTACCATATTGTCGGCTGCGGTAACAGGTTCGCTCTCACGGAAGTCTATCTCGTTCTGTGCAGGACCGTGCTTATGGCAGGAGCTTTTAGGGTGCATACCCATTTCCTCGAGGGAGAGACAAATCTCACGGCGTGCATTTTCGCATTTGTCGAGAGGAGCTACGTCGAGGTAGCCGCCGTTGTCGTGTGGAGTTTTTGTCGGCTCACCTCGACTGTCAAGGTCGAACAGATAGAACTCACATTTGGTACCCATTTCACAGGAGTAGCCGTCAAGTCTGAGCGAGTTTATATAATTAGTCAGCTCAGTACGCATATCGCCGCGGTAGTCTGAACCGTCAGCGTTGCGGAGCGAGCAGAAGAAACGTACAACTCTTCCGGACTTAGGTCTCCACGGCAGTACAGAAAGTGTGGAAATATCCGGTACAAGCAGCATATCCTCGCGGCAGCCGCTTATGCTTGAAGCGTCAAAAGGAATACCGTACTCAAAAGCACGGGGGAGTTCATCGGGCATTATAGCGACGTTTTTCAGGTTTCCTGAAACGTCGGAAAAGGTCAGTCTGATGAATTTGACATCGTTTTCTTCAACGAATTTAAGAATCTCTCTGGGAGAAAAGCTCATTGCTATCACCTCATAATCATTAACTAATATTATACACCAACTCACTTGAAAAGTAAATAGCATAGGGCAAAAAAATGACCGTCTGACTTAAGTCAGACGGTGTATGATCTGTGTAGGTATATTATGGAAAATTTTGTGGTATACCAATTTCTAACGCCATTTTTGCAGAAATCCTAATATCACTATAATACTTAGGTAATCCATCTCGGACAGACATTTCAGATATTTCTTTCAATACCTGCTTGCATTTCTCAGGATAACAGTTAAAAAGCAGTCCGGCAACGTCACTGCGATACGATATATTTTCACTATCTAAAAACGGGAGTAATTCCACCTGACGGTTATCATTTATCATTTTTCTTGCATATTTGCACATCTGGTCGAAGTACTTGTTGTATCGTCTTACAGGCTTGTCTTTGATGAGTATTTCATCTCTTTTTTGCAATGCTTCAACAACGTATTCTAAATCGTCTTTTTTCATTTCAGTATAATCGTTTTTTATTTCTGTTCAAATTTAGGCATAAGCTGGAGCTTATGGAGATTAGCAGCGTGGAGACGGTCGATTTTTGCCTTTATGTCAGGGTAAGCGCTGAGATCGTCAAGACCGCGGATATAAGTGTCAAGCATAGCGTAAGTGAAACCGAGATTCTCTTCATCAGTCTTACCGCATAGACCGTCTATCGGAACCTTGTGAACGAGCTCATTCGGAAGTCCGAGTTCCTCGCCGACCTGGAGAACTTCTGTTACTGTGAGGTCTGAAAGGGGAGAGAAATCGCCGGCAGCATCGCCGAATTTAGTGGAATATCCAACCCAGTCCTCAGAAAGATTGCAGGTGTTAACGACTCTGCCGCCGACAGTAGCTGCAACAGCGTAGAGTGTAGTCATACGAATTCTTGCAGGTGTGTTTACAACAGCCTGATTTGTTGGCTCCATGTGCTTCTTGAGCTCTCCCATGAAAGTGCTGACAGTTTCACCGATATTGACAGTATAGTTCTTGATACCGAGGGTATCGACTAAAAGGCGGCTGTATGAGATGTCAGCCTGTTCGCCCTGCGGCATAAGAACGCCGATAACTCTGTCTTTTCCGAGAGCCTTAACGCATACAGCAGCAGCAACAGAGCTGTCCTTGCCGCCGGAGATGCCTATAACAGCCTTAGTGTCCGGGGAAGCGGTTTCTGCGAAATAATTCTTTACCCAGTCGATAAGCTGAGCAGTAACCTTTTTTGCGTCAAATGAATAAGCCATAATGACTACCTCCTTAGTTATTTCCAAATTAATAATAACACAATTTGCCGGAAATGTCAAGGAGAAAATGGAGAGGTTATATGTGTAGTATGTAGCGGACGGCACTTGACCGTCCGATTGGAAAGTTATTTTCGTCTGCCGCAGTTTTTGTCGAATGAAGGGTTGCAGGCGTAGAAATTTCGGGAATCGAGGTTATCCTGTGCGATGCGGAGAGCTTCGCCTTGTAGGTCTGGCAGTAACGGGAAAATCTCGGAATCTTAAAGTGAATTTTATGTGGATTATTTCAATGATTTAGTTTTGTAATTTACCGTATTTTGCTTCTAAATAACGTATATGGATTAACATAATTTAGCTATATAAGGGGATATGTGACGATTTTTACTATATTACAAAGAGATATATCGCTATTCGAGTATACTCATTGTAAATTTGATTTGTCATATACAATTCTGAATAGCATTATTAAAATTGAATATACAGATAGAACAATTAATACCCTCATTATTACAAATCACCAAAATTGATATATCATAATTGACATTTAGAGCGACATATGGTACAATGATAGTGGAAAAATCATTATTGAATTGGTGTATTGTTCACTAAGTTAATTTATGTGAGCAAGCATCGGGTGGTATTATTCGACAAAAAGTGACTATTCCTTTTGTATATAATGCAAACCGATATACTGTGAGTATTATCAGGAGGGGTGGTTGTATGTCTTATGAGTAGTCATGCGCGTTGTGTTAAAGAGGGTGGAGTTTTTGAAAGCAGCATTTCAGAAATTCAGGTATCGCAAGCTTATGCTTGCGGTAGCTGACGCGTTTATCATAGGTATGTCCGCACTTATTGCATCGAGCGTTCTCTCGCTCCTTGAAGATGGTGTCTCTGACCGTTACCTTTGGATAAGCATTATGATGACTATTGTAACTTGTTTATGCGGATTGTCAATTTTTGGCGCTTACAGCAAGTTATGGAGATATTTTAATAGAAAGGACTATCTTTCCTGCGTTTATGGTATAATATTCGGCGCAGGTATGTCCTGTATGTTTGCATATATCCTCAGAGGATCAGTTCCGCTGAGATTTGAGATGCTCCATTCCATGGTAGCTATCATGGGTATATGCCTTTTTCGTTATACCTTTAAGTGTACTTTTATTGATCTTATTGAAGCCGGTAAGAAGGAATCTGCTCATAAGAGAACTATGATAATCGGCGGCGGACAAGCCTGCAGAACTCTTATAAATGAGATTCACAATGCCCAGCATTCACCGTACACTGAAGATAAATCATCTGCTGTCTTTGAACCTGTATGTATAATTGACGACAACAGGGACAAGATAGGCACCTTTATTGATAATGTACAGATAGTTGGTACGACTGCAGAAATACATAAGTTTATAACTGAAATGAATATCGAGCAGATACTGTTTTGTATCCCGTCTTGTCTTGATGACGAGCGCAAGAGGATACTTGACATCTGCTCCGGTACAAAGCTTCCTATTAAAATCATACCTTTCATCGGAAATCTTATCTTTGATGAAAAGAATCCCTCACTCCTCGGACAGGTTCGTGATATCAAAGTCGAGGATCTTCTCGGACGTGATCCTATCAAGTTCGACAATGAGGATATCAGCAACTTTATAAGAGGAAAGGTTTGTATGGTAACTGGCGGAGGTGGCTCTATCGGTTCAGAGCTTGTACGTCAGATTGCAAAGTATTCTCCCAAGCAGGTCATAATCATAGACATATACGAAAATAACGCCTATGATATACAGCAGGAACTGGTAATGGAATACGGTGAGACACTTGATCTTGTAACAAAGATAGCTTCTGTTCGTGATTACTACCGTATGAACCAGATCTTCAAGAAGTATAAACCTGATATTGTCTTCCACGCAGCAGCTCACAAGCACGTTCCGCTCATGGAAGAAAGCCCTATGGAGGCAATCAAAAATAACGTTATCGGCACATTCAATGTCGCAACACTTGCACAGTTCCACCGTGTTGAGAAGTTCATTATGATCTCAACTGATAAGGCAGTAAATCCCACAAACGTTATGGGAGCTTCCAAACGCTGCTGTGAGATGATAATCCAGTACCTTTCAAAGCAGCCGCTTTGCTGTACTGAGTTCGTAACAACACGTTTCGGAAACGTTCTTGGTTCTAATGGCTCTGTTATACCAAAGTTCAAACGCCAGATAGAACAGGGAAAGCCTGTTACGGTAACTCATCCTGATATAATCCGCTACTTTATGACTATACCTGAAGCTGTCAGTCTTGTTATGGAGGCAGCGGCTATAGCTCACGGCGGAGAGATATTCGTTCTTGATATGGGCAAGCCCGTAAGGATCGTGGCTCTTGCTGAGAACCTTATCAGAATGTACGGAAAGGTTCCTTATCAGGATGTTCAGATCATATTCACAGGACTTCGCCCGGGTGAAAAGATCAAGGAAGAGCTTCTCATGAACGAGGAAGGTCTCAAGAAGACCAAGAACAAACTCATCTTCATAGGCAAGCAGATAGACATTGACGAGGAACAGTTTATATCCGATCTTCGCAAACTCCGCGATGCAGCTCTTGAAAATGATGAATTAGTAGCCATACAGGCGCTTCACGCAATAGTACCAACTTTTGTTACGCCTGAGGAATTCAACAAAAAATACATACCTATCGGAGTTGCAAGCTGATCTAATAAAGATTATAGATACCGCAACGATGAGTTGCGGTATTTTTATTCAGCAGATGTAATGCAGATCACTTTTATCTGCATCAATAATCCTACATTATTACAATTTAAGTCTGATTTATCAGAAAGGACATTTACAGTATGAAGAACTCTTACTCTATTAAAGATATTTTAGCATTACTATGGAGCCATATATTTATTATTGTGGTCGTTACTGTAATGGGCGGTGCTGCTGCATTCAGCTATTCAAAGTTTGTATTGCCTCTGAAGTATTCATCGCATATCACGATGTATGTACAAAGCTATACAGGAATTTCTGAAGCAGCTAACGTAAATGAGTATAACAATATCAGTAATTCCAAGCAGCTCGTTAATACTTATATGGAAGTTCTCAAAGACGATGCTGTTATGACTGCAGTTGGAGAGGTTCTTGTAACACAGTTTGACGAAGGTGTTATTAAAGATAACTTTGCATACTCAAATGGAAAGATATCTCCGGGTTCAATAAGAGCTTGCATTGCTGTCAGAACTGTTCAGGATACATCGGCTATCAAGGTTACTGCTACAACTAAGAATGCAGAAGTTGCAGCGGCTATATGTAATGATCTTTCTAAAGTTGCACCTGAATATGTTGAAAAGGCAGTCGGTGTAGGTTCTATCAATACAATAGATCAGGCAAAGGTTTACAATAATCCTGTTGCTCCAAATAAAACCAAGAATTCAATAATAGGTGCATTGGCAGCATTTTTCCTTGTATGTATGATAATCTTTGCTATTGACTTCTTTGATAATACAGTTAAGGATGTTGATGCCCTCGGAAAAGAGTTTAAAAAGCCTATTATTGGAGAGATACAGCAGATTGTAATTGACAAGAAAAAGAACGCACAGGATGATGACGAACACATAAAGCTCACTGACAAGAGCGTACCTTTCAATGTAGTGGAGAGCTATAAGTCTATACGTACAAATGTGTCATTTGCTCTTTCGACTGTTGAGAAGAAGATCTTTGCGGTGTCTTCTCCTAATCCGGGTGAAGGAAAATCAACAACTACAGCCAATATAGCAATTGCTATAGCACAGAGTGGTAACAAGGTACTTCTTATTGATGCTGATATGCGTAAGTCTGTACAGCATAAGATATTCGGACTCAAGAACAAAAAAGGTCTTTCTTCCGCTGTCAGCAAGATGAACAAGCTGGAAGAGTGTATACAGAAAAATGTGATGGAAAACCTTGATGTTCTTACAGCTGGTCCTATACCGCCTAACCCTTCAGAGCTTCTTGCTTCTGAAAATATGGGTGTTATTCTTGATAAACTCAGTGAAGAATATTCGATGATACTTATCGATACTCCTCCTGTTAACATCGTAACCGATGCTATGGAGCTCGCTAAGTATGTTTCTGGTATCGTTGTAGTTCTCAGATATGGAAGAACCACTAATGAAGATGTTGAAGCTACATTGAGCAAGATCGAGTTCTCACAGATGAATATGCTCGGATTTATTATGAATGATGTTAAAAGCAAGCATGGCGGTTACTATTCCAAGTATAAATACAAGTACAAGAGCAAGTACTATTATAAAAAAGGCTATGGTTACGGCTATGGCGGATACTATGGAGTAAAACCTGAGACAGAGGATGATAAGACAGCTGAGGAAAAAGATAAGGGCAGCGATAATAGTAAAAAATCCTCAAAGAAAGGCAATAAGTAATGACCGAATATCATTGTCACATACTTCCCGGCATAGACGATGGAGCTAAAGACGTTGAAACTTCGCTTGCTATGATAGAAATGATGAAGGAGCAAGGTGTTGATAGAATTGTTGCTACTCCACATTTCTATGCTCATCGTGAAAAGTCTGTAGCCGAGTTTTTGAAAAAACGTCAGGCAGCTTTTGAAATGATAAAGGACAAAGCAGCGATCAAGGATATTCGTTTAGGTGCAGAAGTCGCAATTGAAAATGGAATATCTGAACTTCCTGATATTGAAAAACTTGCTGTTGAAGGAACAAGATTAATTCTTCTTGAACTTCCCTACAGAGAATACGTAAAATGGATGTCAGAGGAGATATACAATGTTGCTGTTGAGTATAAGTTAAAGGTCATACTTGCTCATGTTCATCGTTACCTTGAATATTACAGCAAAGATGAAATGACAGGTATCCTTTCAACTAATTCAATAATGCAGATAAACAATGAAGCTTTTTTAAGCTGGAAAGAAAAGAAACTTGCGAAAAGTGTGATAGCTGATGAAAGAGAATTTGTTTTCGGCAGCGATGCACACAATACTTCTGATCGTAAACCTAATTGGGATCTATTGAAGAAAAAGGTAAAGGCAGAAATCATTGATCATTCTGATGAGGTTGTTGAGAGGTATGTATAGTTGCGAGTGCATTATAAATTTATTTAGTTGTATGGTCTTGCAATTGAATAGTAAGTTTTAAATAGGATGGAAATGAGGAAGTAGATTAATGCCATTAAAACTAATGTATATTACTAATAGTCCTGAGATCGCACTTATTGCTGAAAAGTATGGTGTGGATCGAGTTTGGGTTGACTTGGAGACGCTTGGAAAAGAAAAACGTCAAAAAGGAATGAATTCAGTAAAGTCACATCATACAGTTGATGATATAAGAAGAATCAAGCCGCTGCTTACAACTTCTGAAATGCTGGTTAGAATAAACCCATGGCACGATGATTCCGATATTGAGATTAATGATGTTGTCCAAGCAGGAGCAGATGTTATCATGCTTCCATATTGGAAAACTGCCGAAGAAGTTAAAAACTTTGTTAAAGCAGTAAATGGCAGATGCATAACTACACTATTATTAGAGACAAAAGAAGCTGTTGAGTGCATAGATGAAGTATTATCATTTGGTGGATTTGATGAGATACATATAGGTTTGAATGATCTTCACCTTTCATATGGCTTGAAATTTATGTTTGAGTTGCTTTCAAATGGTACAGTTGAGATGTTGTGTGAAAAGTTTAAATCGGTTGACATTCCATATGGTTTTGGTGGAATAGCAAAGCTTGGCGAAGGATTACTTCCAGCTGAAAAAGTTATTATGGAGCACTATAGACTTGGTTCTTCGCGTGCGATTCTATCAAGATCTTTTTGTGATACATCTAAATGTAACAGCATATATGAGATTGATAGGTTTTTTAGTGAGAATATGAGAACTCTACGCGACTTTGAAGCATCACTTGCTTCAATTGAAACTAGTGTACTTGAAAGGAATATCAATGATGTAGCTCAATCAGTTGATGAAATAGTAGCAAAGATTAAGAGAACAAGAGCAATAGCATCATAAAGAAAACGGAGGAAGAAAAGAATCATGTCAAAAGAATTGACCATAGAATTATTAAATGGTCTTTCAGAACGATTTGGTAATGCATTCTATTTACTTGAGTCTGATAATTTCGAGCAGAATTTTAAAGAGTTAAGCAATACATTCAAGAAGTATTATCCTAAATTTAATATCGCGTATTCGTATAAAACAAACTATACTCCTAAGTTAGTGCAGATTGTAGATCGTCTTGGCGGTTATGCAGAAGTTGTTTCTGAGATGGAACTAGAGATTGCTCTTCGTTCTGGTGTAATACCTGCACGTATCATATGGAATGGTCCAATAAAAAAATCAGAAAAAGTAAAAGAATTGTTATTGCTTGGCGGTACAGTTAATATTGATTCAATTTATG
Organism: Ruminococcus sp.; assembly: GCA_016290875.1. Taxonomy (GTDB): domain Bacteria; phylum Bacillota; class Clostridia; order Oscillospirales; family Ruminococcaceae; genus Ruminococcus. Next base: position 41,011 of record JAEEVL010000006.1, read on the forward strand.
AAATTGATAATATTCGAAAAATAGCCGAAAGTTATCCAGAACATATCTTGAATGTAGGCGTACGTTGTAACTATGATGTTGGAGATGGTGTACTTTCTCGTTTTGGTTTTGATGTGGATGGAGAAGATTTTGATAAAGTTATGAAATTCATCGCATCAATCTCGAATATTCATCTAGTAAATCTCCAAGCACACTTTGCAAAGCGTTCACCTGAATTCTGGACTGCAAGAGCAGAAGGAATGCTTAGTACATACGACAAGGTTGTAGAGAAATACGGTTTGAAACCAGAGAGACTTGATATAGGCGGGGGTATTTATGGTAAAATGCCTGAGAGCCTTAGAAGTCAGCTTGGCATCAGCAATATTTCCTATGACGATTATGCATCTAGGGCTGCGAAACTGTTTGCTGAACATTTCAAAGATTGTTCTGATGCACCATGGCTTTTTATTGAACCTGGTTCGGCTGTTGCGGGTGATTGTATGCGCTTTGTCAGTCGTATTGAAACAATCAAAAATGTTAGAGGTAAAACGATAGCTACGGTCATTGGTTCTCAGAAGAATATTAGTATGTCAGGGATAAATCCTCCAATGACGATTGTCGCTGGAGGGCAAAATCAGAAACAATATAATGATGTTGAGATTGTTGGTTTCACATGTATTGAAGGTGATGTTCTTCATAAGAACTATAATGGTGAACTTGCAATTGGTGACTATATCGTTATTCAGAACTGTGGTTCATATTCGCTTGTAATGAAACCACCGTTTATTCTTCCTAACTTTGCAGTTCTAGATATCAATGGTTCTGAGATCGAGGTTATAAAAAGAGCAGAATCATTTGATGATTTGTTCCATACATTTAGTTTTTGAAAGAATGACAACTGTATTTCTAAGGTTGTCATTCTTTCATGAGAAAAAATAAACTCTTGGGAGGAATTAGGTGCGTACTGTTAATCTTGCTATTAAACGAATATTTGATTTTTTGTCTTCTAGCATTTTTGTTATCATTCTACTTCCTGTATGGATTGTTATTGCGATTGCAATAAAAGTCGATTCAAAAGGGCCAGTTTTCTTTAAACAAGGAAGGCGAACGAAGAATGGACGCGTATTCCAGATGTTGAAATTTCGTTCGATGGTTGTGAACGCTGAATCAATGGGTACTGGATTATTCAATTATGAAAATGATCCAAGAGTAACAAAGGTAGGTAGATTTCTCAGAAATACTAGCCTTGATGAGCTGCCGCAACTCTTAAATATTGTAAAGGGAGATATGACTGTAGTTGGACCACGACCGTGTGTGACATATGAACTTGGTGATTTTGATACCCTAAATAAACGTTATAAGAAGCGCTTTGAAGTTAAAGCTGGATTGACTGGTTTAGCACAGGTTAAGGGAAGAAATGACATCTCTTGGGATGATAAAGTTAGTTTTGATAATCAGTATGTTGATCAGTTCAAGAAATATGGTGTTATAGCAGATATAAAGATTCTTTTTGAGTCGGTTATAAAGGTGTTCAAAAAAGAGAATATCTATGAAAACAAGATAAATGGTGCTATGAGTGATGAGGACTCTGCAAAAGCAGAGGAAGAAGAAATCATCAGAATAGCTCATTTGCCTGATTGATAGAAGAAGTGAAAGGATAAGAAGGTAATTGCAATGAAGTATAGTGTTGAGGAAAGAATCATTTGGTTTAAAGGCGAACTTGTTCATGTGAATGATGCGAAAATTAATATTCTTGCTCCAACATCACAGTTCGGCTTGAATGTATTTGAGGGAATCCCTTGTTATTGGAATGAAGAAGAGAAGCAGCTTTACGCTTTTAGACTTGATGATCATTATGACAGGCTTCTTAGATCAGCAAGACTTATTCAGATTGATTGTTCTTTTAGCAAGGATGAGCTTAAGAAGGCGTTTGTAGATGTAATCAAGGCAAATGAGTACGATGAGAATCTTTCTGTTCGACAGACCTTATTTGTAGATGGCTTTGGTTCTTGGGGAAGTGCAGATCCGGTTGATATGTTTATTGCTCCTATTCCAAGAGGTCGCACAAGTGCTGAATATAACAAAAAAGGATTAAATGTTTGCGTAACAAGTTGGAGAAGAATCAGCGAGAACGCATTAAGTCCTCGAATTAAATGCGGTGCAAATTACATCAATAGCAGATATGGTCAGAGGGAAGCTTTGAGAAATGGCTATGACACTTGCTTATTCTTAAATGAGTTTGGTAAGGTTGCTGAAGGACCTGGAAGCTGTTTCTTTATGATCAGAGATAAGAAAATTATCACTCCATCATTTACAGATGCTGTTCTTGAGAGTATCACAAGAGACACAGTGATTAAACTTGCAATGAGCATGGGATATGAGGTTCAAGAGAGAACAATTGATAGAACTGAACTATATACTGCTGATGAGGCATTTCTTTGCGGTTCAGCAATGGAGCTTACGCCTGTTATTACTATTGATAAGTATGAACTTGGCGAAGGCGAGATTACAAAAACACTGCATAAGGCATATGTTGATATAGCAAGAGGAAGGAATGAAGAGTTTAGGCAGTGGGTAACTGCGGTCTATTAAGTGGGAGAAGCAAATTATGTGCACATCGAAGGATTATATAAAAGGGCTTGTGTCTGTAATAATTCCTGTATATAATGTTGAGAAATACATTGATAAAACACTTCAATCGGTTTTTGCACAGACTTATAAAAAGATAGAGATTGTGTTGGTAGATGATAGATCAAGTGATAGATCAGCTGAAATAATAAATAAGTACCAAAAAAAACATCCAGAGATCATATATTATTTGCAGCCTAATAATATGGGAGCGGGGTATGCCAGAAACAAAGCTTTAGAGCTTGCTAAGGGGCAGTATGTTGCTTTTCTTGATGCGGATGATGTCTGGAAACCTGAAAAGATAGAAAAGCAGCTTAAATTGCTCAAGAAGAAAAGGGGCTCATTTTGTTTTACTGCAATTGAAATGATAGATGGTGATGATAGAGTAATCAAAGGGAAACGTAAGGTTAAATCAATAATTGATTATAGTTTTCTTCTGTCAAATACGATGATTCCGACTTCTGGTGTATTGGTTGACCGCATTGTTAAAGGTGACTTTCGAATGCATATTCGCAGAGGAGGTCAAGATTATGCAACGTGGTTAAGATTACTTAGAGATGGTACTAAAGCTTATGGTATTGATGAGGCTTTAGTGGGTTACCGTATAGATGGAGATTCATTAAGTTCTAATAAACTTAAAAGTATTCAGCAAATTTGGGAGATTCAGACGAAAGATGAAGGTATAAACAAGATTTTTGTAGGATTTCATATCATAAAATGGTGTTGGAATTCGTTAAAAAAATACTATATTAAATAAACAACAATTCAGTTTAAAAGAAAAAACGAAATAATACAAAGAAAACCATGAGTGTTACAGTTTCAGCGCTTAAAGCATTTAACAAACAAATGTATCGTTTGTTATTATATTGCTTGATACATATGGCTAAGATGAAATTGAATTGTGTAAAAAGAAAAGGTATATTGTATATGAAAAAAGTATGCATAATTGGACATTTTGGTTTTGGAAAAAAACTTTTGAATGGTCAAACTATTAAAACCAAAACCATCACTAATGAACTTGTAAAGCGATTAGGGAATAATCAGGTGATGAAAATTGATACACATGGAGGTATTAAAGCAATTGTAAAATTACCATTTCAAGTATTGTATGCGTTAATAAATTGCAGAAATATAATTATTCTTCCAGCCAATAATGGATTACGAATTATTACCCCACTTTTGTATTTTTGTAATAGTTTGTTTCGGCGTAGATTACATTATATTGTAATTGGCGGCTGGCTACAAGATTTTATTGCAAATAAAAAAATGTTGAAGAAACAATTACAACATTTTGATTATATATATGTTGAAACATCGAATATGAAAAAAAAGTTGGACAAAATGGACTTTAGTAATATTTTGATAATGCCTAATTGCAAAGCACTACATATATTGAAAGAGTCAGAATTACTACTTAATTATTCTGAACCATATAAAATTTGTACTTTCTCAAGAGTTATGAAGGAAAAAGGTATTGAAGAGGCGATATATGCAGTTGAATCAATAAACCAAAAACTTGGCAGAGTAGCATTCGAACTTGATATATATGGACAAGTTGACTCTACACAGGTTGAATGGTTTGAAAAACTACGATTAAATTTCCCGAATTTCATACAATATAAAGGATGTATTCCTTATGATGAAAGCACAGAAGTTCTAAAGAAATATTATTTACTGTTATTCCCAACATTTTATGATGGAGAAGGTTTTGCTGGGACAATAATTGATGCATTTGCAGCAGGGTTACCTGTTATAGCTAGTGACTGGAAATATAATGCCGAACTTGTTTCAATTAAAAAAACAGGATTAATATGTAAGATACATGATGTGCTTGATATTGTAGATAAGATTACATGGGCTGTAGAGAACAAAAATGCTTGGTATAATATGAAAATGAATTGTATTAGAAAAGCACATAATTACCAACCTTCCAAAGTGATTAATTTATTATTAGATAATATTTTATAATAATCAATTAGCTATTAAACATAGAAAACGGTTGCCTTTTAGTTATTTTTGGGGTTATGTAACGTATTTGATGAGTAGTAAATATTTTGTTTATACGATGGCAAATAGGTGATTTATTTTTGAACATTCTGGTTCAATGTGTGCTTTGGGTAAAACAATATAAGTAAAGTGAGTGGATATAAAGATGAGGATTATGCAGATTATTCCAGCTTTTGGAGTTGGTGGCGCCGAAACTATGTGTGAGAATCTAGTTTATGAATTAATGAATATGGGACACAAAGTTATAGTTGTAAGCTTATATGATGAAGATACTATGATAACAAAACGAATGAAAGAAAGAGGGGTTAAAATATTATATTTGCATAAAAAACGAGGCATAGATTTTTTATTAATATTTCGGTTGAGAAAACTAATAAAAAAAATCCGTCCAGATGTGGTACATACACATTTGTACGCATTGAAGTATGCTTTTTTTTCTAAACTATTTCTGAAAATTAAAGGTGTTCACACAATGCATAGTGTGGCTGAAATGGAAGCATCTTTATCAGATCAGAGGATTAATAAGGTAATTTATCGTTTAAAGTCGTTTATACCGGTTTCATTGAGTGAAGAAGTTCAGAAGTCGGTTTGTAAGATTTATAAACTTTCTAAAAGCCAAACACCAATTGTTTTTAATGGAGTAGATTTGAGTAGATGTATAATTAAGCATGAGTATAAAACAGGTGAGATTATTCGTATTATACATGTTGGTCGATTTAGCGAACCAAAAAATCATAAATGTATTATAAATTGTTTTGAAAGATTACCCAAAAATAAGTATCATTTAGATCTATGGGGAGATGGGGAATTAATAGATGAAATAAAAGAAATGGTTGAGAAAAGAGGATTAACAAAAGAAATTTCTTTTCGAGGAACAACTGATAATATATATCCCGAATTAAATGCAGCCGATATTTTTATTCTTCCGTCAAAATGGGAGGGTATGCCAATGACTATTATTGAAGCAATGGGAACTGGACTGCCAATAATCGCTTCTGCTGTTGGCGGTGTTGGTGAAATGATTTCAGATGGAATAGATGGAATTCTAATACAACCTACATCGAAAGATTTATGTGATGCAATTGAAAGATTAGCAAATTCATGTGATGAAAGGAGAAGATTGGGATTTAATGCTAAGCCTAAAAGTACTAAGTTTTCTTCAAAAGCAATGGCTTGTGATTATTTAAAAATTTACCAAGGGGCGTAATATTAAAATGATGTTACCGTTTAGTAATGCAATGATATCTAAATATACACGTTGGTTGGGAATTTATATGGTTTGCTTGGTGTTAGGAGCTATGAATATAGGTGCTTTTGGTTCTCTTTTAAAGCTTATCGCAATAATACCAGTGACATATTGGATTTTTGATAATGGAAAAATCAGCTTTCCAAAGCCAATAAAATTTGCTAGTTTATATGTTATTTGGATTATGGCATCTTATACTTGGACTATTAATTCAGCAGAATCTTTAAATAGAGCGATTACACAGATCACTTTTTTGTTGATGATATTATCTGTTTCAAATATGAGATTCAATGAATGTGAGATATCATATTTAAAGAATTGTTTAATATGGTCGTCGAGAATTACAGCATTTGTTGTATTGTTGACTGGTAGTTATATGGAAGGAAGAATATATCTAAAAAGTGAAAATGGGACAATACGTGAAGATCCTAACTATTTATGTGGATATTTTTCTTTTGCAATAGTTTATCTGTTGCTTGAATTAATACAAGGAAACATTAAAGGAAAAAAAAGAACATTTTTTATATTGGAATTGATTATTTATGCGTATATTGTATTCGGAACTGGTTCAAGAGGCGGTTTGTTTGCTATTCTTATTTCAATTAGCATAGTAATTCTATTCTCGCCATCTTGTAATAAACAAAAAAGCAATATGCCCAAAAAAATCATTATAATAATCATCTTAGGTGTAGTTGCATATTTAGCAACGTTATTCTTGGATGAAAATGTTTTACAACGTTTCTCTTCTGATACGCTTCGAGAATCTGATGGCACAGGACGTTTCACATTATGGAATGAAGGACTTAAAGCATATAATGAATTTCCTTTTTTTAGACAATTAATTGGATATGGAACAGCGACGGCTAAAGATTTAACTTATATTTATTCGTTTAGTCATCATAATGTTATGCACAATATGTTTATTGAAAATTTACTAGAAATTGGAATTGTAGGTATGATTTTATATGTGTTACACATAAAATCGTTTTTTGAAGTAGCAATTAAAGAAAGAGAAATTTTCCTTTTTTCAGTTTTGGGATGTATGTTTGTTTTGTCACTATCAACATCGATATATGCTTTTAAACCATATTGGAATATTATGATTTTTACAATGTGTTGTTTTAATAGCAATAGAAATAACGATGTATCATCTGGTTAAAAAATGACTTATTAAAGCTTTTTAGTTATGAAATAAAATATTAAATTAGGGTGAATAAAAGCATGAATATAGAAAAAGACGATAAATATAAAGATAGTTCATTATCAAATTCAGAATTGCTTATAAGTATTATAGTTCCTATTTTTAATGCTAGTAGGTATCTTGATGAATGTATAGCATCAGTAATTAATCAAACTTATTCAAAATGGCAATTAATACTTATTGATGATGGATCTACTGATAAATCTGCAGAGATTTGTATTTCATATGTTAATAGAGATAATAGAATAGAGTATCATCATAAAAACAATTCTGGTCAATTTGAATCACGAAGATTAGGAATAAGATATTCACGAGGTAAGTATTTAATGTTTCTAGATTCTGATGATATGTTAGAAAAGAATGCTCTTGAGCGTGTAGTTTATTTTGTCAACAAAACAAAATGTGATTGTATTGTTTTTGGTGTAAAGAAATTATTGGGTAATACAGTATGTGATGTTTGGAAAGAAAAAAAGAACCATTGTATCAAAAACAAGACAGAATTGTATAAAAAAGTTTTGAGTGATGCAAAATACAATGCATTATGGCGCAAAGCAGTAAACGCGAGTTTATTTGATGGTGTCGCAGTATTGTCAAATATGAACATTAAGAATGGCGAAGATTTATTGGAATCACTCCAATTATATAAAGAAGCTAAAAATATATGCTTTGTTACTGATGTATTATATTCTTATCGTTATAATACTGAAAGCATTACTCACAAAATAGATTATAAAAAGTTGCTAGATGATACGCTATATGTTGATAATGCTGTTCTAAGATTTTTGGATCAAAATGCATCTCTTTCAGATGTTGAATTGAAACAGATAGGAATTGGGTATATCGTTCGATTAATTGATATAGTTCGAGAAATTGTTTCGAGATATGAAAAAGAAGAACGAATAGCTTTGCTAGAATATTTGTATAATGATTCGTTCTATCAAGCTTTTGTAAAAAAGCAAAGGTATGGTATTAGGAAAATTGGAGGGAAATCGGTTGTCCTATTCTTATTTAACAGAAGAAAATTTGGAGTAATATTCTATCTAGAATCTATTTATAAAGTAATACGACACTATAAAAACAGAATTGTTGGGTGTAAAAAACATGAATAGTAAAGCAGCATTGAGAAATATCATTGCATCACTCTGTTATGAGATTGTGGCAATGATATATGGTTTTGTTCTTCCTAGATTGATATTAGGTTCATTTGGATCTGAAGTGAATGGACTTGTTGCATCTATAGGACAATTTCTTAATTATATAGCACTATTAGAGGGCGGATTGTCAGGGGTAATAAAGGCTTCGCTTTATAAACCTTTAGCCAACAAGGATTATGAAAAGGTTAGTTCAATTATAAAAACAACTGAAACTTTTTTTAGAAAGATTGCAGCAATTTTTGTATTATATTCTTTGGCAGTTGCGGTAATATATCCTATGGCTGTAAATACTACGTTCTCGTGGGAATATGTATTTTCTTTAACTATTATTATCGCTCTATCGCTTTTTGTTCAATACTTTTTCTCTTTGACATATAGGCTATTAATTACAGCAGATCGAAATGGGTATATAATTAGTCTTGCTCAAATTCTTTTCACGATTGTTAATTTTGTTCTATCATTGATAGTGGTGTATGTGTACCCTCAAATTCACCTGCTAAAATTTATTAATGCAATTGCGTACATTATACAACCTATTGTCTTTAACATTTACATAAAAAAGCATTACCCTATTAACAAAGAGGCAAAACATGATTCCCAAGCAATAGCTCAAAGATGGAATGGATTTGGACAAAATATAGCTTATTTTATACACACAAATACAGATATTGTAATTCTAACGATATTTAGTTCATTAAAAGAGGTGTCAGTATATTCGGTATATTTTATGGTTGCAAATGCGATTAAGATGTTAGTTGGCTCTATTTCAGGAGCGATAACACCTTTTCTTGGAAACGTTTTAGCTGTTGGAAGTGAAAAGGATAAAAATGACGCTTTTGATTTTTATGAATTTTCGATGAATCAAATTACAATTTTTGCATTTGTATGTGGTGCGTTGCTTGTTACTCCATTTATATCGATTTATACAAGAGGAATTGAAGATGCCAATTATTACAGACCTGTATTCGGATATCTAATTATGATTGCAGAGGCTGCTTATTGTTTTAGGGAACCATATGTTAATGCAGCTTATGTTTCTGGAAAATTCAAAGAAACTGCAAAATATGCATACATTGAAGCTGGCATAAATATTGCTGTATCAGTTATGTTAGTAAGCAAATACGGTGCAGCTGGAGTTGCTGTTGGTACACTAATATCTATGGTATATAGGTATGTTGCTCATGTATTTTATTTAAAAAAGAATATATTAGATAGAGCAATTGTAAAATGGTTAAGTAGCATATTAAATATTTGTGCATTGTCTTTATTCTCAGTGTTAATTTGGATAATTCTTCTTAATAAACCAGTATATTCATATTATGAATGGTTTATTAATGCGTTCATGACAGCTTGTTTTGTTTTATTACTGATAATAACATATTCTATGATTTTTAAACGAAAAATAGCGACTCAGTTATTACACAAGATAATAAGGAAGAAATAATAAACTGGAAGAAAGTTTATAAGGAGTAAATATGGAGAAGATTACAGATAAGAATTATATTGAGATATCTGATGACTTTAAAATTCAACAATTATTGTATTTGTTGCTTGACAAGTTTCACTGTGTTTGTGAAATGAATGGACTAAAGTATTCATTGTATTTTGGTTCTTTAATTGGGGCAATTCGTCATAAGGCTATAATTCCATGGGATGATGATATTGATATTGTCATGCCTCGACCTGATTATAACAAACTAATTTCAATAATAAACAATGGAGCTGATAATAGTTTAATAGCATATGATCCAAATAATGAAGAGAAATATGCGTATCCATTTGTAAAAGTTGGTCTTAAGAATACGGTATTGATTGAAAAAACAGTTATTAAGGATTACTCAAAAATATCGTTATATATAGATGTGTTTCCAATGGATGCTATTCCGCCTGAAAATGAAAAACATCGAAGTAATCTTTTGCTTCAACAATTAAGACGAGAACACGACTTTTATTGTACTAAACTATCATTATCTCCAGTTGTTTGGAAAAAGCCTTTTATCTTGATTCGAATAATAAAAAAACTGTTTTTGTATTTGCGTGGAGGGGTAGAGCGTATTAATAGAGCGACATTATCTGAAATAGATAAGTACAGCTATGATAGTTCTTCAATAATAACATATAGAAACACATCTGTGCGGTGCTCACAGAAATATGAAATAGAAAAGAAAGAGTTTGATAAAACTCATTTAACGCAATTTGGACCTATATATTGTCGTATTTTTGATGAATATGATGCTATCCTAAAGAGAATTTTTGGAGATTATATGACGCCTCCGCCCAAAACAAAACAAGTGAGTAATCATGATTATTCTCTGTATATTGATCAAACAGATAACATTTTGATGCAATGTATAGATGGCTATAGAAGGATAATACAGATACATTTTAAATAAAACTAGTTTGTAATTATAATATTGTTATTAATAGAGAGTGAGATTATTATGAATAATAGTTCATCTTTGGATAAAAGAGTGTATTGGTTAGATTTTGCACGTGTGTTCGCCATTATATCAATTACTTTAAATCATACCGTTAATCGAACTTTTGACATGGATGATACGATCTCAGAATTTAATGAACTCCCTTTAGGTTTATTTGTTTTTAAAGCTTTCATTCAGATAATAAGCAGAATTGGCGTTCCTATATTCTTAATGATAACTGGTTCGCTTTTGTTAGAACTTGGTGCTTTTGTTGGTAGTATTGTGTTAATCGTTGTGATAAGACGATTTAAGTGATTATCTAAATTATTATTCAGAATTTAAGAGAGGTAAATGAAAATGCTTAATTTTACAGTAGGTCCAGTAATGTGTAGTGACGAAGTTCGTGAAATTGGCGGAGAACAGGTACCGTATTTTCGCACACCTGAATTCTCTAAACTGATGCTTGAAAATGAACAACTTATGCTGAAATATGCAAAAGCTGCGGAGGGATCAAGAGTTGCTTTTATGACCAATTCTTCCACAGGGTCTATGGAAGCGGTTGTGATGAATTGCTTTTCTTCTGATGATAAGGTTCTTGTCATCAATGGTGGTAGCTTTGGTCAGCGGTTTGTTGATCTTTGTGTAATTCATGGTATTCCACACGATGTTCTGAAATTGAATCATGGACAGAAGTTAACAAAGGGAAATTTATACGAATATGACGGCAAGGGATATACAGGTCTTCTTGTTAACATAGATGAAACTTCTACAGGTGTTCTTTATGATGCGGAGATGTTGGGTGAATTCTGCAAGAAGAACGATATATTTTTTGTATGTGACTGTGTTTCTGCATTTCTTGCTGATCCTTTTGATATGGCACATTGTGGTGCAGATGTGATGATAACTGGTTCACAGAAGGTGCTTGCTTGCCCTCCTGGAGTTTCAATGATAGTGCTTGCTCCTCGTGCAGTTGAGCGAGTTGTCAATGCAAACGTGAAATCAATGTATTTCAATCTTGCGGACGTACTTAAAAATATGGAGCGAGGACAGACACCTTTTACACCTGCAGTCGGCATTCTCAGACAGATTAATACCAGATTGAAAGAAATAGAAGCAGCGGGGGGGGCAGATACAGAGATTGCTCGCGTTGCATCACAGGCAAAGGATTTCAGAGATAAGATAAAAGAACTACCTTTTGAATTTGTTTCAGAGTCTCCTGCAAACGGGGTTACACCTGTTCATCCGCTGAATGCGGATGCTTATGAGATATTCACGGAACTGAAAGATCATTATGGAATATGGATATGTCCAAATGGTGGTGATATGAAGAGAACAGTCTTTCGTGTCGGTCATATCGGATATCTGACGCATGACGATAATACAATCCTTATAAATGCTCTGAAGGATATGCAGAGTAAAGGAAAACTGTAAGATAAAAGGCTTATATGATGGCTTTACATAGTTTTTTATGCGAAAAGCTGTTGCTTTTGATAATGAAACTAATAAGTATGTATTAACTCTTATTGGAGTGTAAGTATTTAACAGTCAAATATATTGAAACAGGGGGAATAAATAATGGAAATTAAGAGTATAGCTGAATTAAAAAAAACCCTTATTCAGGATGCAAAGGCCAATAATAGAGTACGGGTATTGCCCAAAGTGTTTGGTGATGAAATATGGAGATATATATTTACACTTCGTATAAATGAATTTTGTGATTCTTTTGATGGAATGATAAAATTATTAGGATTTCCTATAAAAACTATATTCAGGATTAAACTGCATTCTTTATCATTAAAGTTAGGTTATTCAATACCTAGAGGCGTGATCGGAAAAGGGCTGAGTATTGCTCATGTTGGAACAATAGTAATTAATAGTAATTGTGAGATAGGCAATAATTTTCGTGTTCAGGAAGGCGTGACAATTGGAGCAACTAGTGGCTCTAAAAATGCCCCACGCATTGGTAATAATGTATTTGTTGGAAGTGGGGCAAAAATTATAGGTGATATTATTATCGCAGATGATGTAGCTATTGGTGCAAATGCAGCTGTGGTAAAAAACATACTGGAACCAGGCACAACATGGGCGGGAGTTCCTGCGAGAAAAATTAGTAAAAAAACATCACATTCTAATCTTTCGCCATTATTGAACTTAAAATAATTAAAAAGAAAAATATTAAATATTAACAATTATTACAAAGTGTGTGTTATGGTACTGATAAATGCTCTGAGGGATATGCAGAGTAAAGGAAAACTCTGATAAAAATGCATGTAGTGGAGATGATATAGTGATTAAAGTAATTACATACGGAACATATGATATGCTCCATTACGGACATATTCGTTTGTTGGAAAGGGCTAAAGCACTTGGTGATTACCTTATTGTCGGCGTAACTTCTGATGACTATGATAAAACAAGAGGTAAAATTAATCTTCAGCAGTCTTTAATGGAACGTGTTGAAGCGGTCAAAGCTACTGGCTTGGCTGATGAAATCATTATTGAAGAATATGAGGGGCAGAAAATAGATGATATTCGCCGCTTGGGTGTTGATATTTTCACGGTTGGTTCTGATTGGGAAGGATATTTTGACTACTTAAATGAGTATTGTAAGGTTGTATATCTTCCTCGAACACAGGGGGTATCGAGTTCTGAATTAAGAGCTGAAAAGAGAAGACTAATTATTGGCACAATTGGAGATGGAAACATAAGTAAGAAGTTTGTTCACGAGATGCAATACGTAAATGGTGTGGATTATCAAGAATGTACTGAAAATTTAGATAATGTCGATGCTGTTTATATTGCTTCTCACCCATCTCAGCATTATAATGATGTGAAAAGAGCTTTGAAAGCAGGTAAACATGTAATTTGCGAATCCCCCATTGCATTAACGTTCAAACAGTGTAGTGAACTGTTTGATTTAGCAAAAGAGAAGAATCTTGTGTTAACAGATGCAATAAAAACAGCCTATTCAACTGCTTATTCTCGTCTTTTAGTGGTAGCAAAAAGCGGAAGAATAGGAAATATTATTTCTGTTGATTCTGTTTGTACAAGCTTAGAAGATGGAGCTTCAATGCCAGGAGCTGACTTATCCAAGAAACAGAATAGTATCTGTGCGTGGGGACCAACTGCTATGCTTCCTATCTTTCAGCTTCTTGGTGATAGTTTCAAATCTTTATCAATTACATCAATGATGCTTGATGAGCAACTTAATTACGATGGCTTTACAAAATTAGACTTTATATATGATAAAGCTGTTGCTTCCGCAAAAATAGCTAAAGCTGCAAAATCAGAGGGAGAACTGATAATAACAGGTACAAAAGGGTATATATATGTTCCGGCGCCTTGGTGGAAAACGGATTATTTTGAAGTTCGATTTGAAAACAGCGCTGAAAACAAACGGTATTTTTACCAGCTTGATGGTGAAGGCATCCGATACGAAATAGTTGCATTCGCAAGAGCGGTCGAGAGTGGAAGAAGCAGTCTATATATCGAGAATTCAACTTCTTGTGCTATTGCTGACACTATTGAACGCTTTTATAATGGTAATTGTACTGTGATTAAACGAGAAGGTGTATAAATGAGTAAAGCGAAGGAGTTAAGCCCTGCACAGTTTAGAAAAATGCAACTAACAGAGCTAGATATGATTGTTGAATTTGACAGGGTGTGCCGCAAACATAATATCGATTATGTACTATTCGGCGGAAGTCTTTTAGGTGCTGTTCGTCACAAGGGGTATATTCCGTGGGATGATGATGCTGATATCGGAATGTTGCGCAAAGACTATGAAAAGTTTAAAAAATATAGGAATGAAATGAACCCTTCCATTTGCTATTTTCAAGATCATGAAACAGATCCAGAATACAGATGGGGTTATGGAAAACTGCGCCGAACTGGTTCAAAATATGTGCGTGTAGGGCAAGAACACCTGAAATGTAAAACGGGAATCTTTGTTGACGTTTTTCCTATGGATGATATTCCTAAGAGCATTATCGGACAGATATTCCAGGATTGGCATTGCTATTGTCTTAGGAAGATTTTATGGTCCGAAGTAGCAAAATATAATGAAAAGGGTTTCTGGAAGGCATGGTTTTCGTTATTATCGAAAATACCCGTTTCTGTGCCTTTTTCGCAGTTTAGAATGTATGAGCGTAAAAGTAGGAAAAATAGCAAAAACCGGGTGCGATGTCTTGCTTTTCCTGCCACAGGAACTCTGTATAAAAAGAATCCTATCTCCGAACGATATGGAATGCCTAAATCATGGTTTACAGATCGTACAGAGTATCTATTTGAAGGAAAGAAACTATTTAGTTCCCGTGATTATGACACTGTATTAAAGTATATCTACGGAGATTATATGAAAATACCAGATGCAAAGGGACGTGAGCAGCACTCACCGTTCTCAGAAATTATATTTCCAGATGAGTGATCGAGGTAACAAAAATGATATTAAAGTGTTCAATAGCAGATGAAACTAAGGTGTTTTCATATATAGGAAAAGATTATGCCAAATGCTTGTATCTTTATCTGGATCTCAAGAAATATGGTATCGGATCAGATGAAATAGAAGTATTCATACAGGAAAACGATCATAAAGAGACTACAGCAGTTCTTTTGAGTTACTATTCATGTATTCATGTTTATTCTGTTGATAATTCCTTTAATGCGATGGAAATAGGGTGGTTTGTAGAGAAACATAAATTTAGTATGGTTTATTGTACCACTCAGACAGCAGAACTGATTTTCAAGGCTTTGCCACAGAATACATTGCAATCTGCTACGATATCTACAGGATGGGTGGCACAGATAAAAGCTGTTGATAAGCAGCCTAAAGGTTTGGCCACGATGGTTCAGAATGATGATTTTGAGCAGATAGTGAAGCTAATATATGAGGATGACGATATTGGAAGATCATATAAGTATGACGAGCTTGCTCAACAGATAATAGAAAGAAATCAATCTGGCTATACACGTAACATGGTCATTAAGGACGGTAATACTGTTATTGCTCACGCTTGTACTAATGCTGAGTTAGGCGATGTAGCAGTAGTTGCAGAATTGCTTGTTCATAAAGATTACAGAAGAAAGGGATATGCTTCTGAAATATGGAGAGATCTCTGTAACATACTTCTTAATGAGAATAAAGAGGTGTATTCATTTTACTACTCTGATGAGTCACGTTCGCTGCATAAAAAAATAGGATTTACCGAAGTGTGCCAATGGGCTAAAATCGTAATATCAAACGATACAGAAGATTTGTGAGGTGATAGCGTTGAGCAATAATGATTTAAAGAAAACCTGGGATGTAGAACTTGATCTTTTGGCTAAACTAAAGGAAATATGCAATAAATATGGCCTTAAATACTGTGCTTCCTCTGGAACATTGTTAGGAGCAGCAAGGCATAAGGGATTTATCCCATGGGATGATGATATAGATGTTTTTCTTCCATGGGCGGATTACAAAAAACTGTTGGAGGTAGCACCGAGAGAATGTTCTTATCCTTTTTTCTTTCAGAGCTTTCTGAATGAAAAGGATGGTGAAACAAGTGCAAGCAGACTTAGAAGAAGTGATACAACTGGTTTTACAAAATGGGAGCAAGAAAATGTCGGTGAAGATTATGACAAAGGCATTTTTATTGACATCTTTCCACTCTTCTATGTTCCGGAGTCTCAGGCTGATCAGGCTGCACAAAAGGATACCATTATGTTTTTCTGGAAATGCATAAGAGGACATGATGCATTAGTCCAGATTAATAGAGGAAGAACACCAAACCCAGATTACGAGAAGTATATAATGTACTATAAATGTGTAAGCGAATCAATGACTATCAGGGATATCAAATGGGCCTATCTAAATGCTTGTGCAATTGATGACAAGCCTACATCGATATTAGGTGCAACTTCTTCCCGTGTGCATTTAGATTCGCTGATGTGGGATTCATCACTCTATGATGAATATATAGACCTGCCATTTGAAAACACTACTATCAAAGTTCCTAAGAATTATGAGAGCGTCTTAGATAAGCAATATGGCGACTGGAGAACTCCAGTAGAAAATGGCTCCCGGCATGAAATGGTGGTCATTGATACTGAAACTCCATGGAAAAATTTTGATATGTCTATTCTTCGTTGAATATATGGCGTTTATCCATTATTCATTAAATTCATGTCGATAATTCGTTTGTTAGATAAATATTTGGTATAGCGATACGCTTGCCGAGTCCACTGTCAAAGAGTCTGAATGAAGGTTGTAAGAGCTTTCAACAGCAGACTTGACAAGTCAAAGCTTGTGAAAACTGTTTCAAGCCGCTTCCTATATAGCAGGATGCACTTTCATGTTATTTAAAGAAAATACAGTAAAATGGGACAAATCAAAGTTGAGAAAAACGTTGGCGACATTGAGGGGCATTGCATTATTACTCCGGCAGTTAACGGCGATAACAGAGACTATTTCATGGAGACTGATTCAAAGCGTGACATGGAAGAAATAAGTTAAAATATATAATTCACGGGATAATCAGTCATGTTCTACAAAAGGCATTCTGAGAGGACTGCACTTTTGTATATACCGTCCACACTGCCACACCTGCACGGGCGCTCTGCCACACCCTGCCGTTGACTGCCCACGGGCAATGCCCGGCAGAAAAGGAGCCTGCCTGAAAGCAGACAGGCTCTCTGTTAAATCTGATTAGATTTCCGGATATTCAATGCCATTCCAGTATTTCTTTAGTGTATTGCGTGATACGCCGAGTATCTTCGCTACATTATGTTGACTGTAGTCAGTATGCTCACGATAATATCTGATCTTTTCATAGATCTCCATTGCTACTGCCACTCCTTGTCCCTCATGTACACAAGCTCTTTCTCTTATTATACAGGATATTTATTTTAGTGGCTCACTTTTTTATTATCATTTTGAGGCTAACTGGCTCAGTTTTATTTTAGCATACATAGTGGTTACATAATACAGCTTTTTTGCTTTACACAGTCCGACTGGATAGCCTTCCTCGGTATATTTGAAAGTGATACCTATTGCGTTTATCTGCTCAAAATACTGCTTCAGCACTGCAGGAAATGACAGATCCCAGAACGGGGCGGCTATCACGATGGTATCTGCTGCGGCGAACTGTCGGGCAAGATCAAACATGGGGTTAGCATAATCGCCTTCTGACAATAATAGGTCTCGTGTCTGTATATATGAATAATCTACAGGCTGAAAAATAATTTCTGACAGATCAAGCTCAGCGAACGGTTCATTTAACTGTTGGAGTAATACGTTGGCAAGTCTTAGTGTTCTGGAGTGATTGGCACGGATGCAAGCGTTTACTCAAATCACATTTGTTAGTCAGGGCGCGCACTGGCGGCAGATGCTCATAAAGTGTAAGAAATGTATCAGACAGCCATATATGGCTTTATGATAATACTTACGCTGAGACATCTTCTGCCTGTGCGCACTTTGAGCGTTTCGGCATAATCTCTGAGCGTCTGCCGCTTGGTGTGTTCCTTACAGAAAGGAACTAAAATGAATACTCAGATCAATGTAATGAACCCAATCACTTCACACACTACACTCGGTGAATTGCTTAAATATGCTCAGCCTCGAGGAGAGACCAAAAATGCCGACACCAAAAGCACTCTTTGAGGAGGACGAGCCTATTGCAGATGTCAGTGGCTGTATACTTTTCAGAAACGGCTTTGCAGTATACAGGAATGAAACAGGACGTACTGTGGTGTGGCTGCCGTACTGCCGCAGCTTCACATATTATGATAGAAAGAAAGCCGGGCTGGACACTGGCAGGTATCTATGCAGATGAAGGATTGAGCGGTACCAGTGTAACAAAGCGAAGGAAATTCCTGCAAATGATCAGAGACTGTGAGGCGGGTAAGATCGACCTTATACTGACAAAGAGCATTTCTCGTTTTGCCAGAAATACAATTCAATGTCTGACTTATGTACGTCACCTTAATGAAATTGGTGTACATATAAACTTTGAAAACAATAATATTGATACAAGATCAGCTTTTTCGGAGATGCTTCTGACCGTCCTTGCTGCCTTTGCACAGGAGGAGAGCAGATCTATGTGGGCGATAAGCTGCTGCAGAAGCAGCCACCTAAGAATTCTCTGACTAAGAAGCCGGATGCAAGAATACCATATGAGCATCATTATCTCGAGAATGATCATGAAGCTATAGTATCAATATAGCGATTTATATCAACCCACTAACTTTTATACATCCAACAATCATATGTACATACTACAAGTAGCTTTCATACTTATGTATTTCTTATGCTCGAAAGGTGAATTGTCCGCCGATGCGTCAAATGTAATTAATCCCATTACTGTAACGAAACTATGGTGTTTAGAACTGTACATTTCCCTCTATTTTACGTCGTTTAAGCCACCTCTTCACCTTCGAAAGAACAATAATACGTATGACACAGCAAATGTGTTGTTAATTATGACAATGAGCCTTGGCTATAGCTATTATATATAGTGCTTTTGTAATGATTCTATACAAACATCTTGACATATCTGACTTCATAAGTTATAATAATACGTATGGAATTAATACAGCATCGTCATCATTAATGACAAAAATCAGGAGGATTAATATGCAGCATTTATCCCTGAAGCTTCTTGCAGAAACTGTAAGCAGCAGAAGAAAAGATTTAGGTCTTTCACAGACCGCACTTTCAAAAAAGACAGGCATAAGTCGCACTATGTTCACAAGACTGGAACAGGAGGACTTTGCTCCATCAGTTGATCAGCTTTTATGTTTGGCTGATGTTCTTGGTTTTAACTGTGCTGATTTATTAGTAGATGATACAGTTGAGAATAAGATTATTGAGCGAAAGAAAATCGCAGTAGCCGGAACTGGTTATGTAGGTCTTTCACTTGCAGTTCTGCTTTCACAGCATAATGATGTTACGGCTGTTGACATTGTACCTGAGAAAGTTGAGAAGCTGAACAACTGGACAAGTCCTATTCAGGATGATTACATTGAGAAATATCTCAAGGAACATGAGAAGCGAGAGCTTTCTCTTAAGGCTACTACTGATGGTGATAGTGCTTATAAAGATGCCGACTATATAATAGTTGCTGCTCCTACCAATTATGATCCAAAAACGAACTTCTTTGATTGCTCGGCGGTTGAATCTGTTCTGGAGCTTATCAAGAAAACTACTGCTAACAGCAAGAAAAAGCCAACTGTTGTTATAAAATCAACTATTCCTGTTGGTTATACAGCGCAGGTTCGTGAAAAAATGGGAATGGATAACATTATTTTCAGTCCTGAGTTCCTTCGTGAGTCTAAGGCTTTGTATGACAATCTTTATCCGAGCCGAATCATAGTTGGTTCTGATGAAAAGAACCAAAAAGCAGCAGAGGAGTTTGCTACACTTCTTCAGAATGGCGCTATAAAGACGAACATTCCTGTGCTTTATATGGCAACTACTGAAGCAGAGGCTACAAAGCTTTTCGTAAACACATACCTTGCACTTCGAGTTTCCTACTTCAATGAGTTGGATACATATGCAGAAGTTAAGAATCTCAATACCGCTAATATTATCAGCGGAGTGTGCTATGATCCTCGTGTTGGCGATTATTACAATAATCCCTCATTTGGATATGGCGGCTACTGTCTGCCTAAGGATACAAAGCAGCTCCTTGCTAATTATCGCAATGTTCCGCAGAATATGATGTCTGCTATAGTAGAGAGTAACAAGACACGTAAGGATTTTATTGCCGATCGTGTTCTTGAAAAAGCTGGATATTATAGTTATGATAATAATAACGAATATGATAGTAGCAAAGAAAAAAATGTAGTAGTCGGAGTGTATCGTTTAACGATGAAGTCTAACAGCGACAATTTCCGTCAATCATCTATCCAAGGTGTAATGAAACGAATTAAAGCTAAAGGTGCCAGTGTTATTATTTATGAGCCAACATTAGAGAATGGAAGCACTTTTTTCGGAAGCACTGTTGTAAATAATCTAGCTAAGTTTAAGTCGAAATCCGCAGCTATAATTGCAAACAGGTATGATAAATGTTTGGATGATGTAGCGGAAAAGGTTTATACAAGGGATATTTTCCGTAGAGATTAAGAAATGTTTATGCTTCAAACCAACTATCGGTATCAGAGAAGGCTTACGAAAGTTTGCCGAATGGTACGCTGAATATAATAAATAATAATCAACCCGCTTACTATGACTTTGCCTATAGCAAAGATAGTAAGCGGGCGCTTTATTTTGCGAAGATAGAGCCTTTTCACCTTGACAAATCACCTATAATATGTTAAAATATAAATTAGCACTTTTTTCGGCAAATAGCCGAATATCATACTATTCCGGAGGAAAACATGAAAAAGAGAAAAGACGTAAACTCTGCTGTGCCGGATGCTGTAAAAACGCCGGTTACAGACAAAAATGACAGCTTATTAGCAAAACTGCTGCCGTACATAATCACAGCGATAATATCGACGACGATCGGAATAATCATCTTCAGAATAAACAAGATCGCACCGTTTGGCGATAGATCGGTTCTCTGCATGGACTTGTGGGGACAGTATTTCTCGATGTACGTAAATAATAAGAATGCAAGCTTGTCGGAGCTCTTTCATTCGTGGAACGGCGCATTCGGATACAATAACTGGGCGCAGAATGCTTACTACTGTAACAGTCCGTTCCTGCTGCTGATGAAATTTGTACCATACAAGTACATGGTCAAGGCACTTGACCTGTTCTGTCTGGCGAAGATAGTTCTCAGCTCGCTGACGTTCTTAGGAGCTGTGCAGTACAAATGCAAGGCCCGTTCGCTGATATTTATAGGCGGTGCGGTATGCTATGCGTTTTGTGCGTATATGATAGCATTCATATCACAGTTCATGTGGACGGACGCTCTTGTTCTCACTCCGCTTGTAGTGATAGGACTTGAAAAGCTGATACACGAAAAGAAACCGCTGCTCTACACGCTGTCGCTTGCTTATGCGGTTATAACAAGCTTCTATATCGGATTTGCGGTATGTATTTTCAGCGTGCTGTATTTTGCAGCAAACTCCGTTCAGCTCATCAGCCTTGAAAAGACTGAGGAGCGCAAAAGACTAAAAGGTATTCCCGATTTCTACGGAGCAATCGGACGCTTTTCTATATACTCCCTGATAGCAGGAGCTATCTCAGCAGTCGTGACTCTGCCTGTTGCATTTGCGATCTCAAATACTCTTGCAGTTGACGCTGACGCTCCTAAGCCGGATAAGCTTGAATGGTACGGAAACGTCACAGGAGTGCTCCAGTATGCACTTCCCGGTCAGCGTTTCTTCCAGGAATACTCTGGAATGAACGTCTACTGCGGAATCCTCATCTTTCTTGCCGTTCCGCTCTACTTTGCTAATAAAGAATTCAGGATACTTGAACGTGTAGCCAGCAGCTGTCTGCTCACTTTCCTTGTTCTTTCAATGAACTGTAACTACCTCAATTATATGTGGCACGGTTTCCATTTCCCGAACCAGCTTCCGGGAAGATGGTCATTCCTGTTCTCATTCTACGCTGTAATGCTCAGCTGCCGCGGACTCTACAAGCACAGCGGACTTACTCTTATCCGTACTGCCATCGGAACTGCTCTCGGCTCGCTCGGACTCTTCCTTACAGCTAAGGGAATGGGAAGCGCTTCAGGCTACAAGGTCGCTGCTTATGCAAAGATAGTATTCATCGCAGCA
Source organism: Ruminococcus sp. (assembly GCA_016290875.1). GTDB lineage: Bacteria > Bacillota > Clostridia > Oscillospirales > Ruminococcaceae > Ruminococcus. The sequence continues at coordinate 63,355 of JAEEVL010000006.1, forward strand.
GCTGTTATCGTTGTTGCAAACAGCCTTGTATCATTTTTACTGACTCGCAAAGACGCTGAAAAGACTGCTAAGGCAAGAAAGATAGTTGCTGAGTGCTGTGCTGTTGTGATAGCTCTGCTGATGTCATTTGATATGTGCAAAAACCTCATCACAGTTTCAAAGTACGATGCTAACAAGGGCTTCCAGACCAGCGATGAGAAAGGCTATTCAAATCAGATAGTCAAGTTCAATGACAAGAGTCCTCAGGTCGCAAGCGGAAGTGATGACTTCTACCGTGTCGAAGCAAACAATGGCTTTACGTTCAATTCTTCGATGATGGGCGACTATCACGGAATGAGCTACTATTCATCTACTATGAACGGTGATGTTTACAAGTTCCTCAGATTCATGGGCAACCGTGTTTATGCTGACAAGGTAAGCTCGGTATACAGCATTTCGTCACCGCTTCAGAACAGCCTTTTCGGCATAAAGTACTACATAGACTACTCCAAGAACCTCACATCGAAGCTTCCGGGCACTGTTGAGAATAAGGAACTCACAGAAAAGACTGGAGTTTCTGTCCGCTCAAATACAACCGTTCTGCCGGTTGCATTTGCGGTCGCTGATTCTGCTCTTGAGTACGAAGTTACCGATCAGGTCCGCGCACTACAGAATCAGAACGATTTCCTGAGCTACCTCTGCGGAGGCAATGTTGGACCTTATATCAAGGTCGAGCCGGAAAAGGTTGATACTCTGACAGTAACTCTCAGTCCCAGCGAGGATCTTGACAGCTCATTCTATATCAAGAATGACGGCGAGGAAGAAGCTGCAATTGACTATATCTATAAAGCTCCGAGAAACGGTTTCTACTTCTTCGAGCATAACTTCCGTGCAGGTCAGTTCCATGTTGTCGGACCAAATATTGACAGTACTGTAAATACAGGCAACGGAGCATTCGCGTTTGTCGGCTACCTCAGCAAAGATGAAGAGCTCAAGATAGAGTTCCGTGCTGAGAATGTTTCCATAGGCTGTCAGGGACTTGACCTGTACTATATGGATGAACAGAAGTGGGACGACGTTTACCACAAGCTTCTTGACGGCGGTATGAAAGTCAAGAAGACTACTGGAACAAAGATAGAGGGAACTATAGACCTTCACAGCGAGTGTCTGGTAATGGCAACTGTTGCTCAGGACGGCGGCTGGTCGGTATATTGCGACGGTAAAAAGCTCGACGTAGAGAAAGTAGCAGGAGTGTTCCCGTGCTTCAGAGTTCCTGCCGGAGAGCACGATATTGAACTCCGTTATCGTGTTCCGGGAATAGTTCCGGGCGTTCTGCTGACGCTTCTCGGTATCGCAGGACTTGTTGCGATGATGTTCTACGAGAAGAAGAGACGCCTTGTACTTGCTGCTGAAGCAGCAGCTAACGAATCAGCTGAAAAGGCTGCGGAAGGAACCAGCGAGACAGCTGACGAAAAAACTGATATTCCTGCTGATGAAAAGGAAGAAGAGTCGCCTAAGAAGCAATCTTCTCCAAAGAATAAGTCTGAGAAAAACAACGGGAACAAATCAAAAGGTCAGCAGAAAAAGAACAGCAATAAAGGCAAGAAACGCAAATAAAAACTGAATATAACAGCTCGGGAGCAGTATGAACTGCTCCCGTTTTTTGTATCCGACGGTCATATCCGCCATTGTATCGTTATCTTTTCTTCCGTAGCATATATCGCACGGATAAGTGTATCGGTGACCTGACGCTTGTCGTCGAAGCTGAGTTCTTCCCACATCGTAAGGTGGTTGTCTATCTTATCAACAGGTATTTCCTTTTTCTGTTTCAGTTCTTTGATACGCTCGTTTATATCGGATTTGCGCTGATCGAGGTCGCTGATCTTCTCATTTATGTAACGGAAGAGAGCGTTGTCGGAGCCCTCGACTTTTTCAAGGAGACCTTTTATCTGCTTGTCAATTTCGGCAAGTTCGGTTTCAAGCTCGGTCTGTTTGATGTTGGGGTAACTGATTTTTGAGTATGAGAGCTTACGGAACATTTCCAGCTTATTTTTCATTTCGTTGTACACGAGATTTTCTACTTCGTCTATGTAGAGAGTTCCTGCACCGATGCAGGCTTTTGAATTCATTCTGTTCGAGCATAACAGGTAGCGGTTAGGCCGCGATTTGAATACCTTGGCTGCGAGTGCATAGCCGCATTCACCGCATTTAATCTTTCCGCACAGCCATGAGTTCTTGGCTTTCTGTGACGGTATCATTTGCTTCTGAGACATACATTTCTCACGGCATTTCAGCCACAGCTCCGAGTCAACTATGCCCTTGTGCGGAGCGAGAACTATCTGATAGCCCTCTACCGATGAAGCTGATTTTTTCTTGTCGCCCTTGCCCCTGTAGCTGTAACATCCGTTCTCTCCGATGAAGTCAGCAGGCGGATTGGTTATCTCTGCGCCGTTGTTCACATAGAAGTTATACACATCGAGATCGGCTTTGACGTAGATAGGATTAAGGAGTATCTCTCTTATTCGGGGACGAGCCCAGTTGGTGCCGCGTTTTTTTATTCCGCGCTCAACGAAGTATTTGACTATATCACCGTAGGAAGTGTTCGGCTGTGAGTACATTTCATATATCAGCCTGACTAAATTTTCTTCTTCGGGGACAGGTTCGTACATTGAAGTGTGTATTCCGTCGATAATTGTAGGGACTTTTCTGAAGCCGAAGGGGATAGGTCCGCCCATGTAGAAGCTCTTCAGGCTTCGGGAATAGTAAGCATCAGCGACACGCTTCTGTATCGTTTCACGTTCGAGCTGAGCAAATACTATACAGATATTCAGCATGGCATTACCCATAGGAGACGATGTGTCGAACTTCTCGGTCGCAGAGATGAACTGCACCTTGTGCTTGTTGAAGGTCTCCATCATATTTGAGAAGTCGAGAATGGAACGGCTTATTCGGTCGAGTTTGTAGACGATGACAGTGTTTATATAGCCTGCTTTAATGTCGTTCATCATCTGAGTGAACTGAGGACGGTTGGTGTTCTTTCCGCTGTAACCTTTGTCTGTATATGACTTGAATGCTTCTCCACGAGCTTCATACTTGCAGGTCTCGACCTGCTGTTCGATAGAGATACTGTCGACTCGGTCAACGGATTGTCTTGCGTATATAGCTATCATATTATCAGCTCCTTTCAGAGTGACTGGCGGTGTATTTCTACACCGCAACAGTATATCACTTTGAACCGCATTTGTCCAGTACTTTTTTGTATTTTGAGAAAACACTGTACAGCTCGGTTTCGGCTGATCTTAAAGCATTGCTGTCTTTCTTGCCGGGAGAAAGATTTTCGATGACGATAGTGCCTTTGCTGGTCGTCACATCTTTGATCTCCGAACGGTAACTGCTCCTGTTGATTTCTAAAATAAGCATCGCCTCCCATATATTCTATTGGGGCATTGCTTGTCTGAATACTATGAACAAGCAATTGTTTTTGCGAGTGTTTTTTGAAATTGCATTGTCCATTTTTACACCTCCTTGCGGCTGCAATTTTAAGCGATGATTTTGACTCATGACGCCTGCCATATTTCCCTAATCATAGTCTTTATCAGGTATAATTCTGAAAAAAGACGCCTGCAATTTGTGAGTCTGGCAAGAAAGACGCCAGCACTCGCGTTGCAACAAACGCCGAAAATTCGGTCGGCTTTGCCGATCCGATGTGGAATGGCTGGCGCTTTGACGCCAGCCTTTTACCTGCAAACTGCAAACCGGCTCGAAAAGGGGCACGGGTTCTCCCGTTTCAGCGGCAGGCGGAATGCCAGCTGCTATGCTTGCCGGTACAATGTAAGTGGGTACGAAAGCGTACCGATCTTCTCACCGGAACCCTTTTGATTGTTTTCTGCTTCTGAAATATCCCCACACACTCTCCACGTTGCGCAACAACGGCTTTCAACGTGGAGAGTAGGGGAGTTATACTCGTTTGCTTTTGAAGGCGGCAAACCTGGGGCTTATTTTGCGTGTTTTGTTTTCCTGTCATAGGCGACTGCTATATTGGGCTGCTGAAATCATTATTGCAGAAGAAAGAAGGCGCTTATTATATTATAACTATCAAGTAACATATACCTTCCTTCTCCGTATTAATATATATATTATCTTGTATACTTAATATATAAGCCTATGACATCATGACACACACCTTATGACAGTTTCAGCTTTTGAAGCGAAGAGATAGTTCGGCTTCGTGCAGCTTTTCATCGCTCATATCATAGTTGAGAAATGCGATTGTATATGAGTTTTCAATCTGACGGCCGTCATCGGAGTGATTGTGGTGTATTCGAATGATGTCTTTTAATGCAAGAGTTTTCAGCGCACGCTCAACATTGCTCAGGGACATTGCAGTATCTCTTGCTATATCACTGCGGCTGAGAGTTGTAGTTCCTTTCTCATCATCGTAGTAGCAGAGGAGCTCCATTACTACTTTGAATTCAGCCGGAGTAGTGATGTTGAGATACTCAAGAGGAGAGTTGACACCGTTGTTGTAAGCTGTGCAGTTGATAGTGTTAATGTTGTATTTCATATACATCTTCCTTTCGGTCTTACGAATTATTTTTGAACGAATGATGTCAAGAGTTGTCCGGACGTCTTAACTGAGTACAGTATACACGACCGCTTGACAAATGTCAATAGATATAGTATACTATCTCTATCGCTATCAATCTATAATCTATTTTTTGTAAATATATTGTAAACTTGATTTTTCGCGTTGATAGGCGATTGATTTGATATAAAGCCGAAGTTTTGCTACATAAAAAATCGAACACTATTTTCGAAAGGAGACGCAATGTTTGAAATAGAAGCACACTATCATGACAGAAAGATTTATCTTTCAGACGGAAGAGTGTATCCGCTTGGAGAGATAATTTTGCGCTATTTTTCAATGAATTCAACTGCACTTGGCGAGTTATACAATGTATGTGAACGTGCAAAGCGTGAGTTGAACATCAGTTCCTTATTCTGTCCTGCCGACATAGGTAAGCGAGCACAGGAAATAGAATTTGCCTACAATGACATCATGGATATTGCAAAGTCACTTCCGCCATACGACACAAAGCATTTCAGGCACGGTCTGCTGAGAAATCTGTTTGCATACTACAACGATATCTTTGATGATCCTTTCTATGAAGACTCTGAGTTTGAGTCTGTAGATTATAACGATCATTTTATTGATGCAGACTGTATACCGGTGTCTTATGAGGAAATGTATATCACGGAAGAGTTAAATGAACTACGAGCGCTATCTGATTATGAATTCGACAGCAAGAAAGTTTTCAGCAACTACGAGAACCGAAAGGACGCTGTGGACTTCACAACTTGTATTGAGCAAATGACAAACGAGTTCTCAACTTTTATTGAAGATATAATCCGCGTCAAAAGCATTTTTATGCCATTTGCGGACGAGCTCTGTGACCACAACAGTTATCCGGCAACTCAAAAAGTTATAGACACATTTCAGCGATATACAGGCATTGTTTCCGGCGGAAGTATGTGTATGGGACATACAGTCATTGATACGAAAAAAGGTCCCATACTCTGTGAGACCTATCGTTTCACGTCGCTGGGAGCTTTTCTGTATTTTGAGTTGTTCAAGTGTATCGAGGAAAAGTTTATGCCTGTTCGCTGCAAGAATTGTGGTCGCTGGTTTATCATGAAGAACACTACGTTCTCACACTTCTGCAAGAGGCTTATCAGCAGCAATCCGCCGAAGACTTGCCGTGACCACGCTATGAGTCACAACTTTAAAGAGAAACTAAGGAACGATCCTGTATGGGAGATTTATAATCGTGGCTACAAGCAGCATTACGCTCGCTTTATGAAAGGAAAAATGACTAAGGTTGAGTTTTCAGAGTGGGGTGAGTATGCTATCGAGCTGCGAACTAAAGCTGCTGAGGGCGTGCTTGATATGGAAGAGTATCAGAAGCTGATGAAAAAATAATTCGTCTACATTTTGAATTGATTTGAAGACATATAACGAGAAAAACTCCTCTATATAGAGGAGTTTTCTTTTTTAGATATTATCTATCAAAAGACTTTATAAGTCCGAGTTTGTATTTCTGTATCTGAAGCGCATCTGTGTTTGAGAGACCGGGCTTGCCGTCAACATCTGCAAGTGCTTCACCGCGTGAAGTGATGCTTATCTTGCTTCTGAATTTAGAATATCTGTCAGGATTGGTAGCGACCTGCATAACGAGTACTGCATCGGCAATATTCACGTTATCATCAAGGTTAGCATCGCCTTTCAGGAAAGGATCTTCCAGCGCTCTGAACTTTAATCCGTACTTTTCAGCGTAAGCCTGTGCAGTTGAATTACGGTAACCGTAAATTGTTACATCGTGATCGACTTCAATGGTGTTATCATCAAATACAATATCAGGATTCAGGATAGTTATCGAACGAAGCAGTCCTTTGTAATAGAAAGCGTCCTTGCCGATATACTTATAGGTTGCCGGAACAGTAATTGTTGATATGTCTGAGCACTTACGGAAAGCGTTGTCGCCTATTTTCTCAATTTTAACGCCATGATATGTTTCAGGAAGCTCAACGTCTCCATACAGGCCTGTGAAGCAGTATGAGATGGTAGGACAGCTTACTGTAACATCAACATGATATAACTCGTATTCTAAGCTGCCTGTGCTTATTTCCGGTATTGTTGTGACAGTCGAAGTTGTTGTCTGAGTTGAAATATCATCCAAAGCTGCAAATTGAAAACCGTACTTTTCAGCATAAGCCTGAGCAGTTGAATTGCGATAACCGTTAATTGTTACATCGTGATTGACTTTAATGGTGTTATCATCAAAAACAATATCCGGATTCAGAATTGTTATCGAACGAAGCAATCCCTTGTAATAGAATGCATCCTTGCCAATATACTTGTAGGTTGCCGGAACTGTAATTGATGTTATATCCGAGCACTTACGGAAAGCATTGTCGCCTATTTTCTCAATTTTAACGCCGTGATATGTTTCGGGAAGCTCGATATCACCGTACAGACCTGTGAAGCAGTATGAGATAGTAGGACAGCTTCCAGTAACATCAAAATTGTATAATTCGTATTCTAAGCTACTTGTGCTTATCTCCGCTGTTGTTGTTACAGTCGAAGTTGTTGTCTGAGTTGAATCATCATCCAAAGCTGCAAATCTGAAATCATACTTTTCAGCGTAAGCCTGAGCGGTTGAATTACGGTAACCGTTAATTGTTACATCGTGATTGACTTCAATGGTATTTTCATCAAAAATAATATCAGGGTTCATAATCGTTATCGAACGAAGCAAACCTTTGTAATAGAATGCGTCCTTGCCGATATACTTATAGGTTGCCGGAACTGTAATTGATGTTATATCTGAGCACCTACTGAAAGCGTTGTCACCTATTTTTTCAATGTTATAGCCGTGATATGTTTCGGGAAGCTCGATATCACCGTACAGACCTGTGAAGCAGTGTGAGATAGTAGTACAGCTTCCGGTATCATCAACGTTATATATTTCAAATTCCTGTGTTACTATCTCGGTTTCGTATACTGTGGATTCATCAATTGCTACAAAGTTTTTATTGAAATTATTTGCATATTCTTCCGCAGTCGAATCGGCATATCCATATATTGAACCCTGATAGGTGTAATTCAGATCAAGTGTCGTATCCTTAGGATAACCGTTTTCTTCTTCATTACATATCGTTGATACAGAAGGATAGATATATGTCTGAGGATTGAGTATAGTCACAGATTGCAGATCCCAACACTCAAAAAATGCGTCTTCGCAAATCTGGGTTACGGTGTCAGGAATAATTATTTGCTTTAGATAAGGAGCGTATTCAAATGCGTATGAACATATCGTTGTGACAGGAGTGCCGTATATTGAACTTGGAATTGTGAGCTCTGAATAGGTTTCAAGATGATAATCAGTAAGCTCTGCGTGATCAGAATACATCTTGAAAACCATTCCTTTGTAATTTGCTTCGCCATTTGATTGTGTTATACTGCCATGTGAAGTAAAAGGAACGGTAAAAATCGAAGTTCCCATAATGCATAGTGACAGCATTGTTGATAGTAGTTTTTTCATGTTGATTCCTCCTGGAAGTCGCGTAAGTACGGCAATTGTGCAGCAGCCGTACCAAGTGTATGTTTATAATAATATTTTATCACACACAATTCAGCTTATGCAATATCTGACGGCAAAATTTCTCAATAAATCGGATAAAATTAGCATTGTGCACAATCCGGAATGGTTGGCTTTGTGTAAAGTAATTACATATTATTTGTATACAACAAAAAAACAATCTGAATCAGCAACTCAACAAATATTGTAATGAACAATAACAAAAGAATAACGTTGAATTCGCAAAGTTATTATTCAACTTATAATTACTCAAAGTTAAATAAAAATATATATGCGAATAAATGTTGACATTCACAAATCACTTTGATATAATGGAAATCGCGCTGTCTATACGAGAACTCTTTTTTATATTTTGCTGAAGCAATTTCAGCGTCCTCAGAGCTGTTGCTTGAACGGTGAATATTGAAGAAATTATCGTAAATAATAGCCTTTCAGAAACAGCGCCACTTAATATCCGAAAGTGTGGTCAAGGGAACAATATGACCAAAGTGTGGCTAAGTATAAGGGTAGTGATAACGAAAGGAACTATTCACTCAAAAAAATAATAAATATGGAGAGAAAAAGAATGAGAAATGAAATTTTAAAACGATTAATCTCGTCGATCTCTGCAACGACACTTGCAGCAACTTCACTCGGACTTAATACAGTCCTTGCTGCAAACGCAGAGAACACAAACCCTGTAGCTAACGTTAACGAAACAGAAGAGCTGACTGAAGAACTTTGTCACGATCATGAGTGTGAAGAGTATGATCACGATGACTGCTGTGACCACAGCCACGGCGGAAAAGGCGTAACAATTGCGCTCCTCGATGCTGGTGTTACAAACTTTGAAACAGCAGGCAAGACATCATTCATTGATGATGCAACTATCGGTTCTGATCACGGAAACGATATGATGAACATTATCAGCGATGTTGCACCTGAGGCAGATGTCCTTGATGTAAGAGTCCTTGACGATGAAGGTCACGGAACTTACTCAACTGTTGAAAAGGGTATCCGCTGGTCAGTAGACAACAATGCAGACATCATTGTAATGAGCTTTGTCGGTGAGAACCAGTCATCTCTTCTCGAAGATGCACTTGCATATGCAGAAGAGCACGAAGTGCTCGTAGTTGCTTCAGCAGGTAACTACTCAGACAATAAGGCACTTTATCCTGCTGCATATCCTACTGTAATCTCAGTAGGCGCTCTCGACGAGAACGGAAACATACAGGATTATTCAAACTTCGGCGATTATGTAGATACATACGTTGAATGGTCTGACGGTACATCAGGTGCAGCTCAGTACATTGCAGCAACAGCAGCTGTAACAATGGAGCAGAATCCTGACATAACAGTATCAGAACTCAGAGCTTCCTACAATGCTGATAAGTCAGCAGCTGCTGAGGCTTCAAATGAAGAAAATGCAGATACAGTTGTATATTCAGCAGCAAAGTGTACAAATCACACGTTTAATGGCTCTTACACAAATATAAAGAGTGCTACTTGTACATCAGCAGGTTCACAGGATGCCATGTGTTCAAAGTGCGGAGCATTTATGAAAACAGAAACAATCCCTCCACATGGTCACGACTTTGTTAATTGGGTAACTACTAAGGAGCGTACATGTACAAGCTCTGGTTCAAGGAAAGGTACATGCAAGTATTGCAAAAAAGTTCAGACAATTACTATTCCTTCACTTGGTCACGATCTTAATTGGGTAGTAATAAAGGATTCAACCTGTTCAGATAAGGGTATAAAACAGTACAAGTGTGCACGTTGCGGATATGTTTCTAATCAGCAGTATATCGATAAGAAGCCTCACACCTTCAATGGCTCTTATACTGATATAAAGAATCCTACTTGTACATCAGCAGGCTCACAGGTTGCCAAATGCCAAAAGTGCGGAGATGTTATTAGAACAGAAACAATACCTGCATATGGTCACGATTATGGTAGTTGGGTAGTTACTAAGCAGCCAACATGTACAGTTGCTGGTTCGCAGAAACGTACATGCAAGAACTGTGGAAACGTACAGACAGTTACTATTAGTGCATTCGGTCACCACCTTAGCTGGGTAGTAACAAAGGCTGCAACATGTGCCGATAAGGGTGTAAAACAGTATAAGTGCTCAGTTTGTGCATATGTTTCGGATCAGCAGTATATCGATAAGAAGGCTCACACATTTAATGGAAGCTTCGAAGAGAAGCAGCCTACGTGTACAGTAGATGGATACAAAAAATCCAAATGCACAAAGTGCGGTGAGATTGTTCAGACTACAGTAATTCCTAAACTCTCAAATAATGGTCACAACGCAGGCGAGTCATACATAACAAAGCAGCCTACTTGTACAGCATCAGGTAAGAAGGTTATCAAATGCAAACGTTGCAATGTTGTTCTGACTGAGGTTACAATTCCGAAAACAGGGCACAATTATGTATACGACTCAAAGACACTCAGTATGAAGTGCTCTGTATGCGATACTTCTTATAAAGCTAATTCAAACACTACATGGGAAAATTATGTGGCGAAGTGTGGTGTTAATTATTTAAGGTTCAGCACATCAGATAAGGAGAAGTTCGCAAAGAATTACCTTGAAGCAAAGGGCTGTAATACAAAATTCATAAACAATGCTTTTGAAATGAGCAAGAATAATAATACCATCGCTGTTAAAAGTTATGATTTGCTCAAGAAGGCTATAACCCATATTAATCTTTTCAGTGATAAAGCAGGATATGAATTTGCTGAAAGCCTTACTAAATATCTTGGCTATGGAGCATTAGGTGCAGATACAATTGTATTCCTCACAACTGATGACGATTCTTATGCTAACATTGATAAAACAATTGATTCTTTAATCACTGTATCTTCTGATCTTGCATGTCTTTTACCTATTGTTGGATACACATACTCCGAAATAGTTGCCGGACTTATTGATCCTCTTAACGCTATGATCGAGAGAGTACAGAATTATAATAACGAGATAGTTAAGGCTACGATTTTACTTGCAGATGTAGAAGAAGCTGTTCCTGGATATCATGGTAATTATACTGATCTTTCTGATCCTGTTGTATATAAAGCTATGGTTGAGTATGTAGACGAACACGAAGAAAAATATGGACACGGTTACAAGTATGCTAAGGGCCTTGTAGATTATTACATATACTCCAGTATGAATAAAGATGTTAAGGATGCAACTGGCATGTCTATTGAAGAAATTATGAAGAAAGCTAAGTGATGTATTACATTACGCTCTTTATATGTATAATATGATTTAGACTATGCGTATTTGAGCAACTCTTCCAGTTAAAAACCTCTGAGGCGGTATTTACTTCGTTTCAGAGGTTTTTGTTATTATTCTTAGTATTAATAAAATTTTAATGACTTTTCAAGCATAATATGTTATAATGATTACATAGAAATAGCAAAGGAGCTGAGAGCAATGAAAGTTTTTGATTTTGATAATACGTTGTACAAGGGAGAAAGTTCTGTAGATCTTGCACTATATATGATAAGGAACAACAAGAGAATAATCCTGTATCTTCCTAAGATCTTCTATACTCTTCTGAAATACAAGCTCTGCATTCTTAACAAGAAAAAAACTATCGAAGCTATAAACGCTTTTATGAAGAGTACTCTCAGCGGCAGCGAAGAGCTGCTCGGTGCTGTTGAAGGTTTCTGGAACAGAAATCGCTGCAAGCTCGATCTGAATATGCTCAGACGCATACGTCAGGAAGACGCGATAATCACCGCAGGACCGGACTTTCTGATAAACGGGATAAAAGATATGCTCAACACGGAGAATATCCTGTGCAGCACAATAGATACTGAGAAAATGGAAGTAGGCTATCTTAACTTCGGAAGCAGTAAGGTTAAGGCGTACAAGAAAAAGTACGGCAATAAGCGGATAGATACATTCTATACCGATTCCTATAATGATAAAGCCTTGATGAAAATATCAGACCGCGTGTTTATGGTAAAGAACGGCAGACTCAAACGCATAAAGTAATAAGCATCAGTAATGACGAACGGCAGCCAATGGCTGCCGCTTTTGTTGTATTCAGCGTTCTTCGATGAACATTCCGGTAAGTTTAGGAACATTGAAGCGTGTCGTGAACAGGTCGCATTTGCAGAGAAATTCATAGAATATATGCCTGCCCTGTCCGGAAATAGACTCATAATTGCCCTGACCTTTTGCAAGTATCACATCAGAAGTGTCAAGGATTTTTTTAGCATCATCGGTAAGCATTTCGTAGATAGTACCGGCGATAGCTTCGCCGTTGGAAATTATCTCAGCAACATCATCAAGACCGACATAGCGTGCATCTTCGGCAGTAGCGTCATTCAGGACTTCTCCGCCTCGGACCATAGCTCTTAACGTAAGCTGCGGAAATCTCTTCTTCAGCTGTTCGAGCATGAGCTTATCGAGAACTATTTCTCCGCAGTTATCGCATATCAGAAGAAAGGTCTCAGCATCAGCACATTCGCGGAGAAACGCTTCGTAAGTTATTCTGTCATCTTCGCGCATTTCGGTGTTTCGGAACAGAGCAAGGAACTCGTCGCTGTCGATACTGCTCATTGCGCCGAAGTCGATATAATTGCCGATACGAGCCATAATCAGAGCCGTTGCAAGAGGATCTTCGGAGGAGTTTATTTCATTCCGGAGAGTGTCTTCCATTGACAGTACCAAATCGTTATACTGCTTTTTTATAGCGCTGTAATCCGCACTCTCACCGAAAAATCTCAGATGTGCTTTATTGAATAGATACACCATATACGGACTGGTATCCGTTTCTTTTCGATTATCGAGAAGCCTTTTTATCTCAGCGAGATATTCGGCATTATTTGTCTTATTCTTCTGACGCTCGTACAAGCATTCTGCACATCTTTGGGATATTCGCATATTATTCTCCTTTGACATATTGGTGTTGCTGTAGACGAAGTACGATCATAAAAACTCTACTTCACCGCTTTCAAGATGATAGATAGCACCGAGCACTTTCAGACCGTATTCGCGCTCGTCCTTCTGTATCTGTAAACTGTGCTCTATGATCTCGCAGCTGTGCTTGACGTTGAGACAGCAGGCTTTGACTTCGTCTTTTTCATTGCCGATAGCTTTGACTATTTCATCGGTGATGTACTTGATATAGCCGTCAGGTTCATGGTTCATAGCAGCATCTACTGCTCCGCAATGGTCGTGACCGAGTACAACTATAAGTCCTGTGCCGAGATGTTCTGCAGCGTATTCGATACTTCCGAGCTGATGAGAGTCGATAACGTTTCCGGCAACTCTGATAACGAAGAGATCTCCGATACCTGCCGAGAATATGAGCTCGGGTACAACTCTTGAATCCGAACAGGTGATGATTATAGCGTAAGGCTGCTGACCGTTCTGACTGAATTTCAGCAGATTAGCGGGCGAAACGTCGTTTCTTAGTTCTGCCGATTTTACGTATTTCTCATTTCCGGCGATAAGGCGTTTTTTAGCTTCATCGGCGGTTATTCTGTATGATTCCATAGCTGTTACCTCACTTTGAAAATAGTTTTATCGTCCTGAAAACCTGTTCCGCTGTGTCAGCAAGATTATTGTAGGCGCTGTTTTTATCCATAGCCTGTTCAAGCGTGGAAATCTGCCTTAGTACGGGGAAATAAGCATCTATGCCGTTCTGATTACAGAGTTCAGCTCCGCTTCTGACTGCACCGCTGAACGCTATAACAGGTTTGCCGTATTTCTTGGCTATCCTTGCGATACCGACGGGAGCTTTTCCCATAGCTGTCTGACTGTCGAGACAGCCTTCGCCTGTTATGACTATATCCGAATCCTTAATGACTTCTTCGAGCTTTGTTTCTCGCATTATCAGGTCAACACCTGATTTGAGATTTGCATTAAGATAGTACATCAGCGCAAAGCCAAGACCTCCGGCCGCACCTGCACCGGCAGTATCGGGAGAAGCCGACGCATTGAACTGCTTTGTCAGCTCAGCATAGTTACGAAGATAACCGTCCATAAGCCGGATAGCATCAGCATCAGCGCCTTTCTGCGGAGCAAACACCGAACTGCATCCGTTTTCACCGCAGAGGGGATTAGTTACATCGCAGGCAACATTAAAACGGCACTCTTTCAGTTCAGGGATAACATCAGTATCGGTTATAGACACAAGCTGTGAAAGACCTTTTGCTCCGTATCCGACCTGCTTACCGCTATTGTCGAGCATACCGAAGCCGATAGCCTGCAAACAGCCGATACCGCCATCGATTGTAGCACTTCCGCCGATACCTATGATGAAATTGCGGCAGCCGATGTTTATAGCATCAAGTATGAGCTCGCCTGTACCGTAAGTAGTGGTGAGCATGGGATCACGTTCTTCCTCAGAAAGCAGAGTAAGTCCCGAAGCAACAGCCATTTCGATAACTGCTGTGTTGTTGGGAAGAATACCGTATTTAGCCTTTATGCGTCTTCCGAGCGGATCCGAGACCTTGGTTTCACGGAAATGCCCGCTCAATCCGGCCACAAGAGCTTCAGCAGTACCTTCGCCGCCGTCAGCAACAGGTCTGATGATAGTTTCAGCGTCGGGAAAGACACGGCGTATACCGTCTGCAGCGGCTTGCCCGGCTTCTAAAGAAGACAGGCTGCCTTTGAATGAATCTATTGCAATAACAGCTTTCATTTTGTTCCTCCGGATAATTCGTTAGTTATATTATAACATTTTTGATTTGTGTTGTAAATGCTCTTGTGTTGTGATATAATATATAAAAAGCTTAGGAGCAGCTTATGTTAGTAGAAAACGGCGAATGGAAAATACACGGACTTGCTTGGGATGATCCGTACAGGATACGCACTTCGAAAGAGCTTGTGAACTGGATAAAAGAAGTTGGCTTTCTGCCACTTTTCGGGAACGGAGTGAAAGGCTTCTCCGTTGAAGAACACGTTGCGTCCGATTACTGGTGGACAGGCAACAGGGAACAGGATCCATGGGAGTGGCGTGAGATTATCGCCTCACAGCATGAAGTGGCTTACGGTAAGTTCTTCGATAAAAAGGCAGGCTTCATAAGCCTTGAATGGCTTCCGTTTTTTGCCAATTACAGGCGTGACGGGTACGACTTTGATTCTGCTTGGGAGGATTCTAAAGTAAACCGCCGTGAAAAGCTGATAATGGACGTACTTACCGAAACTGACAGTGACGGCTATATAGAATGGACTGATAAACAGGTGTTGACAACAGACCTGAAAAAAGCTTGCCGGTTTTGGCAAGGGCGGCGAGAAGAACTTTCCCGGAATCTGCTCAGAACTGATGATGAAAACTTACCTTGTTACAGCGGATTTTCACAGGCGCAGGAATAAGAGGGGAGAGGAATACGGCATGGCTGTATCGGTACTTCTTCCGCCGGAAGCTGTATGGGGCTATGAGAGAGTAACCTCTGCATACAGCGAAACTCCGTATGAATCATGGAAACGAATTATCGACAGAGTTAAACAGCTTTATCCTGATGCTGACGAAGCGGATATTATCCGCCTTATAGGAAAGAAGCCTGTTGACTGAAAAGCATAGTATACATTAAACACTGTACAGCGATGTATAGTGTTTTTTCTTATGGCGCTCCTCTTGTTATTGCCGAAAACAACTTTGTGAACGAATTGTAAACTAACAATTAATAATTGTAACAAAAATTCGTTTTTACATTGACACTATATTATATATATGATATAATCACATTAAAATAGTAAACAACTTTCTCTGATATGCCAAAATGAAGAGGTGATTTTATGTTCTGTCCAAAATGCGGAAAACAAATAAAAGACGATGATATTTTCTGTGCCTACTGCGGTGAAAGTATAACTCCGGGTGCTCCTGCACCTGCAAATCCCGGACCGGCACAGCAAACACCGTATACACCGCCGAATCAGGTGCCTCCAACTCCGAACAACTACAACTATCCGCAGCAGCCGAATGTGTTTGCGAAGTCGGGAGGAAAGAAAAACGGCGGAATGATAGCGATAATCGTTACGCTTTCTGTACTTCTTGCAGCGGCAGTCGGAGGAGTGATATTTCTGCTTGCAAAGAACAGCGGTGATGACAGTTCAAGCGATAAAGCAAGCGAAAGCGAAAATGCTGTTGTGACATCTGACACGACCGAAGCAGAAACCACAGCTGTCACGGAAGAAACAACATCTGAGACAGAGCCGACTACTAAGTCAACTGCGACCACCGAAAGAACTACAACTACTACGGAAACAACTACTGTAACCGAGACAACAACGGAAACAGCGACAGAGCCTGAAACTGCTATTTCTGCTGATTCAGCTGCCAAGGCAGAAGCTGCGGCATATTCAACGAACGACCGTCCGACATTTGCCGAGTTTGATTGGTGTGCCGGTCAGTTCGGACTTGTTACCGCTCCGCCTCCGAATGCTGAGGTGATTGACAATTATTACGCAACTGGCGGCGGCTGGAAGTCTATGATAGTGTATGAAGATACGACAGGCGCAGGTCCTACTCGCGAGATAGACAACATTGAGATATTCTTTGACGGCAACAGAGTTACCCTGACCGTTGACTGGTATTACGTTGAGCCGCCTTATTCAGAAGCATATTATATGGATGAGGGCACTGTAACGCAGTTCACAGGCGCTGTGAATGGAAATGTCATACACACAGCAGCTGATGTGAACGGAAGCACCGTCACTATTGACCTTCATTCATTCTGGAGAGCAGACGGAAAGCAGTATGCTCTCGGAACACTCTATCTGTCGGACGGTTCAACGAATTATCTGGCACTTGTCAGAAAGTAAACACGTACACTATTAGATAAAGGAGGGGATTATATGGCTGATTTTAAGTGTAAGAACTGCGGTGCAGAGCTCCTTCCTGGAGCAAAATACTGCTCTAAGTGCAGAAGTGCTGTTGTTTTGGAAGAGAATGCTCCTTCTGCTGAGAATATAGCAACTGCTGAGGTGCAGCGATGTTCTTCATGCGGAGCTGAGATGCTTCCGGGAGCTAAATTCTGCTCGAAGTGCCGCACTCCGGTGAATGGAGCTGTCAGCACTGAGCCGGAGTCGCCGTTTGCTGTTTTCAGAGGAGTTGTAATACCTGACGAAGCCAGCAAGGGCGCAGTAATACGCACCGCTGTCATCGGAACAGTCTGCCTGACACTGCTCATACTCGGTATCATATTTATCCCTGGCAGAGTACGTGATGCAAGAGATGTTGAGGAACAGGACGAGTTTATCGTTGCTGAAGACACTACAAATGAAGAACAGGCAGCTGAATATGACAGGATAAATGCTGCTTTTGAGGCAGGTGAATATGAGAATTATGAGCCTGAGACTGACGAAATAGCAGCTGAATACTATGAAGAAGAATTCGGACCTTATGAGTGGATGAACTACACTGAAGAGGGGGCGGATTAGTATGATCGGAAGAAAAAAGAATAACCGTATCAGTATTGCTCTTGTCTCTGCTTCGATAGTCCTTGCGCTACTGTTTACCGGTTTCGGCTATCCCGGTTTTATTATACCGCTTATAAGAAAGGAGCAGCCTGAGCCGATAGTTCACACAGCTGATCAGCTTCTGAACGGTATTCCGGATATAGAGCCGGAGGAGACAGCTAATGTTCTCCCTGCCGGAAACAGTAAGGCTTTCAGCATAGAACCTCAGCCGGGAATAGTGATATCCGCTGAGGAAAATGCTCTCGACCGTGACAGAGAATTCACGATGACTCCATGTACAGAAGATGAGTTTGCTGTATTTGATGAAGCTATCCAGGAAGTTGATCCTGACGAAAAGCTTCTTTATGCGTGGGAGCTCGATGCAGGACTCGCCGAAGATGAAATTCTTCCGGGAACGTTCCACGTTGACCTTGACCTCGAGGAGCTGGGGATATTAGAGGAGAACTATCCGTATCTCAGTGTATACCGCATATCGGACACCGGGGTATGGCATGAATACTCTACCACCATTGAAAACGGACATCTGAGCTTTGATTCCAATAAAAACTGTCCTATTACGTTAACAGGTCTTTTAGGAGCGGCGGCTGCCTTAGCACCATTTGTTGCTGTCGGTTGGGAGTTCGGCGGCTCCGGAGCATGGCTCGGCGGTTTTAATAAAGTGTATATCTATGAAAAAGGCCCTTATATGGAAGATTCCAAGACTCTTGGAAAGAAACTCTATAATGTCAGGATAAAGTATTCTCAGGCTATTGAAACCGCGGAGAGCATTCGCCAAACGACTTATACTGAGGTTGCCAAAAAACACAAAGATGAAATAGAAGAAAATGCTGTGAAGCTTACAAATGAGCGTTGTGGTGATGATAAGCAGCACCCTTCTTATGAGACATATTTAACGCAGTTCAAAAAAAGTGAAAGAGAAAGGATAGTAGGTGCTGATCCTGAATACATCGAAGCACTGGAAGATTACAAAAATGCAGTCAAAAATAGCGGTGTAGATCTCAGCTATATCAAGACCTTTTCTGAATACTGCATAAAAGCCAATAAGTATCTTAAGGATGAAGCGAAGGTCATTACGCCGGATACCAGAGAATTAAGCTGGTACAACTACTTTACATATAATCAGGTCATAGACATATACCTGAAATATAATTATAAAGCAGGCGGTGCTGTCCAGTTTACCACATTGGGCAATTACTATGTTGTCGTAAAAGGCAATGATATCATGGAGGGTACTGATACAAATGGCTCGACATTTACTACCCTTATACATGAACTGCTTCACGTCAGTCAGAGAGAATACCGAGGTAAAGCAACTTCAAATACGAAGTTTGATGAAGCTACCGCTCAGCTGATAGAGTTCAAAGCAAAGGACTATTTCCCGGAGATAACTGAAGTCTCAAACGAGAATCCCGGAAGATGGCAAACGTACTTTATTCCTCTTGATTCAACATCGACATATATCGACGGACAAAGTGTTACACCAAAGCTTTGGGACAAGGGGAAGGCTGAGAGCTTTGATTCAGGCGATCAGGGCTATCCGCTCTGTCACTTTATCGATTATCTGTTAAAGAACAAGAAATCGCTGACATTCGGTGAACTCCTTACGGCTTACGGAGATGCAGGAGGCTTTACTCCCACACTTAAAAAGGCGTTTGATATGGACGATAAGGAGCTTATGAAGCAATATAAGAAATTCATCAAAGCCAAGCAGACTAACTTCTATGAACTTGCGCTTCAGTGGTACACAGGAGAGAATGCCGGAAACCAGTGGGCGCTTTCACGAAAGGGATTCGCCAAGCAGGGCGAACACGCTGTTATCAGGAATCAGGCTTATCAGACAACTGTGCGGAAGATCTATCCGCAGATACCGCCGGATGGCAGACAGAAGCAGGTGAGTGTTCTTCTTGCGTACGATGAAAACTATAAGGAGCTCACAGACTTTGAGCTTATCCCTATCGGAAACAAGAACTACAAGAATACCAAGTACGGTATTATGTACGATCCGAAGGTATATTCTACGATGAAAGATCTCTATACACTGGAGATAGACGGCGGATCAAATACCGAAGATGTTATCAGCGGTTATACTGTATGGACGTTGTTTGCTCCAAAGCCGATAGGCAATATAACTCTCAAGGACGGCATGATAAACTTCCAGCTTCCTGAAAAATCAGAAGCTGCAAATGCCGGAAAGATCGACGGATATCGTGTTACTATCACCTGTACCACAGACGGCACTAAAACCGAGAAGTTCTACAAGATAAGCGGTGCAGGGAAAGATATTTCCTTAAGTGCCAAGAACTATAAGGATAAGGAAACCAAGATAGAAGATGCACAGTTCAGAGTCAGCGTCTGCGAATATATCAAGGAAGCGACAGGTGAGAAGGCTTTCGGTCCTGAATCTGATCCATCCAACAGCATAGTTGATGATATGGAAGATACTCTCGAACAGATGGGAGCAGGTCACGGGAAGGTGAATATTTCTCTCGGCTGGAAGACTTCAGATGACCTTGATCTTCACGTTATAACTCCGAATGGCGGAGAGATATACTACAATAACAGAACAGCTGACGGCGGTGTTCTTGACGTTGATATGCAGGTGAGCGAAATAGTTGCAAGTCCTGCTGAGCACGTTGATTTCGCATCACCGCCTTCGGGAGCATATTCAGTCAGCGTAGTTAATTACAGAGACAGAACTGAGGGTTCGGATTCGCCGTTCGTAGTTGTTGTCGAGATCGAAGGCAAGAAAAAGGTCTATGAACTCACAGCAGGCGGCGATGGCAGCCGTACCAGCGTATGCAGATTTACCTATGGTGAACCTGAGGGTACAGAAAAGGGAAATGAGCATCTGGATGATTGACATACCCGGTATAATAATAAAACTGGCTTCGTCTTATGCGAAGCCAGTTCGTTATTTATTCTGTTTTGAAATAAAGTATATAGATTCATTAAGAGCTTCCCAACTTTATGAAAAAACATTCTTGTTTCAGTATGATCTGAAATGAAGAAAGAAATGAATTATTTTCCCAAGAAGAATACTTTTATTAAGTTTTGGCAAAAAATGGAAAAATTCATTATTTGTTCATTGATTTTTGTCTAAATATGTTATATAATAATATTAACAGAGGGAATGAGTTTACGGAAACCAAAACAATGCTGCAATGACGGCAAGCTATGAAAGGTTGTGAATTTATGTATAATATAGTTGTTCTTAGCAATAATGATGAACGTTTGAAGTCAGCGCTTCCGGTTACGGATGATATTTCATTCAGCTTCACCGATTCGGCTGATGTTAAGCCTGACACTGAATGTGTCCTTGTATCTCAGGACTATTCCGGCGGAGATATAGGCGACATCGCTGCAACTTTCAAAAGACACGGGATACCATGCGCTGTTGTAACGTTTGACGGTTCTGATACTAACAAGGCTGAACTTCTCGGTAAGGGAATAACGGATATTATCGTCTTCCCGACTTCTGACGAGCTCCTTGTCAAGCACGTTACAGCTTTGATCTCCTCCCAGAGATTAGGAGCTGATGTAGGCTTTGAGACGTTTGCCAAGGCTGTTGCACTTGACGATCAGAAGGGTGCTTTTGTTGTGCATGAGTCGAATTTCACCAACCTTTACAGGTTTGTAAAGCGTTTGCTTGACCGTATGGACAAGTCTGCTTATCTTGTGAAATTTACATTCACCAGTCCTCATAAGGGCGGCCTTGAACCGGGTGCTCTCGAGGAAGCTTTCCTCATCGTCAAGATGTGTCTCCGCCGAGGAGATATTGTGTCAATATACGGAAACTGTCTCCTTGCTATTCTTATCGGAGCTGATGCCGAAGGTGCCAAGACAGCTGCCCAGCGTATCGTTGATACATATCAGGGATTCTGTTGCAATAGTTTCTATGACATGAACTTTGAGACGCAAGAGATTAAGTGAAAATATATCTAAATATAAAAAGGCGGACAGTGTTTTACTGTCCGCCTTTAAGTTTGAATTAGAATGTAGATTATTTGAAGCTAAAAGCTGCAATGAGAAGAACGATTTAATTACTGCTCCAAGAATAGGGGAGCTTATTTCCGTTAGAATCGACTATGACGAAATTGATAGTTGCTTTATTTACTACATTTTTGTTGTAGCCGTAGCATGTAACACCTATAAAACTGTCTTTATTTTTCTCATTTATTTCGCAATTATCATATAATGACAGTGTTAGATCTGTCATTTTTGCTTTTTGACCATTGTTTTCATGGAATGTATCAAAATCAAGTTGATGGAATGTATCAATAATATGGTCAATGCCTGTGTTTGATAGTTCACCGATAGTAGTGTTTATTATCTCATTTTTAATTTTTTTACTAAAGTCGAATTTAAATCCTATATTTTTTAAGAGTTTGATATTCTCCTTTCGGGTGTTAGCTTTTTTCAATGCTTCCTCATATTCAGCATCTGTAATATTGACAAATGATTGATTAATAGTGTTTTGTGTTGTAATTAATGGTTTGCTTCCGTCCTGAATGATTTTCATGCCTTGTACATCATAAATAGTAAGTTTTATATCTAATTGACTGTAATCTGAGTTTTTATTCTTTTCTGAACTAGTTTCAAAAATCAAATAATCGATATTTAGATTATCCTGATTACTAAAATATGATGATATAGCGATACTCTTTGTTTGATCATACTTGAATACTTTTATTGTCTTGTTGGTCAGTTTGTTTCCGTACAGATAATCAATCAAATCATTAGATGCTTTTCTATTCCTTAAGTTGTCAACTGTATTATTGAGTTCTTTATTATAATATACGGATTCGTCTTTAGAATTAATAGTAAAGCTATGTTTAAAATATAATGGGATATTGGCATTTTCAACTTTGAAAGTTAGTAATTGCATACCTATAGATGTTCTTTTTCCTCTTGCAGTTTTTTCCAAATTGTTTTTATTAAGCCATACATACAAAGTGTACTTTTTATTTGCGCTTCCGTTTTTAATTGCGTTACCGGTAGATTTATCGTGAACATTTACAAAACTTGGCGCATCTATACTCCAATTATAGTTTGCTTTAAACTCGATAACAAAGACACTACTCCCTTTATATTTTGTTACATTATCAATACCAAATCCTCTTGCGACTGCTTCACCATTATAATCGAACATGAATGGCAGTGAATTGCCGTTTGGTGCAACTGAAAAATCAACTGCTGGTGTTTGCTTTATTTGCCCTTTTTTGCTGCATACAGAACAGAATTGCTGTTCTGTGCCATTACTGTATTCATTGGCTTTTTGAGTCGTTTTGTATTGCCATTTGTGACCGGTAGCTTTTAAAACTTCTTTCTCCTGTTTACGACATCCGGTTCGGGTACAGGTTCTTGTCTTACTGCCATCTTTTTCACAAGTTGCGGGAATTATGCTTTCCCATTTTCCGTATGAGTGACCGAGTTTAGGTAATTTCTGAGTATCGGCGACATGTTTGCAGTTTTTGCACGTTTTTTTCTTATAACCGTCTGCTGTGCAGGTTGGATCAGTGGTGACCCATGAATAGCTGTGATCTTTTTTATCAATTTCCTTTTTTTCTTCTTTATGACATTTCTTGCATATTCTTGTTTTGACACCTTTTTTAGAACAGGTTGCAGCCTGGCTGACTCTCCATTTATCGAAATCATGTCCAGGGGCTTTTAAAGGCTTTGTATCTTTAACGTGATCGCAGCCTTTGCATTTGTATCTTTTAATTCCATCAAGTGTACAACTTGTCGGATAATCGTATTCCCAAGAATAGCTGTGTGCTATTTTAGGAATATCTTGGGTTTCAGTGTGCTTACAGCCGTATTTTTTGCATATTCTGGTTTTTGTACCCTTCTTAGTACAAGTTGCTTTCTTGGTAACTTTCCAACTGTCATATTCATGAGTTATTGGGATAGTAGCTTTTTCTTCCTTATGGCAGCCGTAACGTCTGCAGGTTCTGACTTTTGTACCGGCTGAAGTACAGGAAGCTTTCGTGGTGACTCTCCAGTTTTCAAAATCGTGACCGCGTGAAGCAACTGATCTGGTCTTTGAAACGTGAGAGCATTTTGTACATCTGTACTCTTCAGTTCCGGCAGCAGTACAGGTTGGGGCTCTGCCTGATTTCCAGGCATAGGTATGAGCTGTTTTAGGGATAGTTTGTGTCTGCTGGTAGTGACAGCCGTATTTTTTGCAGGTCCTGGCTTTTAGTCCTTCCTTTGCGCAAGTTGCGTTTCTGGTGACTCTCCACTTTTCATAATCGTGATTGCAGGCTGCATAAACAAGTTCTTCTGAATTCTCCTCTTCAGTTTTGGTGATATGGGGCTTTTCATTCCATTGGAACTCTTTTCTTAGCTCTGCTACGGAAATATCTTGTTCAGCTTCGATAAGCTGAGCCGCAGAAGCTGCTACAAATTGAGCAGCACTTGATGTACCGTCACTGCTTACTTCATACATATCAACATAGTCACCGTAGTTTGAATAGTCCATGATACTGCCGTTTTCATCAGTAGCTCCTACTGATACTACAGTATCAAATGCGGCAGGAAATACAGCTTTTTCGCCGTATGTGTTTCCGGCTGAAGCAACGACGAATACGTTGTGATTTTCGGCGTATTCAATGGCATCACAGAGCAGTGAAGAGTTTTTATAGCCAGCGAAACTCATAACGATGATATCTGCATCATTATCGACTGCCCATTTTATGCCTTTGCTGACATCAGAGTATGTTCCGGTTCCATTATCATCAAGAACTCTGACATCAAGTATGTTTGCTTCTGGCACTTTGTCATTAAGTATTCCGAGCATTTTGTTGCCATGATCTGAATCGATCGTATCGTCATTTACAAAAGAAACACTCTTATACGTCGTGGTATTAGTCGTACCTGTATCAAGCAGTGCAATCTTTACGCCGTGTCCGGTTTCATCGTGTTCGTGGTCGCATGTTGAAGAGTGAACTTCGTGCGGTTCTGCTTCTTTTACTGAAGCATTTGCTGGCAGCATTGCTGTATTAGACGATAGCATAACAGCTGTTGACAGCAGGGAAATGATTTTTCTGCATTTTGAAGATAGCATAAATCAACCTCTTTCTTTTTATGAATATATTAGCGGTAAATATTAATTGAAACCACTAATTCACAAATAGTTTACCATATATATCATAAAAATGCAAGTGTTGATTTTAAAATAAAACAACAACGCCTACCTTGTTTATGATGCAAGGTAGGCGTTGCGTTATAGAATCAGCTATTTTTAACTTTCTTCTTATCATTCTTCATTACTTTAAAAACAATTGGTATGAGATCCCTGAACTTAATGAGTATACGTCCCCACCGATATACGATCCCGAATGGCTACAAGAGCGGACACTTATCAACAAACTTTATGGAGTTTCTCATATAACCGACCGAAGGAAACAGGTTTGTCAGTATGAACTTTGTCTTTGACTGCTTGTTAAGCTCCTTTTGGATCCTTCTTTCATAAGTTCCGTATGTACCTGCTGTCAGGTAGAACATGAGCATTTCCTGTTCGTTCTCGGATAGTTCGGGGAAACTTTCGGAAGAAAAGACCTTGTTCGCAAGCACTCTCCGTTCATTCTCATAATCTGATATTTCAAGCTGTTTGCATTGCTCCTCTATGTATTTCCAATCAAGCGTATCCCCCTTGTTCTTACAGTAAATATAGCAGTCGAGGAGCAAGCGTATGCCGGTGCCGCCATTACTGTAATGCTTATACTCATGAGCAGTCATAAACACGTAGAAATCTTCATCGGATAGATGATAGCCGTATTTACTGCCGTCATCAAGGCGCATAAGTCTTTTGGTGTCAGCGTAATACCTGTTGAATACTTCGGAATGGCCTTTTCCGAATAGCGCTGTGTGAAGCTCAAAATTCAACACAGGCGGTTTCATATAAACATCATGATGTCCGCCGTTTTCGCCTTCTATGGAGTATCCATGAGCAAGCATGATATCTTTGACCTGCTTCCGCTTGCCGGCATCGAAGAGAACATCATTGTCAGACATTTCACGCATACCGTTTTCGGGATATAGTTCTTTCAGAAGTGCGCCTTTCAGCGGCATATACCAGATGCCTTGCTGTTCAAAATCTTCCGTTATCGCAGCTCTTTCCATATCAAGATAGATATTCTTTCTGATAGCTTTCTTGTACGCTTCATGGAATTCAGCGTGATTTATTTCTGCACGTTCAAGAGAAATGCATACAGCGGCCCGGACTGTATGAAATTTCGCAAGCGTGTAAAGTTTTTCAAGGTCCATTGTCTCTGTCCTTGCCTTATCCGCTGTAATACCGTTTACGGCACATGACAGGAGATATATAAGATCTTTGTAAGTATCTTTCATTTTTTCAATTATCCTATGTAACACAGCCTGTCAAGAGCTATTTCATACTCTTGAATCATTATTGGCTGATGTTTTGCTGCTTGTAATATCCTTTAATCTTGTACTGCATCGCTCCGTCCACGCAAGAGTAGCGAATCAGGGGAGCGTAGTTATGGGGAAGTCTATCAACTCATTGCTGCTTTGAGATGTAGCAATAATGTCTTCGTTCTTGAACTCAATAATCTCAATTTCAGGCGTTATATATTCTGTTTTCATTATTAACCCCATCCGTTCTCGGGAGTATTAGGATCATCTATTGTAGGTTTGCCTGATGTAGTGATGATATCATCGGTTTCGAATGTGTCGATTTCCATTTCAGGTGTTATGTACTTCTTTTCCATAATGATGTTTCCTTCCATTCTTTGTAATCCATATAGTAAGGATTTATAGTCATATATAGATTACAATGCGCTGCTTTTTCGTTATGAGTATTATATCATAACATATTGAAATTTGCAATAGGAGTGACAAAACTTTTGACGTATTTTGGGCTTTCATGTAGTTTTATAACTAAAAAAACAGCGTCTCCCACGTTTTATCGCAGGAGACGCTGAGCTTTATATGTTAGTTGTATAAATAAATGTTATTTCAGGGTAACGGACGTTCAAGATCCTCTAAGTAATCTTGCCAGTCGATTTTACCGTCAAAGTTTACATCTGCGAGCACAGTATCAATCGAGTCAATGTTGCCTTTGTAATAATCCCAGATAAGATTAGCATCATCACGATTGATTACTCCGTCCATATTCACATCACCTACTGAATAGGAGCATTTAGGTGTTTCAGCAGGAAGAGTATATGTGAATCTGCTTGAAGGCGCTTCGATTACCCAAGCTGAATGGCCATTGGAGCATTTTTTTATGTCAGTATCTGATATTAAGAAATGATCATAATCTATAGTACCATTTGGATCAGCGCCGGAATCATCATGTGTAGCATCAACATGGAAATAATGATCGCCTAATTTAACAATGCACCAAGCATGTCCCATATCGGTGCCGTTGCCATAAGAACCAGTATAATATGCTTCTATATCAGCTTCGTTCAGAAGAAGTGCCAATGCACGTGCATAACCTTCACATATTGCTGAATCTCCAATAAATGCGGCTGAATCTTCCTTGGCATTACAAGAATCATCCGGAACTCTTATACCATCTCTAAATGTATATGCATATACGACTTTATTGCAAAGCCAATCATGAAGTGACTTGATCTTCTCAACATCTGACATATCGTCGGTTACATTAGTAGCTACAACATACTTGATTTCATCTTTGAGGTAATCACTTAAAAATCCCAATTCGTTATGATCAATCATACCGTAATTATTCTTGATTATACTGCTGTAATTGGGATTGAAACTTGGTTCGGAGTTTTCAACGCTTACAACCAAAGGTTCACCGTTGATCTTACGAAGATTTTTGCAGCCATGTAAGAAGTGGTCGGAGAATAGACTATCCAATACTTCATAATCCTCAGAATTAATGTTTTCTAATGATGAACAGTTAACAAAGCAGTTAGGGGCGAACATTTTTGATGTAAAAGCAGGAATTGTTAAAGAAGTCAAAGACGTACAATCTCTGAATGAAGATGCACCAATAACTGAAATTGATTCAGGTAAAACAACTTCCTTAAGGCTTGAACAATTTCTGAATGCTTCGCTGTTGATCGTTGTAAGTGATTCAGAAAAATCAACTGATTCAAGGCTTGTACAGTTTCTGAAAGCATTCTTCTCAATAGTTGTAACCATTTCCGGAATTGTTATTGATTCAAGAGCGCTGCAATTCTCAAATATGCTATCCGGGATTGCTGTTAAATCAGCAGGAAGGATTACATTTCTAAGATCCTTACAGTCTTTGAATGCATACTTGTCGATTGCTTTAACGTTCTTCATATTGATAGAATTGATTCCGGCATCATTAAATGCAAATGTTTCAATTTTCTCAACAGAAATAGGAAGTGCTATTGATTTAAGATTCTTTGTTCTTGCAAATGCAGAACGCTCGATAGTTCTTATTCCAAGAGGCATTACAACTGACTCTAATTTAGTGTCATTGCAGAAACAGAAAGCAGGAATACTCTGGATTCCTCTCGGAATAATAACCGATTTGATTGTAGTATTATTCTGGAATAAATGCTCGCCAAGCTCGGTGATTGAATGTCCGTCAATTCCCTGAGGAATGCTGATGTATTCATCATTACCGTTGTACTTTACGAGCTTTGCGGTATAGTCTCCGGTAACTTCATACTCCCAGTCACCGTAAACGACAGCAGCGCTTGCTGAAATCGGATTTGATGAAACGAACTTGCTAATTACGCTTGATTCTGATGCAACCAACCCCGATGAAACGAGTGAAAGTGCCATTACAGATGCAACGATTTTTTTAGATTTCATACTTAAACTCATAATTAAAACTCCTTCTTCATTGTAGTGTAGTTAATTATTATCGCTCAAAACGTCTTGCGAATCTATGCGCTCTTAAACAAGCACTGTCTTCCTTGTCAACTATGCCATCATAGTTTGTATCTGCCAGAACAAGATCTATTGAATCGATTTCACCATCAACATAACTGTCGATAAGATCTGCGTCTTCACTGCTGTAAAAGCCATCCATATTCACATCGCCAACTGAATACTGGCATTCGGGAGTTACTTTGGGTATTGCATATTTATATCTTTGGGTAGGTTTACTAATCCCC
This sequence comes from Ruminococcus sp., assembly GCA_016290875.1. Classification (GTDB taxonomy): domain Bacteria; phylum Bacillota; class Clostridia; order Oscillospirales; family Ruminococcaceae; genus Ruminococcus. Next base: position 92,010 of record JAEEVL010000006.1, read on the forward strand.
CAGCTTGAGTGCATATAACACGTCTTTTGGAGTTTTGAGTCAGATATGAAGAAGTGATCATATCCGTTTCCACCGTCATTGTGTGTTGCGTCGATATGGAAATAGTGATCTCCTAATCTTACCATTGTCCATGCGTGAGCTTCACTTAAGTCAGTTTTTGTACTTAAAATGTAGTATGCTTCGATATCTGCTTCATTCAGAAGAAGAGTTAAAGCTCTTGCGTAACCGTCGCATACAGTTGTATCTCTGAAAAAGACTGATGAATCAACATTGCACTGTCCTGATGGATCAGGTACCAAGGAATTGTTTTTTTCTACATAGGCATAGTTTACTTTATTAAGCAGCCAGTCATGTAGTTTTTTTATTTTCTGAACATCAGACATATCGTCGGTTATATTTGTTGCTACTACGTACTTTATCTCTGCATCGAGATATTTGTTGAAGAATTCCCAGCCATGTGCATCAATCTCGGCAAAATTCTTTTTTATGATACTGTCGTATTTTACGTTAAACTTTGGCTCAGAATCATCCTCTTTTTTGAACAGATATTCATTATTGACTTTAAGAAGATTCTTGCAGTTACCAAAATAGTAATTAGCGAAAACATCGTCCAGGGTTTCAAAATCAACGGTATTAATGTTTTCTAACGATGCACAATTATAGAAACAGTTAGGTTGTAACATTCCAGCTTTAAAATGCGGGAAAGAAACACAAGTCAGTGATTCACAATCCTTGAATGAGGATGCACCAATAGTTGTGATCGATTCAGGGAAAACAACTTCTTTGATGCTTGAACAATTTCTGAATGCTTCGTTGTTGATCGTAGTAAGTGATTCAGGGAAATCAACTGATTCAAGATTTGTGCAATTTTTGAAGGCGTACTTACCAATAGTTGTAAGTGTTTCCGGGAATGTAATTGATTCAATAGAGCAGCAATTCTCGAATGTGTTTTCGAGGATCGATGTTAAACCGGCAGGAAGTACTACATTTCTAAGATTTGTACAGCCTTTGAAAGTATAGTTATCGAGCGTTTTAACGTTCTTCATATTGATCGAAGTGATTCCTGAATCATTAAATGCAAATGATTCAATTGTCTCAACAGAAATAGGAAGTGCAATTGATTTAAGACTTTTAGTTCTTGCAAATGCAGAACGCTCGATTGTCCGTATTCCGAGTGGCATTACAACCGACTCTAATTCTGATGCATTTGTGAAACAGTATGCGGGTATGGTCTGAATTCCTCTCGGAATAATGACAGACTTGACAGTCGTATTATACATGAATAATTTTTCGCCAAGCTCGGTAATTGAATGTCCGTCAATTCCTTGAGGAATGCTGATGTTTTCATCATTACCGTTGTATTTTACAAGCTTCGCGGTATAGTCTCCGGTAACTTCATACTCCCAGTCACCGTAAACAACTGTTGCACTTGCAGAAATCGAATTTGATGAAACGAACTTGCTTATTACGCTTGATTCCGATGCAATTACACCCGATGAAACGAGTGAAAGTGCCATTACAGATGCAACGATTTTTTTAGATTTTATGCTTAAATTCATAGTAAATTTCTCCTTAGTAAATAGATTTTTGTTGCAACAAGGTTAGTGTAGCACACGAAAAAATGAAAGTCAACATATCAGTGATACATTTTACATTGCTTTAACACAGATTTAACTGAAATAATCGAATTGCTAAATTTCTGCTAAATTTCGGTAAAAATGCACTCCTGCAAAAATGATAGTTATTAGATTGCCTGTATTCTGAGGGCTTTAGCTGATATTCTTGGCGCTAAGTTTGAGCACAATTCAAATTTTGATTCGTACACTTACGCTTTTGCAACAACTAACTGAACGCAGAGAGGGGATGCAAGAGATTACAAAACGATTCTCAATGTCATATACAGCAGGTGGCAGGTTTGCACTTCTTTGACAATTTGAGCGGATAGTGATATAATAATGTAGAAATACGGCGATAAATGCAAAACTGGAGAATTATTATGGGAACAAAGAGCTCGTTAAAGGAACGTACTGACAACAGGGTGAAAGAGCCTAAGCAGTACAATGTAATAATGCTGAATGATGATTTCACGACCATGGAATTTGTTGTGTCGGTCCTTGTTGATATTTTCCGCAAGGACGAAGTGACAGCACAGGCTATAATGATGAATGTGCATAAGAACGGTCAGGCAGTCGTGGGGAAGTACCCGTACGATATAGCTGTCACCAGGGTGAATACAGTTCATGACAGAGCAAGATCAGAGGGGTTCCCGTTCAGAATGACCGTAGAGGAGGCGTAACATGGAGCTTTCAAGAGAAGCAACAAAACTGGTGTATAAGGCGATAGAATACGCTGATTCAAAAAACTATGAGTTTGTAACTCCGGAGATACTTCTTCTGACAATACTGGATGACAGGAGCTTTTCAGAAGCTTTTGAGAATCACGGCGGCAGTATCGACAGGCTTCGCAGTGACCTCGAAGGCTATGCTGAGGAATATATCGGCAAGCTTGAAGCTGAACGGCCCGAGCTGTCTGACGGATTCAACAGACTTATGAACTATGCGGCAAACAGCGCGTATAACAGCGGAAATAAAGAGGTCTCTCTGCGTCACATCATACATGGAATGTGGTGTCTGGACGAGTGCTATGCCGTTTATTATATGGAGAAGCAGGGCGTTTCCGAAGCGGACATCCTGCAGGATATGACAGTCTCTGATGAAACGGAGACCGGGAGCGCTCCCGTGGAAGAAGCAGAGGAGAAAACTCAGAGCGGCAGCGTTTACGCTCCGTGTCTGAATGAAACTCTCAGGGACGTGAATCCGCTTATCGGACGGCAGGAAGAGCTTGAACGTACTATCCGGATACTCTGCCGCAGGGACAAGAACAATCCGCTCCATATCGGTGAACCCGGCGTGGGTAAGACTGCCCTGACCTACGGTCTTGTTGAGCTCATACGCTCTGGTAAGATACCCGAACCGCTTGCCGGTGCAAAAGTATTCGCGCTCGACCTTGGCGGAATGCTTGCAGGTACGCAGTACAGAGGCGACTTTGAAAAGCGTTTCAAGAAAGTTCTTGCGGATATAAGCAAGGAGGACAAGCCGATAATCTACATTGACGAGATACATAATCTCGCAGGTGCGGGCGCAGTAGGGGAGAGCTCCTTCGATGCGTCGAATATGCTGAAACCCTACCTTGCTGACGGTCATATACGCTTCATAGGAGCGACGACCTTCGAGGAATACAAGAAGTACTTCGAGAAGAACAAGAGCCTTGTACGGCGCTTTCAGAACGTCGAGATAAAAGAGCCTGACGAGACGGAAACTATCAGGATACTTGAAGGGCTGAAAGCAAGATACGAGAGCTTCCACGGCGTTAAATACTCAAAGGGAGTCCTTGAATACGCTGTGCATATGAGTGCGAAGTACATAAACGAGCGTTTCCTGCCGGACAAGGCAATAGACCTTATCGACGAGGCAGGCGCTTACCGCAGGCTACACCCGACTGAAAGGAAGACTCAGACCGTTGACAAAAACGTCATCAATGAGGTGCTGACAACTGTTTGCAGAGTTCCGGCCGAGACAGTTTCTGCTGATGATATTTCCGGACTTGCAGGACTCGAAAAGCGCCTGAAAAAGAACATTTTCGGTCAGGACGAAGCCATAGACCAGGTCGTGAACGCTGTGAAATTCTCCAAAGCCGGACTGCTTGAAGAGAACAAGCCGCTTGCAAGTCTGCTCTTCGTCGGACCTACCGGTGTGGGAAAGACCGAGATAGCAAGAAAGCTCGCTGAGGAGCTCGGCGTTAAGCTGATACGCTTCGATATGAGCGAATACGGCGAAAAGCACGCTGTCGCAAAGCTCATAGGCGCACCTGCGGGATATGTCGGCTATGAGGACGGAGGACTGCTTACCGAAGCCGTCAGAAAGTCTCCTTCAGCTGTTCTGCTTCTCGATGAGATAGAGAAGGCTCACGCGGACATTTACAACATTCTCCTGCAGGTAATGGACTACGCAACGCTTACCGATAATCAGGGCAGGAAAGCTGATTTTCGCAATATTATAGTGATAATGACTTCCAATGCCGGTGCGGACAGGATAGGAAAGACCACTATCGGTTTTCAGAGCGCAAGCCTTAATGCGAGCGTCATTATGGAGTCCGTGAAGCAGACTTTCCAGCCGGAGTTCCGCAACAGGCTCAACAAGATAGTTGTGTTCAACAGTATGGACGACAGGATGGCAGAGCTTATCGTCGGCAAAAAGCTGGATGAGCTTGCCAGACAGCTCTCTGCGAAGAAGATAGAGTTTACTGCCGATAAGCGTGCAAGGGCGCTTGTACAGCAGAAGGGCATAAGTCAGGAATTCGGTGCGCGTGAAGTTGACCGTGTTATCAGGAACGAGATAAAGCCGTTGTTTGTTGATGAGATGCTGTTCGGTAAGCTGAAAAACGGAGGAAAGCTGACTCTCTCAGCATCTGACGGTGATTTCGTTATAACTGCCGGAAAGAAAGGCAGGGCGTGAAATGGCTGTATACAGTCTCGAAGAGGGGAAGATATATTTCCCGAAGCCTGAGCTTGCAGACGAGGACGGTTTGCTTGCGGTCGGCGGAGATCTTTCGGTTGAACGCCTTGTGCTCGCTTACAGTAATGGTATATTTCCTTGGTACAATCCGGATCAGCCGATTCTTTGGTGGTGTCCGCATGAAAGATTCATTATCAGACCGCATAACATACACATATCGAAGTCGATGAGGAAGTTCATGCGTCAGCACAGGACGGAGATAAAGCTCAACCGCGATTTTGCGGACACTATCCACCGCTGCCGTACAAAGCGCGAAGACACGGTAGGTACGTGGATAACGGACGATATGGAAGCGGCTTATTGTGAACTTAACAGATACGGTCTTGCTTACAGTGTCGAAGCTTTTATTGACGATGAGCTTGCAGGCGGACTGTACGGCGTTTGCATTGGCAGATGCTTTTTCGGTGAGAGTATGTTCTCAGAAAGGGAAAACGGTTCAAAGGTCGCACTTATCCTGCTTGCTCAGCTTCTTGAGAAGAATTCTTTCGTTATGATAGACTGTCAGTTCCATACAGACCACCTTGAAAGTATGGGCGGTGAGCGGATAGACTGGGAGGAGTACCGGAAGATGCTTGATGAGGGACTGGAGGAATAAGCTCCTTATACTGCGGAACACGCCCCCCGAACCTGAAAACACGCCCCTACACACCCTTACAACACACCCTGAATGACGGTATATAGCCGAATACACACCTGCACACCCTGAATACAGGTCAGTTCTTATATATATTTCTATTACGAAACCACCGGAAAACAAAATTAATCCATACAAAAAATCGCAGGTATACTGACTGCTTGTCTTAACGGACATATCAGACTGGAATTGTCAAGAAATGTGCAGTCAGAGAATACCCAAAATCTTGGATAGGCAGGAGTCAGGCAACATGATGAGTAAGCTGCTTTGAAGTTCTAAATGCCACAGGTGGGAGGCCGCCTTCATTGAAGCTGTTTATCCTTTGTGTATTGTAGACTGAATATCACTTGCTGCAATGATGCAGCGGCCTCTTATGTTTTCATAGGAGGTCTTTTCTGTTTTATCAGCATTGTCTGTGGTGCTTATTCGATAGCTGCAAGAAGTTTATCGCGGCGGTTATATCGTTTCTCAACCCTGAGACAATGGAGGTCTATACACCTAACACCGGTCAGACAAAGAACCTTATTACCGGTGAAGAAAGAGCTGAGTTAAGAGGGAAAAGGCAGTATATTCAAGGTCCTGACGGGAAGATGAAAGGCAGTAAAAGTGTCAGCGGTGGAGGTTCCGCAAAAGGTGTTGACAAATCTGAGAAAAGTGATACAATAGAGAAAAGACCGAAATCTCAAAAAATCGGCAAAAAGGAAAAAACAAGGCTTGAACATCAAATAGCGTCCGATTTTCCTAATCTAAAGCCAGGTCAATCTATGAACTATGAAAATCGAAATCATTTTTATCAATTCACAACGATTGATACCGGAAAATATCACTTTACTTACAAGATAAAACTTGAAGGAAATCAAGATGTTATCAGAAAAATCAGAAAGGGAGAACTGTAATGAAAAATGAACTTACCAAAAATGAAGAAAAGCTTATCGAAGCTATGCGTTCATTGGAATATGCAGAAACTCAATCTCCTGAATATGCGAAAAAAGATAAAAACAATGGTATAATAATCGTCTATCTTACCGCACATCAGTTTGGATGTGCTGACGATATGCTTGCAGTTGTAGAAAAAAACAAAGGCAAGACTTTTCAGGAGGTAATGGAAGCGCTCAAAGATGAAGGCTTCTTTCCTGAACCTGAAATAGTTGACGATGACGAGCTTGACGATGATGAAAAATAACGGATAGACTAATTTGAGCGTTCACACTTATATTTGTGCAGTCAACTGCACACTAAATACAGTAAAAAGCGTTTGCTAAGGACATAAATGTCCTCAGCAGGCGCTATTTTTATACCCTGACGCAGAAAGGAGTTGATAAAATGCGTATTGAAAGTAAGAGGCGACGGAGTGCGTATAAATGGCTACGTAAACGTCACAGGAAAGCATTCACGCCGGGTATCAACACCGACCCGGGACTTGCGCTGACATAGTAAAAATGCTAAAATAGTACCAGTGAGGAAATCGGAAAGGCACAACAACTATGCCGGCAGCAGAAGAAGTTCATAGGGAACTGTGCCGAAGCTGAAAAAAATATTTCAAAAACCGTGTCACAGTTTCAGTACTTGCTTTGTATGTTATAAGTGAAAGCAGATCTGTTTGGAGAATGCCAGTATACAAAACTATCGTACTGTACAGTCTCAAATATTATGAAAGGAGTCAAGGAATGAGTGAAAGCGAGATCAATGACAAGCTGAAGCATTCGTCTGATGATGGCCATCGTGCTTTATTTGATCATTACTACAACTATGTATATGCGATCACGCTGCGTATCCTTCGCGGTATCGTACCCATGCGGGATATAGAAGAATGTGTCGTTGATACATTTGCGGATGTTATGCTGAACTATGATCCTGATAAAGGCGGCTCACTGAAAGCTTACGTAGGAACGATCGCCAAAAGGAACTCCATAAATATGCTGAGAAGATCGACCAGGAGATCAAACAATACTATCTCTATTGACAGCGATGATTTCGGCGAGATCGTTTCCGGTACTGATGTAGAGCAGACTGCTGAAAACATGGATGTTTCCGAAGCATTAAGCAACGCAATAAAGGCACTCGGCGAACCTGACTCCATTATCATAATACAAAAATACTTCTACGACAGAAAGTCGTCAGAGATCGGAAGATTAGTAGGGCTTTCGCCAACAGCTGTACGTGCCAGGATAAGCCGCGCAATGAAAAAACTGAAAAAAGATCTTGCAGACTTTTGTTGATAAGGAGTGACTAAGTATGAAAGCCAAAAGGAGAATAATCAATATGCTGAGAAATCCCGATGAAAAGACTCTGGAAAGACTGTCTTCTGAATTTCCTCAGGCAGAACAGAGCCATAAGGATAAAATGTACGAAAAAGTAAAAGAACGAATGAACTATAATGATAATGAAAATGACAATGTATTCGCTGTTGAAGTCAGCGGTGTTGAAAAATACACACGCCGTCATCTGTGGAAGAGAGTTTCCGCAGCAGCAATGAGCATTGCCCTTGCAGGCGGAGCTTTGGGCGGTGGTCTGTTTATGCTGAAAAACAACAGCAGCAAAAAGCAGTCAGCTGAAATATCCAAGGCAGCAGCTGTTGTGAGCGATACTGAAACTACGGCGAACAGCGTGATCGCTGAAACAAGTGCTGAACAGAAAATAGATCAGTCTGATGTAGATAAGAACCTGATATTTGCAATTTGTGAAAACGGCATGACAAAGATCTATGATAAAGTATCATATTCTTATGAATACCGGTCTGATTATACTACCGGTTACCATATGGAAGCAAAAGCCAGAGTTTATGTTGACAGTACTCAGGATACAGCAGTAAAACAAACAACCGGCGGATATTACAGGAACGATGGAAGTACAGTGGATCATAATGATTATATCGAGATCTTTGATAATAACACTGTTGCCGGTATAAGTGAGGCTGTCAGCTCTGATGCAGGCGGCAAAAAAGAGTTCTATACCTTCAACAGTGACGTTTCAGATATGACAGTTATTGATGAAACAGTGAAAGAAAAGGAGCTTCTTGAGAATTTTGACAACTGGGAAATTACAGGCTTTGAGGAATACCTTGGCAGAAAATGTGCAGTCATAAGCGGAACATCAGATATTAAGATCAAATATCTTATTGATGAAGAAGAAAGCTTTGATATATGCACTTGTGAATTTACAGCCATGATCGATTATGAAACAGGTATATGGATGAAGAGGGACATAAAGGATACTAATTTTGATCATGCACATTTTACCTACACAATTACCGATATAGCTTTTGCAGATGACGCAAAATCACCTATGACAAAAGATGAATTCAAACGCTCTGCACTTAATGACTGCGTAAAGCGTATTTGTGACGAAGACAAACAGACATACACATTTGAATCGGTCAATGAATCCGATCTTGCTTTTCTTGATTAAGTCATAGCAGGCATTCAGTATAACCATTATAGAATAACAGCACCTCTCTGAGATAGATCAGGGAGGTGCCGGTTTTATCTCTGACACACGCCTCTGCAAAAAACGAAATCGCCCTCCTGTGAAAACACAAGAGAGCGTTTTTTCATTTATTATATCAGGAGATGAACACAGCTGAGTATTTCAGAAATCAGAAACCTGAAAGCGAAGATAGTTTAACGTTGCCAACACGTACTTTGCACATTAAATTCTTACAATTAGCAAAAGCGTAATCGCATACGGTAATATCTCCTGCGTATAACTGAACGCAAGGAATTCCCGAATACTCGAATGCCGACACTCCGATAGTCAGCGGACCGGCACCTTTTCTATTTTCAAAAATCATCTTTGAGCCGAGGTTTGAATCTCCAAAGAATGCATAATCTCCGATATATTCGATCGTAGCCGGCATATTAGTGGATTTTAATGCGGTGCAGTCACAGAAAGCGCTTTCACCGATGCTCTTTGTGTTTGAAAGAGTGAGTTCTTCAAGGCCGGTGCAGTATAAGAACGCATTGTCGCCGATAGTTGGTGAATTGACCTTTGCTACCCTTATTTTATCGCAGTTTGCAAAGCAGTTGTTGCCGACGGAGGAAGCCGTAAAGTTAACATAGCCGAGTTTCTTACAGCCGTTAAACGCACCATTGCCGAGTGTTTTGCATGTTGCATCGTTAACCCAGTCACCAAATGAGGTCATACCGCTCCTTGAAAAAGCTCTGGTACCGATATTTCCAAATTTCGGAGCAATGGTATGGTTTGAGGAATCATACTGCTGGATATGAGTGAACTGATCACATTCGTAAAATGCGTAGTCGCCTATCGTAAGCTCCTTGTCGCCGATAAGAATGTTGGCAAGGTTTGTACATCCGTAAAAAGCTCTGTTGCCAATTTTCGAGATCGAGCTGCCGCCTTTGACTGTCAGCGGGCCGTAGGATGATCCGCCCGGATGATATGTGGTTCCGTAGACTTTATTCTGACCGTAACAACGAACCAAAAAGATATTTGTCTGTCCCCTGAATGCGTCATCACCTATTGCAACAACGTCCGTGTCGTCGATCTGTTTAGGAATATTTATGGTCGACTTGGGTTTATGGGTTTGACAACCGGTGATAACTACGCCCTCGGAGGTTTTGGAGTAGAAAAGCTCAAAATTCTCGTAGTAATCATAAAAAATATTACCGTAGTATTTTCCTGATGATTGTGCGGTGGTTCCTTCAGCTGCTGAAGCAGTGATAGTATTAACATTGATGTCAGGGAAAGCGGTTGTCATGCTGAGCGGTGCGCAGAGCGTTAATGCAGTAAGTGCAGCGGCAATTCCGCGTTTTATCTTATTGTTCATGATCTAATTTTCTCCTTATAATAATATTTAAAAACGTTATTTGTAGTGTGCACATCTACATATCAATTGATTACACGCATATTATACATTAGTTTTACTTTTGAAGTCAATACAAAAACAGTAAGTTGCTTTATTTGTATTGCAAGTTGCATTATTGCAGGATAAGTTGCATTTTTTCAAGTCTAAGTTGCACAGAGGTGTATTTTGGAGTCAGAGCTCAGGATCACAGACCATAGATAAGATTTCCTGTGGAATAACTATTGACATTGATAACAATTTGTCATATAATAGCATTATGTTGCTTTTTTTGCAGCAAATATTAAACTATAACAGGAGAAAAACATGAAACTAATCAAACGCATCACATCAACTATGCTGTCAATGTCGATCATTGCCGGTGCAGCTGCCGCAGACATTCCGGTGAAGATGACATCTTCCGCAACAGAGGACCCGACAAAAACAATATTATTGCACGATACTGTTACTTCAAATATGGGAGAACGTATCAATGAAGAAATGAAAAAGTTCGGGCTTGATCCTGAAGAGGATAAGGAGAAAGTAATCTACTGGAATCACAAGGAGGACAACAGCGCCGACGGTGAATATAACTGGACAACAACGGCTTGTGATCATGTCGTGGATTATGCTAAAGAAGATATACGTTGCAATCATACAAAAGTCGGAGCTGAAAATTCCTGTCAGTGCTATGGATTTGCATATTTACTTGCAAGGGATATATGGGAGACCACAGAATTCTATAAACACAGGGTTGATGATAATTATGAACCAAAGGTAGGAGATAATGTTCGTCTTAGCTTTAAGGTTGAGCCCAAGAATGACGGAGATAATACGAAGTATGATGATCAGGGGCACAGCATATTCATCACTGATATTTCGGAAGATGGTGATATTACATTTGCAGAATGCAACGGCGATCTTCAGGACTGCAAGATCGTGTGGAATCGTACTCAGTATTATGACAAGATAATGGGCGAAAAGATAACGGTAAAAGACAAAAATGGAATTGATGTAGAAAAAAAACATGTGTATGGTTATGATTATGGTGATAAGAAATTATTACCTAAAGTTACAAAGGCTTACCTCAGACAGTATGCAGAAGAATACTACCGTCCTATAATTGCAGGTGACTTAAACCTGAACGGAATGTTAGATTCTGATGACGCTGAGAAATTTGAAAACACAATTATGGCTAATGGACAGATACCAGTTCGTATGTCTGATGGAAGTACATACAATAAACTTTCTTATTATGATGTTAACGGCGACGGCTACGTAAACACAGACGACTATAACGAGATCCGTTTTGGCAGATCCAATCTAAGAGTAGTTAAGTCTGGTGAAAAAACTAAGAGTAGATGGAGGTCTAAATCACATGACGATGGATTTCTTGCCGCTGATAGATGCTATTACGTAAAGAATGATATCGACGGAGTTTCGTGGATCGGTAATGTTGACACTGAGATACACGAAATGAAGGTTTCATCCAGAGTATACTGTAAAGATGATAATTGTTGGTACAATGTAACTGAGATCGGTTCCGATGGATACAATAATAGATATCATTATAAAACTTGTACAGAAGGTTACGATATAAATACAATTTATATTCCTGATTCCGTCAAGAGGATCCATTCATTTGCTTTTGACACTTGGAGTTTAACATCCCTGAGGTTCTCAGGCTCAGATCCTCAGCTTGAAACTATCAGCGATTATGCTTTTAATGGCTGTACGGTTCTTGAAACACTTGATCTGAGCCAAGCAAAGAATCTGAAAAGTATTGGAAACAATGCATTTTTTGGTTGTACTCAACTGAATAAAATTATTCTTCCTTATACCGGTAAAAAACTGGAACTCGGTTCACACGGCGGAAGCATTTTTGGCAATGTGGATCCATCTGACATAACAATAGAGTTCAAGAATCAAAATTCAGTGTTCCCTATGGGCGATCTGAATATGAATAAGGTTATAGATGAAGCAGATATAGAACTGCTGAAAAACTATCTTACTGCTTCTATAAGCTTAAATGATAATCAGCAACTCTTTGCTGATTTTGATATCAACGGTATAATTGATGATAATGATTTTGAGCTCCTTACGAAAAAATATGATGATATTATTAGATTTGATCTCAATGGTGATAAACTGAATAATAATAATGATTTTGCTTTGCTTCAGTGTGTTCTCACAAAAAAGAAAAAGCTTTCAATGGAAAACTCTTGCAAAGCAGATTTTAATAATGATGGTGTTGTAGATGCAAAAGATGCTGAGGAAATGATAAAGTATCTCGCAAAGCGTTATGGTAATTACACCTATTACAGAATGGGTGACCTCAATCTTGACGGTACAGTTGATAAAAACGATCTGATCGCCCTTCAGAAATATGGAAACGATCATATTTCTTTTAAAGCTGATTACAAGCTTGCAGATCTCAATTTTGACGGTATTGTAGATGAATCAGATTATAAAATACTTAAGTCACTTACCAAATATCAGATTGGCGATGTTGATTTCAGCGGAACTGTCGATGTTGCTGACAGAGACCTTATCATGAAGCATATTGTATATAGTGAACTTCTTCCTGACGATGCGCTGTGGTACGCTGATATCAACGGAGACGGCTCTATTGACGTAAATGATGTTAAGAAGCTTTGTGCATATCATAACGTTCCGGATTATCAGCTTGGCGATGTTGATTTCAGCGGAACTGTCGATATTACAGACAAAGATCTTATTATGAATCACATAGTAAAGAACATACTCCTTCCGCATGCAGCACTTGGCTATGCTGACGTAAACAGAGACGGCGACGTTGATGTACTCGATGTAGTTACACTTTGCAGAGACTATAATATTACAGACTAAATAACCATTATAAAAAACAGCAATGCACCTCCTTTAATTAAGGAGGTGCTTATTATTACCGCAAAACAGATATCCCCGGGCTGTTGAGCCCGGGGAGCACTTTGGAATACAATACTTGTCATAACAGTATCTGGGATCTGTGGACGTATTTCATCAATCAGAACTAGTAAGAATAAGTCCTGAAAGCGGAGATATTGTAACTTTGCCCATTCGTCCTTGACATCTTAAATTCTTACAATTAGCAAAAGCGTAATCGCAGACGGTAATATCTCCTCCGTAAAACTGAACGCAATTAATACCAGAATACTCGAATGACGACACGCCGATAGTCAGAGGACCGGCACCTGTTCTGTTTTCAAAAACCATCTTCATGTCGAGATTTGAATCGCCGAAGAATGCGTAATTTCCAATGGATTCGATCGATTCAGGCATATTTGTGGATTTTAACGCAGAGCAGTCTCTGAATGCGCTTGCACCGATGCTCTTTGTATTTGTAAGAGTGAGCTTTTCAAGGCCGGTGCAATATAAGAATGCATTATCGCCGATCGTTGGTGAGTTGACCTTTGCTTCTCTTATTTTGGGGCAGTTTGCAAAGCATTCTGAACCAACGGATGAAGCCGTAAAGTTTACATAGTCAAGGTCCTTGCAGCCGTTAAAAGCTCCATTACCGAGAGTTTTACAGGTTGCAACGTCAGACCAGTCTCCGAACGAGACCATACCGCTTCTTGCAAATGCTCTTGTACCGATATTTCCAAATTTCGGATCAATAGTATAGCTTGAGGAATCATACTGCTGGATATGAGTGAACTGATCACATTCGTAAAATGCGTAGTCACCTATCGTAAGCTCCTTGTCGCCGATAAGAATGTTGGCAAGGTTTGTACATCCGTAAAAAGCTCTGTTGCCAATTTTCGAGATCGAGCTGCCACCTTTGATTATCAGCGGACCGTAAGATGATCCGCCGGGATGATATGTGGTTCCGTACACAGTATTCTGACCGTAACAGCGAACCAGAAAGATATTTGTCTGTCCCTTGAACGCATCAGGACCTATTGCGACAACGTCCGTGTCTTTAATCTGTTTAGGTATTCTTATGGTCGTCTTGGGGTTTTCGGTTTGACAACCGGTGATAACTATGCCATCGGACTCTTTCGTGTAGAAAAGCATAACATTCTCGTAGCGATCGTAATAAACATTTCCAGCGTATTTTCCTGAGAATTGTGTGGTGCTTCCTTCAGCTGCAGAAGCAGTGATCTTATTAACATTTATGTTCGGGAAAGCAGTTGTCATGCTGAGCGGTGCGCATAGCGTTAATGCAGTAAGTGCAGCGGCAATTCCGCGTTTGATCTTGTTATTCATAATCCTTTTTCTCCTTATAATTATTTGCAAAAACGTATTTTGTAGTGTGCACATCTACATATCAATTGATTACACGCATATTATACATTAATTTTACTTTTGAAGTCAATACAAAAACAGTAAGTTGCTTTATTTGTATTGCAAGTTGCATTATTGCAGGATAAGTTGCTTTTTTTCAAGGCTAAGTTGCACAGAGGAGCTGTTTTAAGGACTCGCTTTCTCAGCTTCCTGAGAAGAATTCTTTTGTGATGACAGACTGTCTGTTCTATACCGGGCGCGAAAGAATGGGCAGTGAGTATACAGACCGGGATGAGGTGCTGGTTTTTATTTCTGATACACGCCCATGCACCTGAATACACGCCTCTACACACCCCGATAACACACCTTGAATGACGGTATACAGGCAAATACACACCTACACACCCTAAAAGCAAGTCTGTTCTTATATATGTTTAAGTTTACGTGAACAATGGGCTTCGTCACTGCTTTGTCAGGTTTAAAACAAATGACCGCCCATTGTGTGTGAGCGGTCATCATTATATTATAGTGTGCAATTCTTACAAGGTCCGTACCCTGAACTGTATCAGTTGGCGGAGCTTTATTTGATCTTGGGGGTGAACTGGTCTCTCGTGCCGACAAGGAACTCTGAAAGCTGTGCAGCATCTTCATCGGTTATCTTTCCGTCAAAATTGACATCAGCTTTTGCTTTCTGAATACCGTTAGGTTTAATTCTGCCAAGAAGAATATTCTGGAGATATGTGAGATCCAATATATCAATGTCTCCATCCAGATCGACATCACCTAAGTCTTTATCGCGATCTATATTAACTCTGTTGAAAGCAACCATTATACATGCTTTTGCATTCTCTCTTTTTTTTCTATCGGTATAAACATCGTCTGCAGCCTTGAGAAGAGCTGTTTTACAGTCAATAAACTTTGCTTTATCTGCTCCTATCGGAAGATAATCAAGCGAAGCAAACCAGAGCTTCATACCATCATTGTCTTCAATACCGTAACGATGCATAAGATATGCAACATGTGAAATTATCCGAGAACCAGCATGACCATTAAGGTGTCTATATGTCTCCTCATCATATGGCACATAGTTTTCTTTTTTTAAGTCTCTGACGCACTTGTCTTTGTCTTCGGAGGTGTATTTGTTTTTATTAGATCTGAAATGATCTGTACCATGCTGCCACTCTCGTGTATCATCACAGTATTCACCAAAAATATCAGAGTATGCTTCATTTAGTGCAAAAGTTTCACCAGTGCTGCCGCTCCATTTAAGCTTTCTATTTGTTACGCCATGAGCATATTCATGACAAACTACGTCTATATCACTTCCATAAGACTGAATATCATCATCATCGCCTTCGCCAAAGCAAAGAGTTATTGTATCTCTATCTGAAGATGAAAAAGCATTATCGAATTTACCGCCTTCTGCGCTTTTTAGATCAGGAATAATGAATATATCCCCATTTGGCGTATAGCCCAAATTATTTGCGAAGAAATCATATGATCTTTCGGCATTATTCAGTATTCCTGCTGAAATCTGGAGAAAATCTGAATTATAAGTTAATTGTTCGTCTATTATCTCTTCGGTTAAAAACTTTTCGTCAGATGAACTTACAATATATCGCTGATAAGGCATATATGTGCTGTTGACACTGTTGACAGTAAAACTGTGATTTGATGATATATATATTTTTCTCTTAGTATCATGAAGCAGGTATTTGCCGTCCTCCTTTTTAATGTCGATTGTAAATGGTATAGGTTTAAGTTCATTTTCATTATCAAGGTAAGCACGTATTGGATTCTTTTTATTTAAAAGTAAATTGTTTTGTTTGATCAAAACGGTAGGAGTCTCATATCCTTGCTGTATGTCTTGATCGATCACAACACCTCTGAGGATCTCAGATGTTGCAGCATCAACGTAAATTGTACCTGAACTTTCAGTATCAATTGCCCAGGCAAGATTGAATGACTCATTGTCTTCTGAGAAGATGACAAGCTTGTGATATTTGCAAACTGTATCACCATACTTAGCAGCTACGGCATCAATAGCCTGCTGAGCTGTAACAGAAGGTACTGTGTTGACAGATATGTCAGATACCACAGAGCTGTTGAGAAAATCAGCCTGACCCGTCTTTTTGTCAACTACTACTGTTACGCAGGAATTGATCATTTCGATTCCCTGATAGTACTGGCTGAATGTGTAAAGTCTGTTGTATTCGCTCTCAGATACATTGTCAAGGCGGAGCTCGCGATTTACGTTGTCGATACCGAGAAGCTCTGAAGCTTTAGCGATGATATCCTTAGCGTCGTTACTATTGTCAACAGTATCATCCGAAAGAGTACCGTTGACCTGAATAACGTTATTATTATCATCGATCTTTACAGCAAGTTCATCATCGTTAAGATCAATGAGGTCAGAGAGAACTGTTTCTGCTTCTTTGCTGTTAAGTTCAAGACCAATCTGCTTTGCGTAGTTTTCTGCTTCGCTCTGATAATCAACTGCTGTTACAGGCATTGCAATAAAGCTCTGCTGAGCTGCGATAAGAAGTGAAGAAGTGATTGAAAGAATTTTTTTTGCGTAATGTTTCATGTTCATTCCTCCTGATTGTTTTCGTAGTATTTTTTATAATTGTTTAAGGCTAATAATAGCTGATTAAGCAACTAATAAGTATTATAGTATCTGAGTTTGTATTTGTCAATTAAAAGAAAGCCTAAATTTGTTTTTTGGTATTATTACTATCACTTTTCAAATTTGTGTTTGAAAAAATATATATAATTAAATTAATCTTTCTATTCTGACACATTGTGCAACGAACTATTATATATTGATCCGCATATCCCAATCTCATATGTTGATAACTTGTCATTTTCTTTGACAGGCTTGCCGTACCCGGACTTTTTAACGGTTTTGACTGAGTCTGCCCAGCATATATATTCAGGTTATGTGGTCTGCGGGGGCACGGAATTCGCCACTGCAAAACATATATATAAGAACTGACTTGCTTTTAGGGTGTGTAGGTGCGTATTTGGCTATTTACCGTCATTCAGGGTGTGTTGTAGGGGCGTGTAAGGGTGTGCGAACGGACATAAGGGCGTGTATTGGCGTAATTTTTCACAGCATTGTACATATAAAGGTTGTACCTTTATCCTGCTGCATATCCTACTGTAATCTCAGTAGGTGCTCTCGACGAGAACGGAAAAATACAGGATTATTCAAACTTCGGCTATTATAATAATCAACTCTTGATCGACTTGACTTATACCCTGTTTTTTGCTATACTTAGTATGATAAATAAACTTGACTTATTATGAGGCGAAGGGAGTGTGTAGATATGGGAATGTATGTTAATCCGGGCAATGCTGGGTTCAAAAGAATTTCAGGACCGAATTATATAGATAAAACTATGCTGATTGAACTTATGAATAAGAGAATCGAAACCGAACAGAACCTTGTATGTGTCAGCAGACCTCGACGTTTTGGAAAGTCATATGCAGTTCAAATGTTGACCGCTTATTATGACTGTTCATGTGATTCACATGTTTTATTTGATAAAAGAAGAATAGCTGAAACAGATTCTTATGAAGAAAAAATAAATCAATACAATGTTATAAATTTGGATATTACGGGATTTATATCTTTGGCAGAGCGTGACGGAATATCATTAAGAGAAATCCCTGGTATGATAGCTGATGCAATTAAAGAGGAAGTTTTAGCTCTTGATTCAGAGCTCCCAACAGATAAAGATCTTGAAAAGATACTGACAGCATATGTGTCAAAAGATGGCAACAAGCCATTTATTTTTATTATCGACGAATGGGATGCTATGATTCGTGAAGCTAAAGATGATCCGGAGGCTCAAAAACGATATTTAAAGCTTCTTAGGGGATGGTTCAAAAACAATAGCTTTACGCCTAAGGTTGTGGCAGCTGCTTACATGACAGGTATTCTTCCTATAAAAAAAGACGGATCACAGTCAGCAATATCCGATTTCGATGAGTTTTCTATGATCAAGCCTTTAGAATTCGGAGAATATGTTGGTTTTACCAAAACTGAAGTGAAAGAGATATGTGAGAAGAATAATGCCGATTTCGATATGATGAAGAAATGGTATGATGGATACTCTTTTAAAAATGTTGGTTCAGTATACAATCCAAATTCTGTTATGAAAGCAATCAGGAACGAAGATTTTGACTCTTACTGGACTGAAACCTCTGCTGCCGAAGGACTGCTGGAATATATAAGCAAGGACTATAACGGGATGACAAAAACTATCGCAGAACTGATAGGCGGCATTGACGTAAAGGTCAGCACAACAGGTTTTGCCAATGATCTTACCACTTTTCGCGGCAAGGATGATGTTCTAACTCTTATGATCCACCTAGGCTATCTTGCATATGATTCTGTTAATGGAACTGTAAGGATACCAAATGAGGAAATCAAGAAAGAATTCTCTAAGGCAGTAAAGCAAGTCAATCACAAAGCAACATTGGAGCGCCTTAAAGAGAGTGAGCAGTTATTCCTTGACACAATAAATTGTAACGAAGAAGCTGTTGCTGCTCAAATCGAAAAAATTCATCGTGAAGAGACTGCTCCACTTCATTATAACAAAGAAGATAGTCTTCGTAGTGTAATCAAACTGGCATTTTACTCATACCGTGATCATTATGTTCAGTTTGAAGAGCTTGCATCAGGAGAAGGATATGTTGATATTGCCTACATTCCACATCACGATTCTGACTGGCCTGCACTGGTAATTGAGTTGAAGTGGAATCATGATGTTGAAGGAGCTATCGATCAGATACTCAAAAAGAAGTATACTGATACTATCAAGAATTTTGGAACCCGTATTATTCTTGTTGGTATTAGTTACGAAAAAGATGCTTCAGACAGTTCTAAAAAGCACACTTGCAGAATATTAGAGTATACTCCTGAGTAATGATAGGGAAGCAAAGTGCTCCTCTTTTATGAAAGCTGTTGGTATGTATGGTTCGATATTCAATGGTATTAGAGTAATTGTGAATTGAATCATTAAAAATGAATAGTAACAAAAAGACCTTCTAAGAAATAATAGAAGGTCATTTTTATATCTAGCTTTATAGTTGTAATATCGTCTGAAATGATACTATCAAATAATATTTATCAGGCTTGACATAGCGTGATAGCAGTGCTATAATTGAAATGCTGTTTTTCTATTATTTATACTATATGTTATACTATTGAGGAGGATTATAATGAAAAAACATCACAAGATATATACAGGTGCAGCTGTAGCTGCTCTGTTAATGGGAACTGCAGTTGCTGTACCACAGACGATTATTCCCGAAGCTGCAATAACTGCGTCGGCTGCTGAAACAACTCGAGCAACAATTGACAAAGTCGAATATGAATTTGATCTGTCAGCAAAGACAGCTACTATTACTGAATTAGATTATGATTGTGAATCGTTTACAACACCTGAAAAAGTAAGGTATAATGGTGTTGATTATGATGTTACCGCTGTCGCTGGTTATTCACTTATTAAAAGACCTAAGCTGAAAGAGTTGACTATTACCAGCAATATCAAATCGTTAGGTCAAATGTTCTGCGGTAACTGTTTTGCACTCGAGAAAGTCACAATCAACGGTACTCCTAAGATTGAATCGGATGCATTTTTTGGCTGTAAGGCATTAAAGGAAGTTGTACTTGACGATTCTATAACAGAGTTAGGCGAGTTTATGTTTGGAGGTTGTGAAAGCCTGGAGACTATCACACTTCCATCTGGATTAACTATAATCAGTAAAGGGGCATTTCAGAATTGTAAATCACTGTCCACTATCTCAATTCCGGATAGTGTTAATACAATTGGTGAAGAGGCATTTAGTCAATGTACTGCTTTGGACTCTGTAAAAATGTCTGAGAAACTCGAAAAGATAGGAAAAGAGGCATTTGGGAATTGTACATCATTATCTTCTGTTACATTTAATAATGGACTACGATCAATTGAAGATAGTGCTTTTAAAGGTTGTACATCTTTGACATTACCTTCATTTCCATCTTCTCTGACTACTTTAGGAGATAACGTTTTTGAATCGGATATAAGCATTACTGGTAAATTAATCATTCCCCAAACACTCAAAACTATTGGAGAAAATTGTTTTAGAGAAACCGGTTTATCTGAAGTGCAGACATTAGGTTCGCTTACAATTAAAAAAGGTGCTTTTCAGGGCATAGATAATTTTACAAATGTTACACTTACTGGTGAGGAAGTATTAGAAGACTGTGCATTCTTTAATTGTAAGAATTTATCAAATATAGATGTGCCGATTTCAAAGGATCTCAACTGGGCGCATGATGTATTTAATAAGTGCCCTAAACTTTTACACATCAACGGTGATAGTTTAACGAGTTCATATATTGATAAATATAATGCCGTATTTGATGATAGCAAATATGATGCTTTCGTTCGCAAGTATTTTAATGCATCAACAGATGTTGGTTTTGTCAATGAATTTGTTAATACTTACTGTAGAGGTTTGGTTAATGACCTAACAGATGACGGTATGTCACAACTTCAAAAAGCAAAAGCTCTTCATGATTGGGTAATTGCAAAGGTTGAATACGATCATAATGATATGTATGCTCCAAGAAATCATTGCGATGTTTCTATCTTCCTGAATGATAAAACTGTTTGTGAGGGTTATGCCAAAGGATATTCCTTATTATTGGAAGCAGCAGGCTTTGAACCAAGCTATTTTGCTAATGGTGACCATGCGTGGAACAAGATAAAAATAGATGATATATATTTCTATGTTGACACCTGCTGGGATGATCAAGGCAAGAATTATTGTACAGGCGAAGATTATGAACCAATCTATAGTTGGTTCATGCTTACAGGCAAAGAAGTTATTGTACAGGATAATGAGCACCACCGTTCTGCGGAGTCATCTTATCCGTTTGCAGATATTCCTATGGGAGATCTTAATATGGATAAGGTCGTTGGCGAAGCAGACATAGAGATTATGGAAAGTTTCCGTACAGATCCTAAGAGAATCAAAGGCAAAATGCTGATACTTGGTGATCTGAACTTCGACGGAAGAGTCAATCAGAAAGACCTCGATCTCCTTGTGAAGAAATACGAAGATAGGTTTGATCTCAATGATGATGGAGAGGTTAATAACAGCGATTTGGCTTTTCTTAACTTTATTTTAACAACTGATAAAGAGTTAACTTATAGTAAATCTCTTAAAGCAGATAATAACAACGATGGTGTTGTAGATGCAAAAGATGCTGAGGATATGAGATACTACCTCGAAAAGTATAAAGGTCAGAATAGTAACAATTATTACAGAATGGGCGATCTTAACCTTGACGGTACAGTTGATAATAACGATCTGAAAGCACTCCAGAAATATGGCAAGTTATTCATTGATTATAAAGCTGATTTAGAACTTGGTGATTTCAATGGTGACAGTTATGTTAATTTAGCAGACTATAGAATACTGGTGTCACTTATTGAACATCAGCTCGGCGATGTTGATTTCAGTGGAACTGTCGACATTACTGACAGAGATCTTATTATAAAGCATATTGAAAAAAGCGAACTTCTTCCTGACGATGCGCTCTGGTATGCAGATCTCAACGGAGACGGCGCTATTGACGTAAAGGATATTAAGAAGCTTTGTGCAGATTATAACATTCCGGATTACCAGCTTGGTGATGTTGATTTTAACGGAACTGTTGATAAAGCAGATAAGGATATTATAATGAAGCATATAATGAATGTTGAGCTTCTTCCTGATGCAGCATTTTCATACGCAGATGTTAACAGAGACGGATGCATAAGCATGTTGGATGTCATACAGCTTTGCAGAGATTATAATATAACAGACTAAATTACTAATATAGAAAAACAGCACAGCACCTTCTTTAACTTAGGAGGTGCTGATTCTATCTAAATTAATGTGAATTGATGGATACTGCTGTAAAATATTATATATATTTTTATAATGATTTTGAGCATAGAATTACATAAATTAAACAAATGATTTACTCTCGCAAGTAAAAGTATTGAAATATATTATTTTTAATGATATAATAAAAAAGCTTTGTCAGGATATATGTTTATAAAGGTCAGCTGAAAAGCATTTTTTTCGACAAATAATTAAAAAGGAGTATTATTAAATGAAGCACAAAAAAGTATCATTATTCAAACGTTCTGTCTCTGTGTTACTTTCGGTTTCGTTTTTAGCCGGGATGGTAACGCTTTTTCCAGTTTCTGGAGCTGAAGTGAATTCACAATCAATTGCATATCCGTATGCACTGTTTGCTGAAAATGAAAATACTGATAACGGTATCGAAGTGAATTCAGAGAGCTTGACTCTTAACGGAAGTTGTTTTACAAACGGGGCATACAACATAACATCTGAAACGGGTAATATCAATGGAGATTTTATCTCATCGGATGACAATGAGGAAGCAAAGGAGGACGATTGTCCTGAGGATCTCAGAATGATTTATCTTCACTCTAAGATCACTGGCAGGTATTTCGTCAAAAACTGTCATACATACAGCGAGAGTACCAGACTGGCTGAAATGAATTTGAGAATTGATGAGCCTGTATATGTAAAGGGCTCGCTTGATATTGAAGGAAATAATTGCCTTAATGCTTCTATAGGCGCTATTACAGACATTACTGTGACAGGTGATAATCTTAACTGTAATAACGCTGCTATTTATTCTAAATTCGGAAGTATTAAGATAAACAGCAAGGATGTTTCTGTAAACGGAATTATATATGCGCCTTTTGGAACAGTAGATATAGACTGTACTAATTTCAATATCAACGGACTTATCATTGCTCAAAAAATCATTATCAACGGTTCAACCGTAAATGTGAATTATAGCAGAGAACTTGCTGAGTTTGTAGGTACAAGAAGCGAAGCGATCAGCTGGTCATTTGATGACTTCAAGTATCTCAATGATACTGACGGAGACTTTTTGCCTGATCCGATTGAAAAAGCATTCGGTTCGAATCCTTTGATAGCAGATACCGATGGAGATACGCTTCCTGATGGTAATGAAGTAATAATTTTCGGTACATCTCCTGTCAAGAAAGATACAAATACTAACGGTATTATGGACAATGATGAGGATTTTGATGCTGATGGACTTATAAACGGTCTTGAATACCTGAATAATACCGATCCATTTGAGAGTGATACAGACGGAGATACTCTTAAAGATGGTGAAGAGGTGAATGTTTATTATACTGAACCGCTACGTATGGATACTGACAGCGATGGTCTTGATGATGCTGATGAAGTATACTTCAATACTGATCCGAATCTGGTTGATACAGATGGTAATGGTGTCTCAGACGGAGAAGAGAAGCGCTCACAGGTATTGGTTTACAAATCTGAGAACTTACAAAGCGCTGTTACTGAGGTAAAGGTTGCTTTTGAGGGAACAGGAAATATAAACAGAAATACAGAGATAAAAAGCGTTTTAGGTAAAGATGAACTCTGCTCAAATGTAGTAGGTTTAGTCGGCGAGCCATTTTCTATTGAAACTTCATCACATTTTGATAAAGCAACTTTGACATTTACAATAGACAAGAGCAAGCTTGGTGATACAGCATTTGACGATTTGCTTTTCCTATGGCATGATGAGGAAAACCACAACTTTGAGGAACTTGAAACCTTCTATGATGCGGAAAACAGTCAGGTCTTCATCAAAACGAATCATTTCAGCCGTTATATGGTGGTTGACAGAAATAAATGGTTTGAGGCATGGTCAATAAGGTTAAATTATAATCCAAATAAAGAGCATCCTTCAGCTCCGAACTTAAAATACAACACCGTTCTTGCTATTGACTGTTCGGGCAGTATGTCTTCAAATGATCCGTTCATAAGTAATAACGGCAGCTTTTCATCAACTTGTGAAAGAATTTCAGCTTCAGCCGGATTTATCAATAACATAAATTCTTCAGACAGGGCAGCAATAGTTCTTTTTGATAACTATGCGCAGATTGTGCAAGGACTTACAAGTGATAAGGATGCGCTTATCAGTGCGCTTTCGCATATAAGGAACAGTGGCGGAACAAACTTTGATCAGGCTATTACAAAGTCAGTTAGCGTAATAACTTCGGATCATAATCCAAGCATTAATGGCGAAGACAGGATCATTCTTTTATCAGATGGTGAATCAAGCATAAAAACAGCAACTCTTGATCTTGCGAAGAATAATCACATAAAGATACATACCGTGGGACTTGGAACTTATTCTGACGATGACTTGCTGAAAAAGATCGCTGATTATACAGGCGGAACTTTCTATAAGGCATTAAAGGCAGATGAATTAATAGAGATCTATACAGAAATAGGTTTCAATGATGATTTTGACAGGACAGATACTGACGGTGACGGCCTTTATGATGCAGTTGAAGCTGCTGGAATAAGAATTGAAAACGGTACTATTATTAAAGGGTGTGATCCAACTTTAAAGGACACAGATGGTGATGGAATAGACGATGGTCTTGAAATTGATCCTCAGATAAAGAAGAAGGACGCACGTTACTATCCCTCTGCAGTTCCTGAGCAGGGAAGAGAAAAGATATACTATTTTGCTATCAACTCAAACCCGACATTAAAGGATTCTGACAACGATGGCTTGGCAGATGGCTATATTACTAAGACAAATAGTGGGGCTGAGTATGTAATTGGAAACAGGGTATATGATAATGAAAAAGTTGAATCACTCGGAGAAATAATAGCTCCTGTTGATGTCGAACCTTTGAAGTATAACGGTCCTGAAGGTATGTGGAAGAAGCATATTGATAATGTGAAGCATTCTAATATACCTACACAGCATACACATTGGTATGGCTTAAGTGAAAGCGTTGATTTTATCGGCCCCAATAATATACTTTATGATGAAGTTCAATATGTAGTAAGTACACTTAATTCAACTTATAATATTGGGTGCGAAGGACCTGCAATGGTGTTACCTGTACTGCTGGTTGCGCTTTGTCTTAAATATCCTGATCTTGTGACTGAGATAGGCAGTAAGCTTCAAAGAATATATAATAATATTGATCTTTACAGAATAGTGATCTCTAATACTGATCCAAATGTATTATATGATATGATCAGGGATTATAGTGTTACTGATGTATATGAGATCGCAATCAATTGGATGAAGAATAATGTTGCAAGTACAGATGAAAATGAAGCAAGAGAGATATGCGCAGCTTTGGGTGCAGCGTTCCTTAATTTCAAAGCTGACGATAATGAAGTAGTTCATTCGCAGTACCATCAGTGGCAGGATATCGGTGGTTTTAATAATTTCTATGATTACGTATTTGAATGGGCGACAGAAGGAAATATGCGAAGAGAAAAGTTTGCGTTTACTGAAGGGGATACTGATTATATATTCTGGCTGTGGCGCGGTAATTATATTAATCTCGGAGCAGGTTGTGAGATAGGAATTTATAAGAGAAGTTCGGACAGCTGGTTTAGTGGCGGCGAGGTATTAGATCATTATTTCTGTGATGTTGATTTGTCAATGCCAATGAATCTTTGCCTTTATAATTACAATAATAGTTCAGATATAGAAAATATCTTTTCATGGGATCCTGATCCGCTCCAATGGTGGGTAACAGGTTTCAATCCCGCTTATGCAGGCAATGTTGATGCAGCAAAACAGGTTTCTGTCGGAACGATAGATATGTCTGATAAGACAGAGATGTTTGACGCTATGTATAACACGTACAAAGGCAATGACTATGTTTACTTTGATGCTGAAACACATACAGTATTCTTTATGTGGTGCGCTCCAGCATTGCTGAATATAAAGCAAACCGGAGAATAATACTGAATAAGTATCTGCGTAGTTAGGGGTGACAATGCGTGTTGATTTGTGACGTGCAGGGCGCTTACTGTAACTAACAAAATTACATTGTTAAGAGACTCATAAGCATCGTAGGATATTTATTAAACTTGTATAATCCCAACACTCAGGAGAATTGAATTCTCCTGAGTGTTACGTTTTATGTGACTATCAAACCTAAAACTTTATGAGCTATAATACTAAACCGATAATAAATCGCAGCAAATACAGTTACAACACATAAGCTTACAAGTACCCCATATTACTATTACAAGAAATGTCAATATCATAAACTCAGTTTCAGGCTTGACACAGCCTTGCGTTGGTGATATAATTGAAATGCTGTTTTTCTATTAATTATACTATATGTTATACAATTGAGGAGGATAATAATGAAAAGACGTAACAAAATCTATACAGGTGCAGCTGTAGCTGCGCTGTTAATGGGAACTGCAGTAGCTGTACCACAGACAATTATTCCACAAGCTGCAATAACAGCTTCAGCGGCAAATACTATAAGCTGTGGAGACTGGGATTATGAAGAAATAGATTCTGTTCCTGGTACTGCAAAGCTTATAAAATATAATGGAAATGAAGAATATGTATTAATTCCGGAAGCTATTGACGGGCATACTGTAACTCAGCTTGGTTCAGGTTTGTTTCAAAAAAATACAAGTATTACAAAAGTAGCTATTCCGAGAGGGATAACTGAGATACCTAGTCATTGTTTTTGGGGGGCAACTAATTTAGAGTCTGTAGCTATTCCTCAAGGTGTCAAAAAAATAGGCTTTAGGGCTTTTTCTTATACACCCAAATTAGATTCAGTAACCCTGTCTACAGTATGTGAGGAAATAGGATATGGTGCATTTGATAGATCTGGTATTTCTTATATTTCAATACCATCTGCAACATTAATTGGCGATTATGCATTTAGCGATTGTAAAAATTTAAAATCTATTACATTGCCTAATAATCTTAAAACATTAAATAGATGCGCATTCCAAGGATGCACAAAACTTGAATCAGTATCACTCCCTGAATCATTGACTTGCATCAGTTCTTATTTATTTGCAAATTGTGAAAGCTTAAAAGTTATTACATTGCCTAATAATCTTAAAACAATAAACAATAATGCTTTTGGTGGTTGTATAAACCTTGAATCAGTGACTTTCAATAATGGATTAGAGGAAATTGGAGATTCTGCCTTTGAGAGATGTTCTGCCTTGACGAACATTACAATTCCTGAATCTTTAAAAAGTATTAGTGGTTGTTGTTTTTCTGAAAGCGGCTTAACTGAGTTTGAGTCACAGGGCGCAATAACAATTAAATGTAGCGCTTTTACAGGAGCAAATAATCTCACTAAGGTCACTCTTTCAGGAAAAGAGGTATTAGAACCAGGGGCATTTAGTCATTGTGAAAACTTATCCAATCTGGTAGTTCCTATTTCGGGTAATTTGGACTGGAGTTATAATGCTTTTGATGGCTGTGAAAACCTTTTCTATATCAACAACAAAGAGGTTAATTGTTCATATAGTAAAGAGAAAAATGACATGGTATTTGATAGAAACGATTTATATCCTTTCATTCATAAATATTTTAATGCATCAACAAAAGTTGGATTTGTCGATAAATATGTTAAAAAGTACTGTGAGGGTGTAGTCAACGAGGTTGTAAAGCCTGGCATGTCAAAACTGCAAATAGCAAAAGCTCTTCATGATTGGGTGATAGCAAAAGTTAATTATGAAGAAAATGATGATAAATTATATGCTCCTAAAAATCATTGTGATGTTTCGATTTTCCTGAACGATCAAACTGTTTGTGATGGTTATGCCAGAGGTTATTCACTATTAATGGAAGAAGCAGGCTTTGATCCAAGTTATCATTCTAATAATATTCATGCGTGGAACAAGATAAAAATAGATGATATGTATTTTTATGTTGACACCTGTTGGGATGATACAGGAGATTCGAAGAGAAAAAAATATGAATGGTTCATGCTTACAGGTAAAGAGGTCATTCAAAAAGAGGGAGTAGATCATTCTGGAGCTAATACTATTGAACCGTTAACAGAGATCCCTATGGGTGATCTTAATATGGATAAGGTCGTTAACGAAGCAGATGTAAAGCTGATGAAAAAAGAGCTTGAAACTCCCGGAAGCTTGAACGAGAAGCAGCTAATACTTGCTGATCTTGATTTCAACGGTACAATCGATGGTAATGATTCTTATCTCCTGGATAAGAAATATGCTGATAGATTCGATCTCAATGGTGATGGGGAGGCTAATAATATCGACTGGGCTTTACGTCAATTTATCCTTACAACATATATAAAGGTTCCAAATGGTATAACTTCTAGAGCTGATAATAACAACGACGGTGTTGTAAATTCAAAAGATGCAAAGGAAATGAGATATTATCTCGATAAGTATTGCAATGGAACCACAACCCCATATTACAGAATGGGTGACCTTAATCTTGACGGTACAGTTGATAAAAACGATCTGATCGCTTTTCAGGAATATGGAAACAACCATATTTCGTTTAAAGCTAATACTAAACTCGCAGATTTAAATTGTGACGGTTTACCTGATGAAGATGACTATAAGATATTGAAGGAACTTACAAAATATCAGCTCGGTGATGTTGACTTTAGTGGAACTGTCGATAGTACTGACATAGAGCTTATTAAGAAGCATATAGCAAAGAGTGAACTTCTTCCTAATAAAGCACATTGGTACGCAGATCTCAATGGCGATGGTGCTATTGATGATAAGGATCTTGCCATGATTTGAAGGAATTACACTATCACTGACTAAATTACTAATATAGAAAAACAGCAACAGCACCTCCTTAATTAAGGAGGTGCTGATTTTATATGAGATATAAAACACTTTCAAACTGAAAATATTTTTTTATGATGGCTAAAAACGTTCTTATTTTTGCTGTTGAAAAGTCATGATTTTCGCATTTTAGAGCCGAAATGGTCGTATGTATTGTGATGCTTGTACAATAAAAGTACGTTGAAATTGTTTGATATAAACAGAGATTTTGATGCTAATATTAATAATTAATGAGCTTGAAATTTGCGCTTTATATACGCGAAAATGACGTAGTATAGAGGAATGTGCAGGCAAAACATTTTTTATATGCGCGATTTTTTTATAATCGTCAAGATTCGACTGAGAATCTGTTGCCTGTATCGGATTCGCTTGATGAATTTGTTGCAATGACAATGCTGATGGGGGATATTACTGTGCATGATGAAAAGAGCGCTACTTTAGATTAAACAGTACAGTTATGAGTGTGCAAGATAGTTTGTACAAAGCATTTTCTTATAGAATTACACATGTGACACAAGGAGATGAAGATAAAAGATGATAATGTAAATATAGAAAAACGCTTTTGGGTTATAATTACCGAGTCTATCCTGAAGTGTTATACTGAAAGAGCAGTCGACAAACACCCAAAAAACTGGTAGAATATAAATAATAAGACCAGACCTGCAAATAAAAGTCAAGCCCTTAATTAAAAAAATGGAAAAAATTTTTAAGGAAAAAAGTGTACGCCAAAAAGACTGCAGAAGCAGCCTGAAAAAGAATTCTTCAAAAATTACAGTTTTACGCTGAAGCTTCTGCGTCAATTAAAACTTCTTTTACTCTCGCATAGTAAATGCGAAGGAACTTGTTTGCAGCGGCGTTCATGTATGAATAGTAATGCTTGCCTTCTAATTGTTTCTTGATCAGGAAATCGTACACCGGATTATCAACCGGCTTGTTTTGTAACAATACCTGCATAATGATGAATAAGGTTCTTCGCAGAGCTCCTGCACCTTTCTTTGTCATACAATTTGATTTTGATATTTTCTGACCGGAATCATTATTCTCGCTGTCATATCCAAAGTAAGCAGTGATCGCTTTTCTGTTATGGAAACGTCTTGGATCACCGATCTCGGCTATCAGCTGAGGTCCCATAGCCTTTCCAACACCATACATGGACATAACAGTACTGTATTCGGGAAGCTGAGCTGCTACACGGTTCATTTCAAGCTGGATAGCATGGCAGTTCTCAATGGCTGAATTGAGCATCCGAGCAGCTTGTATAACAGCAAACACAGTTGATTCTGCTGTAGACACACTGCTGATGCATTCTTTTGAATATTCATATATTCTTTCGCAAGCTGCTTCTGTGAAGTGATAAGAATTGCTGTTGCACCACTTCTTGTACTTTCTTGAAAATGCCTTGATAGTTAGCTTTGAGATCATATCGCAGTGAGGAAATGTTAATACAAAGTCAACCCATTTTTCATGACCGTCCGATTCTCTGGAAGGTGATGTGAACAGCTTATTGATCCCGGGAAAGGTCAAATCAAGCAGTGATATCAGATTATTATTCATCATGGTTTTTAACTTAGAAGCCTGCTGATACTGTCTGTTCAGTAGTTTCAAGGACTTTCTTAAGTCTTCCTGAGGAATATATTTCTTCAGATCAATCCAATAGCTTAACGCATAAGAAGCGATTTTCAAAGAGTCCTTCTTATCGGTTTTAGGCTTTCTTAATGTGTTTCCACCAAAGTCACTGATAAGCACAGGATTGACTACGGAAACAAATATATTTTGTGCGTGGAGGTAACGGGCAATGGGTTCATAATAGTTTCCTGTTGCCTCCATAACAACCTTTGTCTCACCGGGGAGCTTCTTTATGAAGTCAGCTAATTTTTTCAAATCACTTCCGGTGTGAGCAACATCAAAAGGCGAAGCCACAACTTCACCGAAGGGACGTAGTACAGCAATTGTACTTTTACCTTTGGAAACATCGATACCTACTGCGTTCATAATAAAATGCATCTCCTAAATTGAAATTGTAATCGGGAAAACCACACTTTACTCATTACCTATTCAATCTGTTTGGTGACACGAACGCACATACTGTGGCTCAACCTGCATAAACCGAACGCTATAATGAAAGCATGGATGACAGTCTGGTTTACGGGCGCTTTGTCCCAGAAAGGGAACCGTCAGTCCAATTACTGCTTTCAGTATAGCTTAAGTAACAAGTACGTGTAAACCCTTACTGGATTGCAAAGTTTTACCCGTCAATGATATTGTAACAGAAAGGGAAAACGACCATGAAGTACAGTAAAGAATTCAAAGAAGAAGCATTAAAGCTCTCAGATGAGATCGGGCTGAAAAAGGCTGCTCAACAGTTAGGAATCCAGTATTATACTTTGTCGGATTGGCGGAGCAAGCGAAACGCTGCTGTCAAAGCTCAGAAGTATCAGATGTCAGATGAAGAGCTTAAACAGCGAAATCTTGAGCTTGAGCGTGAAAACGCCGAACTGCGGAAAGCAAATGATATACTCAAGGACGCACTCGGTTTTTTCGCAAAAGACCGGAAGAAGTAAAGACAAGCGAACGTCACCTGTTCGTTAATGAGTTACGCAGCAAGTATGGAGCGAAAGCAATATGCAGATTTCTGAAAATAAGCGAATCAGGCTATTATCGCTGGCTCAGAAATCATGGCAAGCCCGGTGCAAGGCAGCTTCTTCTGGTCAAAATACAAGGAATTCTTTCAGAGCATCCTGACAACAAGAATTACGGTGTCAGAAGGATGCAGGCAGCTCTTGCACAGAAAGGCACTCATGTCA
>JAEEVL010000007.1 GCA_016290875.1 Ruminococcus sp.
TTCTTGTCTGGAGCATATAGAGCTTCTTGTTCTCAACAGTGAACTCCATATCCTGCATATCGTGATAGTGATTTTCGAGAGTCTGGCAAACTTCCTTGAACTGAGCGAAAGCCTCAGGGAATGTCTCAGCCATCTGCTGGATAGGCATAGGAGTACGAACGCCTGCAACAACGTCCTCGCCCTGTGCGTTTGTGAGGAACTCACCCATGAGCTTCTTCTCACCTGTAGCAGGATCACGTGTGAACGCAACACCTGTACCGCAGTCGTCACCCATGTTACCGAATGCCATTGACTGTACGTTTACAGCAGTACCCCATGAGAACGGGATATCGTTATCTCTTCTGTATACGTTAGCTCTGGGGTTGTCCCATGAACGGAATACAGCCTTGATAGCGCCCATGAGCTGCTCCTTAGGATCGTCAGGGAAGTCTACGCCGATCTTTGCCTTGTACTCAGCCTTGAACTGGCCAGCAAGTGTCTTGAGATCGTCAGCTGTAAGCTCTACGTCCTGTGTTACACCCTTTTCTTCCTTCATCTTGTCGATAAGCTCTTCAAAGTACTTCTTACCAACTTCCATAACAACGTCGGAATACATCTGGATGAATCTTCTGTAGCAGTCCCATGCCCATCTGGGGTTGTTGGACTTTTCTGCGATTGTATTAACAACTGTCTCGTTGAGACCGAGGTTGAGGATTGTATCCATCATACCAGGCATTGAAGCACGTGCGCCTGAACGTACAGAAACGAGGAGCGGATTCTCCTTGTCGCCGAACTTCTTGCCGGTGATACCTTCCATCTTTGTGATATACTCGTTGATCTCAGCCTGGATCTCAGCAGAGATACCGCCGTCCTCATAGTACTGAGTACAAGCTTCTGTTGTGATTGTGAAGCCCTGGGGAACGGGGAGACCGATGTTTGTCATCTCAGCGAGGTTAGCGCCCTTACCGCCGAGAAGTTCTCTCATGTTAGCATTACCTTCAGAGAAAAGGTAACAATATTTGTTTGCCATTGGTATATACCTCCAGTTTTTAGCATTACCGAGCACCGCCTTTTAAGACAGCGCTCCAGTTATTACTATTATAACACATTACGGAAAGAATTACCATATATACATAGTGAAAATTTAAGCGTTAAAATTGTGGCATTTTATACAAAATTGTTAAATTCACTCACAAAAGGGAAAAAAGCCCTTGCATTTATTGTTAAAGTATGTAAAAATATAATAGACATATATTTTAATTCTATATGCACAACATGACAGGAGTCCACAGGGGTAATGAAAAAAATCATATCAACAGTCGCCGCATTGAGCTTTCTTGCTTGTTCCGCGTTTTCCTGCGGCAGCAAGAACAGCAGTTCATCCGAGGCAGTCACCGGCACGACTATGTCTTCCGGAACGACAGCCCAAACCGAAGACATCACCACTTCGGCAGTTACAACAACGGAAACAGCAACAGAATCGCCGACCGAACCAGATTATTTCAGCAAACTGGTATATCCAGATACTATGTCCGACAAAGAAAAAGCCGGAACTGCTTACCGTGAACTCTCTCTGATACAGTACGGCGGCGTTCAGAAGTACGGAGCAAATATCATAACATATAGTCTCAACCCAGATACACTCTCTTTTATGAAAGAAAACGCCGACAGTATCCGCGAACTTGCCGTTTACGACGAAGAGCTCGATACAAAATTCCTCGTCCACATAACACTTCCGCCGGATTATGACGAAAACAAGGAATATCCCGTATTCTTCCTCACCGACTCGCAGTTCTGGATAAACGAGGCAATGATGATGAGGGAAATGATCGGCAGCGGTGAAGCTGAACCAGTTATAATCGTGACTCTCGGACTGGATTATGACAGAGACGGCGGAAGTGTCGAAGAACGCTCGCGCTTATTTATCGTACATCAGGAGGAGACACTCGATTTCGTCACCAACGATCTTATGAAGCTAATATCTGCCAACTATAAAACAGATGCTTCCCGCTCGGTATGGTCCGGTCACTCATGGGGCGGTATATTCGCACATTACGCTCTCTGCAATTCCGATAAATACGACTATCAGCCGTTCAAGAACTACATCATAGCAAGCGCACTGCTGTCTATGACCGGCAGCAAGGAATACTGGGATTTCGACATTCCGTGGGAATACGACGACAAAATGATTGAAGAACACGCCGCTTGTATGAAAGAATACGGCTATTTTGACCGCAATGCGGTTATGGATAAAAACGTGTTCATATGTGCCGGCGGCAATGAAAGCTCGCTCGAAAATTGGATGAACGGTATGTCTTTGACAGATAACGCGAAAGCGCTTTGTGACAGACTGACCGCTCACGGCGTAAACTCTGAGCTGAAAATATATGAAGGTGAAAACCACGGAACTTATCTCGAAGAAATGCTGGCAGAGTACCTGAAAAAGACTTTCCCGGCAGAAAAATGATAATATAAGAAAAATACTTGCTTTTTTTGTTAAAGTGTGCAAAAATATAATAGGCAAATATCTTTTTGCCAAATACAATACATGATAAGGAGTTTCATAGGGGTATGAAAAAAACAATTTTATCTGTCGCTGTATTAAGCATTCTTGCTTGTTCCGCAGTTTCATGCGACAGCGGCAGCAAAAGCAGCAGTTCACCGGCTGAAAGCACAAGCGCAAGTACAGCAGCAACTCAAGCCAGCACCATGAGTCCGGAAGAAGCCTACGAAAACCTCAAAGCTCTAATGAGCGACTTCACAGACTGGTCTGAGATCAAAGATGTTGCCGAAGTATACTACACAGCAGCTTTCAACGGGGTAAAAGAAGAGGCTGTAAAATGTAATTATCCAGCCAAAATATTTGAAGCGATTAAAAATGATCCGGAATTAGGTGAATCACTCTCAGCTACTGACATCTTCGGAACATCAGATAATAAATACGATATCGGCATATTTCTGGACAACGAGCTCAGCGAAAGCGAGCTCAAAGATATCGAAAAATTTTACAAAGACAGGGCCAAAGCATTTGAGGTCAAGGATTTTAAGTGCAAGGTAACAAAGGGCTACGATATCAGAGCGTCCGTAAAAGATTATGAGGATAAAGATAATAAGGACGCTGAACCGTTCTTCCGCGATAATGCCAAAGCTGCATTTATCGAAGGCGAGGGCTGGAAGATATTCAAAGACAAATATGAATATATTAATTAATCATATATCCAAACAGGAGGAACACTTATGAACAAAGCAATAATCGCCGCTGTACTGAGTTTACTGGCATTGTCAGCAGTCTCCTGCGGCAGCGTCAGCAGCAGTTCACCGCCTGAAAGCACCAATACACCCGCAGCAACGGCAAAAAGTGATGCAGAGGAAGAACTTTCGTCCGCAGCTCAGAGAACTGTTGATAAAATGAAAGAAACAGCTTCGGAACAAGGTCAGAAGCTCGGCAAAGGCAGTTCTGCCCCTCTCGAAGCAGAAGCCGATACTGTCCTGCGCGAATGTATAAACTCTATGTATACTGCCGATTACTCGGAAACAATAAAATATTTCTACCCCGAACCCATTTGCAACACCTATGTGAACGAAAGTGAGACAGAAGATTACGAGCCTCACAGTCTTCCCGATGTCGAAGTCACAGATATCCGGATAACCTCAAGCTCAAGACTCGCTCCGGACACCGGCTGTGCATGCGCAGAGAATTATTTCAACATAACCGCAGAGAAGCGAGACATAAGCGGCTTTTCTGTAAAAGTGATCAAGGGATATTCCGTCACCTTCACCGCTGATCTCATCACCAACGGTCAGAAGGATACCGAATCCAAGGAGGTCGTCGTGGCAGAACTCGAAAACACAGGCTGGAAAGTTATCCCGCTGAGCACAGAACAATTAATGCAAATATTTGAAAACTGACCAGGAGGAAATCATTATGAACAAAGCAATAATCTTAGCAGGCGGACAGGGTAAGCGTATGAAAGCTGATATGCCGAAGCCCCTCTTCAAGGTTCTCGGCGAGCCTATGCTCGAATGGGTAATAAAGGCTTGCGAAAGCGCCGGTATCTCTGATATCTGCGTTATCAAAGGCTTCAAAGGCGAAATGATAGACGAATATCTCGGCGAGAGATACGCTACTGCTCTCCAGGAAGAGAGACTCGGTACAGGTCACGCAGTTATGCAGGCTCTCCCCTTCCTTGAGTGTGATACTTCCGGAAACACCCTCGTTCTCTGCGGAGACGCTCCGTTCATCGACGAGGACACTATCAGGGAAGCTCTCGCTCTCCACGAAGAACAGAACAATGCCGTTACAGTGATAACCTCCGAACTTGAAGAACCTTTCGGCTACGGCAGAATAGTTCGCGCTGAGGGCGGCGGTATCAGCGGTATAGTTGAGCAGAAAGACGCTGACGAGCAGCAGAAGCTCATCAAGGAAGTAAATTCCGGCACTTACTGGTTCAGAACTGAGGATCTCGTCGAGCTTCTCGGCAAGATAACCAACAACAACGCTCAGAAGGAATACTACCTCACAGATACTATTTCTATCGCTATCGCTGAGGGCAAGAACGCAGGCGCTTTCAAGTCCTCAAACCCAGACATCATCAAGGGTGCCAACGACCGCAAGGAGCTCCTTGAATTCAACAACTACGCTCGTATGAAGGTCATCGAGAAGCATATGCTCAACGGTGTTGAGTTCACCTGCCTTGACGGCGTTATCATCGAGAGAAGCGTTGAGATCGCTCAGGGTGCAGAGATACTCCCCGGCACCATACTCCGCGGAAATACTGTTATCGGTGCAGGCTGCAAGATAGGTCCCAACACAATAATCGAAAACAGCAAAATAGGCGACGGAACTATCGTCAACACAGCTCAGATATACGATTCCGAGATAGAGTCTGACGTTAATGTCGGTCCTTACGTTCATATCCGTCCCGACTGCCATATCGGCAAGAATGCCAAGGTCGGCGATTTCGTCGAGCTGAAGAACTCCTCTGTCGGCGAAAAGACCGCTATCGCTCACCTTGCTTACATCGGCGACAGCGACATCGGCAGAAAGGTAAACATCGGCTGCGGAACTGTTACTGTTAACTACGACGGTATCACAAAGTACCGCTGCGTTATCGGCGATAACAGCTTCATCGGCTGCAACACCAATCTCGTTGCTCCCGTTAAGCTCGGAAAGGCTGTTTATACTGCTGCCGGAACTACTGTCACAAGAGACGTTCCGGACTATGCTCTCGCTATTGAGCGCGGCGTTATGAAGATAAACGAGGGCTACACCATCAGAAAGCTCAAGACTAAGCAGGGCAAATAACAATAAAGTGCCTGACACCAACAACGGGATTCTAAAGGGTTCACAACCCTTTAGCGAATTCCAAAGGCAGAGCCTTTGGTGGGGTATGGGGCAAAGCCCCACAATCATAAGCACACAAAAATAAAAACCGGAGCATAATGCTCCGGTTTTCTTGTTGTGTTTCAGATTCTTGCGCCTGCCTTTTCTATAAGGCGTTCCGGCAGCCGTATATCATACTTATATATATGATATACCAGGAAATCGCACCAGCAGAATTCCCCGTCATCATAAACTACGTAGCTCGACGAGATATAATCTCCCGTGACGCAGTCCACGATCTTTCTCTGACACCTCGCTGTATATTTGCGCCCCCTCAGATAGTCGATCATTTTCTGTTTGTCATAATCAACATTAAACACGATGAGACTCAGTATACTTCCGGTATCATGAGCGAGGTTCAATTCCGAAAAATAACCTACATACTCCATATTTTAGCCCTCTCATTTGTCGTAAACGCCGATACCCGGCAACTCATTTCTTTCTATTTATATTATAGTACATAATTAGAAGATTGTCAAGCATTTAACAGAATTTTTACAATTAAACGTTAAGTTATTGTAACTTAATTATTGCTTAATTATTATTTAGTTGTAAATTTATAATTAATCGAATATCGTCAATATTTACCGAAATCATATTGACAGAACGCTAAAAATGTGTTAGAATTAATAATGCAATAATATGATAAGTGGTTGACAGCGCTGACAGGCATTACAGCGCTCTGTCTTCCATGAATGGAGGAGAAAGTAAAATGAACAACTTAAAAAAGGCTCTGGCAGGGCTTTTTTCAGTGTGCCTTTGTGCAGCTGCTATCCCCTTTGCAGCTCCGGCAGATGACACCCTGAACATTACTGCCAGTGCGTCAGACGGCGACATCAGGTCACAGATGGAATGGGGCACGCTCAGAATGGGCGGAGCGGGCTTCGTTTCAGGCATTGTAACAGGAAAGAACGAAATGTATCTCCGTACGGACGTTGGCGGTGCGTACAGATACGATTACAGCCAGAAAAAATGGGCACAGCTTTTCGGCTTCATCAGCGAGGACGACAGAGGTCTTCTCAGCTGTAAGGGTATAGCTATCGATCCTACTGACGATATGACAGCTTACTTCCTCTGCGGCTGTGCTTACTTCTCAAACGCAAAAACTGTTATCTTCAAGACTACCGACGGCGGCAAGACCTTCTCCGGCGTTGACGTCACAGACATGATCCAGGTACACGGAAACGGTGATGGACGTGAGTGTATCGAGCCTATCGCTGTCGATCCCGACAACCCGGATACTATCTATGCCGGCGGCGACGTTACAGCAGGTTCATCTGCTCTTATCAAGTCTACCGACGGCGGTAAGTCCTGGAAGCCGGTCGCAGGATACGACAAGCTCGGACTTTTCTCCGGCGAACTCAAGTACCCCTCATGGACAGACCATATGGTAAGAGGTACTGAGCCAAGTAAGCTCTACAACGAGCAGAACGGTATCGGCTGCGTTTACATCGAGGGCGGCAAGGTCTATGTAGGTACTTCCGTAACAGGACAGGCTAACATCCACGTTGCAAGCGTCAAGGATGACGTATTCGAGCCTATCGAGACTCTTCCGAATGAAAACTATCCTCTTTCCATAACAAGCGATCATAACGGAAATCTTTTCTTCACCTACATCGGCGGACTCGCTTTTGCAGGCGCTTCAGGCGGCGCATACAAGTACAACATCAAGTCCGGAACAGTTGAAAAGCTCTCCGTTTCGGACAATTCTATCGGTATGATAGAAGTTGACAAGAATGATCCCAATAAGATGTTCGCACGTACCTGCGGTATGTGGTCGGATCAGTGGTGCGGAACCGAATGGACACAGGATGATCCCAATACTCCCGAGAACGAGAGCACTATCGCATGGGGCGACCATTTCTTCCGTTCATCAGACGGCGGTAAGACATGGGAGGATATTACTCCCGGTCAGGGACCGACTGACTACTCCACAGGCAAAGGCGTAAAGAAGTTCATCTCACTCCCCCTCGATACAAACGGCTATGACTGGATCTACGGCAAAGCCTGCCACTGGGGAAGCGGTATCCTCATCGATCCGAGAGACAAAGAGGGCGACAGACTTCTCCTTACATCAGGAAACGGCGTTTTCGCCTGCGACAATGCGTGGGCAGAAAAGGATATCCAGTTCTACTTCCAGCCTGACGGCGTTGAGGAGTGCGTAAGTCTCGACTTCTTCAGCACTGCTGACGGTCTCGACATCTCAGCTATCGGCGACTACGACGGTTTTATCCACGTTGACGAGAATACTATCCCTCAGCAGTACAAGCCGAATATGGGCTCTACATCCGCTATAACAGTCTGCCCTCAGAATACCGACGTATGGGCAAGAACTGCCAACGGTGACGGCAACAACACCGGCAGCGGCTTCTATACACTCGACCGCGGCAAGACCTGGACTGCTTTCAAGCCTGCCTGCACCGGCGGCAAGCTCGCTATCACAGAGACTGCAAAGGGCAAGTACAGAATAATCAATACAAGCCCCAAGGGCGGCGTTTCCTACACAGACGATTACGGCAAGACCTGGAAGGAAAGCACCGGCATACAGGCTTCAAAGGGCGCTTATGCTCTCGTTGATCCCTACGATCCGAGCATCGTTTATGCTACCGGCGCTCAGTACAACGAATACTGGTCTTCCGATATGTCTAAGAAAGAACCTACTTATGATGAGGCTCACTATTCTTACTTCATAAGCGAAGACTACGGCGCTACATTCACCGAGACAAGAGTTTGCCCCTATAACTGGGAGCTTACCTGGAAGTTTGAACACACAGGCGACCTCGCTTATGTTTCAAAGGGTACAGTTGCTCTTGCAGGCGCAAATCAGGGACTCTACCTCATCTCCGACAAGGGCAAGACTGTCAAGAAGCTCGACAATGTTTCATACGTTAAGTGCGTAGGCTACGGCGCTCCCGAAGATAAAGACGGTCCGAATACCCTCTTTATCTTCGGTAAGCCCGGCAAGGACGATCCCGAGGGTATCTACCGCTCAACTGACGCCGGCAAGACATGGTTTTGTATCAATACTGACTATGTTTACGGCGGTACCGGCAACGGTAACTACCTCGTCGGCGACATGGACGAATTCGGCAAGGTTTATATGTCAACTGTCGGCTGCGGTATCGTTTACGGAAAACTCAGCAGCGGTGAGCCTTCCACAAAGCCTTCAACTACTGCAAGCGAGATTACCACAAAGAACCCGAATACACTTTACGGTGACGCAAACTGCGATAAGTCGGTAAATATTGCTGACGCTGTTCTTGTTATGCAGGTCGCTACAAACCCCGACAAGTACGCTCAGGGCAAGTCAAAGTCAAGCATTACCGCACAGGGCGAGATAAATGCTGATGTTGACGGCAAGAAGGGACTTTCTAACTCCGACGCTCTGCTCATTCAGAAGCACAAGCTCGGTCTAATAAGCAAGTTCCCTGTTGAAGAA
Organism: Ruminococcus sp.; assembly: GCA_016290875.1. Taxonomy (GTDB): domain Bacteria; phylum Bacillota; class Clostridia; order Oscillospirales; family Ruminococcaceae; genus Ruminococcus. The sequence goes on from JAEEVL010000007.1 coordinate 8,802, forward strand.
TAATCAAAGCAAAAGCCGGAGGACTTTATGGTCTTCCGGCTTTTTTATTATGACACTCATAATGGGGAAAAGTTTTGTATCAGCTTTTATATATGACGGGCGCACGGAATGCGCCCCTACATTTTCTGATTCGCGGAAGTATCATTAGGAGACGCCCTCTCTTCTAAGCATTCCTTTATCAACAAATTTTGTTTTCGTATGTCTCCGAGGGTATTAGTCCTCGGAGAATTGCTTTATGCGGCGTTTATTAGCTTTTCAGTGCCAATTATAATGCCGTCCACCTCAAACGCATTGGTTGTGGTAAATGTAAAGTCGATAGTGATTCGATTGGTGCAGGTTCTTGAATACTTTTCAGGCTTTTCATACACTTCAATGCGCTTGATGAATGTCCTGAGAAGTTTAGGCGTTACTTTTGTAATATTGACATTTTTCTTAGCATTGGTTATGAAATCTCGTATGTACTTCTCGCTCAACTTAATGACACTCTCAAGCTGCTTGATCCTGCTTTCATACTCGTCATGCAGTTTTTCAGAATCCTTAAACTGATCCTTAGCTTCTTTTTCACCATTGTTCATAGCTATGTTGAAGAATTCCTCTGAATGTTCCCTTGCATATGTTGTTACCTTTTTCAGCATGTAAGACTTGGTATAAGTCTTGAAGTTCACAGTTACTCCGCAAAAAGATTACACCTATTTTGCACTAATCAGATATTTTCAGAAATACAGCCTTTTGTCAAGATCCTATATTCCTCTGCTTATAAAAACTGGAAAAGCCGTTTTTAGACAAATAAAAAAGCACACAGCAGTTCGTGACGGACCTGTGTGCTTCAACTATATATTGTGCGCGAAACAAGCAAACGTATTAATTGCCTGATACCAACACTATGTTTGTGTTAATTTGTCTAAATGCCTGCCATTCGATATCTATGGAAAACTGTTTGATACAAGATATTATGTTCGCTGCTTTCTTGAAAGAAATGCTGCTCCAACAGAAGCTAAAAGCACTGAAATAATTCCGGCTGTACCGTGATCGCCTGTCTTGGGCGATTCTGAATTATCAGACGTCCGGGCTGGTGAAACGGTTGCCCCTGATACCTGAGCAGCCACAGTAGTAGTTACAGTTTCTGTGTTTGTCTGAGTAGTGGCAGTTTCTTCATTAGTTGTTACGCTCTCCGGTTCACTGAATATTCCTACATTAACTGTATTCCCGCCGGCACTCGAACCTGAAGTCGCAAGTGTATAGGCGGTTATAGTGTATTCTGAATCAGAATTGAGATCATTGACCGTAACTGTTGTAGTATCTGTGAGGACCTTTTTTCGTTTTCCGTCCTTATCTGTCAGCACGAGCTTGTAGCCTGTCAGCTGTGAACCGACAGGAATCTCGGGAGCATCAAAGCTGACTGTGATACTATCTCCGTCACGCTCAGTACGTATGTTGGCAGGATCAGCTGGTTTTTCCACTGAGTATGAACCGTCTTCTGTTACATGGATATAGTTTGAATGACATCCTGCTCCCATCCAGCAGGTAAAAACGAAATCACCTGTATTGTCAGGAGTAAACTCATACACAAGATTGTCTCCATGTTCAAGTGTTAAGTAGTTTTCGTCTTCGCTGCGCTCCGCGGTTCCCCAACCAAGCCCGGGAATCTTAACAGTTGCACCACAGCCTTTAAGAGTTGTGTCCTCCGGCACATGAACGTACCACTGAACCGGTTCTCCGACTTTGAACGATACAGTTCCTGTCCACAGGTCGCTGTATTCGGTGACAACCTTTTGTACTTCCGCAGCCTGTACGGATGTCTGAACAAAAAAGCTGCCTGAAGCTCCGGCAGTTACAAGTGAAAGTGAAGCTGCGATAATAGTTTTTTGTAATTTTTTCATGTTATGTTACTCCTATTTCAAGATTTACTATTTGATTTTGTATCTGTTGATCATGACACATATACTATATAATCAAACACATATATTTGTGTTTTTCAATACTGATTCAAAATCTGTTTTAATAAAACTCCGCCAGAACCTAATGAAAGCTCCGGCGGACATTTTTATTTTTCTTCATTATCAGTTATGACTTTATCTTCGGAGGCTGTTTCGGGATGAAACACCACATTCCCTGTTTCTGTACTAATGAAATACATATCATTTTCAAACAGCTTCCTCAGAAAGCTAATGGAACTCTTTAATATCATGACTGACACCTCTTTAATATTTCTATGACACATATTATTTCGGAAGTTTTATAATGTTATCTTCAACATCGTCCGGCTTTCCACATCCGCTCTGTACAAATGAGCACTGAACGGAAAATGTGCTGAATGGCTCTCTTACTTGTTACCATTTGTACAGCTCCTTTCCAAGCTGGCGTCAGCTTGACCACGAACACGATTCGCTTGCAAGCTCGCTTACTATTTACGTAAAGCATGATCTGCTTTCGCTCCTCCCACTTTTCTTAGTATGAAGATCAATGGGATGTATATATTATAACCTGTATTTTATTACTTGTCCAATCCTAATGATTGATTGGGAGCTATAAAAACAGGCTATATGCTGTCAGTTTTTTATGATATTATTCAGCTGTGCGACTAACTTATAGGTATCAAGTCCGTGAACACTTGCTGCATCACTGATAGTTTCAATGCCTGATGAGGGACAGCCTAAACAGTGCAGACCTATACTGAAAAGCAGATCGGCAGTTTCCGGGTGAAAGAGCACAAGATCTCCTATGAGTGTATCGGGAGTTACAGTCTCAACTCTGTCAATATCTATTTTCATAGCGCACCTCAGATGTGGTAATTGCTTTCTTTGATAGAATCGAAAAGTCCGTATTCAAAGAGTATCTCTTCAAGGCGCTCCTGAGAGAGCGGCTTCGGTATAACGAACTGTGTGTTCTCCTCTATCTTTTTGGCAAGCTCACGGTACTCGTCAGCCTGTTTTGCATCGGGTTTGTGGTCGATGACCGTTTTCTTATGTATCTCAGCTCTCTGAACTTCATTGTCACGGGGAACAAAGTGTATCAGCTGTGTACCGAGTTCCTTTGCAAATGCGGCAACGAGTTCGCGCTCACGGTCAACATTACGGCTGTTGCAGATGATACCGCCGAGACGTACACCGCCCTGCTTAGCGTATCTTGCAATACCCTTTGATATGTTGTTTGCCGCATAGAGAGCCATCATCTCGCCGCTTGCGACGATGTATATCTCCTTTGCTTTACCCTCACGGATAGGCATTGCAAAACCGCCGCAGACAACGTCACCGAGAACGTCATAGAATACATAATCGAGGTCGTCGGTATAAGCTCCGAGACGTTCAAGAAGTCCAATAGAAGTGATGATACCGCGTCCTGCACAGCCTACGCCCGGTTCGGGACCGCCTGATTCAACGCAGCGGGTACCGCCGTAGCCTTCCTTGAGAATGTCTTCAAGTTCAATATCTTCGCCGCTTTCACGGAGAGTATCAAGAACCGTCCTCTGTGCAAGTCCGCCGAGAAGAAGTCTTGTGGAGTCAGCTTTAGGATCACAGCCGACTACCATTACCTTGTTCCCTCTCTCAACAAGTCCGGCGGTGAGGTTCTGAGTTGTAGTTGATTTACCTATGCCACCTTTTCCGTAAATTGCGATCTGTCTTATTTCTTTAGCCATATTTATTCACCTTTCATTATTTGATTATTATTTGAGGATAACTGCACCGCTGCAAGCAGAGATATTTGCAGCGGCACAGTACAGGATAAAGTTCCTGCGGACATGAAACTGTCAGCCGTGTGAGAATGTATCCTTGTGTGCGATACGTTTCAAATAGATTTGGTCACCGTAGTCCTTTTCACCGGGGACTCCGATAGCGTCCGCACGGCATCTCTGACAATGCCTGAATACATCTATGTATTTTGAAGCCTTTGCCCTTACGCTCTCTATCTGAGCACAGGTCGGCTCGGGATAGTCTTTCAGTTCGTTCTGAGGGATAAGCGGGATAATATTGTAAATAGAAGCACCTGCTGCTTTTACGATCTTCGCTATCTCCTCGATATGCTCATTGTTTATTCCGATAACAAGCACCGTGTTGACCTTAATTGTTATGCCTGCCGCACTGACTTTTCTTATGCCTTCCAGCTGATTTTTTATGAGTATCTCAGCCGCTTCAACTCCCGTATAGTGCTTTCCGTGATACAGGATACCACGATTGAGCTTTGCTTCTATTTCGGGATCAACAGCATTTACCGTAACTGTAAGCGAGTCTATATCAGTTGATATTATCTCGTCAGCTTTTTCGGCAAGCAGAAGTCCGTTTGTGCTCATACATTTCACAAGGTCGGGGAACTCTTTCTTTATCAGCCTGAATGTTTCAAGCGCGTAGTCTGATGCAAGTGTATCTCCGGGACCTGCTATTCCTGCAACCTTTATCGCCGGACAAAGTTCAAGTGATTTCCTGATAACGTCAATTGCTTCCTCAGGCTTTATGACTGTTGAAGCTACTCCCGGACGCTTTTCATGGTCGTTGATACGCCTGTCACAGAAGCGGCATTCGATATTGCAGGTAGGACTTATGGGAAGATGTATCCTGCCCGTTGAGCCTTTCTTGCCTCTTGCATAGCAGGGATGCTTATCGGTCAGTTCTTCGTAGGATATCGCCATTCGTCCACCTCCCACAATCTGTCATTGATTATCTTTTCAACAAGCGGCTCTATCGGGAACGGAGCTTCGTAGACTGTGAGTCCTCGGCTTTCGAGCTGTTCAGACGCTCCTGTTCCAATCTTTGCCACAAGTACAGCGTGAACATCACTGAGTACCTCTATGACCTTGTCAAATGACGAATCATGATGATAATGTCCCTGACAGACACGCTCAACTTCTCTTGTGCCGATAAAACTATACTTCCCTGTTTCAGCATTCAGTTCTATTATATGAAATCTCTCTGCATGACCGAAATGCTGATTTACGACGATACCGTCTGTTGAAGCGACAGCTATTCTGTACGCCATATTTTTCCTCCTTTGCTTTGGGGTATGTGTCTATTATACATGGCAGTATCAGTGCTGTCCAATACTTGTTACCGAGACTTGATTCTCGGAAAAACTGATACCCCAAGTTTTATACATTTAAATACCTGAGGCAATATCTGAACTTTTATGTCTGATAATCCGGGTATCGGAATTTCTGAGAATTACTACTCGAAAATATGAATTGGACAGAGAAAACTTTATGTGATAAACTAAAAATCGCAATCGAAATGAAAGGAAAGATGAAAAGATGAAAAGAAAAATCGCACTATTTACAGCAAGTCTGCTTGCTGTTTCCGGTCTGCTTGGCGGATGCGGAAAAAAAGACAATAACGGAGCCGACAAACTGAATGTAGGCTATCTGCCGTCTCCGGGACACCTGCTATACTTTGTTGCTCAGGAAGAGGGATTCTTTGAGGATGAAGGACTTGATATTGATCTTGTTCTGTTCAATGAAAACAACAGCGAGCTCGCCGCTCTTGAATCCGGCAAAATCGACGTTGGTGCATTCGGATCGAGTGAGCTTATAACATTTCTTGCTGACGGACACGATGTAACAGTTTTCGGCGGCGCTATGATAGCAGGACACGGACTTATAGTAAAGCCTGAACTCGTTGAAGGAATACCTCAGGAAGAATGGTCGCTTGAACTTCTCAAAGGCAAGAATATAGGTGTTGAAGGAGTTGATTCAGGCCACATAGTTTACAGAGCCGCTCTGAAAAAACTCGGACTTGAAGATGATGTGGAATTCAAGGTTTTTGCAGACGGTGCAGACGCTTACAACTCCTTGAAAAACGATAATATTGATGCAGCCATCCTTTACTCTCCGTATCGTATACTTGCCGAAGATGAAGGATATGTCATACTTTCAAACAGCGGCAAGGTCGAAGGTTACGAAAATCATGTATGCTGTCGTCAGGCTGCTCTGACTTCGACTCTTGACGATGATCCTGAAAAGTATACGGCTTTCCTCAGAGCACTTATCCGTGCATATCATTTCTATCAGGAAAATCCCGACGAGACCATAGACGATCTTGCGGTATATGTTGATGTCGACAAGGATTCACTGAAAAAGGATACTTATGAATATGATACACAGATAGCAAATCCTGATCCGGATATTCTCGGTATGAATAATTTCTATGACGCACTTATCGATATCGGATTTATTGAGCCGTTTGATATTTCCAGCGGTCTTTCTTCAGAGCTTTACAGCAAGGCTCTGAACGATGTTCTGAAAGAATCTCCTGACGATGAGATCTACAGATCACTTGCTGAATACAATGAAAGAAGAGACAAATGAACAGGGTAAAACGATTATTATCAATAACTCAGATACTGTTTGTTATCAGTATTGCAGTACAGTTTCTGCCGGATAAAACAGCACGCTCCGGAGAACATATCTATGCTATAGAGCTCTTACTTGTGATAGAAGGTATACTTGCTGTCATTGCACTTTTTCTTCCCGAGAGCAAAGACTATAAGACCTGCAACGGCGTATTCGGCGTTATATTTGCCGGCATTGCCGTATGGACACTTATAACCGCAAAATTCAATCTGGTCCCACAGGATATATTCAAAGCTCCTGATATTGTCACCGAGCAGTTTATCAAAGACCGCCCGAGACTGATGAAGGATCTGCATTACAGTATGATAACCATAACAAAAGGATATGTTCTTGCTTTACTGACAGCGATACCAATAGGACTTTTCCTCGGCTGGAATCAGCAGATAGGCAAGATCAGTGAACATATCGCAGACTTTTTCGGCTCGATACCGCCTGTGGTGTTCATACCGTATGCGATAGCCCTCCTTCCGACATTTGAAAGCTGCTCGGTATTTGTAATATTCATAACCTCATTCTGGCCGATACTATCCGGAACTATGAGCGGCGTAAGAAATGTGAGCCAGGAAACGATCAGCAGTGCAAAGGTACTGTGTGTATCAAATCCGTCTATGCTGTTCCGGATACTTCTTCCTGCTTCACTTCCTCAGATATTTGACGGCTGCAATATGGGGCTTCTCATGTCGTTCATCCTGCTGACTTCCGCGGAAATGATCGGCGGAAATCAAGGAATAGGCTTCTACATACAGTATTACACCAATTTCGGTAACTTTACACGCATAATGGTCGGTATTATTTTTCTTGGAACGATAGTGACCTTAGTGACAAACCTGGTAAAAGCAGCAGAAGCATATCTGCTTCGCTGGAAGAAATAGTAATACCACATGAAAGGACAATGAGTATGCCAAAAAATATACAACTTGATCTGGAAACAGTTGAGAACAGAGAAATGCGTCTCGGTTCTATAATTTCGTGGGACGGAAAAGCTTCAGAGCTTGTAGAGCTTTCACGTTATGAGGAACGCGCACTGAAACATAAAGGATGTCCCGGTGCCGGCAAAAACGGTGAGGGCTGCCGCTTATGCGAGCTGAATATGCCCTTTAATCAGCAGAGTATGTGTGCAAACTCCATCGCTGCGTGTCAGGCGGGAAATATCCGTGACTGTGTGCTTATACAGCATTCACCCGTAGGCTGTACAGCGCGTAACCCCGAATTCAATCTTGCTTTCCGAAACGGTCTGGAACGCCGCGGTATAGAGCCGCGCAATATAAATATTATGACCACTAATCTTCTTGAAAACGACATGGTTTTCGGTGCATCGGAGAAGCTCAAAAAAGCAGCAAGAGAAGCCTTTGAACGCTATAATCCTAAGGCTATCTTTTTCTCGATGAGCTGTTCGACTGCTATCATAGGAGAAGACCTGAGCAGTATTGCCTCAGAGATGGAGGATGAACTCGGTATACCCGTTGCACCCATGCAGTGCGAGGGATTCCGTTCCAAGCACTGGTCAACAGGCTTTGATATATCACAGCACGCTGTTCTCAGACATATCGTGAACAAACACCCGAAAAAGCAGCCTGACCTCATCAATATAGTTGCGCTGTGGGGTACCGACTATTTTACCGATATGCTCAAGCCTCTCGGTCTGCGTGTGAATTACATCATGGATATAGCAAGCTTTGATGAGCTCGCACAGACATCAGAAGCTGCTTGTACATCCACTTTCTGCCACACTCTTGGTTCGTATTTTGCAACAGCTCTTGAGGAAGTTTACGGTGTTCCGCAGATACGCGCTCCGCAGCCCTATGGCTTTGCCGGTACGGACGCATGGCTGCGTGCAATTGCCAAACAGGTCGGTAAAGAAAAAGAAGCAGAGGAATTCATTGCTGCCGAGCATGAACGCGTTAAACCGCAGATAGAAGCGCTGAAAGAAAAGCTCAAAGGTGTAAACGGATTTGTACTTACCGGTTCTTCATACGCTCACGGCCTTATTTCAGTGCTGAGGGATCTTGGTATTACAGTTGACGGTTCAGTAGTTTTCCATCACGATCCTGTATATGACGGCGGCTACGAAGAACAGAACACACTGAAAACTCTTGTTGACAACTACGGTGATATCCCTCACTTTACAGTCAGCAAATGTCAGCCGTTCCAGCTTCCTGCACTTCTCAGCCGTGTCAGGGCTGATTTCATAATCATCCGCCACAACGGACTCGCTCCAAATGCCGCAAGAATGGGCATACCCTCTTTCGCTATCGGCGACGAGCATTTCCCCGTAGGCTACGACGGAATGATACGTGTAGGCGAGGCAGTGCTTGAAGTCCTTGCACGCAGAAAGATGAATCAGGTGCTGAAACGTCACGTTGAACTGCCATACAGTGACTGGTGGCTCAGTCAGAAGGACCCGTTTATTCTGGCTAAGCACCCTGAGGTGCTTGATGAAACAACTAAGGAGGTGCAGGACTAATGGCAAAGATAAAGCACACAACTATAACACATCCTCATTATGCCTGTGCAATCGGTGCAGCATATACAGTATCAGCAATTCCCGGAGCAGTTCCGATAATCAACTGCGGTCCCGGCTGCGTAGATCAGCAGTATTTTACAATGTCATTCTGCAACGGCTTTCAGGGCTCCATAGGTGCAGGCGGAGGCGATATACCCGGCACAAATTCCGGAGAGAATGAAATAGTTTTCGGCGGCGCAAAAAAACTGGACGGAGTTATAAAGTCGGCGCTGAAAATAATGAAAGGCGAGCTGTTCGTAGTTCTGTCCGGCTGTTCTCCGCAGCTTGTAGGAGATGATGTGGCGTCTGTAATAAAACCTTACCGCGAACAGGGTTATCCGATCGTTCATGCGGAGGTCCCAGGATTCAAGGGAAATAATCTTTGGGGACATGAGGAAGTTGTTCTTGCGATAATAGATCAGTTTGTAGGAGAAGCAAAAGGAGTACACCGACGTAAAAGACTCATCAATCTATGGATGGGCGCACCCTATTTCAATACCTTCTGGCGCGGCGATATCATTGAGATAAAGCGTATCCTTGAAGCTGCCGGTTTTGAAGTGAACGTATTCTTCGGCAGCGAAAGCTCCGGTGTTTCAGAGTGGAAAAGTGTCCCGAAGGCAGCGTTCAATCTGGTGCTCTCACCATGGCTTAACCTGAGAGTCGCAAAGCATCTTGAAGAGAAATACGGTCAGCCGTATCTGCATATTCCCGTTATCCCGGTCGGCGAGGAGGCAACGACTGCTTTTCTGCGTCAGGTAGTCGAATTTGCAGGGATAGACAATACAAAAGCTGAAAAATTCATCGAAAAGGAAGCCGGAAGATACTATTATTTCTTTGACCATTTCGCAGACTTTTTCGCAGAATACTGGTTCGGATTCCCATCAAAGTTTACCATTGTAGGTGATGCGGCGTATAATATCGCACTTTCAAGATTCCTCGCAGATCAGATAGGTCTGATACCTGTAGGGCAGATAATTTCTGATAACACTCCGGTGAAATACCGTGAAGAAGTTGCGGCTCTTTATGATGAACTTTCCGAAGGCGTTCCGGGGAACGTGGAATTCGTTGAGGATGGCTATCTCATCGAGCAAAAGATCTCCGATTACGATTTCGGCAGCAGTACACCGCTTATCCTCGGCTCATCATGGGAACAGGACGTGGCTAAAGAAAAAGGTGCTGTCCTTGTTGAAGTCGGCACGATAGCCACCGAGGAAGTTGTTCTGAACCGTACATATGTGGGATATACGGGGGCATTGCAATTCATCGAAAAAATTTATTCAGCAGCGGTAAGCGGCTGATACTTATGATAAACAAAGCCTGAAAGCGTTTGGTCTGCTTTCAGGCTTTAGTTTTATTCTCTTATTTCAAGCTCTCTTCTCACTTCATCGAGAAATCTCTTTCCCATACTGCTGAGCTCGTTGTTTTTCTTTGTAATATATCCGATATTCATTGAACTCTGAACACTGTCGTCAGTCCTGAACGGTATCACAAGAAACTGGTCACCGCTGAGTTTTTCCGAGTATATGCTCGAACACAGAGTATAACCGTTAAGACCTTCCATAAGATTCATCATGGTGGCACGGTCAGTAGCTTTGACAGTTTTCTGATAGGCGTGTTCAATGAGTATCTCCTCTGCGAAATAAATCTCAGTCTCGTTTTCCTGTTCAAAGGAAAGACAGGGATACGGATCGAGCTGCTCAAAGGTGAGCTCCTTTTCTTTTGCAAGAGGATGCGAACGGGCAAGGTATACACTTGCCGGACAGACAATAAGTGAATGAAATTCAAGCTCATGCTCACGGAGAAGTCTGCTTATAACGCGCTGATTAGCCTCACAGGTATAGATTATTCCTATTTCGCTTTTCAGCGAGCTTACGTCCTTTATGACATTTGCGGTGGCCGTTTCCCTCAGTGCAAGGTCGAACTGGTTCGAGTCGTAATGCTTTGCCATTTCGATGAAAGCCTTGACCGCAAAGGAGTAATGCTGCATTGACACAGCAAAGCGCCTGCGGAACTTCATTTCCTCGCCGTATTCTTCCATTACTTCTTCGTATTGCTGATAGACTCGCTTTATCTTTGAAAGGAACTGTTCTCCCTCAACAGTAGTCGTAACGCCCTTGTGAGTGCGGTGGAATATCTGTATACCCAGTTCGTTTTCAACGTCACGCACAGCGCCCGTAAGTGTAGGCTGGGCTATGAAGAGCTTTTCGGCTGCCTTGTTCATTGAACGTGATTCTGATATTGTGAGAAGATAGTTTATCTGTTGTAAAGTCATATAACACCTCGTAAAAAAACAGCTCCTTCATTTATAGAAGAAGCTGCTTTGTCGTTTCATTATAATGTATTGTTTAGGAGGCATACACTAAATGTTTTCAGCTGATTTTTTCCTGTTCAACATCGTCCTTTGCTGCACATTCGGTCTGTCCCCCTTACGATAGAGCGGAGCATACCGAGCATAGTTGATATTATATTGTTCATTGTGACCGCTCCTTTCGTTTGGTATGGTTATATTATAACCTGAAAAAAGCGTCTTGTCTAATTCGAAAAATCCATTACAGATAATAGGAAAACACTATATGCTACGCCCTGCATATGTCTTTTACGACCTCTCCTGCTATGATTAGTCCCACAACTGACGGAACAAATGCTGTACTGCCGGGAATATCGCGGCGCTCGGTGCATTTGTGCTGTGCTCCCGGAGGACAGATACAATGTGTGCGGCATGATATGGACATATCCTCTATGGGGCGTGTAGGCTGTTCCTCTGAGTATACGACCTTCAGTTTTTTCACTTTGCGCTTGCGGCACTCGATACGCATTACCTTTGCAAGCGGACAGACCTTGGTCTTGTAGATATCTGCAACGCGAAACGCCGTAGGATCAAGCTTGTTGCCTGCGCCCATACTGCTGATTATAGGTATATGAAGCTCCTGCGCCTTCATAACGAGAGCCAGCTTGGCAGTAACAGTATCAACAGCGTCTACTATATAATCGTACTCCTCAAACGGAAACTCATTTTCATTCTCGGGCAGGAAAAAGCACTTATGTATACGGATATCCACATCGGGATTTATCTCGCGCATACGTTCAGCCATGACCTCGGCTTTGTATTTGCCGACTGTTTTACGCGTGGCTATTATCTGACGGTTAAGGTTGGTCAGACAGACCTTGTCGTCGTCGATAAGGTCAAATTTATATACTCCGCTGCGGACAAGAGCTTCGCAGACATATCCGCCTACGCCGCCGATACCAAAGACAGCAACTCTTGCATCTGCGAGCTTGCTCATCCCGTCCTTGCCGATAAGAAGCTGTGTTCTTGAAAACTGATTTAGCATAATATCCTCTCTCATTCTGTTTATATAGTTTTTCGATATTTATAATATGATTATATACCGGGCTAAAGGATATGTCAATAACTAATTCACATAAATCATATTGACAAAGTAGATATAAAACTCTATAATAGAGTATAGCATACCAATGTGCATATTTTCAGAGGTGAAGTAAATGAAAAAGGAAGTCAGACAAGCTATCTATGACAAATATATTGCACCGACAAAAATAGAACGCCCCGACTATATCGGCGTTGAGATCGAAATGCCCGTTGTAAACCTCAGCGGAGAGCCTGTTGACGAAGCCGTTTCCATTAAGACTGCCGAGAGCTTCATCAGGCATTTCGGATTTATCGTATCAGGCAGGGACTCAAACGGCAATATCACATCTGCAAAGCATGAGGAAACAGGCGATATACTGTCCTTTGACTGCTGTTATTCCAATCTTGAATTATCCTTCGGCAAGGCTGTTGATCTTTTTGAGATAAAGGAAAGATTTGAGGACTACTGCCGCTTTCTCAATGCTGAATTTGCAAAGCACGGCTATACTATTACAGGTATGGGCGTTAATCCCAATGCGGATATCAACCACAATCAGCCTATCCAGAATGAGCGCTACCGTATGCTTTATCACTATCTGCACTCCTATCCCAGACATATCAACGAAGTGGCAATGCGTTTCCATGAACGCCCCGATTTCGGTACATTCACAAGCGCTTCTCAGGTACAGCTTGACGTGAGATATGAGGAGCTCACAGACGTTATCAATGTTTTCGGTCTGCTTGAGCCATACAAGGCTCTGTTGTTTGCAAACTCATATCTGCCCGACTATCCCGATTTCCTCTGCGTGAGAAATATGCTGTGGGAGCACAGTATGCAGGGCTATAATCCGCATAATGTGGGAATGTTCGGCAAAAAGGTCTCAAGCATTGACGAACTTATCGACTATATAGGTACGCAGTCCATTTACTGCACTATGCGTGACGGCAGATACATTGATTTCACACCTTTGACTTTAGATGAGTTCTTCTCCCGTGACTCTGTTGAGGGAGAATACTTCGACGGCGAAAAGTATCAGAAGATAAGCTTTACACCCGATATTTCCGACCTTGAATACCTGCGCACATTCAAATTCGAGGATCTGACGTTCAGAGGTACTATCGAATACAGAAGCTCCTGCTGTCAGCCACTCTCGGAGGCTTTGACAGTTGCTGCGTTCCACACCGGTCTGAAGGAAAAGCTGTATGAGCTTAAAGAGATACTGGCAAAGGACGATGTTATCTATTCTCACGGCTTCAGTGCCTTAGAGCTGCAGAAGCTGCTGTCAAAGCAGAAGATACCTGAATATATTGATACCGGAGCAGTTGAAAAGCAGCTCTTAATTATACTCGGTCTTGCAGCTGCCGGACTGAAAAAACGCGGCTTCGGAGAAGAAGTTCTGCTCTCTCCGCTGTATGAAAGAGTTCGCAGACATACAAATCCTGCGAAAGCAATGCTTAACGGTATACAAAGCGGTATCCCACTGAAAAGCTTCATCGAGCAGTATGCTGCTGTGTGACAGAGGATATCATTTATCCCTATAACTAATTATAAATTTTTGAGATTGGACAATCTCGGTGTGACACGGTATAATAAAAGCATCACAAAGAAAGGAGTTGTTTCACGATGAAAAAGATATGTTGTTGCTGTTGTATGACTATAAACAACCGAATAGTTTTTTGTCGGAGAAACAGCACTTTTGTTTTATAAGTATGCGCCTGTGCGTCAATAATCAAAAACAAAGGGAATGCAGTTTTCTGCGTTCCCTATTTTTATGTTTAAGGAGAATTTATTATGAGCAAGTACATTTTTACATCAGAATCAGTTACAGAGGGCCATCCAGATAAGGTCGCAGACAGGATATCAGATTCTATCCTCGACGCCTATCTTGAAAAAGATCCGGCTGCAAGAGTTGCAGCTGAAACTGTACTAAAAAACAACACCGTTATCCTCGCAGGGGAGATAGGTTCTTCTGCTGAAATAGATACAGAAAAGGTAGTGCGTGACGCTATAAACAGTATCGGTTATAATAACGAAGCACTTGGCTTTGACGGTCACACCGCAGAGATAATCAATCTGCTTGACAGACAGTCTCCCGATATCGCGCAGGGCGTTGATTCAGCTCTTGAAGTAAGAGAAGAAAACGGTACCGACATCGGTGCCGGAGATCAGGGTATCATATTCGGTTACGCTGTGAATGAAACTCCCGAACTTCTGCCGCTTCCTATCTCACTTGCACACAGACTTGCATACAGACTTACCGAAGTCCGCAAGAACGGTACGCTGAAATATCTCCGCCCTGACGGAAAAACTCAGGTATCCGTCATCTATGAAGACGGCAAGGCAGTCGGTATTGACACTGTTCTTATCTCCACTCAGCATGACGAGGAAGTTTCACAGGAACAGCTCCGCAGCGACCTTATCGAGTATGTAATCAAGCCTATTATCCCCGAGGAATGGCTCAATGATGAAGTTCGTATCCTTGTTAATCCAACAGGCAGATTCGTTATCGGCGGACCGGTCGGCGACAGCGGTCTTACCGGCAGAAAGATCATCGTTGATACTTACGGCGGAGCTGCTCATCACGGCGGCGGAGCATTCAGCGGCAAGGACTCCACAAAGGTTGACAGAAGTGCCGCATACGCTGCAAGATGGGCTGCTAAAAACATCGTTGCCGCAGGTCTTGCAGAACGCGCAGAGATTCAGCTTGCATATGCTATCGGTGTAGCTGCTCCTGTCTCTATATACGTAAATACATTCGGAACCGGCGTTATACCCGATGAAGATATACAGGCTGCTGTTTCGGAAGTGTTTGATTTCACTCCCAGCGGTATAATCAGAGAGCTTGAACTCAGAAAGCCTGTGTTCGCTCAGACTTCTGCCTACGGTCACTTCGGAAGACCTGATGCTAACTTCTCCTGGGAGCGTACAAATAAAGCTGCTGAACTTAAAAAGGTTCTCAAGGCAGCAGTTAAAGCATAACTTGAAAGTCAGCTGCTGAATAATGTTGCAATAAAAACTTCAAAACATCGCTCCCATAATGCCGTTTGATATCAGCTTATAACAGATTTTTGGCATTCCATGATTGCACTTTCCCTAACAGGTCAAATTATACAAGGCGGTACTCAATGAGAATACCGCCTTTATTTCCATTCGATTTGATTTCGTTTTCTCCGATAAGGGAATCTTACGTTGCAAGGCGTTCCTTTTTTAAAACAGTCCACCGGACTGTTTTTCAATTCACCCCTTGCGGAGCGCTTGGACGCATTGTGGGACTCTGTCCCACGCCCTGCAAGGGCTGTCAGCCCTTGACCTGACCAAAGGGATTATAATCCCTTTGGAATCCCATTGTTGGTGTCAGCAAGGTATAATGAGGCTCGTTCCATGCAAATCACAATAAAATCAAAAAGGACGCATTCAATGCGTCCTTTGCTGTTTGTTTTACTTTCTGCGTGTTCCGTTCTTGCGGTCTGTGCTGCGCTTGAGATCACACATACGCTCCTCACTCGTCTGCTTGAATCGTGACATCATATCCTCAAATGTCATCTCAGACGGAGGTGTCTGCTTCTTAGGCTCCCATATATTCGGCTTGGGGGGACGATTCTGTCCGCCTTCGCTGCGCTGTCTGTTTCCGCCCTTCTGCTGCTGCGGCGCAGGCGAATCAACTGCCTTCTTGATGGAAAGACTGACCTTGCCAGCCTCATTGATGCCTATTACCTTGACCTTTACTTCCTGATCTTCAGTAAGATGGTCGCGGATATTGTTTACGTAGGTGTTTGCGATCTCGGATATATGCACCATTCCGGTACCGCCGCCCTCAATGTCAACGAAAGCACCATACTGGGTTATACCCTTTACTTTGCCGTTATAGATCTTTCCGATTTCCAGCTGCATATTTATAGATAACTCCTTCTTAAAGGCACTCTACCTGTGCCCGATTAATCCCTTGAAGTGTCGTAGAATCTGCGTTCGTCAGGGTAAGCATAGCCCCACTGCTCGGCAGCGACCTTTTCCATATATTCTGACATATCATCGCTGTCCAGAACGCGCTGAAGTTCGGAATTCTGAGCTTCAAACGAATCTATTTTTGTCTGTATCTCGCTTAATTCTGCTTCTTTCTCTGAGCAATCCCTGTTCGTCGATACTATTATTACTGCACAGGCGATAGCAGCAGCGACAGCGGCAAGTCTTACCAGCAGGCCGTTAAACAGATGCTTACTGATATTTTTTGGTCTTTTTGCCACCCTTATCCACTTTCTTTCTTATTTTATTTACTTTTTTATTATACAACAAAAGGATAGGCTTTAGCAATAGCATTTTTAGTTTTTTAAATATGTGAACAATATTTTTGGAAGTTCCCACAAATTTGAACGCCGCTTTTTTACGTAAAAGTGCAAAAAATTGTCTGAAAGGACAGGTTATTACTCGCAAAACGACCTCAATTACCGTTATCAGCTTTGTCATTGTCCGGATGACGATGCTCCCGAGTGTGAAAATGTACAGCGTGAACCCTGCCGCGTTCCCGATAACATAGTAAAAACGCATCTCCCCTCTTGCCGCAGCTGTTGCAAAAGAGGTCAGAAATACCGCGTACAGCATCAGAAACAGTATATCCTCCGCCGCTACGAGTACGCCGTTGTGCGGCAGGAGCAGCCGTACAGTCCGGAATATATCGTATATTACGCCGAATACCGCCCCGAACAGGCACGAAAGTCCGAACAGCCGCAGTTCCTCGCTGACGCTGAAAAATGTCTCCGGTACATTCATCGGAAAAGCCTGCCAAGTGCGGATATAGGTCCGTGCCTGTCCTTGTCACCGTAGATGAGCGACCATATATCGCCTGTGATAGTCATATTCCCCGTCTCAAGGCTCATTGCGTCGATGTGGAGTTCCCTCCCCTGTATCGTCAGTTCTCCAAGCTCTGTGTAGAGACTTATCTCTCTGTCATCGAAACTGTCTACGTCCGTTACTCCCGATATACTGAGACTTTTGCGGTTCTCGAGAATGATGTTGTGGTTCTGTTTTGCTTTTTCCTGCATAATTATTCCTCCTGTATAGGTTGTCTGTATATCATATTCAGCCGGCAGACAGTTTATGTCTCTTTGTCGGATATGCACTTACAGAAAGCTTTTGACAGGCGGTTGTTTGTGCAGGTATACAAAGTGATAAATTATTTTTTTCTTATTCAACGGGTTTACATTGAAAATCGCCTCTTTTTTGCCCCTTAGTGAACGGCGGTTACGTTCGGGACGAAAGGAGGTCTTTTTATCAGAAAAAATGAAATGCTGAAAAAGCAGCGAGAACTGTTCTGCTGTTATTATGCGGTGCTGGGCAATATCTCGGAAGCTGCCGCAAAAGCAGGATTCCCTGCCGAAACTGCTCTAATAAACGGTATGGAGTGCCTGCGCTCAGCGGTCTGCCGCAAAAAGATAGGTGAGCTAAGAGAGCTGATATCCGGCAAGGGTGAGGTCATCGCAGGTCTGAAGCGACTTGCGTTCGGCAGCTGTAAGGACGCTGTCGTTCTCGCCTTTGCAGAGGAACTTCCGCCGGCAGATATCATCGAAAAGCTCGATCTGTTCAATGTTTCGGAGATCAAGCGCGTGAAAGGCGGAGGTGTGGAGGTCAAGCTGTTCGACAGACTCAAAGCTCTCGAAAAACTCTTTGAACTGGAGAATGCTTTCTCTGACCGCGATAAGGCTGCCGGTCTGATAAAGGCGCTCAGCCTGTCTGACGAGGAGGTGAATGACGTTGAAAATAACCAAGCTCTCACTTAAACAGAAGATCGCGCTGAAATGGTGGGATATGCCCCATTACCGCGGTATGGACGCTCTGATATGCGACGGTGCTGTCAGAAGCGGAAAAACGCTGTCCATGTCGCTCGGCTTTATGTTCTGGGCGTGCAGCAGATTCAGCGGCAGTTCGTTTGCTATGTGCGGCAAGACTATCACATCGCTCCGCAGAAATGTTGTGGCACCGATGCTTCCGATACTCACAGGTCTCGGCTTCACCTGCACAGAAAAGGTCAGCGCAAACTATATCGATGTAACTCTGCTCGGCAGGACAAACCGCTTCTACCTTTTCGGCGGCAAAGACGAAAGTTCGGCCGCTCTTATCCAGGGTATGACTCTCACCGGCGTATTATTCGATGAGGTCGCTCTTATGCCGCGCTCGTTCGTGGAACAGGCTCTCGCAAGATGTTCTGTGACCGGCTCGAAAATGTGGTTCAACTGCAATCCGGATACGCCGGTACACTGGTTCTACACGGACTGGATAAAAAAAGCGGAAGATAAACACGCGCTGTACCTGCACTTTACTATGGACGACAATCCTTCACTCTCACATGACATGAAGGAGCGCTACAAAAGGCTCTACACAGGGGCTTTCTATGACAGGTTCATTCTCGGAAAATGGACTGCCGCTCACGGTGCGGTCTATCCGATGTTCTCACCGGAGAAACATATCTACTCCGGAGATGTCGAGTGCGAACGCTTCGTTATATCCTGCGACTACGGTACTGTAAATCCTTCCTCGTTCGGTCTGTGGGGACTCCGTCGCGGCGTATGGCACCGCATTAAGGAGTACTACTATTCCTCGAAAAAAGAGGGGAGTCAGCGCACGGACGAGGAACACTATTCGGCTCTCGAAGAACTCGCAGGCAGCCGCGTGATAACTAAGGTCATCGTCGATCCGTCTGCCGCAAGCTTCATCGAGTGTATCCGCAGACACGGAAAATTCAGAGTCGCAAGGGCAGACAACGATGTTGTCACAGGTATAAGGAATGTGAGCAGCGCTCTGCGGCAGGGAAAGCTTATGTTCCATGAGTCGTGCAGGGATATTATCCGGGAGTTTCAGCTGTACCGCTGGAACGAAAATTCCGGAAACGATGTCCCTGTCAAGGAAAACGATCACGCTATGGACGATATGCGCTATTTTGTAATGGATACGTTAATTCACAGCGACAGCGGCGGTTTTGCCGCTCTATCGGTAGCGAGATAACAGAACTGCCGCCGTTCAGTTTATCGCAGAAGGAGGAAAAATGAAACTTTTCAAACGAAAATCAGCCGTTCCGGCAGCGGCAGAGATAGTTTCGGCTCAGCGCTGCAAAAGCGCCCTGCCGCCTCTGCCGTCAGCTGTCGGACAGGCTGAAAAAGAACTCTACGACAGGCTGCGGTTCGCCGTTCCTGTCATAGACGCTGCTATTATGAAGATCATACGCCTTACGGGTGGTTTCAGAGTGGTATGCAGCGATGAAGATATGCAGGAAACGCTGGACAATATCCTCGAAAATATCCCTGTCGGTCTTACCGGAAAGTCTATCGGCTGCTTTGCCGATAACTTCCTTGACAGTCTGCTCACCTACGGCAGCGCTGTCGGCGAGATAGTCAAGGATACGGAAAATCAGCGCATTGCAGGTCTGTGGCTCGGCGATGTTTCAAAGGTGAGCGTTTCAGCCGGAAGCACGCCTTTTTCACGCTGCTACACAGTAAGGCTTCCGGACGGTGCTCTGCACAGGATAGCTCACCCCGAGAATATCCTCTATGCTTCGCTCATCGGCGGTCACTCCCTGCTGAGAGGTCTGCCTGCGCTCAGCAGTATACTGCTACGCATATACGAATGTATAGGACAGAACTACGACCGCGCCGGGAATGTCCGGTACGCTGTCACCTACAAGCCTCAGGCAGGTTCGGACGATATGATATATTCCCGTGAACGCGCTCAGCAGATAGCGAACGAGTGGGCAGACGGTATGAATTCCGCTCGTTACGGGCAGGTGAAGGATTTCGTGGCTGTCGGGGACGTCGATATAAAGGTCATAGGGGCGGACAATCAGCTCTTCGATACGAATGTGCCGGTGAGACAGCTCCTCGAACAACTCATAGCAAAGCTTTCGATACCGCCGTTTCTGCTTGGTCTGAACTGGAGCAGTACGGAGCGTATGTCATCTCAGCAGGCGGATATTCTCACCTCAGAACTGGAATATTACAGACGGCTCATAAGTCCCGTTATCTGCGAGATAGCAGAAGCCTGTCTGAGCTCTGTCGGTTCGGATGCCGGTTGCCGCATAGAATGGGACAATATCAATCTTCAGGACGAGACTGCTCTTGCCGAAGCCCGTCTGAAAAATGCTCAGGCAAGAGAAACAGAGCTGCGTATTGAACAGCAGCTCGCAGATAAATCTTAACATTATTATTTTTGGAGGTATATTATGTATAACGATATCAGACTTGAAAAAGGACTCTATAACCTCAGCGGAAGATCTTTCACCGCTGCACTCGAGGAGCTCGATCCCTCTGCGGCTTACGCTGGGACTCCGCTCGAAAAGCTCGACGCTTTCGAGAGACAGCTCAAGCGCTTCAATATCCGTATAAGCGGTCAGGACTGCGACTGTGTGGAGAAGTTCTTTACTTCGACCGAAACGGCTGTGCTCTTCCCCGAATTCGTAACACGCTCTATCAGAAAGGGCTTCGATGAAACTATTCTCGGCTCGGTATGCGCCGCCAAGACAGTTATCTCTTCCAGCAAGTACCTCGGCTGTGTCCTCGATGACTCTGAGGATTATGTTCCGACTGCTCAGACTGCTTCGCTCCCCGAAGCTACTGTTACCGAAGGCTCTGAGCCTATTTCTCTCGCCAAGTACGGCAGACTCATCAGCGCTTCATATGAGGCGGTCCGCCAGCAGAGACTTGATGTGTTCGGTGTTATGCTCAGAAGCATTGGCGTGAGACTTGCGGCTTCCGTAGTAAAAACTGCCGTTGAAGTCCTCGCTGATGATGCTGATGAGATCGAAACAGCAGGGACTTCCCTTACATATGCCGATCTTGCGACACTCTACGGCTGTTTCAGCGACTTCGATATGACAACGGTCATCGCCGCGCCCGAAAACGCTTCCATCATAGCGGCTATGGACCAGGTCAAGGAATGCTCGGCTAATACTGCCGGCAGGTTGGTTCTCCCGCTCGGCGCAGAACTAATCAAGTGCTCGGCGGCCGAAAGCGATGCGATCATCGGTATCGACCGCGATTTCGCGCTTGAATTCATCACAAGCACTAACCTTGTTATGGAGACGGATAAGCTCATCGACCGTCAGCTCGATCAGATGACGGTCTCTATCACCTGCGGCTTCAAGAAGATAACTCCCGACGCTGTAAAGGTGCTCAGAATAAAGAGCGAATAACCATAACATAAGGAAACGGCGCTCTGTCTGCGGACGGAGCCGCCTTTCCGCGATAATGCAAGGAGGACAATATGGATAAGTTGATTCTTGATAAGATAAACAAATTCACCCGCCGTCCTATGAAAGAGGACGAGATATACGCTTTTTCAGTCGTGCTATGTGACAACGATATCGACCGCGACTGCGAGTGCTTTTCCGATGAAGCACTCGGCGAACTGAAAGAGAAGTTCGTCGGCAGGACCGGTATCTTCGACCACAATGCAAGCTCCGCAAATCAGACTGCCCGTATCTATGAGACGGAAGTCGTCACGGACTCCGAACGTCTGACAAAGACCGGAAAGCCTTACAAATACCTGAAAGCCGGCACTTATATGGTCCGTACAGAAGAAAATGCTCACCTCATCGCTGAGATAGACGGCGGTATAAAAAAGGAAGTGAGCGTATCCTGTACGGCTCAAAAGCGAACCTGTTCCGTGTGCGGCTGTGACAGGAGCATCGGCGGCTGCGCTCACGTAAAGGGAAAGAAATACAGCGGCAGGCTCTGTCATGACATTCTCAGCGGTATCACAGACGCTTACGAATGGAGCTTTGTTGCTGTTCCGGCTCAGGTAAACGCCGGTGTGACAAAGCACTTTTCGGATAAGGATAAGGTCGTTTCTCAGCCGGCTTGTGCTGACTCTGAGACAGCGGAAGAGATTCGCCGTGACATCCGCAGGCTCGCTTATTTCGTCAGCGGTACAAATGCCGCAAAGTCTCTCGGTATGACCTGCCGTTGTATGGACTCTTCACAGCTGACTGAGCTGAAAAAGTCACTCGAAAAACAACTCGTCAAAGGCTGTATATCTGTGCAGCTCGCTCCGGACAGCTGCGATACCGAAGATAATTCCGGATTTTCTATGAAATGAGGCAGAATATGAATATTGAATCAGTAAAGACTCTTTTTGAACTGTTTTCCGGCGAAAGTGCGGATAACTTCATCCCTCTCGTCAGACTCGCGGTCGATGAAACAGAGAAAATGCTGCTCCCCGATGCTGACGCTTCAGATATAAGACTCGAATTCCTCGCGGCTGCTGTTGCAAACCACCGATTCAGACGCATAATGTGTACCCGTGACCGCACTCAGTCAACTTACGCAGGCAAAATGCCCGACCTGAGATACTCTTCTGTATCAGGTTCGGAAAAGCTGCTGCGTGACTATCTCACACTCTGCAAGGAACTCATAAAGCCGCAGACTTTCACTTTTGCTGCTTTTTCCGGAAAGGAGGAAATATGCTGAATACTATAATAGATACTGTTGTATCAACTCTGAAAAGCGCAGGCGCACAGCCTGTTTACAGCGCTTTCGATGCAGTTCCGGTCGAAAGAAAGACAAAGGATATTTACACAATAGTTGGTGTGGATTCGTTCTCGAGCACCGCTCCCGTTTTCTCTCAGTATGTGGTGTACGTACCGTTCAAGGCGGAGATAAGCATTAAGGCGGCGGCTCCGCCGGATACGCCGGCAAGCGCTCTGTTGGCCTATTACAGCAGATATATCGCTCCGGCTGTCGGTGAGCTGTCAGGTCTTGAGTGTTCGCTGAAAAATCTCACCGTGAAATCTGATTCAAATATACAGCGGCTCGTTCTTTCGGCGGTGCTCTCCGCAGGCGGTATCACAAGAATCGAAAGGAGCGAACCATGAGCATTGTCACTGTGCTTAACAGCCGTCAGGCTGAGGAGGTCGCCCTCGGTCAGCTAACTCTGTGGTGTGAAGAATTCACAGCGGCCGCTGTAAGAGTACTTTCGGAGACTTCTACTGTCTCCGGTAATAATACTGTCACGAATACTTACCCACGATACGCCCGAATAACGCTCAAAGGCAGGGCTTTCTGCGAAGATGTTCCCATGTATCACGCTATGGAGCTCGACAGTATGCTCCGGGACGGTACTGTTTTCGATGTGTCCTACCGCGGAATGGTGATGAAAAACTGCCGGGTGCAGTCCTACACGGTAAGTGACAAGGGACTGAATGAGCTCGCTGTTTCGGTGGTTCTTGCCGCTGAATATCTCGAAGAAGAGGAGGTTTAAAATGAATGTAGGAATAGAAGTCACAAACAAAAACGGTACGACATTCCAGGAAAACAAAGTGCTCAGCTTTGAGTTCAGAAAAGACGCTTATCTGCCTTACAGTCTGCTCAGGATAAGACTTACCGGAAGCAGCGCCGATTACTCCGATGCCACCGCTGTCAAGCTACGAATAGGCGGTTTCACGCCGCATTACGGTCTGATAGACTCGATAACAACAGAGACTTCCGGCGGTAATACAGTCGTGAATATTGTTTCAAGGGGATTCACTTCCCTGCTGTGTCAGAATCAGATCGAACCAGGTCTGAAAACAGGCGTTTCTGTAAACAGTCTCATGAACAGCTTCTATAACTTTCCCAATGTCACCTGGGAACACAGCTCCGATACAGGCTATATCTACGTCAGACCAAATACGTCCATGTGGGACGCACTCTCCAATCTCGCATACAAGCTTTACGGCGTTTATCCATATATACGCGGTCAGAATCAGATAAGAACTTCTCCTGCACTCACTCCACGTACCTTCGTTTATACCGACGATCAGCTCATCGCAAAGGGTTCCCGTCTCCTCGGCAGGCGACTCATAAGTAATTTCCATATGGCTGACATAAACGGCGATTACGGGTACTATGAACTCACGGACACTGACGTTACCGATATGGGCATTGTCCGCCACAGCTTCTTTGATCTTGATATGCGCTTCCTGCGCGATCCTCAGGATGCCCTCGTCTACCGCGATAAATTCGCCTGCAGAGCCTGGAAACAAGTCTTCTGCAAACGCAGCGGCTACCACGGCGAGGACCTCTCGGATATTATATCGTTCGGTTCTGTCTGTGCAGAACGCATATCAGCCGTCA
This sequence comes from Ruminococcus sp., assembly GCA_016290875.1. Lineage (GTDB taxonomy): Bacteria > Bacillota > Clostridia > Oscillospirales > Ruminococcaceae > Ruminococcus. Next base: position 33,105 of record JAEEVL010000007.1, read on the forward strand.
CCGTCACCGGAAACAGCTCCGGTATCATCACCGAATCTTCTGTCTACCACGATAAGTTCCCTCACACTCAATGACCTCCCAGCATATAATATTACAGCACCTCCCATATGTGTGGTTCTTGTACTGTGATCTGCTGCTCTTATTGAGGGAAACCCTTTTGAAAAAGGGTTTCCCTCAATAATAACCATAAATGTCACTGTACAAAAATCGCACATATGAGGGTGGTGCATATTCGTGCAGGAGGTCCTGCTTATGAAGGGAACATACAGGCTCAGTGGGCTTCGTGAGGGGGAGGATTGCCGGGTATGCCGGCTTCTTTGCCGCGGCAGGCTGAGAAATCGTCTCAGCGATCTCGGGTTCATACCGGGTGTTCGTGTGGTGTGTCTGAAAAAGAGCTTTTCCGGCGATCCGGTCGCTTATAAAATCTGCGGAACGGTGATAGCGCTCCGGAACAGTGATGCTGATGATATTATTGTTTCGGGGTGAATAACATTGAAAAGTACCCGGCAGATAAAGTACAAAGGAACGTAGTCACTTTGGAATCCCATTATTGGTTTTTCAGGTTTTACAGACAAAAGCTCCCGGAACTATTCCCGGGAGCTTGCTTTTATACTGGGGGATTTTCGGCTATATAGCGGTCGAGTATCTCCGCTGCCGTTCTTACAAATACCGAACAGGGGCGTACCTTGTAATACTCCTCTGTTCGCTTTTCGGGAGTCGGTGTGCTGGTGACTTTAAGGCCTTTCAGCAGTTCGCGGCAGATGATAGTGCCGTGTACCTCTTTGAACTCCTCTGCAAGCTGCTGGATACGCTTATAGTGGAGCGCCTTTTTCTTGTCGTCCTTTTCGATACCCTCGCCGTAGAGTATGCCTGCGACCATGAACATTCCGGAACAGGTGCCGCATACCTCCCTCATACGTCCCATACCGGCACCGAACGACGATGAAAGTCTCAGTGCGAGTGCTTCGTCCATTCCTGTTACATCTGCAAACGCTACGAATATCGACTGGGCACAGTTTAGTCCCTCTGCGAAGAGTTTATAAGCCTTTTCGGCGTGATCCATTTAATACAGCTCCTTTATACATTGACACATTCTTCTGCATCGTGTCTTGATTTCTTTTCCTCATACATATTGTCATCCATTTCCTTGAGGAACTTATCAAGGTCCCCTCCGGGTGAAAGTTTGCCCGTACCAAGAGAGAAAAGCAGTTTATATGGCTTTTGGCCGCTTGCATTGAAAGCCTTTTCCTCTTTGCGGATATTCGCTTTTATCTCCTCTATATCATTATCCGTACCGGAAGGAATGATTACCATGAATTCATCACCGGCATACCGGATGGGAATGGCCTTTTCTGTGGATGAGATGCTGAGTATCCTTGCGGCTGCGATAAGTGCCGCATCGCCCTCGTCATGACCGTAGTTATCGTTTATCGCCTTGAATCTGTCCATATCCAGCATTATTCCGCGCACCTCTGTGTGCGAATAGCGGAACATACTCAGCAGGTGACTGAGATAATTGCGGTTGTATATCTTCGTGAGCGGATCAAGATAGGACAGCTCGTTCTGAAGTCCCATGTGCATACTCACAAGTCCGATCGACACAGAGCACCACGCAAGGGATACTCCGTAGATAAAATACTGCGCTGTCGCACATACGATGACCGGCATAAGAAAAAGCCATACCGGTACAAACCTCGTCTTTCCGTACCTTCTGCGATGCCTTCTTCTGACGAAAACACTCGCAAACAGATAGAAGAACGTCAGGAAAAAACAATATGTCGCAAATGACTTTCTGTGGTAAATGTTGTCAGAGTCAATGCTGAAAACAAAGTTCCATTTCATATTCAGTACAAGCCCGACAAGTCCTAACGCGCCCGGCAGACACAGCCTTTTCAGCGTCCGCCGCATATGCTTTGAACTGCCGTAAAGACGCAGATCAACATAGAGCATCCACATACACGAGACGACTATATTCGCTGTATATGTGACATAATTGGTAAAATACGCTGTCGCACGCGCTCCGTCATAGTCCTGGCCGTCCACAATGAACGATATCATATCACACACACACGAAAACACCGTTACCACACACATTATCGTGAAGAAACGGTCGCTTATCTGTCGGCGCTGTCTTACCAGATAACTGCTCAGCAGGAGCACTATCAGTATCAGCACACCCATTGAATCCGTAATTATGATCGATTGAAGGTTCATGCAGTACCTCCGTTTTATGTTTTGTTATATTATTATATCACAAGATTTTTTATATTTCAATATTATTATTGTTAATTTTTTATATGGCAGAAAAAGGGCAGATATCTCTGCCCCTCCTGAGTTTCAGGATCTTATCCTGTTATTATTGCTGCGGATAAGGAAAACTGCCCCTGTCAGGGTCACAGTTTCCTTGTATCATATGAAGAATCCTGCGATATATGCCGCTGCTGCTGCCGCAAGTGCAACTGCGATCAGCGGAAGTCCGAAGTATGCGAGCACGATAGCCGCGGCTGTTCCGGCAATCGCGGTAATGTAGCTCCCTGTGCTGTAAAATATCGCCGGTATTGTCATCGCACTGAGCACCGCATATGGAATATAATACAGAAAGCTGCGGAAAAAACCTGACTTTATCTTCTTCCTGAAAAATGCGAACGGTACCATTCGGATAAGATATGTAACGCTCGCCATTACTAATATGTATACGGTCAGCTTCACTGAGTCTCAGCCTCCTCGTCCTTTATCGGGAAAAGAAGAGCTCCAACTGCTGCTGCCGCAACTGCGCTGATGATTATCGCAAAACCGTCAGATACAGCCGTCAGCACATATCTGAACAGCACACTCGATGCCGCTGCTATAAGCACTACCAAAAGTACGCTGAGCTGCTTCCTTGCAGGCGGCATTATTATAGCAAGGAACATTCCGTAAAGCACTATTCCCATTGCACTGCTTATATCCGCCGGAAGAAGCTGTCCTGCCGCTGCGCCGAGAGCCGTTCCCGCAACCCAGCCGACAAAGGCTATGGATATCATGCCATACATATACGACGGTCTCAGCCGTTCTTTCTGTGCAGAACACACCGCGAATATCTCGTCCGTTATGCCGAATGATGCTGCAAAACGGTGCGGCGGTGTGAAGCTGGTGTCGAGCTTCTGCGACAGCGAAAGCGCCATCAGCGAATACCTCAGGTTTATTACGAGCTGGACAAGTATCATTTCGATGAGAGTTCCGCCGGCTGCTATTATGTCCACTCCGGCTGCCTGTCCGGCAGATGTGAGATTGGTCGCTGAGATAACGGCTGCTCCCAGTACGGATATGCCCGACTGGACAGCCTTGATGCCAAAACCAAAGGATACTGACAGATATCCCAGTCCTATCGGGATACCGTCATACATTCCCCTGGCAAAACGTGATCTAATGTTAATCAGTAAGTCACTTCCTCAATACAAAGATTTACTTCTGTCTTTATCTGAGATCATAATGCTGAGAAGTTGTCCTCGTATACGGACATATCCTCACACTCAGCACTTGATGTGAATACTATGAATAACATGAACTGATCGTATTTCTTGATATAGTAGGTCTGCTCTACTGAATAGCCGCCCATTGAATCATATGTTGCGGTATATGAGAGCTTGTAGAAATCCTGGCCTGCAAATTCTACCTCTTCTACCTTGCTGATGTCGGAATATGTTACGCCAACTACCTGCTTGAGCTGCTCTTTCATATTGTCAAAGTAGTACTCTTCGTCGATAAGGTCGGAAGCACCGTCAAGGCTGTTGCTTACGTCCATATTCTCAAATGCTACGATGATGTTCTTGCCGCCTTCGCCCTTTGCGTATACCTCATAGATGCTTGCCTGTTCAAGAAGCTCCTGGTCGAAGTTCTCTTCGTTGTCCGTTACGTCGAGAGCAAGGTTCATCATGCTGAGTATCTCTTCTTCCGTTGCACATACCCAGTCTTCCGGTATCTCAAACTTCAAGCCTGCAAATTCACTCTTGTAGACGCCGTTCTTGTTAGTGCCGCGCTTGAAGTTTACAGCTGCTTCTGCCTTGTTGGTGGAGTTTTCAGTTGTTTCTTCTTCGTCTCCGCCGGGAAGCTTTATCTTCTTGCCGCTCTTTGTTGTTTCTTCTTCGTCATCATCGTCCTCGTCGTCTTCATCTGTGGACTCTGTTGCTTTCTTGCTCTTGCGGCTCTTCTTGGTGGTCTCCTCTTCTTCGTCTTCTTCGTCGTCGTCTTCGTCTTCATCATCAGTTGTGTCTGTCACGGAAGTCTTCTGCTTCTTCTTGCCTGATGAAGAACTGTCATCGTCATCCTTGCCGCAGGCTGTGAACATACTGCCGCACATTACTAATGCCATTAAAAATGCTATCTTCTTTTTCATTATTATCCCTCCGGAATTATCTGTGTCGTCCGCTGCCGACGTGTCCTCCGCCGCTGTGACCGCCGCCGCTTCTGTGGCCGCCGCCGCTGCTGCTGGACTCTATCTTATGCTTTGTGGTGTATGTACGTATGAATGTATCCGATTTCTCGGAGAACGCTGATCTGTCAGACGAAACATAAACACTTGGATTCGTCTTGTTCTTGAACTTGTACTTGCTCTTTGCTACAAAGTACACTATTACGGCGATGATGAAGCCTAAACCAAATGAAAGTATAAATCTGATAAACAATGCGCCGGGAGCCATTTGTTCTGTAACATAGAACTCGCTTCCTGTATCAAAGAAATACAGTCCTTTTACCTTGTCCTTTTCAAAACTCAGCTTGCTTACTTTATAGTGATCATTATGAGTAGCGAGTATCAAGCAGAACTGCTCTATCGCTTCCTTGAACATCTTCGGATCAGGTTCAAGATCTGATGACGGGAGATAAGCTCCTACTTCATCAAGTATCTTTTCTCTCTCATCTTCATCAAATATTATTCCTGCTTTTCCTGCACAACTCAGATAGTCATATGCAGGGCTCTTACCTGAAACATCAAGGTAAAGCAAAAGACCGTCAACATTGTCTTTTCCTGATTCAATATCATATATGATTCCGGTTTTTTCAGGTGTATCCTCATCAGAAATATAAGTTCCGCTAACGTAAACGATAATGTTCATCTCAAGCTCTTCCGAACAGCTCCGGAGAGTCTTGTTGAGATCCTTTATCTGCTTGCTGTCAAACAGACCTCTATCGTCCATTACCGTTGCGACCGCTTCGTCCTTATTGTATGGGACTCTCAGGTTCTTGCCCCTGAACGCCGGCAGCGTCGCAAGCACATAGCTGAGCACTATCAGCACTATGAACAGTGCGATACACTTTAATATGGCGAGAAATACATTTTCTTTCTTCTTCACTTCATGATACCTCCGATCAGTCCTGTACAGAGTATCATGACCGCAGAGACTGCTGCACCTATACAGGCACAGAAGAGTCTCAACTTCTTCTTGTCAAGCGGCGGTGTTCCGGCAATTTTACCGGTCTGTCCGTTTATTGCGAACTCATACATTTCGCCCTTGTACTTGTATGTCATGAACCACACCGGCAGCATCATATACTGCCATTTTGTGCCGTTGATATTGTATTGCTCTACCGAGGGAACAACGACGTTATAACCCTGAATAGTGCTGTTTGTCGTGTTCTTTCCGGCAAGCTGCGCTCTCTGTCGGATACGTGGGAAGACCTCAGCCTTGTCAACGTCGTACTTGTCTGCAAAGAAACCGCTGAGATACGACATTGAGAAATCTTTCAGATCCTTGTAGTCATACGGCTCGATAGCCTCCATAAGGAGATCGTCTATCTTGCTCTCGCCGTCAGCCGGTATACCGTCAACACAGACTTTACCCTTTCGTACTATGCGGAACTCGTCCGTCTGAGTGTAGCGGTAGTTTCCCGAAGTCCATGTCTTTATCTTCTTGCCGATAGCACTGAAATCAACGGCAACATCGCAGTCGGCTACCCAGAACGGTACATACAGTCCTGTCATTTTCTCGATCTGCTGCTGGCTCTTGAAGTCAGACGGCACGAACATTCGCTTGTTTACCCATTTTTTGAAAATGTCCGTTGCGGAGTCCCTGGTCAGCTTGAAGCCTATGACCTTATGGGGACGGTAGGAACCGGTTAGTTTTCCGGAAAGTATTACGGGGTTGTGGCAATAATAGCAGAACAATGCTGTCTGCTGGTCGTCACACATAATATCTGCACCGCAGCTGTTACAATGGTACAGCTGGTTGTGATCCTCAAAATCCTGCTGCACTCCTGCTTCTTCAGGTTCAGGGATACTGTTTTCTGCAGCAGCGCAGATCTGCTTGATCTCTTCCACCGTAAAGCTGCTGAGACAGTATTCACAGGTCAGCTTTTGCGTGGCAGGATCGAATTTCAGATCGGCGTTGCAGTTTGGGCATTTGTATTCAGCAACATCCGCCAAAATGATCAGCTCCTTTATCTGAACTCAGCGGCACCTTAAACCGCTGTGATCCGTATTACAGGTATCCGGACGCTCCATCCGGCGCCCTTCTGTCAACTGCCGGCAAACTTCCGCACAGTTGGATACACACTATAATAATACCACAAGTAAACTTTTTTTGCAATAGTAATTTACAAAATACGATGTATCGCCCTCGCTTTTTGGAGAATGTGTATCTGATTTATCTGTATTGCCTTGACAAGTTTGGTGAATTGATTTATAATAGAGGTGTACGCTGAAAGATATTTTTATAGATAAGCGTAAAACAATAAAGGAAAGAGATGATGTTGATATGAAGTCCGGATTCCCCGAAGTAACACCAGAAATCGAAAAACTCGCCGAAAGATCAGTCGAAGGATACAAGATTGATCCCGCCCTTTTCACGCAGTATGACGTTAAACGCGGTCTGCGCGACATCAACGGCAACGGCGTCATTGCCGGGCTCACCAACATCAGTACCATAAAAGTCCTCGAAACAGGCGACGGTATGCCTAATCACGGTGACGGCAAGCTCTATTACCGCGGTATCGACGTCGAAGACATAGTAAGCGGCTTCATCAAGGAAAAACGCTTCGGTTTCGAGGAAACTATCTACCTGCTGCTCTTCGGCTATATGCCCTCAGAGCACGAGCTCGGCGAATTCAGGCAGATACTTGCGGATTTCCGCACACTGCCCTCATCTTTCACAAGAGATGTGATCATGAAGGCTCCGAGCGACAATATGATGAATACTCTTGCAAAGTGCGTGCTCGCACTTTACTCTTACGATAATAATGCCAACGACATATCCGTTCCCAATGTTCTGCGCCAGTGTATCGGTCTGATAACACTCTTCCCTGTACTCGCTGTCTACGGTTATCAGGCATACAAGTATACCAGCTTCGGAGGAAGTCTGTTTATCCACGATCCCCAGCCGGATCTGTCGATAGCTGAGAACCTGCTGTATATGCTGCGCCCGAACAAGAATTATACAGAGCTCGAGGCACGTATCCTCGACCTGGCGCTGGTGCTCCACGCAGAACACGGCGGCGGAAACAACTCCACCTTTACGGTCCACGTTGTTTCGTCGTCGGGAACGGATACTTACTCGGCTATCGCTGCCGCTCTCGGTTCACTGAAAGGTCCGAAGCACGGCGGTGCGAACATCAAGGTCGTTATGATGTTCGATGACATGAAGGAGAATGTCGGCGACTGGAAAGATGAGGAAGAAGTGAAAAGCTACCTCCGCACTCTGCTCCACAAGAAGGCTTTCGACCGCTCCGGTCTTATCTACGGCATGGGACACGCTGTCTACTCGCAGTCCGATCCGAGGGCAAAGGTCTTCAAGCAGTTCGTCGAAAAGCTCTCCGCTGAAAAAGGCAAAAGTGACGAATTCCAGCTGTATTCAATGGTCGAAAGACTCGCTCCCGAGGTCATCGCAGAGGAACGCCGTATCTACAAAGGCGTCTGTGCGAATGTGGACTTTTACAGCGGTTTCGTTTACCGTATGCTCGGCATACCGGACGAGCTGTTCACGCCCCTGTTCGCTGTATCGCGTATCGCAGGCTGGTCGGCTCACCGCATAGAAGAACTCATAAACTCAAACAAGATCATACGTCCCGCTTACAAGGCTATATCACCTATGCGCGAGTATACCGATATGGAGAACAGAATGGATTAAGTCTCATTGACTTAAAAATGAGATCACAAAGGGATATTATCCCTTAAACAGATATATTATAAACGTTTACATTATTCAGATCTGAAAGGAATGGTTCACATGAAAAACACTACTCAGTTAATCAACTGGAACGGCACTACCTGTGTTAAGCTCAACTCCGGCGGCTATGAGGCTCTCATCGCTTACGAGATAGGCTCCAACGTCATCCGTCTCCGCAACAACCTTGTTGGAATGGAGTTCTTCCGCTACAAGGACGACAACACAGCTGACGAAATAAGACAGTCCGCAGAGGTATGGGGACTCCCCACGCTCTATCTGCCGAACCGTTTCGCTGACGGCGTTCTCAAGACATCAGACGCTGTTTATCACCTGCCCGTGAATGAAAAGGCTCCCTTCAACAATCACATACACGGCTTCCTCCACAAGAGAGTGTTCGAGGTCGTAGAGCACAACGCTGACAACAACTGCGCTTGGCTCAAGACACGCTATGTTTACGACGAGAACGACGAATTCTTCCAGTATCTCCCCGTTCCTTTCATAGCTGAGTATACTTTCACACTCTCCGAGAACGGTCTTGAACAGGATATAAAGTTCACAAACACTTCAGGCAGCAAGGTGCTCCCGATGTCTCTCGCTTCACATACAACTATCAATGCGCCTTTCGTTGACGGTGCTAAAGAGAGCGATATCCGCCTCACAGTTCCGATAGGCAAGAAGTGCGAGCTCAATGAGCGCTGCCTCCCGACAGGCAACCTCAAGTCCCTCACAATGTGGGACCTCGAGTACAAGACAGGCAACAAGTGCCCTGTTCTCCAGGTGTGCGACAACGATATGTACTTCGGTGAGGAGACTGACCTCGACCATGAGAAGTTCCACGGTATCATCGCCGAGGACATCGCAAGCGGAAGAAAGCTCTGCTATGAGGTATCAGACGAGTATAAGTTCTGGATAATCTGGAACGACCGCGGTTTCAACCACTACTTCTGCCCCGAGCCGATGACCGCTATGATCGACGCTCCCAACCTCAGTATGCCGGCTGATGTTACAGGCTACCGTGAGGTAAAGCCCGGCGAGACATTCGAGGCTCACGAGAGATTCTTCACCAAGTAATATTACGATTTTGTAATATTGTTAAATATGTATTGACTTTACGGTGCTTCAGTGCTATTATGGTCTCAGATGATATTGGGAGGCGATACTATGCGGCTGAAAGACATAGTCATTAGAGTTGCCATTATCGCTGCTGTATGCGCGCTGATATGGTACGGACTGGGATTGTTTACCGATACCGCTGAGGATAACCATTCCACAGCAACAAGCGGACGTGAAAGTCAGCACGAACGGATTGAGAATATGTGAAAAAAGCGCACTCAGGTGCGCTTTTTTCTATATGGCGGCAAGAATTGCTTTATTGGATTGTGCAGAATAACAAAAGTGATGAATTTATCACTTTTAGCATTGACTTTCTGATATTCAGGTGATATAATTGTCACAGATAGTGATAAATATATCACATCAAAGGAGGTCAACATTATGAAAGTCAATGAAAAGAAAATTCTTACACAACACGGACAGGCGTTTATCAATCTTATATGGGGTATTGCAATGGTTCTGCTCCCGATAGCAACTACGATCAGAAAGCATTTTAACAGCTATACAAACGGCATATTTTACCGCTCTATGAATATGCTGGCAGCGTTTTGTGCTTTGTTATTAATACTATATACATCAGGTTTAAAAAAGCAACCCGAGGACGAGCTCTCTCAGTCGCTCATGCTCAAAGCAACAGCCACGGCTGCATATGTAGAGATATTCGCTGTTGCTGCTCTGTCAACAGGTATGCTTGTGACAGGCATTTTAAGAAATGACGAAACCTTCAGCGTCACCAGCTTTGATGTTTTGAACCTCGCGATGTTTCTCTGCGGAGTTTACCATATTGCAAGAAACGCCATATTCCTGTGGCTTGACCGCACTCCGAAAGAATGCGACGAAGAGGAAGAATAATGTCCGTACTGAAAACTAAACTCAAGGAATACCGCGCCAGATACGATATGAAGCAGGGCGAGCTCGCTGACCGCGTCGGAGTCCGCCGAGAGACAATCATCCGTCTCGAAAAGGGACTGTATAACCCTTCCCTCAAGCTCGCTATGGATATTGCCACTGTGTTCAGCACTACCGTCGAGGAGCTCTTCTCCTTTGAGGACGAGTCTTAATACAAAGGTCATAATTTGTTCACAAACAGGCGGAATTATTATGTTATGTTGGAAGATGTGCACAAAAAATATACTAAAAATAATACATCTTAATTTCTGTGATACCTATTGTAATATCATTCAAAATATGGTATAATAAGACAAATGCGGTACATAATCCCGCTTTAACGTTATTTAAAGGAGAAATTTCTATGAAGTTCGGTTACTTTGACGACGCTAGAAAAGAATACGTCATCAACTCACCCAAGACTCCCTATCCGTGGATAAACTACCTCGGTAACCAGGGTTTCTTCTCACTCATTTCCAATACCGCAGGCGGTTACTGCTTCTATAAGGACGCTCGTCTCCGCCGCATCACACGTTACCGCTACAACAACGTTCCGATCGATATGGGCGGACGTTATTTCTACATCAACGATAACGGTACTATCTGGAACCCCGGCTGGTCTCCTGTAAAGACTGAGCTCGACTCCTATGAGTGCCGCCACGGTATGGGCTATACCGTTATCACAGGTAAGAAGAACGGTCTCAAGGCTGAGGTTACTTTCTTCGTTCCTCAGAACTACGACGGTGAAGTTCAGCAGGTCGTTCTCACAAACGAGAGCAACGAAGCTAAGAGCTTCTCTATCTTCTCTATCGCTGAATGGTGCCTCTGGGACGCTCAGGACGACTGCACAAACTTCCAGAGAAACTTCTCCACAGGCCGTGTTGAGATCGAAGGTTCTACGATCTACCACGTAACAGAATACAGAGACAGACGTAATCACTACGCTTTCTATACAGTTAACGATACTATCGACGGCTATGACACAGACCGTGATTCATTCCTCGGTACTATCTACAACGGCTGGGACAACCCTGAGACTGTAAAGGCAGACAAGCCCTCCAACTCTTTTGCTGACGGCTGGTCACCTGTTGCTTCTCACTACAAGAAGGTTACTCTCGCTCCCGGCGAGTCCAAGACTCTTATCTACATCCTCGGCTATGCTGAGAATCCTCAGGACAAGAAGTTCGCTTCCGAAAAACCTGCTAACCTCCTTACAAGAGAGACATGGGTCCTCAACAAGGAAAAGGCTTATGCTATGATCGAGAAGTACAACACTCCTGAGAAGGTTGCTGCAGGTCTTGAAGAGCTCCGCAACACATGGGACAGCCTCCTTTCTATCTTCAATGTTCATACTCCCGATGACAAGGTCGACAGAATGGTAAATATCTGGAACCAGTATCAGTGTATGGTAACATTCAACCTTTCACGCTCCGCTTCTTACTTCGAGAGCGGTATCGGCAGAGGTATGGGCTTCCGTGACTCTAACCAGGATATCCTCGGTTTCGTTCACCAGATCCCTGAGCGTGCAAGAGAGAGACTGATTGACATCGCTTCTACTCAGCTTTCTGACGGCGGATGCTATCACCAGTATCAGCCTCTTACAAAGAAGGGTAACGCTGATATCGGCGGCGACTTCTCAGATGATCCGCTCTGGATGATCCTTTCTGTTGCTTCTTACATCAAGGAGACAGGCGACTGGGGCATCCTGGATGCTGACGTTCCTTTCGATGACGATCCGAACGGCAAGCACACTATGCTCGAACACCTCGATGTTTCATTCTATCACATCGTTAATAACCTCGGACCTCACGGTCTCCCGCTCGCTATGAGAGCTGACTGGAACGACTGTATCAACCTTTCATGCTTCTCTGACACACCCGGTGAGTCCTTCCAGACATACACCAACCCCAAGTTTGCAGCTGAGGGCGGTTACTCCAAGATCGCTGAGTCTGCTTTCGTTGCAGCTCTCTTCACATACACAGGTCCTGCTTACGTTGGTATCCTCAAGCACATCGGCAAGGCTGCTGAGGCTGATAAGGCTCAGGCTGAGATCGATAAGATGAAGAAGAACGTTATGGATTCTGCTTTCGACGGCGACTGGTTCATCAGAGCTTATGACGCCAACGGCGAGAAGATGGGCTCCAAGGAGTGCGAGGAAGGTAAGATCTTCATCGAGCCTCAGGGATTTGCAGTTATGTCTGAGATCGGTAAGGATCAGGGCGCTGACATTAAGACTCTGAATTCTATCGACAAGTACCTCAACTGCGAGTTCGGTCTCGTTCTCAATAACCCTGCTTTCACAAAGTACTACATCCAGTACGGTGAGATCTCCACATATCCCGGCGGATACAAGGAGAACGCAGGTATCTTCACACACAACAATGCTTGGATCATCTGCGCTGAGGCTTACGCCGGCCGCGGTGACAAGGCATTCGAGTACTACAGCAAGATCGCTCCTGCTTTCACTGAGGAGACTTCCGATATCCACAAGACCGAACCTTATGTATACGGTCAGATGATCGGCGGTAAGGACGCTAAGAACTTCGGTCAGGGCAAGAACTCATGGCTCACAGGTACTGCTGCTTGGAACATGGTTGCTATTTCCCAGTACATTCTCGGTGTAAAGCCTGACTTCGACGGTCTGAGCATTGATCCTTCTATCCCTGCTGCATGGGACGGCTTTACTGCTGTTCGTAAGTTCCGCGGTGCTACTTACAACATCACTATCAAGAACCCCAATCACGTTAACAAGGGCGTTAAGTCTCTCACTCTCGATGGCAAGGCTATCGAAGGCTGTGTAGTTCCTGTTTGCGACGGCGGCGTTCACGAGGTTGAAGTAGTTCTCGGCTAATTGCAGGCAACTGCGTATAACTACTATAAATGTTATAGCCATAAGGAGACTTCCGGTCTCTTTATGGCTATTTCTGAAATGAAAAGGATGACATAACTATGAAAAAGTACATTGCAGCTGCTTTGTCTTTTGCTTTGGCAAGCTGCCTTTCAGGCTGCGGAAGCAGCAATTCATCATCGTCGTCAGCTCCAAGGACAGCAGCAGCGTCCGCTGCCGCAGCAAACGCTGAGGATACAGCAGCTGCGGCGGAAAATACTTCCGCTGCTGTAACTACCGACGAAAACGGCTATGCCCACTACCCTACTCCCGAGGATGTAACAGACTTCACAGGTGTGGACTTCTCCGCGCCTTCCATTAAGGTCAGCTTCGGCGACTATGACAAGATGTTCGAGACCTCAAAGGCTATTCAGAACTATCAGCTCGAAGGTGTTGTCGTTGAGATAGACGGTGTGATAAAAAACACTGCTATGAGTCACAGCATTCAGATGTACAACGCCGATAAAAGCCAGTCTGTCGGAACGGAATTACATATCATCGGACTCGATGACAAGGATTACCCCGAAGATGACACAAGAATCCACATCGTCGGCATTGTCAGACCGCTGAATGAATACGCTCACGGCATTTACGCTGCACCGGAAAACTATTTCAAGGCTGAATAACAATACTTCAGCAATACGGAGGTAATTTATTATGAATCCAATAGCATTTGGACTCGCGCTGATACTTACAGGCCTGATCCTTGCTGCTTTAGGCCTCGTGAACACTTACTACAACAAAGTCGTTTTCCGTACATATGAGGAATTTGACGCTGTAATCACTAAACTGAAAGTGGTTCAGGGAAAAAGGTGGAACCCTTACAGGTCTTTCGTTATTCATGCAGAATACACGGTTTACGGGATCCTCGTAAAAGGTGCTTATTACACCATACTGCCCGAAGCTGTGGTCAAAGTCAATGTCGGTGATACCGTTACTGTTCAGGTCAATCCCAAAAACAAGGAAGTATTCAGGATACAGGATATTGAAGATACTCAGGAAATGGAGCTGACTCGCAGGCGCTCGCCTGTCTTAGCTGCTGTCGGTGCTGTCATCCTGATCGTAGGTTTCATCATTATCTTTACGGCATAAATAATCAAGAGGACTCCACGGAGTCCTCTTTGACTGTCAGCAAACACTTTTAAGGGAACGCCTTCACTTGCAAGGCGTTCCCAGCTTTGCATATAGCATTCTCTACAAATCAAAGATTTGTGAGACTGCTTATCATTAAAAACAGTCCACCGGACTGTTTTAAAATTCACCCTTTGCGAAGCGCTTGAACGCATTGCAGGGCTCTGCCCTGCACCTGCCAGAGACGCTGTCTCTGGACTCTGCCAAAGGAACACAGTCCCTTTGGAATCCATTTCATGGATAAATCGACTTTTTGAAGTGCAGTAACTCAAAACAAAACCCGGAGAGCGTCAAATCTCTCCGGGACTTTTTTGTTATTGCTTACGCATTCATGCCTATCTCGATAGCCTTGAAGTTGTTCGGGATAAGAGCTGCCTTTTTCGGGGGAACTACCTTCTCGATAGCCTTCTGCATTACTTCGAGTGAGCAGAGGTTTGTCTCCTTGAGGAGCTTGCCGAGGAGGATGATGTTTGAACCGCCCTTGAGTGCGTTATCGTCAGCAAGCTGCTGTGAAGGAATACCGAAGAGCTGAATGTCAGTTCTGTCTGTATTTGCTTCGATAAGTGTGCTGTCGAAGAATACCTTTCCGCCGGGACGTACAGACTTCACGAACTTGTCAAATGAAGGCTGGTTCATAGCGATAAGGAGATCAGGTGTGAGTACGAGAGGTGAACCGATAGGCTCGTCGGATATACATACTGAACAGTTGCAGGTACCGCCTCTCATCTCAGGACCGTATGAAGGAAGCCATGAGAGCTCCTTGTTGTCCATAAGTCCGCAGTAAGCGAGGATCTTGCCGGCGAAGAGTATTCCCTGTCCGCCGAATCCAGCGAGAAGTATCTCAGTAGTTGCCATTATTCATTACCTCCCTGTACATTCTCAAATACGCCCTCTGTAACGTCCTTGTATACGCCGAGAGGATAGTAAGGGATCATTTCGTCCTGAAGTCTCTTGATAGCATCGAGAGGTGCGAGTCCCCAGTTTGTAGGACAAGTTGAGAGTACCTCTACGATAGAGAAGCCTCTTCCTGCCTTCTGGTTCTCGAATGCCTTTCTTATTGCCTTCTTAGCTTCACGGATATGGGGAACGCTGTCTACTGCTACACGCTGTGCCATTGCTGTACCTGTGAGTGTGGAGAGCATCTCGCATACTCTTACAGGGAAGCCTGCAAGCTGAGGATCACGGCCGAAAGGTGTGGTCTGTGTAACCTGACCGGGGATAGTTGTAGGAGCCATCTGTCCGCCTGTCATACCGTAGATAGTGTTGTTGATGAAGATAACAACGATGTTCTCGCCTCTTGTTGCTGCGTGAACTGTCTCTGCTGTACCGATAGCTGCAAGGTCGCCGTCGCCCTGGTATGTAAAGACATACTTGTCAGGGTTTGTACGCTTAACACCTGTTGCTACAGCCGGAGCACGGCCGTGTGCAGCTTCGATCATATCGCAGTTGAAGTAGTCGTAAGCCATAACAGAGCAGCCTACGGGACATACGCCGATTGTATCGCCCTCGATGCCCATTTCGTCGATAACTTCGCAGAGTATCCTGTGAACTATACCGTGGGTGCAGCCGGGGCAGTAATGTGTAGGAATGTCAACGAGTGACTTAGGTCTTTCAAATACAACAGCCATTACTTAGCACCTCCGAGTTTCTTGATCTCCTCCAGCACCTCATCAGGTGTGGGGATTACACCGCCTGTTCTTCCGAAGAAGTGTACGGGCTTGGAGCAGTTGATAGCGAGCTTGATGTCGTCTACCATCTGTCCCATTGACATTTCAACGCTGAGGAGACACTTAGCTGTCTTAGCAGCTTCGTTGATCTCCTTTACAGGGAAAGGCCAGAGTGTCTTGGGACGGAAAAGTCCTGCCTTGATGCCGAGCTCTCTTGCAGAATTAACAGCTGACTTTACGACTCTTGCTGTTGCACCGAATGCGCAGAGAAGAATGTCGCAGTCCTCTGTGAGGTAAGACTCAGCCTCTGTCTCTGTCTCCTTGATGATCTCATACTTCTTGTAACGGTCTACAATAGACTTCTCAAGTGCATCAGGCTGGAGATAGAGTGAATTTACGATGTGGTGCTCACGAGCGTTCTTGTGGCCGTTTGTTGCCCAGCCGCTCTTGTCGTAAGCGTCAGGATTGATCTCAGGGAAGGATACAGGCTCCATCATCTGACCGAGAAGTCCGTCAGCGAGGATCATAGCCGGCATACGGTACTTGTCAGCACGGTCAAATGCCTTTACTACGTAGTCTACCATTTCCTGAACGGAAGCGGGAGCGTATACGAGAAGCTGGAAGTCACCGTGACCGAGTGCCTTTGTTGCCTGCCAGTAGTCTGCCTGTGAAGGCTGGATACCGCCGAGACCAGGGCCGCCTCTTTCTACGTTGATGATAACAGCAGGAAGATCTGAACCTGCGATGTATGATACACCTTCGCTCTTGAGAGAGATTCCGGGTGAAGATGATGATGTCATAGCACGAACGCCTGTTGATGCAGCGCCGAGTACCATATTGATAGCAGCTACCTCAGACTCAGCCTGAAGGAATACGCCGCCTGCCTTATGCATACGCTTTGCCATATATGCGGCAAGCTCTGTCTGGGGTGTGATCGGGTAACCGAAGAAGCACTTACAGCCTGCACGGATAGCAGCCTCAGCGAGAGCTTCATTACCCTTCATAAGATTTCTTTCCAAAGCTAAACAGCTCCTTTCAAAACAAAATTAAATTTATTTTTCGATTCTAATAGCGCAGTCAGGACACATTGTTGCACACATTGCGCAGCTTATGCAGGCATCCTGATCGGTACATTCAGCGTAGAAATATCCCTTTTTGTTACGCTTCTCCTTCTGGAGAACAACGATCTGCTTGGGACATACAGATGTACACAGTCCGCAGCCCTTGCAGCGCTCGGTAATAACTGTCATCTTTGTCATACACTTTCGCTCCTTTCAAAAGAGTATTATATAAATTAGGAATTCGGGATTCGGAATTCGGAATTATTTGTGTCCGTTCAGCGGACATTTCACAAGAACAATTCCGCATTCCGCATCCCTAATTCCACATTTGCATATCAGTCAACGTCCCACGGTGTTCTGACGTAGGTCGTTACAGGGAATATATCCGGACGGTCGATCAGTCCGGCAACGCTTTCAGGACAGACGGTATACTTGACCGGCAGACCTGTTCTCTGTGAAGTCTCCTCTGCAAATGCGAAGGATGCTTCTATAACAGCGGCAGTAGTCTCCCTGCCGAGGTTGGTGTTGTTCACGATAGCTGTATGCTTCATACGTGCGGCTGCCTCTATCTCATACATCAGTCCGATGACTTCGTCAGGTGTATGTGTAAGATAACGGCGCTGGTTTATAACGTAGAGCATATCTATATCTCCGCTGAACGCTTCAAGTGCATCGGCATATCTTCCGAGTGCGACTGCGCCTGCATCGTCACCGCCAACATCTATGATAAGGCAGTCCTCACTTACGGCGAGCTGTTCAACGTCGAACTGTATGGAAGGTATATCAAGGTTGCTGCACGCAAAATCAGGAGCTATGAGCTTTATGCCCTTCTCCTCAAAAAGCTTGTGCATATCTGCGGTCCTGAAATAGGGGTTTACTATATCAAGATCAACGATTGCGGCAGACTTGCCTTCCGCTGCGGCTTTAACGGCGAGGTTCACGGAAAAGGTCGTTTTTCCGCTGCCGTAGTGGCCGGTAACAATAGTAATTTTCTTCATACTGATCCTTTCGGGCGCGGTTTGTCCGCGCGAAAAATCCTATACCTACTATTATATCACTTTAAATCAATAATTGCAAGTGAAAATTTTATTGTAAAATAAGTGAATTTTTGTGAAAGCAGGCAAAAGCCCCGGCGCTTTGCCGGGGCTTTGTTCGGTGTATCAGTCTATTGCCTTTTCAGCTATTATTTGTCAAGGAAGCTGAGGTCTAACGGCTGATCTAATAATATGTCTTCCTTGCCGTCACTCTTATATGAATCAGTAAGCACATAGCCATTATCTTCAATATATCTCTTGAACGCTGATGGAGCTATAACGTCATCCGCAGCATCATTGTACCGGATATCTGTTACCTCATATTCGATGCTCTCCGACTTTCCGCGTCCTGAATACTTGAGCACTACTCCTGTTTCAATATCGATGTAATCAACAAGTTCAATGGAATCAGTTTTGATAGTTACAACTGCACACTTCCTGCCGCAAATCGTATCCATGCCGGTTATAGACATTTCATCCTTAGTGTAGTCCAGAATATCATCGTATTCATAAGATGCCAACGCTATGATGGATTCGGATCTATAATAACAATTTGGTTCTTTAGATTTATCGTGTATAATATAAATCTTATCATCCCTATTTAATTCAATGGCTCTGTCGTTATAATAGTAAGAATAGGAATCAGCTACAATGCCGTTATCAAATTCATAAGACGGAGAGCTGATCACATGCGTATCCAATTTGATTTTCTTCCGGTTGTCATATTGACCTGTTACATCCCAACTAATATGTTTCCATGTCGGGTCATCTATTTCATAAGTACCCTTAATGTACAGTTTGTCATAATGATCGGTAACGTGAGAGCACAGATCAATGATGTAGTCCTTGTCTATATTATCAGGTACTTGTTCTGCCGGCTTTGTTGTTTCAGCTTCTGTGACTTTTTCGGTCTCGGCTTCGGTTACAGGAGCTGTCTCGACTTCTGTTGCAGGAAATGTTTCGGAATTTGTTGCTATTTCAGTAACGATCTCTGAGGCATCTGTTGTAACTGCTATGGGAGTTTCGTCAAGGAAGTCAAGATCTGTGCGGCCTTCTGTTTTTACGCCAAAAGGTTCTATCATCTGCTTGAATTCCTGCGGCGTTGGTATATGTGAAGCAGCTTCATCTTCCGTATAGAACGCAAGTGTTTCCGTTGTATATTCTGTTTTTAAATCATCTTCACCGATAGTTGCAGCTCTGAGAACTGTGCCTGTTTCAATATCTATCCATTGCTCGACCTTGTTATAATCTTCATCCTCTGCTCCTGTCGGCGGCGGGGCATATATGATCACAGCACAATTTCTTCCTAAATACTCCTCTTCCCCCTTGAGCGTCACGTTATCTGCGTCCTTTAAATAATACGAAGGGGATTCTACATACAATATTTCGTCATCAATATTAAGCGTAGGTTCTCCGGTACCATTGATATACAGGGAAAGATGTTTATTCTTGTACATATACTCCAACGATTCATCCTGACCAGTAGTTACACTTGTCTTAAAGGTTCCACTAAGCGGATCAAATGAAGTACCCTGATCTCTTTCCTGTTTGAAATACTTGCGGTAAGCTATGCCGTTTTCACGGTCAAAAGCTTCTATTCTACGACCAAATCTGGTATTTGATTCACGATAATACTTGTTTGCGTATATCTTGCCGTCTTTAAATCGGTCTATCAGCCATTCCTTTGTTATCTTTTCAGACGCTATATCCTGTGTTGTCACCTGTGTCGTTGCGACTGCTTCTGTCTGAGTTGCCTGCGATTTATTATTCTTCTCAGGCTTTGCGTTCTTCATAAGCGCAACGCTTCCAACAACTGTTCCGGCTATAAGAACTACTGACGCTGCCAGTGCAAGCGGTCTTACCCATACAGGTCTCTTTACGCGGTCAACTCCGCTGACGATCTCTTCATTCTGCTCTGTATTCTCAGTATTGGCTATGTTTTTATTTCTTTCGATCTCTTCTTTCTTCATCGTATACCTCCTCTCGCTCTCAGAGAGCAGCCTTTCAAGCTGCTCGTCACTCACATCGGGACAATTATCTGTAAGTATATCCATTGAATCATCCTCTGCGTTTTCAAGCATATCAAATATATTCTTCTTATTCACAGCTGCTCCTCCTTTACCTCAGTATATCAGCTTCTATGAGCTTTGTCCTCAGCTTCGCTATCGCTCTTGTACATCGCGAACGCACCGACGAAGCTGTCATCGAAACATTATCCGCTATTTCTGACGATTTGCGTCCATAGTAGAATTTCTGTATAAGTATCGTGGAATCCGGCTCGCCAAGCTCCTGTATCTTCTGGAGAAGCACTCTGCGGAGTTCTGAACTGTCAGCGTGTTCCTCCACGCTGAAATCAGAAACGAGCTGGCGGAGATCATCTTCATCTGCATATGCTATATGGCTGTTAAACGCCGATAGTTTCCTGAAACGGTCTATCGCTGTACGCTTGGCGATCGTGCCGATATATCCCTTTATATCGCTGACGTGTTCTTCGTCATACTCGAATCTGATGAATATATCCGCCATTACGTCACAGACGCACTCCTCTATGTCCTCCTGAGTACCGCAGCTTCTGAGCTTATTAAATACTATTGAGTAGACATATCTGCCGTATTCCTTCATCAGTGCCCTGTGGCACTCAGCAGGAGAAGTGCTCAGAAGATCTCTCAGTTCGCTTCCTGTCATGTTCATCCCTCCTTTTCAGTTAGTCAAGACCGGCCTTTCATAAATACCATTCGCAGCCTGTCTCAAAAGTGCTGCAAGATCGAAAGATATTTTTTTGTACAGTATTATATTACCACATTTTTCATTTACTGCCAATAGAGTACAAAAAATCCCCCGGTTGTTTTACCGGGGGGATTTATCTTAGATTTGCTGTAAATTATTCAGCATCCTCAGCGTCAGCGTTCTTCTCAATGTAGTTTACAATGTCGCCAACTGTCTTGATCTCCTCAACAGCTTCGTCGGGGATAGAAAGATCGAATTCGTCCTCGATTGTAGTGATAAGATCAACAACATCCAGTGAATCTGCACCGAGATCATCCTGGATATTTGCCTCGGCTGTTACCTCATCAGCATCTACGCCGAGCTGCTCAGCAATAATATCCTTGAGCTTCTCTAATACCATTATTATTTCCTCCTTTGGTTTGTTGTTTAGTGAAAACGGAGTCATTCTGTGAACGCACCGATTTTTCTAAATTTAGTATAGCGTTCTTTTAGCAAAACGTCAATATCTTTTTGGCATTTTTCCGGAATTTTCTGTGACAAATATTCTTTAATATTCTCTGAAATTTTGTCTAAATCGTTATGTGCGCCTCCGAGAGGCTCTTCTATGATGGCTTCTGCAACACCGAGTTCCACCATATCTTCGGCGGTAATTCGCATTATTCCGCTTGCTTCTTCCTCTCTTGAAGCGTCCTTCCAGAGTATGCTCGCAAAGCCTCTGGGTGACAGAACGGAGTACTCCGCATTCTCGAGCATTGCAAGCTCGTCGCATACGCCAAGCGCAAGTGCGCCGCCGCTTCCGCCCTCACCGAGAACGATAGAGATAACAGGTGTACGCAGAGTCATAAACTCAGCGATATTCTTGGCGATAGCTTCGCCCTGTCCTCTTTCCTCTGCGGCAACTCCGCAGAAAGCTCCGGGAGTGTCTATGAAGCATATTACAGGTCTGTGGAACTTCTCTGCCTGCTTTGCAAGTCTGAGTGCCTTTCTGTAGCCCTCAGGATGCGGCATAGCGAAGTTGCAAGCCTTGTTTTCGTTTATATCTCTGCCCTTGACCTCGGCGATTATAGTCACCGGGCGGTTGTCAAGACGGGCAATTCCGCCGATTATTGCTCTGTCGTCGCCAAAGAGTCTGTCACCGTGCATCTCATAGAAATCTGTAAAAATGAGCGGGATATAGTCTCTTATGGTAGGTCTGCCCTTTGTATGGATGAGCTGAAGGCGTTCCCATGCTGTTCTTTTCTCTTCCATATCTCAGACCTCCTTCCTGTCATAGCCGTGGAGCTTGAGAAGATGTGAGAGCACACTTCTCATTTTTTTGCGTTCCACGATCATATCGACAAAGCCTTTTTCGTGCATGAACTCTGCAAGCTGGAAATCCTCGGGAAGTCTCTGCTTGATAGTTCCCTCGATAACTCTTCTTCCTGCAAAGCCGATAAGTACTTTGGGTTCTGCAATTATTATATCTCCCAGCGATGCAAAGCTAGCGGTAACTCCTCCTGTGGTAGGATCGGTCATAACTGCTATGTACAGTCCGCCTGCGTCATTGTGGAGCTTTACAGCACCGGATGTTTTTGCCATCTGCATAAGGGAAACTATGCCCTCCTGCATACGTGCTCCGCCTGATGCTGTGAACATTACGACGGGCATTCCGTTTTCGGTAGCATATTCAAAGGCTCTGGCGATCTTTTCACCGACAACGCTTCCCATGCTTCCCATCATATATCTTGAATCCATTACGCCTATGACTACCGGTGAGCCCTTTATTGTTGCTGTACCGGTAACTATTGCGTCATTTACCTCTGTGGAATCTCTCAGTTCCTGCTGCTTTTCGTCATACTCCGGGAAGTCAAGAGGGTTAAGGCTCTTCATATCCTTGTCGAATTCCTTGAAGCTCTCCTTATCCACGGTTATAGCGATACGCTCCTTTGAAGACAGTCTGCCGTGATAGTTGCACTTGGGGCAGACTCTGTGAAGCTCCTCATATTTTGAGAGCGGGCTCGTATCCTGACATCTGGGGCATTTGAACATCGGCGGCTTGTAGTCGTCATCGCTGCCGTTGAAGCGCTTTTTTACAACGTCAAAGAAATCTTCAAACACTTTTATTCACCACTATCTGTATATATTATCGTATTCGCCGTCCACTGCGGCTTGTTGCGTATTTACTTCTTTTTGCGGTTTTCCATATATCTGTTCAGGAAGCCGATATCATATGTTCCGTTCTTGAATTCGGGACGTGTTATCATTTCAAGCTGGAATTCAATGTTGGTATCAACACCCTCTACGATAAACTCTGCAAGTGCCCATTTCATCTTTCTGATAGCGTCCTCTCGGTCAGAGCCGTGAGCTATGAGCTTGCTTATCATCGAATCATAGAAAGGTGTTATTGTATATCCCTGGTATACTGCACCGTCTATTCTTATTCCGGGACCGCCCGGCATATACAGCGCTGTGATCGTACCGGGTGAAGGTCTGAAATCAAGATCGGGATTCTCAGCATTGATACGGCACTCGATAGCGTGTCCGCGGAGCTTGATGTCATCCTGCTTCACGCTGAGCGGCAGACCTGCTGCGACTTCTATCTGAGCCTTTACAAGGTCAAATCCTGTTACTTCCTCTGTAATCGGGTGCTCTACCTGGATACGTGTGTTCATCTCCATGAAGTAGAAGCCCTTTGAACCGTCTACGAGGAACTCGATAGTTCCGGCATTGAAGTAATTGCACTGCTTTGCTGCTGTGACAGCTGCTTCACCCATCTTCTTTCTGAGCTCTGCGTCAACGATAGGACTCGGACACTCCTCGATCACCTTCTGGTTGCGGCGCTGCATTGAGCAGTCACGCTCACCGAGGTATATATAATTTCCCTGAGTATCTGCCATTATCTGTATCTCTACATGGTGAGGATCTATGAGGAATTTCTCGATGTATACCGAACTGTCTCCGAAGAACTTCTCTGCCTCCTGCTGAGCTGCTATCATCTGTGATTCGAGCTCTTCGGGAGAATCGACTCTTCTGATGCCTCTTCCGCCGCCGCCTGCTGAAGCCTTTACAAGCACCGGATATCCGGCCTTGTCAGCGATAGCCTTTGCTTCGGCTATTGAGCCTACTGCGCCCTTTGAACCGGGTATTACAGGAACCCCGGCTTCTGCCATAGTTTCCTTTGCGGCAGCCTTATTGCCGAGCATTTCGATGGATTCCGGCGAAGGACCTATGAACACAAGTCCGAACTCTCTGCACTTCCTTGCAAAATCAGCATTCTCGGAAAGAAAACCGAAGCCGGGATGTACAGCCTCTGCACCGGTATTTAATGCTGCCTGGATAACAGCATCCATATTAAGATAGCTGTCCTTTGTTGCGGGCGGTCCTATGCAGACCGCTTCATCAGCTATCTGTGCGTGGAGCGAATTCTTATCTGCTGTTGAGTATACAGCTACGCTCCTTACGCCGAGTTCGCGGCACGCTCTGATTATGCGTACAGCTATTTCGCCTCTGTTAGCGATGAGAATTTTCTTGAACATTTATAGTATTCTCCTTAGTAAGACGTATTACTCTGTTTTTTCAGGATCAGTTGCAACAAAGGTTATCTCGCATGAAACAGCTTTTTCGCCTCCTACCGAAGCAAGTGCCTTGCCTGTTCCGACAGGTCCGCGCTGACGTATCATCTCAACCTCAAGGTCGAGTACATCTCCGGGTACTACCTGTCTGCGGAACTTAGCCTTGTCTATACCTCCGAAAAGACCTAACTTACCCTTGAATTCCGGCTTCGAGAGTATACATACTGCTCCTGCCTGGGCAAGCATCTCCACCATAAGAACGCCGGGAGTTACCGGATATCCAGGGAAATGTCCCTTGAACCAGAAATCATCCTCCTTGATGTACTTCCTTGCGTGTATCCTTACTCCTACTTCCATGTCAACTATTTCGTCAAGGAGAAGGAATGGATCGCGGTGGGGGATTATCTCCATGATCTGTTCTTTGTTCATCAGTATATCAGCCATATTGACCTCCGTTGTGATATTTTTCAGCAGAATGAGCTTATTACTTGATCACCATTACAGGCTGATCGTATTCTACAGCCTGACCGTCAGAAACAAGTATCTTATCAACGATACCGTCATACTCAGACTGTATCTCGTTCATAAGCTTCATAGACTCGATTATCATGATAACGTCGCCCTTCTTGACCTCGTCGCCTACCTTTACGAAAGGCGGCTTGTCAGGTGAAGGTGCAGCGTAGAATGTACCTACAATAGGTGATTTTACAATGTTGCCGCTTATCTCGTCAGCCTTTGCGGCTTCTGTGGGGGCGAGATCACCGGTCACCGGTGCGGCGGGTGCAGCTGTCTGCACAGGAGGAGCCATAAATGGTACCGGAGGTGCAGGTATGACCTTCTTACCCTTCAATGTGATAGTTTTGTCTCCGTCTGTTATTGTAAGCTCTGAAAGTTCTTTTGCATTCACGATGTCTGCAAGTTTTTCGATGGTTTCAATGTCGAACTGGTCGTATATCTTATCCATATCAGCTAACCTCCTTATTTTATTCTGTTACTTTTTTGAAGCAGAGTGTTGCGTTGTGTCCGCCAAATCCAAGTGAATTGGAAAGCGCAGCTCGTATCTCCTGCTCTATATTGCCATCTGCACAGTAGTCAAGGTCACAATCCTCATCGGGTACCTTATAACCAACTGTTCTGTGGATGAAGCTCTCCTGTATGGACTTTGCACAGACTATAGCTTCAACTGCTCCGGCTGCTCCGAGAAGATGTCCTATCATGGACTTTGTGGAATTTATCTTTACTTTCTTTGCCTGGTCGCCGAAAGCAAGCTTTACAGCTGCTGTCTCATACTTGTCGTTGAGACCTGTTGAAGTTCCGTGAGCGTTGATGTAGTCTATATCGGCAGGCGTAAGTCCTGCTTCCTTCATTGCGAGAGTCATACCCATTCCGGCAGCCTCTCCCGAAGGCATGGGTGAAGTCATGTGATAACCGTCGCAGGTTGCGCCGTAACCGGCTACCTCAGCGTATATCTTTGCTCCTCTTGCCTTTGCGTGCTCATATTCCTCAAGAACTACTACGCCGCTTCCTTCTCCGAGTACGAATCCGCTTCTCTCCTTATCGAAGGGAACGGAAGCTCTCTCGAGGTCGCCTGACTTTGTAAGTGCCTTCATATTGGCAAATCCGGCATATGTGAATTCGATGTTTGTACTCTCAGTACCGCCTGCAAGTGCAACATCAAGATAGCCGTCCTTGATCTTTCTGAAAGCTTCTCCGATAGAGTGAGTTCCTGTTGCACAAGCTGTGGATATATCGAAATTGGCTCCTCTGAAACCGGTCTTCATTGAGATGGTTCCGGCAGCCATATTGCTTATCATCATCGGGATATAGAACACTGATACTCTTGATGGTCCTTTGTTGAGAAACTTTTCATACTCTGAGAGCGTAAGGTCTATGCCGCCGATTCCGCTGCCGACAATAACACCGGCTCTGTAGGGATCAACGTCGGAGAAATCTGTTCCTGCATCAACAAGAGCCTCATGAGCGGCAACTACTGCGTATTTTGTAAACCTGTCCATACGCTTTGACTCCTTCTTGTCGAAGCAGCCCTCAACATCAAAATAAGCCGACTCGTCAAAATCGCGGACAATACCTGCGATCTTTACTCCTGTTGCTTCTGAATCAAACATATCAATAAATGAAAAACCTATCCTGTTTTCCTTTATCCCCTTCCAGAATTTATCAACTCCTGTTCCAAGGGGAGTAACAGCTCCCAGACCTGTAATGACAACTCTTCTGCTCATATTTTTTCCTTTCCTGCTTGCGTGTTATAATGAGATGCGGCTGACCGCATATATTGCTGTGTTACATAGAGAGTCCGCCGGAAATCTCGATGACCTGTCCTGTAACGTAGGAAGCGTCATCTGAAACGAGGAACGATACTACTGAAGCTATCTCCTCGGGTTCGCCGTAACGCTTGAGTGATACTGCATCCAGCATCTTAGCCTTGAGATCTTCGGAAAGAACATCTGTCATAGGTGTGTGTATAAATCCGGGGGCTACTGCATTACAGGTGATATTACGCGAACCGAATTCCTTTGCAGTAGTCATGGTCATACCGATAACAGCAGCCTTTGAAGCTGAATAATTCATCTGACCGGGGTTTCCGTAAAGACCTGCAACTGAGGATACATTTACGATCCTTCCGTGTCTCTGCTTCATCATAACAGCTGTAACGTGCTTTGTCATATTGTAAACGCTCTTCTGGTTTACTGCGATGACTGCATCGTACTCATCCTCAGACATTCTTGCAAGGAGCTTATCCTTTGTGATGCCTGCATTGTTGACAAGGGCATCGATAGTGCCGAAGTCAGCCTTGACCTGCTTTACCATTGCCTCGCACTGGTCAAACTTTGAAACGTCTGCCGCGTAGCATTCTGCCTTTACGCCGAAAGCACGGCACTCCTCTGCGACTGCAAGAGCTTTCTCCTTATCTGAGTCGCTGGGGTAGTGATTGATAACTACGTCAAAACCGTCTTTTGCGAGTCTTTTTGCAATGCACGCACCGATTCCCTGTGATGCGCCTGTTATGATAGCTGTTGCCATTATATACCTCCGGTTATTTTAGTATTTACTGTCAGGATAAACCTGTAAGTAGATATTGCTCTCTTTCTGAGATCGTTATTGTCTTCACAGTAACAATCATTTTTAAAGTTCAGGAGGTCATTCTGCCTGTAAGGGCACAGTGATCTCCTCAATTATTATTTTGCGAGAAGCTTTTCTGCTCCTGCCATGATCTCTTCGATTATGTCC
Source organism: Ruminococcus sp. (assembly GCA_016290875.1). GTDB lineage: Bacteria > Bacillota > Clostridia > Oscillospirales > Ruminococcaceae > Ruminococcus. The sequence continues at coordinate 60,551 of JAEEVL010000007.1, forward strand.
TTGCAGGGCCTTACATCGTTCACCATACCGGAGATAGCTCCGCAGAGGAACGAACCGCTGTCAACGTTGCCGTCAACAACTGCACGTCTGAGTGCGCCGAGTGTGAGCTCCTCAAACTTCTCAGGTGTGAGTGTGCCGTCCTTTTCGCCGTTAGCAAGCTGCTTGGCGAACTTTGTCTTGATGCTGCGGCACGGATGACCTGTATATCTTCCTGTAACGATATTGTCTGTATCCTTTGCCTTGATAACAAGGTCCTTGAATGTAGGATGTATCTGACACTCCTCTGATGCGAGGAATCTTGTTCCTATCTGAACACCCTCTGCTCCGAGCATGAACGAAGCTGCCATACCTCTGCCGTCAGCGATACCGCCGGCTGCGATAACAGGTATTTCAAGTGCGTCTACTACCTGCGGAACGAGACACATTGTTGTGTTGTCTCCGATATGTCCGCCGGATTCTGTTCCCTCAGCTACAACTGCGTCAGCGCCTGCCTTTTCCATTCTTCTTGCAAGTGCTACGGACGGGATAACGGGTATTACCTTGATACCGGCTTCCTTCCATGCAGGAATGAACTTTCCGGGGTTGCCTGCGCCTGTTGTTACTACTGCGACCTTCTCATCGATAACGAGCTGAGCAAGATCCTCAGCATTAGGGCTCATGAGCATTATGTTTACGCCGAAAGGCTTGTCTGTCTTTTCCTTGCAGAGTCTGATCTGCTCACGGAGATAGTCTATCGGAGCGCTTCCGCCTGCGATAAGACCTACACCGCCGGCATTTGATACGGCAGCAGCAAGAGTATGCTCGGCAACCCATGCCATACCGCCCTGGATAATAGGGTATTTACAGCCTAAAAGTTCGGTTATCCTTGTTTTCATATATATCTCCTTTTACGTTAGTTGTAGAGTTTATCGCGTCACTTAGTATTCAAGTATTATACCGCCGTATGTAAGTCCTGCGCCGAAGCCTATGAGTGCAAGCTTCTGTCCGCGCTTGATGATGCCCTTTTCGATGGCCTCGTTGAGTGCGAGCGGTATCGATGCACTGGAGGTATTTCCGAAATGATCGAGCGTTACTATGAATTTATCCATTGAGACGCCGAGCTTCTTGGCTGCTGTCTCTATGATCCTTATATTCGCCTGATGAGGTATGAACCAGTCAATGTCGTCCTTCGTTATGCCGGTGTTTGCAGCGGCAAGCTCGAACGACTTCGGCAGAGCCTGTGTTGCGAATTTATATACTTCCTTTCCGTTCTGGAAGAGCTTGTGCGGTTTGAGTTCGGGGAAGCTGTCGCTGAATCCCTCGGGAGCTTCTGTCTTTATCTCAGAAGCTGTGTTAAGAGCTCTTGCACAGAGGAGACCTGCGCCGCTTCCGTCAGAACGCAGTGCAGATGCGAAAAGCTTGCTGCTTCTCTCGACAACTGCCGCAGCAGCGCCGTCGCCGAAGAGTATGCATGAACCGCGGTCCTCGAAATCAAGGAACTTTGAAAGTGCCTCGTTTGCAACTATGAGGACATACTTCATGCCGCCGTCCGAATCAACGAATCTTCTTGCGGTATCGAGAGCATAGACGAATCCTGTGCAGGCTGCATTGAGATCGAACGCGCCGGCATTTACTGCTCCGACAGCGTCCTGTATAATGCTTGCCATGCTCGGTGTGTGGAAATCAGCCGTTGCAGAACAGGATATCACAAGTCCTATCTCTGCCGGATCTATGCCGGATCTCTCGATCGCCTTCATGGAAGCTTTGACTCCCATATACCAGGTAGGCTCCCAGCCCGCCATGCGGCGTTCTACGATACCGGTTCGTGTCCTGATCCATTCGTCGTTTGTCTCGACGAAACGGGTAAAATCATCGTTTGTCAGTTTCTGTTCGGGCACATAAGCACCCATACCCAGAATATTTACACCCATTGAAAGAGCTCCTTTAAAAAATATTTATAAATTATGGTTGTAAAAACCGAAATTTTATGGTATGATATTAAAGGACCTGAGAGTCCACATATACTATATTGTAAATCATTTCCGCTTTTTTTGCAATGATATTTTTATACTTTGACTCAGTGAAAATGAAATATCGTCTATTCTGACAAAAATACAGCCTGTATTTTGGATGATTTTACCAACAATTTGTATATATCAAACAGAAAGGAAGTTTAACATTATGACAATTTCACTATTTTCCGGACAGGGTTCACAGACCGTCGGCATGGGCGCAGATCTCGTTGAGGCAATGCCCGAACTCGCCAAGATCTACGAGGTTGGTTCAGATATTCTCGGCAGGGATCTCAAGGCTATTTGCCACGATTCTACTATGGAAGAACTCTCCAGCACTATCAACGCTCAGCCTGCTATCATGGCTACCTCTATCGTATGTTTGGAAGCCGCGCGCAACAAAGGCTTCACATTCGACGGCGTTGCAGGTCACTCACTCGGTGAATACGCTGCTATGTATGCTTCCGGAATGATAACTCTCGAAGATGCTTTCACACTCATCAAGGCTCGTTCTGAGGCTATGGAAGAGGCTACAAAGCAGACTGTCGGCACTATGGCTGCCGTTGTCAAGATAGAACCCGAAAAGGTCGAGGAGGTTTGTGCTGCTGCAAAGAACTATGTTGCTGCTGTTAACTACAACTCACCTCTTCAGACAGTTATCGCAGGTACTCCCGAAGGTGTCGCTGAGGTAACAGATGTGTTCACAGAACTCAAGGCAAGAGTTCTCGCACTCAAGGTCGCAGGCGCTTTCCATTCAAAACTTATGCAGCCTGCCGCTGACAAATTCTATGAGACAGCAAAGAATATCAAGTTCTCAGCACCTCAGGTGAAGTATTACTCAAACGTAACAGGCGGAGCTCTCACTGACTTCTCGGATATGGCTTCACTTCTCGCAAAACATATCGTTTCCCCTGTACGCTTCACATCAGAGCTCAACGCTATGCAGGCTGACGGCGCTGACTTATTCGTTGAATTCGGTCCCGGAAAGGTCCTCACAGGTCTTGTGAAGAAGACTCTCCCGACCGTTACCGCCAAGAATGTAAGCGACTGCAAGACACTCGAGGCACTCTAAATAAATACATAAAGGAGCAGCAAAAATGAACAGATACGCACTTATCGGACATCCCCTCGGACACTCGATGTCCCCTCTCATCCACGAAAAGCTGTTTGCCCTCAGCGGTAAAAATGACTGCTCATATGAGCTCATCGACATCGCTCCCGAAGACATCGCAAACAGCCGCGAGCTAATCAGCTCGCTCTGCGGTCTCAATGTTACTATCCCACACAAACAGGCTGTTATCGGTCTTGTGGACAAGCTCGGTGCAAGCGCTGAACGCTACAACTCTGTGAACTGCATCGACTGCAAGGACGGAGTTCTCACCGGCTACAATACAGACTGCGACGGATTTCTCCTCTCTGCACAGCAGCTTCCGCTCGGCGGTAAGGTCGCTATACTCGGCTGCGGCGGCGTAGGAAGAATGATCGCTATCGAGACAGCTCTTCACGGCGGAAATATCACTCTCGCTGTTATACCGCAGGATATGAAGAACGCTCAGCTCCTTATGGCTGAGATAATGCAGAAGTGCAACAGCGCTTCTGTACGCATCGTGGATATTACAGAGCTTGACGGACAGTTCGACCTTCTCATAAACGCAACTCCCGTTGGCATGTACCCCAAGATTGATGCCTGCGCTGTAAGCGACGAAATGATCGCCAACAGCGGCAGCGTTTTCGATGTTATCTACAACCCGACAGAGACTCTTCTCATGAAGAAAGCCCGTGCTATGGGCAAGACAGCTGTCGGCGGTGCTGCTATGCTCGTATATCAGGCTGTCAAGGCTCATGAGATATGGTACGGCGGCAAATTCTCAACTGAGGACGTTGCAAAGATAATCACAGAAGTCGAAAAAGCTGTTGACAGTATGAATAAATAACATGATACGCCGCGCTGTACCGGCTGATGCTTCACGCATCGCCGAAATGATTGTCACGAACTACCGTGTGAACTTTTACCCGTTCTTTAAAAATGACCCGTTCTACTTCGGCGAACTGAACGTCCTTGATGTTGCGTCTGAATACTGTGAAGGCTCCGAAGCCCTGCGCTGTACGCACGTCTATGAGGACGAAGAAGGCGTGGTCAAGGGCATTATCCGTGTGAACGGCAGAGAGATAGAAAAGCTCTACGTTGAGCCGCAGTTTCAGAGCAGCGGCATAGGTGCGGAGCTTCTGCACTTCGCCGTGGACGAGCTCGGTGCCGACTGGCTGTGGGCGCTCGAATACAACTCGCGCGGAATAGCTTTCTACAAGCGGAACGGCTTTGAACTCACCGGCGAAAAAATGATCGAGGACGAGTGGGTGCCTCTGCTGAAAATGTCGCTTACCGAAGACGGCAGGCGGAATATACAGAATAAACACAAGGAGGATCAAGTATGACTGTATTCTTATGCGGCTTTATGGGCTGCGGAAAGTCAACAGCCGGAAAGCTCGCTGCAAAGAAACTCGGCTGCGGCTTCACCGACACAGACGACCTTATCGTGCGCACTCTCGATATGGAGATACCGCAGATATTCGAGCAGAAGGGTGAGCCTTTCTTCCGTCAGGCCGAACAGGAGATAGTCAAGTCGCTCTGCGGCAAGAAGATAGTTGCTGCCTGCGGCGGCGGAGCCATGATAAATCCGGATACTGCAAAGGCTGCAAGAGAATCCGGAAGCGCCGTGGTTTTCCTTGACGTACCGTTTGACATATGCTACGAACGCATAAGCGGTGACGAGAACCGCCCTATCGTTATGCGCTCCACTAAAGAAGAACTCGAAGCGCTCTACAACCAGCGCCGCGAAATCTATATGAAACACTCCACTATACAGCTCCTCTGCACAGGCAATCCCATGGAAACTGCCGATATGATCGCAGAGGCAGTAAAGAAATAAAACTCACAGACAAGAATTATCTGAACGGAGACTATTATGCTTATCTACAATGCTGAGATCCACACAATGTCCGGAAAGAGCGTTATCCCCTGCGGCTGGCTGTCAGTCGAGGACGGAAAGATCGCCCTTATAGGCGAGGGAACGCCCGACCTCATACCCGAGGACAGTATAGATGCCGGCGGCGGTATCCTCCTGCCCGGATTTATAGACGCTCACACTCACCTCGGTATACTCGAGGACGGTCTCGATTTTGAGGGCGACGACTGCAACGAATCGACCGATCCGTTCACTCCTCAGATGAGAGCGATAGACGGTATCAATCCCTTTGACCGCTGCTTTGAAGAGGCTCGTATGCGCGGTATAACCGCTGCTGCTTCCAGTCCCGGAAGCGCCAATCCCTGCGGCGGCGAGATCTGTGCCATAAAGACCAACGGCAGACGTATCGACGATATGCTCATACGCACCTGCGGTATAAAGTTCGCACTCGGCGAGAACCCCAAGAACGTCTACAACGGCAAGGACGAGACACCCATTACGCGAATGGCGATAACTGCCGCTATCCGCGAGGGACTCTACAAGGCTCGCCGCTATGTTCACGATATGGACAGTTACTACTCCGACAGCGAGAACTACGATCCGCCGGAGTATGACATAAAGTGCGAGGCTCTCATGGAGCTCCTTGACCGCAAGCAGAAGGCTTTCTTCCACTGTCACCGCGCTGATGACATCTGCACGGCTATGCGTATCGCAAAGGAATTCTCACTCGATGCCGTTATCATTCACGGCACGGAAGGCCATTTGATAGCTGATATCATAGCTTCTGAGGAGATCCCCGTTATATGCGGACCGGTCATCTGCGACCGCTGCAAGCCCGAAATGCGCGGACTTGAACTGAAAAACGCTGCCGTTATGCACGAAAACGGCGTAAAGATAGCAATTTGTACCGACCATACCGTTATCCCGATACAGTATCTCCCACTCTCCGCACAGGCTGCGGTAAAGGGCGGTCTCAGCTTCGATGAAGCTGTAAGAGCTATTACCATCGCTCCGGCTGAGATACTCGGCATAGACGAACAGACCGGAAGTCTCGAACCCGAAAAGGACGCTGACCTCCAGCTCTACCGCAAGGGCGAGAATCCTCTCGACCTGATGAGCGAGCCTGCCCTTGTTATGATAAACGGTGAGATCTGCCGCAACGAGGTGTGATATGAAACATCTCATATCTCTCCTGACCGCTCTGACTACTGCTGTAATGCTCCTTCCGATGAACGTTTCAGCAGATACTGCCGCCCCCAGATTCACCTATGAGGTGACAGACACTTCGTCTAAGACTGCTTGTATCACCGGCGGAAAAGATATTTCCGGCAGCGTTGTCATTCCTCAGGAGATAGACGGATATAAAGTGACTTCTATCGGCGACAGAGCTTTCTTCGGCAACTGCGATATTACTTCCGTGACAGTTCCCGACGGTATCACGGAGATAGGCAGTTTCGCATTCTCCGGCTGTCTCAGCCTGACTGATGTGAAGCTCTCCAAATACACGGAAAAGCTCGGAAGCTCCTGTTTCCTCAGCTGTACTGCCCTTGTGGAAGCCGACCTTGGCGAGTCGCTGACGGCTGTCCCGGAGCGCTGCTTCTATGCCTGCACTTCACTGCGCTGGGCAGATATTCCCGAAACAGCCGCTCTCATAGGCAGCGAAGCATATTTCAGCTGCCCGGATACTTCCGGGATACGAATACCGCCGTCCGTTAAAACGATAGGCACCGACGCGATAGGCTCGCATTACAATATAAGGTCAAAGTCAGTGGAGACTATCCCAGGATTCAGTGTGTCCGGTATGACTGACACTTATGCACAGTTCTATGCGGAGGACAAAGGCTTTGCTTTCACAGAAGATCACGGACACATCACCGGCGATGCAGACCTTGACGGACTTGTGCTCGCATTTGATGCTTCTTCCGTACTGCGTGAATACACTCTCCTGTCAAGCGGAAAGCGCTCAACTTTCTCGCGCCTGCAAAGGCAGAATGCCGACTTCGACAGCGATGGTCTGATAAGCGCTTTCGACGCTTCGGGAATACTCCGTGCCTACACTATGGCAAGCTCTGAGGTCGGTTAATATGTCTGACCACTGTAAAGTATTAGTGCAAAAAACTGCTTTTTCGCCAAAAGGAACTTGTATTAAACAGTAAAATTTCTATATGTCTTTCCCGCACAGGAACTTGACATTTCGACAAAAAGATAGTATGATTAAAGGTAATAATTTTCGATTTGTAAGGAGGAACTATTATGCTGACAGACAATAACAGCAAATTCCAGAAGGAAGGTCTCACCTTCGACGACGTACTGCTCATTCCGGCTGAGTCAAACGTTACCCCAAATATGATAAAGCTCGGAACGAACCTCACGAAGACTATCAGACTCAATACTCCTATAATGACAGCCGCTATGGATACCGTAACGGATTCCCGTATGGCTATCGCTATCGCCCGTGAAGGCGGTATCGGCATCATTCATAAGAATATGTCTATCGAGCAGCAGGCTGAAGAGGTGGACAAGGTTAAGCGTTCTGAGAACGGCGTTATCGTTAACCCCTTCTCTCTTACAGAAGACCACATCGTTGCTGACGCAGACGAGCTCATGGGGAAATTCAAGATCTCAGGCGTTCCGATCGTTGACGGAAACGGCAAGCTCGTTGGTATCATCACAAACAGAGATATGCGCTTCCTCACAGACTTCAATGCTAAGATCTCGGAAGTTATGACAAAGGACAACCTCATCACAGCTCCTGTCGGCACTACACTTTCTCAGGCTCAGGAGATCCTCCGCGCACACAAGATCGAAAAACTCCCCATCGTTGACGATGAAGGCTACCTCAAGGGCCTTATCACTATCAAGGATATAGAAAAATCAGTTCAGTACCCGAATTCAGCTCGTGACAGCAAAGGCAGACTCCTCTGCGGCGCTGCTATCGGTGTTACTGCTAACGTTCTCGACAGAGCAAAGGCTCTTATCGAGGCTCAGGCAGACGTTCTCGTGCTCGACTCCGCTCACGGACACAGCGCTAACATCATCAAGTGCCTGAAAATGGTAAAGGAAGCATTCCCGGATACACCTGTTATTGCCGGAAATATCGCTACTGCTGAAGCTGCTGAGGCTCTTATCGCAGCAGGCGCTGACTGCCTCAAGGTCGGTATCGGCCCCGGTTCTATCTGTACAACAAGAGTCGTTGCAGGTATCGGTGTTCCTCAGATCACAGCTGTTTACGACGTTGCCTGCGTTGCTTCAAAGTACGGTATCCCTGTTATCGCTGACGGCGGTATCAAGTACTCAGGAGACATCGTTAAGGCTCTTGCAGCCGGCGCAAACGTTGTTATGCTCGGTTCACTTCTCGCAGGCTGTGCTGAAGCTCCCGGTGAGACTGAGATCTATCAGGGACGTCAGTTCAAGGTTTACAGAGGTATGGGAAGCCTTGGCGCTATGGCTAACGGTTCTACTGACAGATACTTCCAGGAAGGCGCTAAGAAGCTCGTTCCCGAGGGCGTTGAGGGACGTGTTCCGTTCAAGGGACCTCTCTGCGACACTATCTTCCAGCTCGTCGGCGGTATCCGCTCAGGTATGGGTTACTGCGGATGTGAGGATATCCCCACACTCCACGACAAGGCTAAGTTCATCCGTATCACAGGTGCAGGTCTCAAGGAGAGCCACCCCCACGATATTTATATCACAAAGGAAGCTCCCAACTATTCAGCTCAGATATAACGATAATAAAAGGACAGTCCATATGGGCTGTCCTTTCTGTTTAACGGTATTATAGATTCAGGGGACAGCTTGTTTGCTGTCCCCTGTTTTTGTTATTATAACTCCAACTGCTTATACAAGCACGCAGGGTGTCCCGTTGATTGTAAAGACATATACCGGCAGATAATCGCCCATTCTCACATTCAAAGACTTAGAGCCATGGTCAATATCGATAGCGTCGATATACAGACATTTACGGTTTGTTATCTCAGCGTCGGGAATGATCTTGTGGATAGTCTCATCGAAAGTTGAGAAGTCCTTTTTACTCTCGCCGTCCATCTTCTCGGCAACTACATATGTGAAATCGTAGTCTGTCTCTTCCTCGCCTGCTTTGAGCATATAATTCTTGTACTCTTCATGAAGCTGCTTTGCATATTCATCAGCGGTCTTGCAGCCTGAATTCTCTAAAACATAATCAAGAAGCTTCTTATCTGTACACTGCTCGATAAGCTCGCCCTTGCCTTGTCCGATGCCTGCTATATAGAATGAAAGAACTTTTGACTCTTCAAGGCTTACGCAATCGTGATCTACCTCTGTCATTATCGCAACGCCCTCTTCAACTGTATGCTTTGTCATATTTGCACCGTAAGGGATATCCGTTGACTTAACGACACTGTTAGATGAACTGCTGCTCTTGCTGCCGCATGACACGGGAGCTGTAAGCATAACTGCTGCAAGAATCACTGCTGCTGTTGTTTTGAAAATATTTCTCATAGCCATTCTCCTTATCCAAACGTGTAGAATCTGCCGTCTTTCTCGGCAAAAATTATTTCATAGCCACCAAGAAGGAGCTGTTCTAAATCGTCTCCCTCGCACTTGACCATAACATAGAAGTCCATATCATAGAACTTGTCAGTTTCTTTTTGAGTCTTCTCCTTATAATCGCTGCCAAGAGCTGACGAGTAGCTGTCAAAGAAGCTGTTTATATTAGCCTGAGGATCGTTCTGTGTCGCTGTCTCTTCACCCTCATGACCGGCTTCCGACATAAGTGAGGCTTGTGCCTCTGCTTCTGCTGTGCCGTGAGGTTCAATCTTTATTCTTGTAATGGTATACTTTCCGCCTGCTTTGCTCTCGAGGTTGGCACACTGCTTCGAGAAAGACCTTTTCAGGTCATAGCCGTAGTCCTTCTGAAGATAAGCGTCCATTCCGTCAATGTATGTAGGATAGGTACACTTTGTATAGTCAGTATAGCTTCCGGCTACGAACGACTTGAAGTATTCCTTCAGAGTCATCGCGAGCGCCTGAGGATAAATGGATTCATCATAGTAGAGCTTTACTCCGTCGTCACAGACACAGTAGTCACCGAGCTTTGCTTCCTCATCGTCTTCGTCAGGTGTAACAAGTTCGCCTGCTGTTCCGAGATCAGGAGCATCTGTCGATTTCTGCTCGTTCTTTACAGATTCATAGATCCTGTTCTCTATCTCCTCGGCACTTTCCTGAGTTCCGGTCTCTGTGCCGTCAGTCTGAGTTTCTCCGGAAGCGGATGTCTCTACGGCTGTCGTTGTGTCAGCCTTTGAACTGCTGCCATTGGTTTTTCCGCAGGAAGCGGCTGTCATAACGCACATTGCCGCGGCAATAATAGCAGTATACCTTAAAAATTTCATAATTCACCTCTTGTATTATTACATAGAAGCCTTTGCTGCGTTACCTCTTATCTTTGCTCTCTGCTGATTGCTGAGGATACGCTTTCTGATACGCAGTGACTCGGGAGTTACCTCGAGAAGCTCGTCGTCAGCAAGGAATTCAAGGCAGTCCTCAAGGCTGAGTATTCTCGGAGGAACAAGTCTGAGCGCATCATCGCTTCCGCTTGCACGGGTATTTGTAAGATGCTTCTTCTTACATACGTTTACTACGAGGTCCTCGACCTTGGGTGATGAACCTACGATCATTCCCTCATATACAGGAGTACCGGATGTGATGAAGAGCTGTCCGCGCTCCTGAGCATTATAGAGACCGTATGTTACAGCTTCACCTGTCTCGAATGAAACGAGAGAACCTGTGCTTCTGCGGTCAATGTCGCCCTTGAAAGGCTGGTAGTCCTCGAATACGTGGCTCATGATACCCTCGCCCTTTGTATCTGTGAGGAATTCGCTCTTGTAGCCGAAGAGTCCTCTTGCAGGTACAAGGAACTCGATACGCATACGGCTTCCCTGCGGGTGCATGGAAATGAGCTCGCCCTTTCTTGTACCCATCTTCTCCATAACAGAACCTACGCAGTCCTCGGGAACGTCGATAACAAGACGCTCGATAGGCTCGAGAGTCTGTCCTGTCTCCTCGTCCTTCTTGAAAAGAACTCTCGGAGTGGATACTGAAAGCTCATAGCCCTCGCGGCGCATATTCTCGATGAGGATGGAAAGGTGCATCTCACCTCTGCCGGCAACTCTGAATGCATCAGTATTCTCTGTCTCCTCAACTCTGAGTGAAACGTCCTTGAGAAGCTCACGGAAAAGTCTCTCACGAAGCTGACGTGATGTTACGTATTTACCCTCTCTGCCGGCAAACGGACTATCGTTTACGGCAAAGGTCATCTCAACAGTAGGCTCGCTTATCTTTACGAACGGGAGCGGCTCGGGTGTATCAGTTGCACAGATAGTATCACCGATAGTGATGTTCTCGATACCTGAGATCCATACGATGTCGCCCATCTTAGCATCCTGTACGGGTACACGGTTGAGTCCCTCGATCTGGAGGAGTGAAACTATCTTTGCATTGTAGTTCTTCTTTGACTGGGTGTAATCACAGACAGTTACCTGCTGGTTCACCTTGATGTTTCCGCGGACGATACGTCCGATACCGATACGTCCTACGTACTCGTTGTAGTCGATAGAGGAAATGAGCATCTGAAGAGGCTCTTCTTCCTCGCCCTTCGGAGGCTCAATGTAATTGATGATCGTGTCGAAAAGAGGCTTGAGGTCTGTACCTGCTTCATACTGGCTGAGTGAAGCTGTACCGCTTCTTCCTGAGCAGAAGAGGAGCGGAGATTCAAGCTGTTCGTCGTTTGCATCAAGGTCGAGAAGAAGCTCGAGAACTTCATCGCCGATCTCGTCAAGACGTGCATCGGGACGGTCTATCTTGTTTACGACAACGATGATCTTGTGTCCCATTTCAAGTGCCTTTGAAAGAACAAATCTTGTCTGTGGCATAGGACCTTCTGCTGCATCAACGAGAAGAAGAACGCCGTCTACCATTTCAAGTACACGCTCAACCTCGCCGCCGAAATCAGCGTGTCCGGGAGTGTCGATGATGTTTATCTTTGTGCCGTTGTACATAACGGATGTGTTCTTTGCGAGGATAGTGATTCCTCTTTCACGCTCGATGTCGTTGGAGTCCATGACTCTCTCTGCAACTGTCTGATTCTCACGGAACACACCGCCCTGCTTGAGCATTTCGTCAACGAGGGTAGTCTTACCATGGTCAACGTGAGCGATGATCGCAATGTTTCTTAAATCTTCTCTTATCATTCTTTCTTTCCTCCGATGGATTTCTTTTCAATTATCCTTTTCTTTCTTACATTTATGACAGGCTTCTCAGCCTCATAAGCAATTCATCAAAATTTGTATAGTTTGTCGGTATCTTAACTGTCACAGGCATTATATCAACTATAGCACCTTCATTACAGCCGCAGGTCTGACGCTTGAAGCGTATCCTCGCGTACTTCTTTCCCTCGCTGACGCTCAGTACATCCTTGACAAAACAGCCGTGAAGCTGCCATACTTCGGGAGACTGAATAAACTCGTCGTACTTTGAGGCTGTGTTTATCTTTTCGATGTTCTTCACAGCCTTGATATCTGTCGCCATAGCTGAACGGTAGTTCCAGTTCACCATAGCTCCGAAAACTCTGCTGTCGGCAAAGGCAGCAGCACAGTTGATATAGATTATGTCGTCTGAGGTCATGACAAACGCCTTGAAGTCCCTATCCTTGGTGACTATGCAGTACACGACTGCGATAAAGGACAGCATTCCTCCTCCGAGACCAATGACAGCCAATAGCCAGGATACAATTCCGCCGCCAAGCATATTCATACCGAATGCGCCCCAGCCGACAATAAGCAGTACTACCATAAGAACAATGAACTTGACCTTATCCGTGGAATACTTCTTGATATAGTGAACTTTCAGCTCATCCGCATACGGCGTGCGGCTTATCATAAAAATCACCCCAATAACCGGATTTAAAGTTATTTCTCATTTTTCTATAAAAGCGGCTCCGAACTTGTTCCTGAGGAACTGTTTGAGCTCTTCGGGTGTGCCTTCCTTGAATTCTGAACTGTTGAAGGCTGTAAACAGTGCGTTATTGAAAACAAATATGAAAAAGTCATTTTCATATCCTGCGTAGGTCACATTTGAGTACCTTAATGTGAGGTTTGAACTCGTATCAAGACCGGCTGAATCGATCTTGACAGTTTCATCTTCAAATGTTACGCGTGTCTTTCTTCCGGGAAAAGCCTTGACGTGTCTCTTATAGAGATTACCGGGAGCAAGCTTATAACATAATCTTAAAAGCAGTAAAAGACATATGAACACCACTACGGAAAACAGCAGTCCGACTGCATTTCCATATCTTAATACTGTGTATATCAGGAGTATTAAAAACGGGATGTATACGATACAGAAGATCATTGCTTTTCTTCTTGCTTTTCTCTGCCTGGGCGCATATTTAAAATGTTCTTTTGAATATTGTGTTTCTGCACTTATCATGTCATTTTCTCCGTTTTTTACTTGATTTTTATTGGTTGATCTTAAATCTGTCTCCAAGAGCATCATAAAGCAGCTTGCGGAGTTCCTCCGGCGAGCCTTCTGTTATCTCGCGCTTGCCGATGATACAGTAGAGTTCCTCATATATGTATATCACGAAGAATTCTTTCAGCTCGTAAGCACAGTGTATCCCGCTGAGAATAAATCTCCGCTCGGAGTGCTCTATCTCACCGTCTATCGTGAACATCAGCGTTTCCGGTGTTACCTCAAAATTGCGTATCTGTTTCACTGGTTCCATTTTGTTGAACTTATCGTCTGTGAAAAACGCCTTTGCAAGTTTTATGGTGGTTTTCAGGAGTATACCAATGCAGACAGCAAACACCACTGCGTAAACACAGATCTCTGCAACGTCCTGATTGGAAGATGTCATCTCCCTGATAAGATTAATGTACTTGTAAAGCATCCACGATGTTAAAAGCACTAAACCAAGTACTATGATAATTCCTGATTTGTAAACTGACTTCCTGTTCAGCGAATTCACTGCCTTGAAGTGCTCTCCGGTATATCGTACAGCAGCTTTTACCATCAGACCGCCCCCATTCCATAAAACCGCCACATTTCATTATAACACGCAGCATAGCCAATTGTCAATAGTTTGGAGCACAAAAAGCGCTTTGCGCCGTGTTTTACACAACAAAAAACCTCACAGTTGCCTGTGAGGTAGTTTGGTGGGAGAGGGTGGATTCGGACCACCGAAGCTGAAAAGCAACAGATTTACAGTCTGCCCCCTTTGGCCACTCGGGAACTCTCCCATATTAAATTGGAGCTGGTGGACGGACTCGAACCCCCGACCTGCTGATTACAAATCAGCTGCTCTACCAACTGAGCTACACCAGCTTCACTGACTATAATATTATATCACATTTCCTTTCGCTTGTCAAGCACTTTTTTGAATTTTTTTGAAATTCTTTTTTTCGGAAATGTAATTGGTCGAGGCGACAGGACTCGAACCTGCGGCATCTTGGTCCCAAACCAAGCACTCTACCAAACTGAGCTACGCCTCGGAGCTGCCTTTTTGGCGTCCACGACGGACAGCTTTTATATTATACCAAAGCTATACGCGTTTGTCAATAGCAAAATTGAAATTTGTCATTTTGCACAATGCAAATCATCCGTGTTACGCCTAAATTGTCAAAAGAAGAAAAGAGGGAGCTTTCGCTCCCCCGCTATTTACGATCAGTCGTTGTCAACTGCGTCTTCTACAGCTTCCTTGACGTCCTCAACAGCTTCTTCAGCTGCATCCTTAACATCTTCTGCTGCTTCCTCGATACCCTCAGCAACTTCCTTTGCTGCGTCCTCGTCTATTTCAAAATTGATGCTATCATCATCGCCGAACTCATAGTCGTCGTCGTAGATATCGTCATCGTAATCGTCATCTGTATTCTTGCCCTTGAGATACTGTGATGCGACATAACCTGCAGCAGCTGCAGCTCCGGCAGCTAATACAGCAACTAAAAATTTGCTCATTTTCAAATTCCTCTTTTCTTCGCAAGTATTTAAATCTTTATCGTGCCTCTTGCGACAGACATACGATAAACTACATATATATTATAACATACTCTTTTCAGAATTTCAACTACCTACATATTATTTGTTAAAAACATCAAAATTGACATAGCTGTTATTGGTGCAGTTTCACAACGAAGTATACGCTTGCCCAGCCAGACCTGTACAGCGCCGGTTTCGACAGCTGCCTGGGCTTCCTCTTTGTCAAAGCCTCCCTCGCTGCCGATAAGCAGTCCTATCGTCTTTGCGCCGCTGAGATCTGCATCTCCGAATGACACTCCGCCCTCTTCTTCGTAGAGTATTACATTACGGTCAAGCTCCTTCATCATTTCAAGTGCCTGCTTATAGGTCACTAGCGGCTCAACTACCGGTATTATGCCCCTGCCGGACTGCTTTGCAGCTTCGGCTGATATTTTGTTGAGACGCGCGAGCTTCTTGCTGAAGTCCTTGCCGTCCGGCCGCGATATGCAGCGCCTTGTCAGCACGGGAACTATCCTCGAAACGCCAAGCTCAACGCTCTTCTGTATGATGTACTCAAGCTTGTCCAGCTTCGGTACAGCCTGAAACAGTGTCACTTCAACGCTCGGTTCGGCTGCACATCTGTGCTTCTCAACAAGATCAAGCGTTACACTGTCGCCGGTTATTGCCCTTATTGTGCAGTTGTAGTCCACACCGCGGCAGCAGACCGTAACCGGTTCGCCTGCCTTCATTCTCAGGGAAAAGCCGATGTGGTGAGCATCGCTGCCCGTTAGGCAGATGTTGCCCTCGTCTATATCGTCAACAAAAAATCTTGGCATAGTTCCTCCTGTAGTTTTTTGTGTTTATCGCGTTTACTGTTTCGCTTCGTACCACGAATGTCCGCAATGTACATCCACGGAAAGCGGTACTTTCATTTCGTATACGCCCTGCATTTCCTCTTTCAGTATCTCTGACGCTCTTTCTGCACAGTTCTCGTCTGCTTCGAGTATCAGTTCGTCGTGTACCTGAAGTATCAGCTTTGCGGCTATATCCTCAGCTTTCAGACGCTTATACACGTTTATCATCGCTATCTTGATAAGGTCGGCCGCTGTTCCCTGCACAGGCGTATTCATAGCTATGCGCTTTCCTGCCGCCTGGAGCATTTTGTTGGATGACGAAAGCTCCGGTATGCGGCGTTTTCTGCCGAACATCGTCGTTACAGAACCATCGCGTTCAGCGCCGTCAACGGTAGAGTCCATGAACTCCTTGACCTTCGGGAAACGCTCGAGATAATCAGCGATGTATTTCTTAGCCTGTGCTACGGATGTTCCGATGTCCTTGGAGAGAGAAAATGCTCCGATACCGTAGATGATGCCGAAGTTTACGGCTTTAGCTGCACTTCTCATCTCAGGTGTTACCATAAATACCGGCATATCGAATACCTGCGCTGCCGTCGAGGTGTGGAAGTCCTCGCCCGATGTGAATGCGGCCGCCATATTCTCATCACCGCAGAGGTGCGCCATAACTCTCAGCTCGATCTGGCTGTAGTCGGCATCAACAAGGACTTTACCCTCCGGTGCAGTGAAAAACTTTCTCATGCGCGAACCAAGCTCCGTACGGACCGGGATATTCTGCATATTCGGCTCGGTCGATGAGATACGTCCGGTACGTGTTTCGGTCTGTCTGAACCATGTGTGTATCCTGCCGTCCGGTGCTATCTTGTCGAGCAGTCCTGCGACATAGGTGGAATTCAGTTTGGTGTACTGGCGGTATTTCAGCACGTTGTCTACTATCGGAGAGTGATTTCTCAGTTCTTCGAGTACCTCCGCGTTGGTGGAATAACCGCTCTTTGTCTTTTTCTTTGCCGGAAGTCCAAGTTCTTCAAAGAGGACGGTTCCGAGCTGCTTCGGGGAAGCTATATTGAACTCGTGACCGGCTTCATCGTATATCATCTGCTGGGTTTCCTCTATCATCTCCGAGAGATATGTGCCGAATTCCTCGACACCCTCGCGGTCGATACATATGCCGGAGTCCTCCATAGATGCAAGCACTTCAGTAAGTGGGAGTTCGATGTTCTCCATAAGCGAAGTCATACCCTCGGACTCTATCTCGGCACGGAGTTTCTCAATGAGTCCCTCGAGCGACAGAAGATCGGCAAGTTCGCCGTTCTCGGAGTAGTAGTGAACGCCGTACTCAGCACAGAGCTTGTCCACAGCGTAGTCGGAAGCCGAAGAATTGAGCAGATAGCCGCATATTGCCGCATCGCTCCTGAGATTTTTCAGTTCGCCGCCATGTGCCATCGCAAAACGGTAGTGTGCCTTTGCATCATCCGTGGACTTTTCGCAGTCCGAAGCAAAAAAGCCGAGTATCAGCGCTTCGTCGTCTGTTGTACAGATCTTATTTCCGCTTCTGACGGTCAATACGCCGTCTCTGAACAGGTAGGAGCATTTCTCAAGACCGGCTGTTATCTCAGCTGTGAGAGGCAGCTCCTCCGGCGTTATAGCTTCATAGACTGCCGACTTTTCCTCAGTTGGAGCACTCTCGCCCTCGCTGATACCAACTCCGAGTTTGTCGAGCAGTTTGAACATTTCAAGCTCGGTCAGCAGTTTGCTTATGCCGGCATTGTCAGGTTTTTTAAGGCGGTAATTCTCCGGAACAGCGTCAATTGGTGCGTCACGAACGATAGTTGCCAGCCACTTGCTCTCCTTTGCAGACTCAGCTCCGGCAGCAAGCTTAGCCTTTACGCCCTTTGTAAGTCCGGAGTCTTCATAGCCGGCATACAGCGATTCAAGGCTGCCGAACTCTTTTATAAGTGAAGAAGCTGTCTTTTCGCCGATACCTGCAACACCCGGGATGTTGTCCGAGCTGTCGCCCATAAGCGCTTTCAGGTCGATGAGCTTTATAGGCTCAAAGCCGTAATCCTCACGGAAACGCTCAGGTGTATATCTGATAGTCTCCTTGTTTGTCGCAAGAAGGACGGTAACATTCTCGTCTATGAGCTGAAGGCTGTCGCGGTCACCGGTAAGCACGTAGCACTCGTCGCCCTTTGCAGAACAAGCTCCCGCAAGCGTACCAAGTATATCGTCTGCTTCGTAGCCCTCGCACTCGACCACCTTGACACCCATAAGTCCGAGGAGCTCCTTGACTCTCGGGAGCTGCTGTGCTAGCTCCGGCGGCATTCCCTTGCGGTTCGCCTTGTAGTAGCTTGCCGCCTTGTGGCGGAATGTAGGTGAACGCAGGTCAAATGCAACTGCAACTGCATCCGGTGACACATCAGCGGTATTTCGCAGGTAGATGTTCATAAAGCCGAATATCGCATTCGTGAACTCGCCCTTTTTGTTGGAAAGCAGCTTTATTCCGTAAAATGCACGGTTAAGTATGCTGTTTCCGTCTATTGCAAGAAATTTCATTCTTTTCTCCTTAATGATTATTGATCACAGGTTTTCATCATACTATTTATTATACGACATTCTGCCTGATTTTGCAATAGCCGCCGTATAAAAGCATTGACAACAGGTGCGGCAGGTCGTATAATTATTAAGTAATAAGACAGCTCTTACGGCTGTTCTGAATTTGTACTCTGGGGATATGTTATGAAAAACTTTTTCAGGTCAATGAGGACTTTCATTCGTGCTCTTCCTCATTTCCTGCTGTTTGAAGCAATATACAAGCTGATACTTCTTGCAATTGCCGCGCCCGTCATGACTCTGCTGCTCAAGCTGACCATGAAGCTCGCCGGCATCTCCTACCTCGATGACGAACACCTTCTCGTCTATCTGCAAAGTCCGGCTACCATACTCGTTATACTTATCGTCCTGTTCGTATCGGGACTATTCACATTCGTGGAGCTTTCGGCTCTTGTCGGGTGTTTCAGCTGTGCCGCGAAAAATAAGAAAATAACCGTCGGCAGTATGTTGATGACCGGCTTCAGAAGCTTCCGGAAAGCATTCCGGGGCTCCGGCATACTGCGTTTCGCTCTCTTCACTCTTATAATGACGCTGGCTGAATCCACGCTCTCATCCGGTGTCTTTCTCGCTCCTGTGCTGCCGATACTCAGGACGGTGTTCGCCGGAGTGAGCAGCTTTGCCGCAATCGCCGTATACGTACTGATCGAAGCTCTCCTTGCCTATATTATCATAAGCCGCAGCTACAGTCTGCACTATCTTATTCTCACTGATAAATCCTTCCCCGACTGCGTACGCGCAAGCCGTGAGAAGATACGCCATAAAAGACTGCGTACAGCCGTTGCGTTCCTGCTGTGGGCGCTGGCGATAACTGCTGTGATACTGCTAGTTACTCTGGGTATCAGCCTTATCGCAGTCATGATAGTTAAAGGCTTCTCAGCGCCTGATTCAGCATTCCGCACCGCTCTGAAAATACTCAACTATTCGGTAAAGGCGTTCACGGCGGTATCTTCATTCTTTGCTGCTCCTGCAATGATATGCTGGATAACTATGCGCTTCTTCAATGATGCAGAAAAAGAGGAGAAATTCCAGTTCCCGGCACACGACCGTCCGAAAATGGAAAAGTCTCACAAGGTCGTTCTTGTTTCTACCATAGTTATCGCCTCTGCGATGATAAACTTCGGTTACTTCCGTGCGCTCTACAAAGGCAACATCATCCTCAATGCCGGAATATTCACAAAAACTCAGATAACCGCACACAGAGGCTTCTCCTCTGTCGCTCCCGAAAACACGCTGTATGCCTTCAAAGCCGCTATGAACAGCGACGCGGACTATATCGAACTCGATGTTCAGCTCACCAAGGACAACGTCCTCGTTGTGTTCCACGATGACAGACTCAACCGTGTCACAGACGGCAAGGGAAAGCTCGTTGACCACACATACAAGGAGCTGCAGGAACTCACTGTTGACTCGGGAGTCGGACGCCACAGTGAATTCGCCGATGCTAAAATCCCGACGCTCGAAGAAGTCCTCCAGCTTGTCGGCAAGACAAAAATGTTCAATATCGAGATAAAGGACGTGGGAGATTCCGTTCTTGCAACTGAAAATACCGTTGAGCTGATACAGAAATACGGCATAACCAATTCCTGCTATGTAACATCTTTCTCCTATCCCCTCCTGAAAATAGTCAAGCGCCTTGAACCAAAGATAAAGACGGCTCTTATCGCAAATGTGGCTATGTCTACATCATATTCGCAGCTGCGCTCTATCGACGCGGTGAGCCTCAATTACATCTTCGTAAATCAGAATGTCGTAAACAGCGCTCATCAGAACGGCAAACGAGTTTTCGTATGGACTGTTGACCGCCGTGAGGATATGGAACAGATGGTGGTGCTCGGAGTCGATAATATCATCACCAACAAACCCGACCTCGCCGCTGAGGTAGTTTACTCCGACAGCGTAGGCGATACTATACTGAAACTGCTCGAATTCGTTTTCGGCAGACAATAATAAAGCCTGCATTATATGATAAATAAAAAGGACGTACCCGAAGGTACGTCCTTTGTTTTTACTTTGTTGTATCTGTGTAAGGAAGAACGTCGATAAGTCCGAGCTTGTACTTCTGAATGAGAAGTGCATCTTTGTTGTTTACGCCGCCGTCCTTGTTTACGTCAGCCTGCTGCTTACCGAGCTTTGTGATGCTTAATTCGCTCTTGCCTACTTCATACTTGTCAGGGTTTGTTGCAACCTGCATTACAAGTACAGCATCTGCGATATTTACATTATTATCGAGATTTGCGTCACCGTATAAGAGGTCACCTGTTCCGTGAGATACGCTCTCTGTTTCAGTCTGTGACTGAGACTCGGACTCAGGCTCTGTCGGAGGTGCTGATGTTGTGTACTCTATTCCGTCAACGATGGACTCGAAGCAGGACTTTACTGAGTAATCCTTGTTGAAGAGAAGCGGATCACGGTCAGCTCTCCAGCTCTGATCGTCGGTAGTTCCCCATACGACAACTGCTGAAATATAGTCCTTATACTCAACGAGAGCATCCATGATGTCGCTGTAATACTTAGCCTGGAGATCATACATCTTGTTGTTTACAGTAGCGTCAAGCTCTGTTACCTGAATGTCAAGACCTGTCTTGCTGAACTTTTCAAGAGCCTGTCTGTACATACTTACACTCGGGAAAGGATCCTTCTCGCCGTTGTTTGTAACGTTGAGGTGAGACTGCATACCGATACCGTCGATGTAGTGACCATCAGCGTTTATCTCCTGGCAGAGCTTTACGATAGCGTCGCTCTTCGGCATATACTCGTTGAAGTCGTTGTAGTAGAGCTTGCAGCCCTCGGGAGCGTACTTCTTTGCGAACTCGAAAGCAGGCTTGATGAAGGAGTTGTCACCGAAGATCTTTACCCACGGAGATGCCTCATAGTTGTTAGCTTCTGCCGGGAAGCCTTCATCTCTGGGCTTGCCGTAGTCGGTGAAGCACTCGTTTACAACGTCCCATGCATAGAAGTCTATATCAGAGTAATCCTTCTTTACTGCTGCGAATACATTCTTGATGTAGTTCTCCATACGCTTGAGCATCTTCTCCTTGGATACCCATTCGCCGTCGGGATCGTAGTTCTCCTTGAAGAACCACATAGGAGTCTGCTGGTGCCATACAAGAACGTGTCCTCTCATAGGTATCTTGTACTTGCGTGCAAAGTCAAGGATAGGCTTTGCTGTTGCAAGTGTTACCTGTGGGTTGGTATCGTCGCCTTCTTCAGCAAGTGCAAGGCAGGCTGCTCTGTCGAGAACGTTCTCGGGCTTGAGCTCGTTGCCGGCTGTAAGGCTGTTGAAATGCTTGCGGATAAGATCCTGTGTTGACTTGGGAGCCAGCTCGGAAACAGTAGTTGCTGTTCCGAATTTGAACATATCTCCGTAAACGTCCTTGAGTGAAGGAGCATTGGGATCCATATTGTTGGGAGAAAGTGTTACCTTGAAATCATCTATGCAGAGGTCGTTTGCATCGCCCCATGTTTCGATGTAGATAGATACATCCTTTTCCTCAGCGCCGTATGCGAAGCTTGTTTTAAGCTCAACGTATTCTCCCTGTGAAACTCCCTTTACAAGGTTTGTGTACTGAGGCTCGGATGCGCCTGCCGGAGTATGCTGAAGTGAGATACATACTGTGTTATACCACGCAGCCTTTACCTTAACTGAAATATCATACTTTACGCCAGGCTCAAGAACGCCCTTGAGTCCCATTGAAGGTCCGTTCCAGCTCTTGTCACGTCCCGAAACAGACATAACCTTGCTTCCGCTCGGTGCCTTGTCATCATCGATTGCCTTGATGACGGAAGTATCACTGTCGCCTCGCTTTGAGAACATGGAAACGTCGCCGTCTTCAAAATCTGTGAAGAATACAACGTCCTCGTCAGCGGCTGAAACTGTGCCTATTTTATTATCGACCGCAGGAACTGCGAATACCGGATTTGCAGCTGCTGTACAGAGTACCGCTGCACTGAGAGCACCTGCTGTCAGGGCTCTGAACTTTTTTCCTCTCATATAAAAGTCCTCCATAAATAAATATTTGTAATACAATTTTAACACACTAAACTGGTGCTGTCAATGAGCGGAAGCTAAACTGCACAAAATATGGTCAGATTATGACAATCTATAAAAAAGAACAGTCTCCCGAAGGAGACTGTCCGTTATCATTATTCTGATCAGAATGAAGTAATGAGACCAAGCTTGAACTTCTGGATGAGAAGTGCATCCTGGTTTGTTATTCTGCCGTCGAAATTAACATCAGCGTTTGCCTTACCAGTAGCTGTGATGCTCTTGGAAGACTTGCCGACATCATACTTGTCAGGGTTTGTAGCAACCTGCATTACAAGTACAGCATCTGCGATGTTTACAGAACCGTCGCAGTTAGCATCGCCGAGCTTTGTGGGCGGGAGGCTGATAGATGTAGGCTGTGTTGTTGTTGTAGGTGCCTGTGTTGTAGTTGTAGTAGTTGTTGTCTGTGTGGAAGAACCATCTGTGTAAATCTTGATAGAGTCGATTGTGAACTCGCCGCAGTCGATCCACCATACGCCGAACTTGAGTTCGCCGTTGTACTGTGTCTGGATAATGCTTGATGTTGAGGAAGGAATTTCCCAAGTGATTGTTCCCTTGTTGCCGGAGAATGTTTCCTGCATATCCTTTGTCATTGTCCAGTACTTGTCAGCAGCTACTGTTGTGGATGTACCGAAAGCACCCTGCCACTTGCCGAGGCTGCTCTTGTTTGTAGAGATGTTTACTTCAACCTTGGATACCTTATCCTTAGCGCCAACACCGAGATCAGCCCATTCCCAGCCGATCATTTCCATGCCCTGCTCGTAAACTACCTTCTGGTTAGCCTTGTACTCGATATAGCCATCACCGGGAGTACCTGTAACTGTGGGCTCTGTTGTTGTAACAGGAGCCTGTGTTACGATCTCAGACTGTGTTGACTGAGTCGTGGGAGGAATGTATGTTTCAGAGTAGATCTTTGTTACGCCATTGATGTTGGAATCGATAGAACCTGTCTTGTAGAAGTGATAGAGACCAGCTGCTGCACCTACGAGACCTGCGTTGTAGTCGATAGCAACCTCGTTACAGATGTAGTCTGCCATGTTATCGTGGTAAGATCCGCTTGCATCACATGGTCCGCCTACAAGAGCACCGATGAGTGTGTGTGAGTTGCCGCCGTACTGGCAGAAAGGCTGCATATGGTTTCCATCGGGATTCCAATTGTTCATATCGAATTCGCTGTAGCTTGAGTAGCCGGAAGCTGCTCTGTGGTGAGCGTTCTTGGCACTGTTGCTTGCAAAGCCTGTTACGAAGCAGGTATTTGCAGGATTGTTGCCGAGGATGTAATTCATCTGGCCCTTAGCCCAGTCTGTATAATTGCCGGCGCCGTGCTTTGTAGCAACGAGAGCTGTGAACTGCATTGAGCAGTTGAGACGTGCACTGCCCCACTTGTCAAGGAACATATAGTTGCTGCCCTGAGCCTTGCTTGAAATAAAGCCATTAGCAGAGCTCCAGTCCTTTGCATTCTCACCGTAGAGGCAAGCTGCACCGAGGTGTGTATCATTCCAGCCGTGTACCCAGCCTACTTTCGGGAAGTTCTTAGAGTCATTGAGGTAGCTGCTGTCGCCGGTAGCGATATAGAGCCAGCCAGCTGCCCAAGCCTGATCGTCAGCTACGCTGTTTGAACCGTAGAACTGGTTAGAAGCAGCCTGATTGTACTGCTTGGAGAACTTGTAGAGAGCCTTAGCATACTTAAGGTCTTCTGCATTTCCGAAGTTCTTGTAGTTTGCTGCGAGAGCTGCTGCGTACTCAGCAGCGATATCGCTTGCGCCGTTGCTTGTCCAGAACATTTCTCTGCGTCCCTGCTTCTCCGGAGGTCCCCAGTAGCTGTGGTCAACAGTACCGTCGCCCTTCTGATAAAGGAAGTTTGTAACAGTGTCGCCGCTGAGCTTTGTGGACTTCTTGAAGAACTCACAGAAATGATTTGTGATATTCTTTAAATGTGCAGTCTGTCCTGTCTCGTCGAAAGCATCGCCGAACTCATAGTAAGCCCATCCGAGAGTAGAAGCTGTAAAGCCCTGGGGAAGACCGAACATTGCGTGGTCGCCAGCATCGTGGAAACCGCCGGGAACTTCGTCATCCGTGTGGCAGCTGCTTCTCCATGAGAGACCGCCTGTTGAGTTGTCGCCGCACATATTTGCGTCATAGAAATAGAGAGAATACTGGAGGAGTCTTGCATAGTTGTTAGACTCCGCAGCATCAGCTGTTGCCTGGGGAGAGGTCACAGCTGCTGACATTGAGCCTACTGCAGCTGTAACAGCGATAACGCCGCTCAGAACAGCAGACTTAAGTCTGGTGATCTTTGATTTGTACATTTTTTCACACTACTTTCTTTTAAGTTTCTTTATACGGTCGCATGACCGCATATAACGGAATTTTACCATACCTACATTATACATTCTTTTCCACGGGAGTTAATTACAAACTGGTTACACAGTGGTTACAATTTGGAGAAAATTAACAATTTCTTAATATTTTGCACTTTCAATGGGTTTTGCACTATCACTATTGTGCAATTTCACGGATAAATTACCACATTTGCCCCGAGAAAAGAGAAAAAGCGACTGCACGTATTGTGTCAGTCGCTCAATTTGTCATATATAATTCAATGATTTTAGTATAAATAGCCACATAGTTAACGTAAAGGCACTGCACAAAGTCGCCAGCATTACAGCAAAAGCTGTTATGCTTCCACGGTGCCCGAAGTTCTTCGCCATTACGAAGCAGCTTCCGGTAGTCGCGCTTCCGAGCATTATCAGTATCGCGACCAGCTTCTCGTCACGGAATCCGAGCTTTACCGCTATCGGCAGGAATATACAGCAGAACAGCAGCAGCTTCTGAGCCACTATTCCGCACACGAGCGCTTTCTTGCCCTTTGATTCGCTGAACCTGAACGAAGCTCCCAGCGCTATCAGCGAAAGCGGTGTCGCCATTCGCCCGAGGTAGGATATCGACCTCGACATTATCACAGGCTGGTGCCAGCCGGTCAGCGACCATAGTATGCCGGCAACTATGCCGAGTATTACCGGGTTCGTCGCTATGCTCTTTGCTGTGTTGAGCCAGAGTTTCCTGCCGGAGAGTCCTTCTCTCTCGGGAGATGTCAGCGCAAGAGTTACGACAGCTATAACATTATAAAGTGGGACAGTTCCCACTATCATAAGCGCTGCGACCGTTGAGCCGCCGTAGATGTTGTTTATGAAGGCTATGCCCAAAACAGCCGCGCTGCTCCGGTAAGAAGCCTGTATTATCTCGCCGCGCTCGCACCTGTCACGGTGAAACATCGAAAAGCCTGCCGCTATGCCAACACTTAACATTGTAGCCGCCATACAGAACAGCACAAAGCCACCGTCCCACACAGATCGGAAGTCCGCCGTGGAAAGATCCATGAAAAGCAAAGGCGGAAGCAGCGCCCTGAATACGAATTTGTTCACCTGAGACGTTGAATGGTCATCAAGCAGTCCGAATCGCCGCACGAACCAACCGAATACCATCATAAGAAAGACCGGGACAGTTGCGTTCAGGCTGAAAATGAGGTCTGAATACATTATTTCACCTTATCCTGTGTTATCATTTATCAACACATCATATATTACCACATCAGCAAAGCAAATGCAAGCATTAAGATGATTAGGCGAAAAGTATGTGAAATACGTTGCAAAGCAAGTTGTTTTGTGATATAATGGACTTGCTATGAATTTTAACGGCCTGAGCACAAGGCCTGCAAAGAGAGGGAAATCTGATGTTTGAATATAAAAAGCTGATAGCGTTCATTTCGGCTCTGCTTATCGGAGCCTGCGCTGCTGCCGCTCCTACTGCCGGAGCTCTCGCTGACGAAGCCGAGACAACAACAGCTTCGGAAGAAGTTTCAGAAGAGGCATCCGAAGAAGATACAGAACCAACCACATACGGTTCGGCTGTACTCGGAGACGAGTGGGGAGCACAACAGGTAGAGGAAGAAAAAGATCTCAAGGTCTCCGGTGATTTCACCTATTCACTCACAAATGATGATACAATTTGTATCGAAGGCTGTACCGCCGAAGGTCCGGAACTCGTTATTCCGGCTGAGATAGACGGCAAGGCTGTTACAGAGCTCGGCAAGAACTCTTTAGGCAAAGAGCCGCACAGCAAATATACCACTATCACTATCCCCGGCTCGATAAACTACATCTCGTCCGTAAATCCTTTCATATTCTGTCAGTCGCTCACCGAAATAAAGATAGACGGCGACAGTGAGGATTTCACAGTCAAGGACGGTATCCTATTCTCAAAGGATATGAAGACTCTTGTTCACTACCCTATCGCTAAACCCGGCAAGAGCTACACCGTTCCGGACGGAGTTGATACTATCAACACTTCCGCCCTTGCTGATACAGAGCTCGAGGAGATAAAGTTCCCGGCAACTCTCGAAGTGCTCGGCGACTATGCTATCAGTACATCAAAGAACATCAAGTCTATCGACCTCAGCGCCACAAAGCTCTCTGCAACCGGAAACTTCGCTTTCGCTGAGTGCAGCGCTCTTACTGAAATAAAATTTCCGGAATCCCTCGTTTCTATCGACGGCGGCGCATTCTGGGGCTGTAAATCTCTCAAGGAGATCAAGCTCCCGCGCTATCTGATACACGTAGGACAGAACGCTTTCCTCGATACCGGACTTACTGAGATAGTCATACCGGATTCCGTAACATCCATTGACTATTGTGCTCTCGGTTACCACTTAAGCCAGGCCGGAGAATATGTCGCTGATGACAGCTTTCTAATAGTAGCCGGAAACGATTCCGCAGCAAAAACATATTGCAAAGACTCAGATACAGAATCCGGCTATCAGAATAATTTCCAGTTCATGACAAACGAAGAATATGAACTGAAAAAGGAAATGGAAGGCCTTACAAGAAGAAGTATCGAAAACTACGAGTTCACCGAAAAAGACGGCGGCATTTACATCATTACCTGCACTTCTTCCGATCAGGTGCTCAATGTTCCCGACACTCTCGACGGACTCCCGGTAAAGGGCGCATATCCGTCAGCATTCTCCTCATGTACATCAGAGGAGATAAACCTCCCCGAGGGTATGGAGTCACTCAGAGAAATGGCTTTTTATAACTGTGCATACCTGAAGACGGTAGTTCTTCCGCAGAGCATGAAAACAATAGGAAACAACTGCTTCGACAGCTGTACTTCTCTTGTTTCTGCCGATCTCGGCGGTGCAACTGAGATAGGCGAAGGCATTTTCACAAGCTGTGATCTGCTCTCCTCTATCACTTTCTCCGGAAACTGTACAACTCTCGGCTCGCTCGTGCCTTTCAGCAACTGCTATGCCCTTGAAGAGATAAACGTTACAGACGGTGACGGAAATTACTGCTCAAAGGACGGCGTTCTCTTCAGCAAGGACGGCAAAACTCTCATAAAGTACCCGATAAACCGCTACAGCAAGACATATGAAGTTCCCAAGGGAACAAAGGAGATCGCAAAGTACGCCTTTACCGACAGTGAGGTCGTAGAGGACATAGTTCTCCCGAACTCTGTTGAATCTATCGGCGAATTTGCTTTCTACAACTGCAAGGCGCTGAAAAAGCTCCGTGCTCACAAGGGCATAAACAACATCGGCGAGTTTGCTTTCGGATACATTTATAATGTAGAATATGACACCGACCAGACTGCCGACAGAGAACACGTTGCAGAAGACTTCAAGCTTTACGCTCCCAAGGGTTCGGAAGCTTATGACTATGCAAAGAAGAACGGCATCGAAGTCGTTACAGGAACTGTCCGTTTAGGCAACAAGAACATCAGTCTTGCTTTCATTATCGCTATATGCGGAGCTGCCGGTGCAGCTATCATCGGTCTTATCACCACTTTGATGATAAAGGGCCGCAGAAAGAAAAAGAAAGCCGCTGAACAGGCTGAACGCAAGAAGAAATACGCTGAGAAAAAAGCCCAGAGCGGAGAGGAAAAGAACGATGAAGCTGAATAAGATATTTTCTGTTATCGGAGCTGCTGTAATAGCTCTGACAGCACTTTCACCGCTCGCAGCATCAGCAGATCTGCAGCAGCCGAAGGACGAAACTCTCCAGGACGGTGCTTTTGAGTATGAGTCCATTGACGGCGGATACAGGATAACAAACTGCATCGCGACTATAATCACTGAGATACCGGCCATCAGAAACGGTGTTCCGATAATAGAGATCGGCGACAGAGCTTTTGCAGGATTCACCGGCATATCTGATCTCGTTATCCCGGATTCGGTCACTTATATCGGAGAGAACGCTTTCTATGGCTGTACAAGTGTGAAGTCTCTTACGCTGTCTAAAAAGCTCAAATCTATGGGTGAAGGCGCATTTGCAAACTGCACAGGACTGACACAGGTCACTATCCCGGATACCCTTACCGAGATACCTGTGAACGCTTTCGCCAAATGCGATCACCTTGAAACGCTTGACCTCGGAAACGGCGTTACCAAGATCGACGAAAACGCTTTCTATGAGTGTACGAGTATATCCAAGCTTGAACTTCCCCCTACTCTTACTGAGATAGGCAGCTGCGCTTTCGGCGAGATGCTATCACTCACCGAGATAGATGCTTCCAAGTGCGATGCGTTCAACTTCAAGGACGACATCCTCACAGACAGTACCGGAAAGGATATATACTGCGCTGTTTCAACAATTGAAGGAACTTACTACGTGCCGGACGGAACAAAGTCCATAAAGGGCGGAGCTTTTTCCGCTGCCGCAGCCATCGAAGAACTGCACGTACCGGCTTCTGTTACCGAGATAGGCGACGGTGCATTCAGCTGCCTGTTCACCGGTGAAATGGGATATCGCTCACTTCTCAAAAAGGTTGACCTTGAGAACGGTCTTGAGACTATCGGTGACCACGCCTTTGCGTTCACCTCTATCGAAAGCCTTTCCCTGCCGGTAACAGTCGAGGAGATCGGCGACGGTGCATTTATGGGCTGCTATGCGCTAAACAAAGCTATTCTTCCCGAGGGGCTCAAGTCTATCGGCGAAAACGCTTTCTACAACTGCCCTGTGCTCAGAAATATCGCAGTACCAAAAAGCGTTAAATCTATCGGAGATCATGCTTTCGGCTTTGTACCGTCCGATAACGACGATTTTGAAAAGCTCGGCGGCTTCAAGATGAGCGTTTTCTCAGGCTCTGAGGGCAAGAAGTACGCAAAGTCAAACAGTCTCTCATATCATGTAAAAGACCGCAGTCTGCTGAAAATGGCATTCCTGGTGCTTTGCGTAGGTTTAGCACTTGCCGCAATAGTATTCGCGTGCGTACTTATGTCACGCAGCCGCAAGAGAGCTTCCGCAGGCGCAAGAAAGGCAATGAAACTCGAAAAGGAAAAGGCTGAGGAAGCAAGCTACAAGAAGATAATCGACGGCGACGAAAAGACCGGCGATGAAAAAGATACAGACGATACCGAAGAGGAAAGCGAAGACTGATACTCCCGGCAGCGTCAAAGGAGGGAAAAAACACGGAAAAACCAGCAGTTCTGTATATGGTGATACCCTGCTACAATGAGGAGGAGGTCCTCAGAGAGACCGCTTCACGTATGAAGGAAAAGTACATCTTCCTCGCGCAGGAAAAGCTCATATCCCCCGAAAGCAGGATAGTTTTCGTGAACGACGGTTCCACAGACAAGACGTGGGACATAATAAAAGACCTCCATACAGCTTCCCCCGAACTGTTCTCAGGCATAGACCTCGCCCACAACAGCGGCCATCAGAACGCCGTCCTCGCCGGTCTTATGACGGTCAAGGATCTCTGCGACATATCAATAACTATGGATGCAGACCTCCAGGACGACATCAACGCTGTGGACGAGATGATAAAGAAATACTACGAGGGTAATCAGGTGGTTTACGGCGTGAGAAGCGCCCGCAAGACCGATACCTTCTTCAAGAAATTCACCGCAGAGAGCTTCTATAAATTCATGAAGCTCATGGGCGCGGACGTTGTCTACAATCACGCAGATTTCCGCCTTATGAGCCGCAGAGTTCTCGAGGAGCTCTCAGGCTTTAAGGAAGTCAACCTCTTCCTGCGCGGTATGGTGCCGCTTATCGGCTTCAAAAGCTGCTCTGTCTTCTATGAGAGAAGCGAGCGCTTCGCCGGCGAAAGCAAGTACCCGCTGCGGAAAATGATCTCGTTCGCTGTGAACGGCATAACCTCTTTCAGCACAAAGCCGCTCAAATTCATTACCGCGACCGGATTCATAATGTCCGTCATGAGCGTATTCGCGTTCATATGGGCATTTGTGGCGAAGTTCGCAGGCTTTGCGGAGCTCGGCTGGTCGAGTCTCCTGTGCTCGATATGGCTCATAGGTGGACTCCAGCTGTTCTGTCTCGGAATAATCGGCGAGTACGTCGGCAAGATTTACGCTGAAGTAAAACACCGTCCGAGGTTCATCGTGGCTGATTTCCTCAATGATCTCGGCGCGGAGTTCCTCAATAAGAGTTCAGAAGACAGAGATCAGAGGTCAGAAAATACAAATCAATAGCGCAAGGGCGGTTAAAATCCGCCCTTTTTTGTTGCTATTTGCACATAATTCCGCAAAATCATCCCTTTGATTTCTACGTAAAAATTCCGGAACAGAAAACGAGAACAAGAGAGAAACAGAGCATACGCAAGAGAATTAAAGAGAAACACGGGTATATATTAAAAAAAATCCCAAAAAGCTCTTGACAAGTCCTACGGTTTGCGGTATAATATCACTTGTACTGTCGGGAACTCGGAATATTTCCCCCGACGAAAATTATTAAACGGAGGAATATAATATGTCTACTACACTGGCAAAACCTGCTGAAGTAACACGTACTTGGTACATCCTTGACGCTGAGGGCAAGCCGCTCGGCCGTGTTGCAGCTAAGGCAGCTCATATTCTCAGAGGCAAGCACAAGCCTACTTACACACCCAACGTTGACTGCGGTGACCACGTTATCGTTATCAACTGCGCTAAGGCTATCCTTACTGGAAGAAAGCTCGAGCAGAAGAAGTACTACTGGCACACAGGCTGGATCGGCGGTCTCAAGTCCATTTCTTACAAGGACTTAATGGCTGATCAGGCTGACAGAGCTATGACAATCGCTGTAAACGGTATGCTCCCCAACAACAGCCTCGGCAGAGCTCAGCTCAAGAGACTCAGAACTTACAAGGACGCTAACCACAATCAGGCTGCTCAGAAGCCCGTTGCTTACGAGCTTTAATTCAGGAGGTGCTTTAAATGTACGAATCAAAGGTTAAATATTACTATGGTACCGGTAGAAGAAAGCACTCTGTTGCAAGAGTAAGAATCTATCCCGGTTCAGGCAACGTTACTATCAACGGCAGAGGCATCGATGACTACTTCGGTCTCGAGACTCTCAAGCTCATCGTTCGTCAGCCCCTCGCTCTCACAGAGAACGCTGATAAGTTCGACATCGTTTGCACAGTTGCAGGCGGCGGCGTTACAGGTCAGGCTGGCGCTATCAGACACGGTCTTTCAAGAGCTCTTCTCGAATTCGATCCCGAGCTTCGTCCCGCTCTCAAGAAGGCTGGATTCCTCACTCGTGATCCTAGAATGAAGGAGAGAAAGAAGTACGGTCTCAAGGCTGCTCGTCGTGCTCCTCAGTTCTCGAAGAGATAATTTTATCCCTGCTGGGAGTATTCAAAATCACGTATTTACGCTGTTTTGTTCGGTTTGGGTTTATCTGAAACATGGTGAATTTCGGACGGTAACTAACACGTAACTAACGGGTAACTAACAAAAAATCAAGGCATTCATCAGTTGATGGATGCCTTATTTGTAATAGAAAGAAGGTTGAATATGGAAAACAATACACCCAATCCTATAAAAGAATACTACATTGCATATTTTGATATATTGGGATATAAGGCGTTCTTTGCTGAAACTCCGGAGAAAGCCAATGAATTCCTAAATATCGTCAATTCAGCAATTTCAAACACTTTAGCAACAATAAACTCTGCAAATGATTCTCCTTTGGCATCTCAATTTGCAAATATGCATATTCAATCTAAGATTTTTTCTGATAATGTACTTCTATGTATAGAAGTTGGCGAAGATAAAGCAAAAGAAACATCTCGCATCATTTCTTTTATGAGTATGATAAGTGCTATACAAAGAGGCTTTATAACAGAATGTGGGCTTTTTCTTAGAGGCGGTTTCACTAAGGGCAAGATGTCAATAAATGATGACTATATCTTTGGCGAAGGCTTGATTAAAGCAGTAGAACTTGAAGAAAAGACCATTCACCCACGCATAGCAGTTTCTGATGAGATCATTGATATTTTAAATCAAAACGCGCTGTATAGTCAAGAAGAATTAGATAAGGCAATTATCATTGAAAATAGTATAAAAAGCGGAGATGCTGTCTCAGATGATGATAGTGCTTTTTATGGTAGAATTTTGCAATTGAACAATCAGTTTAGATTTGAACGTAATATGGCGCTGAATTTGCTCTATATGTGCGATGACAGTGTTATTTGTTTATCATACTTGTACTGTTTTGATGTTCGTTCGTTTATTCCTGAACAAGCGATCGGACAGGCTTTGGAGATGATGAAGCAAATATCTCCTTCTGATTTTGATAAACTGCCTAAATCATTCCCGAATATTGATTTAATACTGCGTACACACAAACAAATTGTAGAGCAGAAGCTAATTAAACATAGCGATTATTCTTCTATCGAAACAAAGAATATTAAGCTTTTTGATGCTCAAGAGCGTGTACTGCGTAAGTTTGTATGGTCAATGGTTTATCACAACTATATGTGCGACAAGTATAAAAGGCCTGAGCATTATATCAATACACAGGGCAATTGCGAGCGCAGACACATGAAACTTGTTATTCATGTAATCGACAAAGAAGGAAATTAATAAATTCATAAGCCAAACCGCTGAGAGATCACATCCCTCAGCGGTTTCTTTATGCCTATATCTTATTGATAGCCTCCAACAGCTCCTGCACATTTACGTGCGTATACACCTTCTCGGTCAGTGACATTGCCCCCGAGTGACCAACGATTTTCTTTATCAGCGTAGGTGATACCTCTTTCTCGGTCATCATCGAGATGCACGTATGACGGGTATCATGTGGCTTGTGTGAGCAGCCGATCAGTTCCATAACAGGTGTCCAGTAGGAATCATAGTAGTTGCGGTAGATGAACTGCTTGCCGTCGGGAGTATGGAGAAGATACTCGTTGCCGTCATCGTACCACTTCTTGAAGAACGGATAAGTCCTGTCGTGTATCGGAACAACACGAATACCACTTTCGGTCTTGCTCTCCACCACCTTGAAGCAATGCTCCTCGATATTGACGTTCTCACGTTTCAGGTCAAGCAGCTCGGACACACGCACTCCGCTGTATATCAGCATCAAAACGATCTGAGCATAGATGTTGTTTTCCTGCACCCAAAGTGCATCTATTTCTTCCCTGCTGAAAGGAGAACGGTCTGTCTTGTTCGGGTTCTTGTCCTTGAATTTGAGAATATCCACGTATTCCGAGTAGTCTTTCATACAGATTTCGTACTTCATCGCATACTCATACATCTGGCTGAACAGCACTTTCAGCTTTCGGAGCGTCGGATAGTTCTTACCGCAGTTGTCCACAACGCCCTGCAAGTCGGTCAGCTTTAGCTCCTTGAATACCCTGTCGTGTAGGATTTCACAGGTGTTATAAGAAGCTTTATAGCCTTTGGCGTTGCTGTCGGAGATAGTTGGGAACTTCTCAGCCGACCACTTTTCAAAAACTTCTGCAAAAGTGATCTTGGAGGCTTCGATGTCATAAGGATTCTTGTTGTACTCCATGAGCATTTCAAGCCCCTTCGCCCTGGTCGGAGCATAGCCGATGGTGATATACTGCTGTTTCCGCTTGCCGGTCTCTGTATCAATATCCCAGCCGACAGTCTTACGGACGATATATGGGTTACGTCTGTTGCCTGACAGCTTATAAACCGTTCCGACGCCGTTAGCTAACTTCATTCTGCTTCTCCTCCTTCAGCCTTACCACCTCACGGCAGGTGTCAATGATCTCGGAAATGCGGTCAATCTGTGTTTTCAGTTCGTCAAGAGGCAGCGGAGCATCTTCCTGTTCGTCCTTATTGACAGTGAACTTCTTGAAATCGCTGATAATGGACGATGTAAAGCCTTTGACGGTTATGATAAGGTAGTTCTCGAATTGCAGATACTCGCTTATGGACATATAGCACATGGTCTTCCCTGCCTTTTTCAAAGCGATAACATATCCCTCAGAAAAGAGCTGCAACAACTCAGGGGGCATATCGTACACAGGCTGTCCCTCGTCTGTCTGGGAAAGAATGAAGTAATCGCTCCACACATCACGGGAAGCCTTGATCTCCAATGTGTAGCCGAGGTTAGCAAGCACCGTTGACAGCACATTTTGGTTACGCTTACCAACAAATGTGGCTGTATCGAGCAGTACAGCCTGAGATTTCAGACTGTCGAAGCTGTCACCCATTAGGTGATTGAACTTCTGCAAGGCTTCATAATACTCCTCGTCATAGCTGTCGGCATAGACAGCTATATTCTCAGCAGGCACATCATAGAACTCAGCAAGCATATTGATGTAGCTGTTGGTAATAGTAGCTTTGCCGTGTTCGATGCCATTATAGTGTGTACGTGAAGCACCGAGGGCTTCTGCAAGCTGATTCTGCGATAATCCCCGTTCGGTACGCAGAGCAACGATCTTCTCTCTTGTTTTTTCCTGATCTATCGTTTTCATTGTTGTCCCTCCACTAATTATGAATAAATTGTTACTGTACTATTTATGTCAAGACAATTGAAATGTCTGGAAGTGTATGGTACAATTATATCAGAATCGCAGAGAGATGTCAAGAGGCACCCTGAGATTTTTTCACACGATTAGAGATAGATATATAATCGGAAGGAGACAAAATGAATAATACTTCTAATTCTCTGCCGGCTTTTACAGGCAGAAACGTACCGATCAAGGAGATCGCACAGGCAACAGGCAAAGACCCACAGTACATCAGAATCGGCTTACAGAAAGGCATTTTCCGTTTCGGATATGCTTTTAAGAAGGACGGTTCAAGCGAGTATAACTATTTATGCCCTGACAAGAAGGTGTGGGAGGACTTAGGCTATTTCAGGTCAAAAGCGGAGGTCGGCGATGCAGGAAATGATGAATGATACTGCGGAGCTGATTATAGAGGATAACATCGGGGAAACTCTCCCCGATGCACTTCCCGACAGTGAACTGTCCGAAGAAGAGGAAAAGTCGGAGTTTGAAAAACTCAAAGAAGAACTATCGGCGGTAACGTATGATGATATACTTAACAGCACTGCACCCTATGAAAAGATACTCGCTCTGCCTAATGAGTTTGCAATATCGCAGTATATCACGGCATTCAGACAAGTAGCCAAGAAATTCAAGCTGACAGCAGACTTTGACAGTCTTGTTGCTCCATATAAGGACAAGGCGTTACGGCAGCTCAAAGAAGCAGTGCATCAGGAAAAGAAAGAGGATAAGAGCAAATATCCGAAGTGGTGGGACGGCTCTCAGGTCAACGAGGACATATTCTGCACAGAGCTATTATCACAGCACACGCTGTATTGCATCAACGGGCTGTTCTATGATATAGATGGCGAGTACCTTGCATTAGAGCTGAGTAAGGTCATATACGAACGTATCAAGCCCTATGTCACAAAGAATGTTGCTGACCGCACCAAGCGTCTTGTAGAGGCTATGAAGATAAAGTGTTACCGTCCTGCACCTGTTTCCGATGAACGAACTATACACCTGAAAAACGGCACACTCCATCTGGCGGAAGGACATTTTGTTTTCTCACAGGGAAAGCAATTCACGATGAACCGCCTGGGGATAGAATACCGTTCCGATGCACCCAAGCCCGAACGCTGGCTCAGCTTTGTTCAGGAGCTTCTTAATGAACAGGACGTACTAACGTTGCAGGAGTATATGGGGTATCTGATGATACCATCAACAAGAGCACAGAAAATGCTGATGATCTCAGGCAACGGCGGCGAGGGAAAGTCACGTATCGGCAAGGTACTTTTTGAGATCATGGGATATAAGAATTCTGTAAGCGGAAGTGTGTCAGGTCTGGACAACGGACCTGCGGCGAGATTCAACAAGGTCAAGCTCCTCGGAAAGCTCTGCATGATAGATGATGATATGGATATGTCGGCACTTGAAAAGACAGAGTTTCTCAAACAGCTTATCACATCAGAAATACCGATGGAAATCGAGCCGAAAGGCAGTCCATCGTTTCAGGCATTACTGTACACAAGAGTTATCGCATTCGGAAACAATCCTATCTCTGCTCTTTATGACCGCAGTCAGGGATTCTTCCGCAGGCAAATGATATTGATTGCAAAGCCTGTTCCGAAAGACCGAGTCAGCGATAAACATCTGACGGAAAAACTTCTTGCTGAAAAAGAAGGAATATTCCTCTGGTGCCTTGAAGGATTGGAACGGCTTATCGCCAATGATTTTGAGTTTACGATCAGCGATCAGGCGAAAGAAAATCTCAGGCGAAGCGAACGTGAGAGCAATAATATTATTCCGTTCATGGAGAGCGAATATGACTTCAAATATGATGCTGCGGGACAGATACATTCGCAGGAATTATATTGGGCGTATCAAAGCTGGTGCAGGCTCAACAGCCTTGATGAATTGTCAAGGAGAACATTCACGGGCTACCTAAAATCTCACGCCGATGATTATGGCATCACCTACACAGAAAATGCTGTCAACGAACAAGGCAGGAGAGCCAGAGGATTCCTCGGAATGAGATACACCTATCGTCCGCCGACGATCATGTACTGAGCAACAGTTTTACACGGTTCGATACACACTTTTATACACACCTGAAAAGAAAGAATATCGGGGCTTACACACTTACACAGATATTCCGTTTCTTTGATATGGGAAAGCCACAGAAATATTTTTTCTTTTTTGATGATAAAACTTCGGTCAGTTCTGCCGTTACGTGTGAAGTGTGTAACCGTGTAAATTGAATAGCTGTCAGAAAAGAAAAATGACAAGTTTGACAGGCACAGAAATGCCCGGAATTCTCTTTTGAAAAAGAGAAGAATGAAACCACGTCCACAGGGGCGTATGGAAGAGTAGCAAGCACGGTATGGTGTGGGTACAAAAACTGAAAACCACACCATACAAAGCTTGTGAGAGGGACACCCCTCAGACCCCGATTTTTGATATACGAAAGAGAGGATCTTTATGAGAAAAAGTGAGAAGAAAAAGCAGGTAATAAAGCGTGACCGCTACCTGAAAATAAGAGTGACCGAGGAAGAGCTTGAAGCATTCAAACGCAAGTTCAAAAACAGCGGAATGCGAACATTTTCCGGCTTTGTCAGAGCAATGATATTTGAAGGCTACATCGTTCATTTCAACGAAGAGGAACTTCGTGAGATTTACCGCTTGGTAGCTAACATTTCCAACAACATCAACCAGATCATTCTTCACGTCAGCCGGGACGATGATTCCTTCGACAGTGACATTGCTGAGATCAAAGAAAAAATGAATCGGATATGGCAGCCATTGAACTTCTTTCAGGCTAAGGTCTTGCAGTTGAAACACTAAGGAAAAACAGAGCGCATTGCACTGGTTTTTTCTCTCACGTTGCTGCGCATTTCACAAGAATTATTACAATCATTCCGCATAGCTGGACTTTGGAATATTTATCCGCTATAATGGATTCACAACTATAATTTATGGAGGCGATTTTATGTTTAGAATACCCGAACTTGCAATGCCGAGAACACGCACTGTCACGACCATCTGCAACGGTAAGAAAGAGGTCTGGGACGATTACGAAGAAGCGAAGGATTTCTTTCTCCGGCAGATGATGACTACCGAAGGCGAGGAACGTGACCGAGCAGAGTGTATTTACATTCAGCTCATACACGGGCTGGAGGAGTGTTCGGACGAGGATGAATAAGCAGAAAGGGCATTGTTTTGAATGACAATGCCCTTTCATAATATCTATTTGATTTTTTGACTATCAAGATAATCAAGATACTGCTGATACTTCCTTGCAACAAGCATCTTCCCATATTGCTCCATAAAAGCATAATCGGGATTTCCCTCAGCATCAACAGGCATCATAATGCTCGTGTGTGCCATTCGCTCAGCATTGAATTTATACAGATATCCGAACTTACTTTTTTGTTTCAGAATAAGAGCTTTCATAAATAGCAGAACGTATTCATTATCCGGATATTGTTTTAGATGAAACCTCTTTACATCGTCAGAGAAAATACACTCATAAGGATGATAAAAACCAATGACCATACCATTGCCGTTGTAATTAACTCCGAGAACGTTCTTATCCTTAGAAACGTTATCATCACTTACGAATCTTGCTACGCCATTACTATTGTCTAATGCACCTATGAATGGTCTTGTGCCTTCTGTTGAATTAGCAGCGACAAGGCGTTTACCTGGCTTTATATCGAATATTTCTGATATGATGAAGGAATCCCATTTTACAGCATTAAGGTTTATGGTAGTATCAATTTTTTTGGTTATATTCTTAATGTAGCTTATATACTGTGCTTTTTTCTTTTCAATAAGCTCTTTAGTGTATTCCTCCATAAACTGATAATCTGGCTCACCAGAACTATCAGCAGGAAGAAGGATTCTAAGTTTTTTCAGTCTGCCAAGAGTCGCACCATTGCCACCCCAATTAAACTTACTTTTCATCTGGCTCCGTAAAATGACGGTTATAAAATGAGAAGAATAATAGTTTAACTTATCGCTACGGAGCACATGAATGTTTTGTCCTGTAACAAAAGCGAATGGTTGCCAATAAGCAGTTTGAGTGTCCAACCCAATTGTAATACAATTACCAGAGTCAGTACCAAAACACTCATTATCCATAGATATGAACTCAGAAATACCATTATTTGATTCAGTTCGAGTAATATATGGAAGATTTTTCTCTTTAATGCCATTTTTCAGGTTAATAGCATCAATACCAGTAGATGTTGCTTTTATCGGGAATAGTCCATTAACTCCTGTTAGAGCAAAGACTTTCCATTCTCTATCAGTCAGTTTCATCTTGATTATTCTCCTTGAACAGATATTCTCTATTCTGCATAACCATAGAGAATTCAAAGCTGAGATAATCACCGATTGCTTTCTCAAAATCCTCTTCGGTAGGTATCTCGTCGTTAAAATAATAGAATGAATGCAACCATTCGTCCTCAGCTGTCACTGTGGATTCAACGCAGAATTTGGACGGAGCTTCTATTCTTCCATTCCACACATCGAGTAAGTGCTGCTTTTTATCTTTGGCACTATCACCCTCAACAAGACCAATATGTGCTCTTACCTCAAAGCCGTCATCTCTGAAATCAATGAACTTGCATTCTTTCTCAGCAGGATGTGGTTCATTTGCTGTAAATATGGCGATTACAGGATTTGTTCCAACACCATAGAAGGTGTCTGTATTGCAAGTTATAACACCTTCTAATGTATGATGCTTCAAAATGTTTTCTTTGAACGCTTTTTCATCTTTGGTCTTGCCTGTCATAGAGGACTGCGGAACGATAACGGCAGCTCTTGCACCTTCGGTAAGGGAATCAAGCAGATGCTCTACGAAAGACAGCTCATACTGTGACGGGTCTGCCTTTGTACCCTGCGAATATGGAGGATTCATCATGCCTACAGTAGCACCTTTTAGCTGAACCTGGGCGGCATTCTGCTTCAAAAAGTCCTGACAGGCTATATTGCTATTGCCGTCCTCACGCAAGATCATATTCGTGCAGGCAATAGCAAACATATTGCTCTGTAACTCAAAACCGTGAAGGTGCTTTTTCTTGATGGCTTTCCTTTTGGTATCATCGGATACATCAGAAATCATATGATGCATAGCCGCAACGAGAAAGCCCGCAGTACCACAGCAAGGGTCTAATACAATATCATCAGGCTTAACATCAAGAAGATCACAGAAAAGCTCGCAAATATGTGCAGGAGTAAGCACAATACCGAGCGACTGACCGTCACCACCGCTGTAATGCATAAATTCGCCGTAGAACCTACCTATAAAGTCCTCGGACGAGGATTTATACTTGATACTATCAAATACGTTCTTTTTCAAGAACTCAGTATAAAACTTCAGGGGTGTTTTGCCAAGCTTTTCATCTACTTCATTTAAACGAGCGCTTGTCCTAATGATAGCAAACTCGCTCATCAGCTTGTCTCTTTTAGCATCTGGTCCTACATTAGATGCTTTTAACCTACGCTGTATAGCATCATATATCAAAGAGCCGTCTGTGGTTTCATCATCTCCCTGCAAATTCTCAATATTAAAAAACTTATCGTCCAGTGCAAGAAGAATGCCCGAAACAACGAGTGGCTTGTCCTGATCTTTCAATGAGCCGTATGTTCTCAGATATTCATGGAGATCAGCGGCATCTTTAAGTATCTGCTCCGTTGTCTTTTCAATATCAGTTAGCTCATTCAAAACATTACGAACGTAATACTCTTGAATATTCTCCTTAGTAAACATTGTAAAAGACTCTACATCAGGGAGCATCTGATACGATTCACGATCATCAACATAGAGAGGTGTTATACGATGATGCTTCTCATCACCGGACACACCAATAGCTATTATCTTCTTAAAGGAACTATTCTGAGCAATATGCTTAGCGTAAAAATATGCTCCATTTACGGCAAAATCCGTAACTGCTTTTGTTTCGGTACTGATTATTCCTTTTTCTGTCAGCATTATGTGTTTGTCCAAATCCGCCTTATCTTCGATGACAATTACAAAATCGTTAACAACAGCAACGTATTCAGGGTAACCAGCCTTTCCCGTGCCGCGCTTTGAAGCAGTTGAGAGAGCTTCATTTATTTCTTTGACGTCGCTCCCTTGAGCGGTATAATCTATCTTGCATTTATCGAGCTGCTTTGCAACCCATAAATCAGTCTTGACTTCTTTTTTAGCCATTGTCCATTTACCCCTATCTTAACAAGTTGTATAGGAATATCTCCATAGATATAATTATAGCATAATCGGAAAGAAAGGTCAATCTTTTTACCAATTATAAATTGACTTAATTATAGGGTTATGGTATAATATATATAATTAGGTTGGAAACCACTATTGTAAAGGAGAGCCAAGTGTTTTATGAAAAACAACGGGGATATTGTTCGCTTCTTTAAAGATAAAGAATACATAATGCTTGATAATGATTTGGGCGGCGGATCATTCGGAAAAACCGTTTTACTGAAAGACCCTTTCATTGATGATGTGTTTGTTGCCAAAAAGTATGAACCAACATTTAGCGATGAGGAAGAAAAGAAAAAGTTTTATAAGAACTTCCTTGAAGAAATAAAAATCATGTATAAACTTAATCATCATAATGTGGTTAGGATATATAATTACTATGCTTATGAAGATATACATACAGGATTTATTATCATGGAATATATTGACGGCGAAAACATTGCAGAATGGTTTGAAAGCTGTTCAATGGGACTCACAACCGCTTCCTCAAATGACATCTTTATACAATTGATAGATGCATTTGATTATTTACAAAAACATGATGTTATTCACAGAGACATTAGAGAAGGTAATATTCTTATTGATAAAGATGATAATGTAAAAGTTATAGACTTCGGTATTGGTAAAGTCATTCTCCCCGGTGATACAATTAAAGATAGTTTATATGCAGATATAAATAGAGCAAATTCAGATACATTGCCTGCTGAGTATTATAATGGAGTATACACGTCATTGACAGATATGTTCTATTTAGCTGAATTAATCAATCGTTTATT
Organism: Ruminococcus sp.; assembly: GCA_016290875.1. Taxonomy (GTDB): domain Bacteria; phylum Bacillota; class Clostridia; order Oscillospirales; family Ruminococcaceae; genus Ruminococcus. Next base: position 102,804 of record JAEEVL010000007.1, read on the forward strand.
GAGTATATACCCTTGTTCAGAATTTATGTATCAACATATTATTGATAAGATGATGGCGAAGCAGCCGGAAGAAAGATATAGCTCATTTAATGAGATTAAAAAAGATATTGAACAAGGAGCGTTCAAATCATTATCTATAACAGATGACGAAAAACGTATATATAGAGATTTTGCAGATTCGCTTGATTACGTAATTGGTGTATACGGAGAATCACCAACATTCATTTTTGATAGTAGTAGTATCATTTCTAAGCTTGAAACGGTACTAACCAACAATATGTTTGAAGATTTCATCAGCAACAATCTGGATGTCATACAAGTTTTTGTCAATTGCAAGTGTACGTATGACAATGAATATGGAATCTCTGTAGACAAAGTCCGTGCATTTGTTGAGTGGTTAAAACGTGTATCAACAACCAAGCGAAATATCATTATTTCTAATATAATCAATAAAATATCAAATAAAGAAATAGATGTATTTGCTATTGATCCGCCATTCTAATCCTCAACAAACCACGATGAAAATTGTTAATCATCGTCACAAAACGAGCAGGGTAACAAACACGTAACTAACAAAGCGGCATACAAATGGCGATATTACGGTGATGCACTTTATCAAAGAGATAATTTTATCCCTATTGGGAGTTATACGAAACATCGCCTCGCAGAGTTATTCTGCGAGGTTTTTTGTTTTTCTGAGACAATTTGAAAAGTAAAAAAAATAGGCAGCCACCATATAGCACCAAGAAAACAAAAGCAAAATGCGAGTATTACTTAATTGCTATAAGTATAATAATATGAAACAAAGAAGGCAGGCTAATGGGCATGGTTCTTAACGAAGAAAGGAAAATATCAAACTGAATAGGATAAAAGCTGATACTTACAATAACGTAGGTATCAGCTTGTTTTTAAATAAATCCGGTGATTTATTTATCTGAATATGGTAAAATGTATTTAATGAATCGATCATTGGAGGTAACAACATGACCGATAAGGAACAGATAAAGGCTGCCAAGGAATTTGTCACACGCTGGGAAGGCAAAGGCAATGAGAAACAGGAAACTGCACTTTTCTGGATAGATTTACTACAGAACGTACTGGGAGTTGAGAATCCCACTTCAATTATACAGTTTGAAAAGCCCGTTGTGATAGAGAAAAACACCAAGTTCATAGACGGCTTTATCCCCTCTACAAAGGTGCTGATAGAGCAAAAGAGCATTGAAAAGAAGCTCGGCAAGACCGCTGTGCAGTCCGATGGTGAGAAACTCACTCCCTATGGACAGGCTTTCCGATACAATAACTATCTCCCCTATGAGGATCGTGCAAGGTGGATAATCGTCTCGAACTTCGAGCGTATCCTCATTTATAACATGAATAAGCCAAACGGTGAGCCTGACGAGATACTGCTGAAAGACCTGCCAAAACAGTTCTAACATTCCAGTTTCTCGTTGAACAGAAGTCGGAAATACTGAAAAAGAGGAACAGATATCCATCGATGCAGATGAACTTGTTGGAAAGCTGTAAATGCTCTCATAAAGCAGTACAAGAATCCCGATAGTCCCCGAAACACTGAAAAGTCTCAATATGCTCTGCTTAAGGCTTGTTTTTTGCCTGTATGCTGAGGATCCTCATATTTTCCTGAAGCATGAGATGTTCAATCAGTACCTCAAACAGTTTTCTGTTAAGGAAGTCCACAGAAAGCTCCCTGAACTGTTCAAGGTATTGGATATAACAAAGAAGCAGCGTGACGAGTACGATTCGTATATGGACGATGAGCTTGCAGCATTCCCATACGTTAACGGTGGAATCTTCACTGATAAAAAGATAGCAATCCCGTCATTTAAAGACTGCTGTCGCTGACAGTATGAAGTGAGGCAAAAAGAGAAAGGCTGTGTAACCGCCAAGGTTATGCAGCCTTATTTTCAGATTATAAAAACTTCTTTATGAGTATCCGCCTTTGAGGGAGAACCCTTTTTCAAAAGGGTTTCCCTCAATAGATACACGTAAAACTTTTATATCGGCACCACATTCGATCCGGTGCGTTTTTATTTAAGACATTTCCGAGCCTGTATCATCTGCGAAGAACGATATTTGGACACCGTCCTCCATAGCGAAAACGTAAATTTCTGTCCCCTTGCCGACCGGAGCATTATCCCATACAGCATAGCTGCCCTCGCTATCGGAAGGAGTACCATATATCTCGGTAAGCTTATTCACCCAGAAATGATAATTGCTGCTCTTATCGTCAAAGTAATTTATGCCGACAAGTCCACGGCTCGTGAAGCAAAGCACTATATCGCAGAATTTTCCGCAATATTTCACGCTGCCGTACTCCATTATTATCTGCCACGGCTGACCCTTTTCCTCTGTGCGGTACTCGTAACGCTTTATATAGCCTGACATTTTCTTTCTTTCCACTGACGGATTACTATAGAATTCAAGACCGTTGAGTTTAAAGTCCTTAGTCCTGTCAACATATGGTACAGTTGTAGTAACAGCTGTTGAGGTTACCGAGGTATTGGCTGCGGTAACGGTATTTGAAGCCGCTGTTGTAGAGACTGGAGTACGTGATTTAGAAGTAGTGGCAGTAATTTTACGGTCGTTACTCTTTCCGGGTTTTGTTACGACCCTCGTAACAGCTACGGCATTATCAATCAGTTTATTATTTTCATCTGTCTCCGGAGTTTCTTCATCATCATCCGGCAGAACATCTTGCTCAGCAGGTACATATTGGGTTTCATACTGAGGAATATTAGCTTCGGTCTGCACCGTATTTTCAGGAGCTTCTGTCGGAGCTTCTTTTTTTGTAGGCTCGATAAAAGTCTCGCCGTCGGATATGACCGGCACTACAGGCGACCTTACTTCCGGCGAAGGAACATAGTCCCTCGGACGCTCATAGGAATTATCCGGAGTTGCGGCTGTAGTGTAAAACGACACCTGTATGCCCTCTTCAAGATTGAAAAGATAAACGACCGTATCTCTGCCGAGAGGATCATCATACCATACTGCTATACCGCCGCCCTCCTCTGTCGGGGAGCTGTAAATATCCTCCAGCTTATTTCTCCACTCCATATAGTTTCTGCCGTGATCGAGGTCGTGGTAATTCAGACCTATAAGTCCGTCACTAACAAAGCAAAGTGAAAGATCACAGTTTATATCGAGAAGGTCGACACCGGAATAGTCCAGCATCAGCTGATCGGCATCGTAGATGTTGACACTTCGTTCCTTTACGAGCTTTTTGTCGCTGAGCTTTTCACGGACTTCATCCGACTTATCATACCAGCCAAGTCCCATAAGAGGCGAAGATGCTTTTTCTGACTTCTTAGCACAGCCTGCACTGACTGCAAGCATTGCTGCTGTACATAAACATATCAGTTTTTTCATCTCAATCCTCCTTTTCCTTTATCCTTTCGAGTCTGACTGTCACTCTGCTCTGTCCGCTGAGTGTACAGGTAAACAGCGTCATATCCCATTCACCGTCCTGACGGCGGAGCATCTGTTCAACGTTATAGCCGTCTATTTCCTCTGAGTATATGACTTCATAGCGGTGAACAGTTCCGGAGCAGTCGATAAAATCAACTTCGTCGCCCTGAACGAGGTCACGGATATTACCGAAATGGCTGCTGTAGTTATGTGCTGCTATGACTATATCATCATCCTGCACCGAGCCGCTGTAACGGCAGGGTGAGTATTTAAGTCCCTCATAGCTCCAGCCGTCCATAACAGGAAGTTCGGTACCCAGTTTAGGAATCATGATATATCCGCAGTAATATCTGTCGTCAATGCTTATCGTCTTGACTTCATCAGTTTCATTGCTATATTGCTCAAAGAGGTCTTGCTCGCTGTCTGGCGGAGTTAAGTCTGACTCCTGAGTGTACTCATGAGTCTCTGGTATCTCGTCTTTAAGCTGGACGAGAATATCCTCCGCACGTTTTCCGGCTCTGCGGGAATCCCACACGTTATACAAGCAAAGGAACAATGCCGATAATATCAGCATTGTTCCAGCAATTACAAATAATTTCCATATTTTATTTTTCATTCTTCATCCTTTTTAGGTCTGAGGAAGGCACCTATACCTATCATGACCACTCCGCCGCCGACCATTGGTATCACAGGCCACCATAGCTGTCCGGTCTGAGGAATCTTCTCTTTGGAAACAGTTGTTGTGACAGGTGGAGTTGTTGATTTCTTGTAAGTATTCTCAATAATGAACTGTGTTTCATTATGGTCGATAGCTACAGTATATTCAGACGGGATATTGCGTTCAACGACGCTCCAGTTTTTCTTGTCTTTTTCTGAGAGCCATGAGTACTGCCAGTTATTCTCGCTGTTAAGCTTTATGGTATCATACAGACTGCCGTCGCAATAAATTTCAACATCTATCTCAACAGGTCTGTCAGCGAGAGCGGACTCATCGCCCTTCCATACCTTCTTGACTGCATATTTATTGTAAAAATCATTAGTTGAACGCATTATGAACTTAGGATAAGCGTCGTAACTAAGCTCGGCATTTTCCTCAGCAATGTTAATAAGGAATGTTGAAGGAACGTAAATTACTTCACCGCTGATAAGATTTGTTCCGGCAGCAAGGTAAACGCCCGTTTCGAGGTCATTGAACTTTAACTCACCTTTGCTGTCAGTCTTTCCGTTTTTCAGTATCGGGATATTATCAGCGACCGCATAGCTTTCAAGAGTTTTTGCAGCCTTCATATTCTCGTCAGCAGTCAATTCACCGAGGCTCACGGAATACTTTGCAAAGTCTCCCTCAAGCACAAGTTCCTTGCCCTGCATCTTTCCCACTCTGTATATACGCCATTCCATACCCACAAGAATTGTATCATCCCTACGGCATATCAGATTCAGGCTCGGAGCTTCTTCAGCAAAAGCACAGTTCCATGATAAAACAGCCGTAAGCATAAGCATTATCGAGCCTATTGCAGCTATCACTGAAAATATTCGCTTTTTAGCAGCCTTCATATCACTCACCGTCCTTTGGCAATTTTATTTTTTCTATTATATATTTGTCTATATACATATCTTTTTTTCGTTTTCCTGTTATGATCCAATAGATAACAAGTACAGCTATAAGCGGTACTAATATTAATGGCATTATTGTCATTCTGTCGACCTGTAATGCGTCAGCAGGCACTTTAACCCTGCGGCCCTGATCGAAATTGTCGATCCTGTGAGCTCTTATGAGAAGTCTGTGAGTATTTACTCCATATGGGGTACAGGTCATAAGAGTCATGTAATCTTCCTGAGGTATGATCGCAAGCTCCTCAGTCTGATCGGGAAGTATCTTGATTATCTTCTCGACCTCATAGGTCAGCACCTCGTTGAGTACATTAACCGTGAAAATATCGCCCTCGACCATATCATCAAGGTCTGAAAAGAGCTTTGCAGAGGGAAGTCCACGGTGACCGGATATTACCGAATGTGTTGATGCTCCGCCAACAGGGAATGAAGAACCCTTTATATGTCCGGCAGCTATCTGCAATACACCTTCGTCCGTACCGTGATATATCGGAAGCTCTACACGTATGCATGGAATAGTTATATATCCCATGATGCCGGTGCCTGATATATCGAGTATGTCATCATAGCCCTCTATCTGGTCGTAATTTCTGAACGGAGCACTAAGCATTGCGAGTTTACGGTTATATTCCCTTGCTTCGGCAATTCTGGCATCTATCTCTTTTTCGTCGAGCTGAGCCACAGTCTCCTTATATTCAACTATTGCTTTCATTTGTATCCGCTGATTCCACCAGTTACTAACTGTCGGATAAAGCATCACGGAGAGGCCTGCAAGGAAAATGAAAATCAGAATAACTGTAATAAGTGTTTCACGCTTTTTCTTCATCATCTTCTCCTTGTTAGTCTCTCCCTGATGGCCTCCGCAGATGCGGAGGCGTTTCAGGTCATCTTTCGGACTTATGTCCGTTATTTATTAAGATCAGTCAGCGTTTTCGTCCTTAGATCTCTTTCTGGAAACGAGGTAGATACCTGCGAGACCAGCTGCACAGCCGCCGCCGAGTACGAACAGTGTAGTACCCATGCCACCGGTTGTCGGGAGTGATGTTCCCTTATTGTTCTCAACATCGATCTTTGCAATACCAAAATTAGTATCTTCTACAGATTCATTGTTTAACACAAGATCAGTAAGAGCATCTACAGGATCTCCGCTCCAAGCCTGATCGTTAGCTGTCTCTGCACTAAGCTCTAATTCTACGTCAGGATCAGCAGGGAGCTTATATCCCTCAGGAGCCTTAGTCTCTGTGAGGGTGTATGTTCCGTCATCAAGACCGATAAACTTGAATACACCGTCTGCACCAGACTTAACAGTTGTTGTAACGCCGGATGTAAGTGACTGGTCAGCAACTGTATATGTACCGTCATTGTTATCAATGAACTTTATCTTAGTTGTGCCGCTCTTGAGCTCGAATTCAGCATCTTTAAGTTTATCCTTAGTTGTGCCGTCGATCTTGGTAACATCGATCTCGTATGTGAATACGATTACCTTATCCTCAGGAGTCTTGTCTGTCTGCTCCTCATCATCAGTCTCATCCTCTGGTGTACCCTTGTCATCCTTTGGAACATCCTCTTCATCATCTGATGTATCAGGATTATACTCGAAGTTCGGATTGTTGGAGTATGTAAGGTCGACCTTATTCTCCTGACCTGGAAGACCTATAGCAGCTGTATCATTAAGTGTAGCTGTGTACTCTACAGTTACGATAGTATTTGCGTCAACACCTGCATAAGCCTTTATATCCTCAAATGTTACTAAGAGCTGATTCTTTGAAGCATCCCACTTAACACGGCAGTTTGTTCCGGTATCGCCGTCTACTGTATAATTACCGTCAATAGGATTGCTTGCTGTAAGAGTTGTGCTGCCAACCTTGATAGTTACTTCCTCAGGCTGATCGAACTCTGTACCGAGAGTATCAGTAAACTTGTAGTAGTAAGCATCATAATCATTAAGTGTGCTTGGCATAGAGCCGCAAACTCTGAATGGTACAGCATCACCGATGTTATAGTCAGCTACATCGTTCCATTTTCCACCGTTAATTGAAGCTGCCTCAAGAGCTGACGGTGTACCGTCAAAGCCAGCAGGAGTCTTAACATTCTCAAGAACCTTCTTGATTACTGAAGGATAGGACTTCTTAGTAGCTACTGAAAGACCAGTTGCAGCCTTATCAGATGAAGATACCTGAAGTATGAATCTTGAAACCGCATCATTTGAATCATCGGAGGCTGTATATGCATCCTTGATGAGATAATAACCCTCAGCAAGATCTGTACCTGCTTCCTGGATAGCTGTTCCGCCGGATGTTATTGCCTTAGCAACAATGTCTGCGAGTGCCTGAGCATCTGCTGAGTCATCTGCGATTCCGTCAAGTGCCTTAGCAGCAGCTGCTGCTTTCTGAGCATCTGTTGCAGTAGCAGGAAGAGCAGCGATATACTCACCTACAGTCTTTGAACCTGCTTCGCTCTTCTTGAATGCGAGGAAAGCAGCATCTGTTTTCAGAGCTGTTGCATCTGAACCCCAACCGGTTATATTGAACTCTGGGTTTTCCGGATCGGTATTGTCATATTCACCTGTGAAGATCTGATATGCTGTGTAAGTGTGTGTTGCATTATCAGAAGAAGTATTCATCTTAACGTTTACAGTAACAGGATCTGCTGCGAATGAAGCTACTGGAGCCATTGTGCAAGCTGTAAGTGCAAGGGCAGCTGCCATTGCTAAAAATTTTCTTGTATTTTTCATAATTAATTCTCCTTATCCATCTTTATTTGCCTGTCTGCCGTTTGCTGACAGCAGACAGGCTGTCAGTTATACGTTTTTAACACGTTTCCTAAACATTACATATCCGGCGATAGCAAGAAGTATCATAACACCTCCTGCCATATAAATTGTTTTCATTCCCTTGCCGCCGGTTTCGGGAAGTTCTACTCCAGTATCATCCGGAGTATTTTGTATCGTTATTTCAGGCGTTGTTCCTGTTGAAGCATTTACTGAATATTCGGTATGCTCGTCGCCGTCGATGAACAGATAGCTTGCTTTGTAGCCGTCTGCTCCGCCAACTTCTTCTACCCAATAGTAGTAAGGTTCAACAGTTCCGTCTGCCTTAACGTTGTACATTGGAAGATCATTTGCAATAAGCTGCCAGTCATCGCTGCTGCTTATTGTCTTTTCGATGTAGCCGTCATCTTCAAATGTCGGCGTACCCGCTGATCTTTGTGGAGTGCTCATCATCGACTTCTGACCGCTATCTGCTGAGCCAGTCTCCGGTATTTCTGACGGAGCTGATGCTGCATATGCTTTAGCCTTTCCAAGTCGTAATGTTGATGCACTGAATCTTGTAAGCGGCATTCCGCTTTCAGTACCCGGTGCTGCCGAGCGTCTTCTTGGAGCTCCGTTTGGTGCTGGTGGAGATTTTGCGATGATCGTGTTATTGCCATCAGCAGTCTCTACAGTGATCGACTCGCCCCAATGCAGATTAGCTTGCTTAACTGTAAGCTCAAATGACGTGCTTCCAGCTGTGTAATTTACATCTACCCACCAACCAGGTCTATTACCGTTAACGGATACATTATCATCGTCTCCATTTGTCCTGTAAATTGAGCTTATAGGTGATGAAGAATTAATAATATATTTAGTTCCCGGAGTAAATGAAACCTCCTGACCAGCAATTTCATCAAGCTCTAGATATTCGGTTTTAGCTTTCGTATGGATCTTTATTACATATGGACCCTGAACGTTATTCACCTGTATCAATACTGGTTTACTGCTTAGTGCAGCAGAACCGGAAGTATCGAACATAGCCGGATTAGCAGCATTAATTGTGCTATTATTTTCTTTCCAGTCTATACCAGGAGCTGAAATACCGATCGCATTATTTTGTCCGGTCTCCGGATAAACCTCATATTTAAGAGGCTTCAGGTCTTTAAGCTCATCATTTGTCTGGATAGCATTTATAAGATACTTTCTGTATTCTGTACCGCCGTCTTCTACAGCAGGAATATTAAGAGTTATTATTCCAGTTTCCTGAGCGTAAGTATAGCTCAGTTCACCTCTGCTTATCTCCTGATCTCCTGATGTTTCAAATATAAACGGCATCTTCTTGGAAGCATTTACAGTGATCTCCTTCGACGCTTCCTCTCCGTCATTTCGAGTAGCTGTAATAGTTGCAGTACCCTCACCTACCGGAGTTACAACACCATTTTCGTCGACTGTAGCGACAGTCTCATCACTTGATGACCATTCAAATGTACCGAATGGAGGATCAACGTCTAAATCGAGCGTATCTCCCATATTAACGGTATCCTCACCGACTACATTAAATGTATCCGGAAGTTCAACTGTAAGTGTTACGCTGTCATGCAAGCCCTTATATGTTGCAGTTATTGTCGCATCGCCTACGCCATTGACCGTTAATGTTCCGTCAGCTGCTACTTCGATCACATCAGTATTGCTGCTTGTATAGCCTATGCTGCTCTTATTTGTTACATCCTCAGGAGTTGCTCCCGGAGCTGTATAAGTTGCAGTCAGCACAGCCGGAGTCTCATCATATTTGAATGTTGACTTATCAGCTGTAAGCATCAATGCCGGATCGTCTGTAACATTGACAATAAGTTCAACTATCTGTCCGTCCTCTGATTGGAGCTTAATGGTAGTAGTTCCGGTTTTCGTACCTGTAGGAGTAATATTCAGGATACGTCCGGCAACTCCGTCCGTTGCCACATTTATCAGAGTATCGTCATAATCTTCGCCTTCGGCAGAGATTATCTTTACCTTCTGATTTGCAGTTACCGTAACTCCGCTTGTATCGCTCTTTGTCATAGTTACCGGATTCTTATCCAGTGAAAGTATGAGCGGATTCTGCTGAGCTTCTTCGGTATCTGCTGTTGTTGAACGATAAACTCTTATCGTTACCTGTTCGCCGTCATGGTTTTCGTTTCCGTCAGCCCATGTCTTGATGAACTTGATCTTTGCCGGCTTCAACTTATTGCTTATAGTAACAATTCCGTTTTCAGTAGCCACAAGACCATTGTTCTGATATTTTACTTCCGAAATATATCTGTATTCCGGTTCAGACAAGTTATAGTATCCTTCTGCGGAGTTGAGCACATGAGTGCCGACCTCTTTGAAGTAGTATACATATTCCTCATTCTGATCGTTTGTTTTTGGCAGATCCTTCAGTATCTTACTGAAGCCGTCCGCTTTTTCAAGCGTGCATATCCTATAAGGAGTGCCTATCAAAATAGAATTGATATCGGCATCCGCTGGCATTGCGAGCTTTGTGCCTCCTGCCTGTGAAGCAAGCAGCTGATAGATCTCAACTGTTATACTATCCGGCAGTTTATTTAGCTTAGCGGCATTATAATCAGCATCATCAGGATCTGTCACTATCTCATCTCCGAGAACATCATACCATTTCTTTACAATTTTCAGCTCTGTTGGCTGAGTATTGGTAATAGTTGTTCTGAATGTTCCGGATGATGTTCTGTTTACATATGAAACTATGTAGCCTTCCGGAACCTCTGTCTCTACAGCGTAGTAGTAATAGTCACTGCCGCTGTCATCTGCTGAAGGAAGTCCGTTCCATGAAGCCGTCCAGCTACCTGTTTCATCGAGCAGCACTTCCGGTTCGATTACAGTTATCGTAAGTTCCTGTTCAGTTCCGTCCGAGAAGGTGACTGTTATCGTTTCAGTACCGGCTGTATCTCCGGTAATTATAAGCTGATCGCTGTTATGATTTATAGTAGCTATCGAGCTTGCCGACGATATCGAGGATATATTGCTATCCAGAATGAATGCCTTAGTCTTGCCTTTTACAATGACCTTAACATCCTTGTTCGACTGGATATCTTCACCTGTATATGTACACTCCGGCAAATTGCCTTCTGCTATTGCTTCGAGCTGCTCTTCTGTAAGCTGATACAGTGACTGTACGAATTTAACTCTTATCTGGTCGCCGCTGTGATCGGCACCCATATCGTTCCATATCTTTTCGACTGTAGCATTGACCGCCGTCTGTCTCTTATCGGTATTGATAAGTTCAAGAACACCGGTACCATTGCTTATCATTCTTGAAGTCTGCGGTTCAAGGAACTTGCCCTCAAGAGCCGCTTTCTGTGCTTCCGTGAGTTTTTCTGCAACCTCAAAATTATCGAAATATGCAAGCGGGTATTTTTTACCTTCTGTATATTCCAGATATGTAGCAGCCGAACCCGCAGGAACATCTACAAGTCCAACCTCTACAGGAAGCTGTAGTTTATACTCATTAGCAGCGTTAAGCACATGATCTTCAAGATCAAGCTTAACTTTGTAAGGACCCTTTATTCCGTAGACCTCGAAGTCTACAGCCATTGATTCTGTTGAAGAACCAACTTCCTTAGGCGGTGGTATCTCTTTTCCGTCGAGGTTTATCCATCTCTTCTTGACCTGAATGCCCTCCGAGTTGTTTACGCCTATCTGAGTACCGTCCTTATTTGTACCATTTCTGGTATATACCGGAATAAACGGGCTTATCTCATCATTATGCTTGAATCTTCCGCTTGCCGGATCAAAAGTATATTTCTTTCCATTAGCGGTATAGCTTTCTTCCTGTACGAAGTAGTAGACTGGAGAGCCGTTTTTACCGGTCAGGAGTCCTGTCCACTCGACTGTGTCGATAACTGCGTCAGGATCAACCGGATTCTTTTTATAAATTGCGTTTATCGGATTACTAAATGTTGTATCCGATGCAGGAAGTCCGAGGAATTCCTTAGTAACCGGTTTAAGATCAGTTCCGTTCTTGTCGAATGAGTAGTAGAGTTTAAGCTCTACAGAAGCTGTGTCCGGAATATCTGCATCCTTACCGGAGAAAGTCTTTTTAGCCTGTAACTGTATACGGCAGCTGTTTGGGATATTAGCTGTGCCGTATGTAGTGAGTGGTCTGATGCGGCTGATTCCGTTTTCATCAAAAGCATCTTCAGGAGGTGTTCCATTAAAACCATCGTATGAGTAATAGAACACATACTCGCTGTTAGCTTTGAATCCGCCGTTTAACCAATCAGGCTGTAGGTAATCGGTAGGAGCCTGCACCTCTACGAATTTGTAGAGTGTTTTCTGTTCAAGGATAAAATCGTGAACATTTTCTTTGTCATCTGTTGCAGCATCATCGCTGTCTGCAAATACCAAAGAAGCGGCTGCCTCCGGATACGTCTTATCATTGGTGCCCTTCTGAACCTCGGTATATCCGACCGCTTCATCAGGGAAAGTGAATTTTCTTACATACTTGCTTTCACGGAGTACAGGTTCTATGCTGCTTGCATATACCCATTGTCCTGAATCAGTATCGTATTTTGCGACCTTGAATACAGCACTAAGAGTATTAAGAGTGTAGTTGTTTACGTCTACCTTATATATACTTGGATATTTGATAGCCTCTGCACTCGCACTTGAATCGCTGACATTCATTTCGCTGTGTGACTGTTTAGACCAGCCGCTCGCATTATCTTCTTCAAACGAAGCAATGTTGTCGAAATAGATCTTGTCGCCGTTGCTTGGTGCACCCGGACCTGCTGTATTTGGTGTGTAACCTGTTACGCTGTATCTATACTCAACATACAGATGCTGCTGATCCGGAACTTCTACATTAAGTACTGCCGGTATCGCTTCAGGAGTTGAAAAAGCTTCTATATTATCGAGCATTCGATTTACATTACTATGATAAACTCCATTATCATCATAACCATAGTTTGATTTATCAACGATCACGATATATTTAGCGTATTCCGGTACTTGGAAATTAAGTACGCTTGTACCGGAACTATTAAAATCTGGTAATGCATACGCACCTGTTACCATGTTAGCATACCAATTAGGTGCGTCTTTATCGAAATCGCTATAGAAGAATACCTCTCCCGGTGAACTATTGCCATTAACAACAGGATTCTTATTAGCGGTTATCGTTACATAGTCTCCAACCTTCCAGCCGTCCAACATGAAGAAACCTGTATCAGCATTGCCGTCCTTGTTACCACGTATTCTTTCGGATACATTCAGACCTGAACGTGGAGCGTAGTTATAATCAATAGTATAACTATAATCAGTTATCGGATGAGTCTTATCAACAGTTCCGTCCTCATTATAAGGATAAACTGCGATATGATCGAGAGCAAGTCTCAGGTTATCCATCGTCTTGCTGCTTCCCTCACCGAGTGTAAGCTTATCGGTTATGCTGATGTAATCATCGTTAGTAAGCTTCTCTCCCTCTGGATTTACTTCCAGACTATAATTGAGATATCCGCCTGCAACGCCGGCATTGAACTTCTTTTTAAGATGATTATTTTCATCATTTATCGGATCATCCGGTATCGAGCTGCTTATAATAGTAAGAGTTGCTGTCTTATCCTTGGTGTCATCTTCTTTTCTTATCTTATTAGTGAGAACTCCGTTTACGAGTGCCTCATCAAGCTTATCAACTGGTATAGCGATACAATATCTGAAAACTACTGTATTCTCACGAAGTGTAAGAGTAAGCGTATCTCCGTCCACTTCATACGTATCATTCATACCGTAATATTCATACCCTATCGGGAAGTCCCTTCGCCAATCAGGGTTATCACTATACGATATTGCCGGAGCATAATCACTGCCTAATGACTGAGCTTTAGCTGTGTCAAGATAAATTGCACCTTCCGGCAGCGTATCGATATACGTTATCTGTTTAGAAGTATCTGAACCCATATCAAAGTTCAGCAGCCAGCGGAATATGTAATATTCTTTTGCTGTTCCGCTGCCGTCCAGATCAAGAGTCTTTTTATTAAGATCAGCGGTACTGTTGACGCTGTCGAGCACTCCCTCATAATCGAAACGTATACTTGACTTGCCATAACCTTTAACTTCAGTTTTATTAGTGACCTTCAAATACTGATTGCTATCATACTGATTATAGGTCATTGCATTTATCAGTTTATTATTGTAAGTAGCGGTATAACCGGATTCTTCATCAAGAATTTCTTCTATTCTATAATAGTATTCAACGACGCATCCGTTTTCATCAACTGCCCATTTCGGAACATCGTCAGGCAATTCAAACCAATCTTCGGCGGTCTTTGCACCTGCCGGAAGGGTATACTCTTTATACTCAGTCCATTTTTCGGTATCAGTTTCAGCCGGAGCAGCTCCGTCTTCTGCACAAGCCTGCCATATCTTGATTTTAATATTCGCCGGACGTGTGTCGTAGGCATTGTTCTTATCGTCCCAGCTCTTTGTAAATTTGAGACGTATCGTTTCAACAGGATTCGGATCTTTTCTTTCAAAGGTCATTCCCGGAACATCCTTAGGAGTACCATTGAAGTTAAGTGTATTCGAGAACTGTGAAGTGCTGCCGTTCTGTATACCGCTTACATCTGCTTCTGTCTTATAATTTACTGATATATAACGGTATTTTGAAGCATCGATATCGGAAGTGAAATCGACCTCAAACTTAACAGCCTTTTCTGTTGAAGCTGCAAGATCAGTTATCTCGGTACCGGAAGCATCAAAGAACTTGATAGTGTACATATTGCTTGCAAGAGGAGTCATTGTACTATCATCATCGACCGTATTACCGTATATCTCTATTGCGGCTGCCTGCTGTGGAGTTATATAATGTGATCCGCCGTTTGCATCGCTGAGAATGATATCTTCAAATTTATCGCCGCCGGTTATATAGTTGTCCTTAACAAGCTTTATGTTCCAGTTAAGCTCTCTGTCGTCTGTATCGTTCATACCGACAACATTTGAAGACTTATTATCTGAAATTCCTTTATAGTATTTCTTGCCTTCTATTCTCATCTTGAGAGTTCCGACACCTTCTGCACCGTCTTTCATTTTGCCGTCAGGTGAAGTACCCTCTGCTGTATTACTTACCTTTACCTCCTGGCCAGCCTGATAACCGGCATAATTTCCGGTCTCAAAAGCTGTATTTTCGAGAGGCTTTGTATAGAACAGCTCTATTTTGTTTACTATCTTTGTATCGTCAGTAATGTGGATAGTAACTGTATCGGAATCCTGATCTTTAGATAAAGTTACGTAAGAAGTAAGGTCTTCTTCCTGATCCGTATATCCTGATTCCTTACTTGCATCACTCCAACGGTTGAATGTACGGAAAGCATTGAATGTGATCTGATCTGCTGTAAGACCTACAAATGCCGGATCGGAAATGGTGTATCCGTCAAGAGTTCGCTTACTGTTCGCATCGACTCTCGGTTCACCATTTTGATCGGTATAAGCATTAGCTGTAGCAGAGATCTTCCATTTTACCTCTTCCGTATCGGAATTGAAGTCATCGAACCATTTTCCTACCTGGAACTGATGTTCATATTTTACTGTTACATCACCCGTAGATGCCGGAGTAGGAGGATTTGGTACACCCTGTCTTACGCTCGCACTGTTAGTTTGCTCGGTACTTGCTATACCGTTTGTATTATCGAAGGCAACATCCTTCATATAAACTATATCGAGTGAAGCCGGTATGTTCGGGTCCCTTCTAAATGTGATCCTATTACCGCTTATGGTATATTTACTTGGATCAAGCTCTTGTCTCTGCCATGCTTCATCGAAGTAATATACCTTTGCGTCTGCTGGTATAGGTGCTGAATCTTCAACAGTAGCATTTCCAAGACCGTCGCCTGAATAGTTATCAACGTGGATAGTCCACTGTATCTTATCGTTCGAGCCTGCACCGTCAACGTAATAATCAGGTGTACCGGTCTTGTTTATATTGAGTTTGTTCTCGATCGTCATTGTCTTTGAAGCAGTTATAGGTGTTTCATCACCCTTCTGAGCACTTACATCATTATCATATGTATGTCCGTTAGTAAGGTGACTTTGTTTATAGGTTATCGTTACCTGCTGATTGCTTCCGGAAAGTGTGAAGTTACCGTTTCCGGTATGAGTCGCACTTCCCTCTGGTGTCACGCTTATGTCACTTACGGTCGACCAATCTAAAGTTGTGCCGTTGTCTTTCAGAACATCAGTAAGTGAATACTGGCTGAGGTCGATATAACCTCTTGGGTCTGTAAGAGTTACAGTCCAGAGAATATATTTATTCGGACCTTCATGTTTGATCTGTCCTTCTTTGGCGATTGTGAGTTTGTCATCAGCAAAGTCCACATTAAGCTCGACATTATTTGCCTGACTTATCACAACTGTTCTGTCGCCGTCAGCATCATCTGCTCTTGTTACATTACCAGAGAAGTTTATCGCACCTTTGAATCCGTTTGTACAGGTATTCAAATATGAGATATATTCATTAGTGAAGTATATCGATATAAGACCGCCGCCGTCTGCACCTTTGGATATCGCATAATATCCGGCTGGTGTAGTTGCACCCAGTTCCCATGAAGTATCGATAACAGTCATATTAGAACCGTAGTAGTCCTGACTGATAATCAAATCTTTCGGGATATTGTAGTGCACATAATGATTATCAAGTATTCCCGACTCGGCGAGTTCAGTGCCATTGTACTCATAATTAAGAGTAATGCTGAGTAAGGCTGAATCAACGTCTCCTGCATCGACGATACACGGAGTACCGTCATATTTTTTACCGCCGCTGATTACTGATATACTTTGTATCTTGTCTTCAAAGTCACTACTGCCAGCCATCGGGGACGAAGGTGCAGAGCTGACGAAAGGTGTTGAATCACCTCTCCGGTTAAGCTGAATGATCTTTGAGATATCCACCTTTCCCGCATTCTGTCTTGTCATACTGACTCCCGGAGCTATCATCGACACTGGAACTACAAATGTAACTAAAACAGAGAGAGTCAGCAAACACGCTATAAATCTTCTGTTTTGCTTTCTGTTTCGTATCAGTTCATTGATCTTCCTATGCAGATCTTTCACACCGCTCTCTCCTTTCATCATTTTATTTGTCCTTATCAGGGCTTTCCGAATTTATCGAACGGGTAAACTCTCAGAACCACCTTGCCGAGCACATTTTCCTCCGCTATGCATCCAACAGAAGTTGAACGGCTGTCTACAGATACAGCTCTGTGGTCGCCCATTACAAACAATCTGTTTTCCGGCACCTGATATGGCATTGTTATGTCGCATTCGCCTTTAGCTTTGCCGCTTACATAAGATTCATCAAGTTCCTCGTCATTAAGAACGACTGTGCCGTCGTCTTTAATAAGTATATTATCTCCGGGAACTCCGATAACTCTTTTAAGCAATACCTTATTATTATAATAGAAAGCAACTATGTCTCCGGTCTTATAATGTGATGACCTCATGCACATCACGACCTCTCCATTTGTCAATGTAGGAGACATACTTGAACCGGTAACTCTGAATACCGGAATAAGTCTCGTTGAGACTATAACTGCTATCGCAGCAACTACTATAAGTGCTCCGACAGTACTTTTCAAGTTTCGGAAAAAGCTTTTTTTATACCTGAGCCTTTTCAGTTCTCTTCCGAATTGTTCAGAAGAGGGAATATCAATTAATTTTTTATCAGTCATTTATCTTTTTATCCTCAGAAGCACTTTCAGCCGGTTCAGGAGCTGTATCTTCGTTCACGGCAGTCTGCTTCTTTTTTAACTCGATAGCCTCATCAGCTAAAGAAAACAATTTATCTTTCAGCAGATCATTTTCTGCTTTAAGCTCTTCGTTTTCCTTTTTTAAATAGTATAGTATTTCTATAAGTTCTATTCTTTTTAGCTTTTTCAACTCTTTATCCGTCATTTTTGATCCTCCGGACGCTAAAATAGCTATTTATATATAACCATATTGATTTTATATACCAATTATATCAGCATTTAATGCAACATTCAATACAATAATTACAATGTTAATAATTTGTTCTTAATTATCGTATATTCCAACAACAAATCGACTAATATTTTGTATGATTTTCAGCAAATAGAAATTTTTATACATTAAGTTTATGGATTACTGTATGCATTTTTCAGCTAAAATTTCACATTATGTAGAATATGTCCAACTTTTTTAAAAAATCTAAATAGTACAAAAAATACTTGGTGTTGAATTTAACAAATGCTTAAAAAAATAAAGTAAAACTTTATAGTTATTCATTGTAAAAACATAAAAAACACAAAAAAGAAAGAGAGGGAGCATATTATGCGTTGGGATTTTTTATTGTATCTTTCGGCTGGATCTATATGATTTTTTGAATATTGGGGACACAATCATGGCTTTTCACACAACACTCACATAGTGCACACCAATTATTCGTATATTGGTGATAAAATTTCACTGTTAATTAAATCGCAACTCAATCGCTTAATATTTAATATTGAAGTGTTATACTGAAAGAGCAGTCGACAAACACCCAAAAATCTGGTAGAATATAAATAATAAAACCGGAAAGGGAAAACGACTATGAAGTACAGTAAAGAATTCAAAGAAGAAGCATTAAAGCTATCGGACGAGATTGGACTGAAAAAGGCTGCACAGCAATTAGGGATTCAATATTACACACTCTCAGACTGGCGTACAAAGCGAAATGCTGCTGCCAAAGCTAAGAAGTATCAAATGACTGATGAAGAGCTTAAACAGCGTAATCTTGAGCTTGAAAAAGAGATTGCCGAGCTTCGCAAAGCTAATGATATCCTCAAGGACGCACTCGGTTTTTTCGCAAAAGACCGGAAGAAGTAAAGACAAGCGAACGTCATCTGTTTGTCAATGAGTTCCGCAGCAAGTACGGAGCGAAATCAATATGCAGATTTCTGAAAATCAGCGAATCAGGCTATTATCACTGGCTCAGGAATCAGGGCAAGCTCGGTGCAAGGCAGCTTCTTCTGGTCAAAATACAGGGAATTCTTTCAGAGCATCCAGATAACAAGAATTACGGTGTCAGAAGGATGCAGGCAGCTCTTGCCCAGAAAGGAACTCATGTCAGCCTCAGAACAGTATACCGCACTATGAGCGAAGTTGGGCTTATCCACGGGCACCGCAGACCTCACGGCATCACAAAGGCTGATACTGAAACTCAGAACAGAGAGAATCTGATAAAAAGAAATTTCAGTGCAGACAAGCCGCTGAAGAAACTGCTTACCGATATTACCGAGGTCCAGTGTTCTAACGGAAAGCTCTATGTTTCACCGATTCTTGACTGCTTCAACGGCGAGATCGTAGCTCTTGAAATGCGTGATAATATGAAGAAAGAACTCTGCATAGACACCGTAAAACAGCTGCGTGAGAAGTACGGTAGACTGGAAGGAAGTGTTCTCCACAGTGACCGTGGCTGCCAGTACACAAGCTACGCCTTCCGCAGGGAACTTGTAACAAATGGGCTCATTCAAAGCCTCAGCGGCGCTGCTCATTGCTATGACAACGCTCGTATGGAGAGCTTCTTTGCCACACTGAAAAAAGAAAAGCTGTATCAGATACCTACATACCGAA
>JAEEVL010000047.1 GCA_016290875.1 Ruminococcus sp.
CACAGGTCGAAGTCTGGTGGCTACGATATCCCATACTGATAGCCTTGTGCATAATCTTGTCCCAGCAGAATTGTTTGTGGTAAGCCAACGACATCGGATGCGTGACGATCTCGATACCGTCATCAAGAGATCCGTCACCTTTGATATAGATATGCTCGTTCTCCTTATTGGCGATCTTTAGCAGGTCATCAGCGTTATCGCTGTCTTTACCAGCACCGTCTATCTCCAGTTCAATGCCGAAATATCGCTTAGAGTCGCCGTAGAATATAGGCTCAGGTTTGTATCCATAGTCGTGGATAGAGCGGTTCTTATCTACCTCGTCGTGATAACATTCACTACAGTAGTCATATCCATCAAGGTGATAAGAATCGTCCTCATGTAGCAATGCATCGCAGCAGGTACATCTGGTGTAATGGTTGTGATAACAGTGGCTACAGAGCGTTGTATACTCATCGCCGTAGCTGTCATCTGTCCAGATCGTTTCTCCGCAACGGTCACAGGTTGAAGTATAGCGCTCAACACAGTCATTGCAGACGATTTCACCGTTCACCTCGCCAAATTCTTCATCCTCGCCAATGAGTACTCCACAGTGGGAGCAGTAAACTTTGTTTTCTTCCATTGTAAAAAACCTCCAAAAATAAAGATAGCCAGCCCTTTCCGGGCTGGCATTAGTTTTAGTATTCACTTGCAAGCAGCATTGTGCTGTGATCACCGTCATCAATTATGTACAGCTTTTCGGTTATCGGATCATCTGACGGGAGCAGGTATTCCATATGATACTCAGGTTCTTCGCTTCTGTGCGCTATTTTCTGCAAGCATCCAACCTGCTCCAAGTCGAATATCTGCAAGTGATAGTTATCGAATTCCTTGCGGATTTCATACATATAGCGCAGCTTATCGTATTCTACTTTAAGAATCGCATACTGCTTTTCGCTATGCCTAGGGACATATTTAGCCCGAAGCGGACCATAATGTTTAATCCATGAATAAATCGTACTGACCGGAATGCTGTTGTCTTGAGCTAGCGAGTTGACGCTAGTTCCGTTTAAATATTGTTTTACTATGCGTTTCTTTGTCGAATTCCTCTTATGCTTCATAGGATAATTATCTCAATAATCAGGCAGCAATGCAGATATGGACTTAAGTATAAATAATGATTCTAACTTCAAAATAATAACGCGTATAATGAGTATAACGAGTAAAACGAGTAAAATGACCTTCGGGGCTCAAATACGTCATCCTTAGCCATGATGGCATAACAAAATTGATGGCATGCCCAAAAAGGCCCGAAATATCGGGCTTTTTTGCTACCCAAATCTCGAAAAATTTACTTCGATTTTCATAGATGACATTGGGCTGTTTTAGCCATGTGTAAGGATTTGAACTCTCAAAAGAGCAGATTCAGTCCCCCTTCAAAGGTCGAAATACAGGTAAATATCGATTTTATCAACAAAATAGCATACAAAGTTTCGGGCTTGTTTTTAGTGGTTTTCACGAAATGTGGAAACGCTGGAATCGAGTCCTTTTTTGTTTCTCCCAAAACCATCTGATAGTAAACCTATCAGCGATTTGTGAGCCTGTGAATGAAGCATTTCACTCAGATGTACGATTTTGTTTTTTTCTGAGGCACTCCAATATTATCATGAAGGCTTTTTGATGCTCTTCCGATAAGCCAAGAACAATGGAGATTAGTTCTGAGTATGTCATATCATCATAGAAAAACTCGTTTAACTTTGACAATGGCAAAGAACAATCAGATACTCCGTAAAGATAATCCGTGGAAACATCAAAGATATCTGCTATAAGGCTGTATATCCGGTTCAGATCTGGAAAGGCATAAAAATATCGCCTATGTACTGATCGCAGTACATAGGCGATTGTCATTTATATTCAATTATTCCGGCTTATACATCAATATGCTTACATTGAAAATGCCATTATGTGTTTCAATCTCCATAGAGCCTTTGTACCGCTCAACAATGTTTCTGACCGATCGCAGTCCGATGCCGTGGTCGGGACGGCCGGACATCGGCATGCCGTTTTTATCAAGGGTGAGCGTTCCACGATAGGGATTATCTACGGATATGACCAGTGTTTCTTCCTGCAATATTCCGATACGGACGTTTACGAGCCTGTCATCTCCCGTCAAGGAGTTGGCAGCTATGACCGAATTTTCAATGAGATTGCCAATGACCGCACACATATCCGATTCCTTGATCGGGAGCGTTTCTCCGACTTTGATGTTCCAATATATCGTAACTTCCTGTGATTTGGCAACTTCATCATAGTGATTGGCTATCGCATCAAGTGCCTGATTTTTACAAATCACCTTATGAGAATGGTTTATTGAATCAGAGATAGGAGCAATATATTCTTTCAGCTTATCATATTCGCCTGCTTGCAGATATTCCTCGATCACATGGATATGCTGACGAAAATCATGCCTCGCATTACTCGTTTCATGAAGATAACGCAGGGTTTTCTAATATTGTTTTTCTTCCATTTGCAGAAGGTCATAGCTTTGCTGTAACTGTGCGGTTTTCGTCATTTTCTTGGAAAGCCACCAGAAGATATGATACAGAAACAAAGCAACCAATGGGATAGCCCACAATACCACAAGACAAATCGGTCGAAGACGTCCGGTCATTATGTTTTCGGCACTGACTGGCTTCATCCAGATCACTGCCAACGCTGTTAAGATTGGTGCCAGCATCAGTACTTTCCACGCAGAGTCAAGGCTTTCCGTTTCAAGCAGATCGGGAAATTTCACAATAAGTGTCCTTGAAAATATCAGACATACCAATAGTGCTGTCCCTAGGCAAATCAGTCCCGAACTCACTTTGTAAACCACGTCTGTGTTTCCAATCTCCTCATGGGCTGTCAGAAATGTTGTATATGTTGTTGCAAAACCACATAGCATTGTGGCGTTGGCAAAGCAGAATGCCTTTTTAGGCAGGGAGACATCAAAACATAAGTGATACGCAAGAAAGAAAACTATCATTGAGAGAAAAATAACAGTATTTGACCGTACTCCACAAATACTGCAAAGTAGCGCACCACCTGCGATCACGACGATCAGCATTATCCCCAGTAAGCTGAACAGGAGCGATTTCCTAACTTTTCTGGAATAATAGACAGGCAGTATTGAAACGGCGGTGGCTGGCAGTATCATGCACAACTCGATGAAATAGCGAAGCGAAAGTGATGTATTCATAATACAAAGCTCCTTTTCATTCGTTCTGCGGTATACTTTGTAAATTTTGCCGTGATCGCCCTGCTGTCACGAAGTCGGATAGGATATTCCGTTCCATTCTGCATTATGATCTTGCCGTCCTTCGCCTTGACCGCATAATCCATATTGATAATAACGCCACGATTACAAAGCAGGAAATTTGGCTCATTCTCGAACGCAAGCTCTAAATCCTTGAAAAGCGTCCGGTTCGTCTGCGTTTCACCCGTTATGAGTTTCACCTCGGATACATGATCGCAGGCGGTGACAGATATAATATCGTTGATCGGTATCACAATTTCATTTCTTCCTGATTTCAGTGTGATCGTGCGTTCTTGAAGCGAAAACCTCGCAAGCACCCTGTCCATGATCTCGGCAACGGCAGCATATTCATAGGGTTTGCAGAGGTAGCCGTCCGGTTTTACGGAAAAAGAATCAAACACATAATCTCTGGTTGATGACATAAAGACGATGTTTATATCCTGGTCGCTCTTCCGTAAGCGGTCGGCAAGGTCAAGACCGCTGATCTCGCCCATACATATATCAAGAAAGACAATCTGAAATATACCCCTGCGGTAGATTTTCAGGAAGTCCTCCGAACATCGGTAACGAGCCGTATGAATGGTCATGCTCTGACGCTCGGAAAAGTATTGGTCTATGCAGTCCTCGATTCGCTTGCAGTCGAACTCAAGATCATCGACGACCGCAATATTCAGTTCCATTGGCTTCACCTCGCAAATACAAAATAAGCTATTATAGGTATTATATCACGCCTAAAAAGAAAAAACAAGGCAATAATCATGCGATTCACGAAAAAAACACTACATTCACGACAGATTGCTTGACTTTGACAAGTTGAAGTGGTAGAATATTTATACAAATCAACATTATAAATCTAAAAAGAGGAGTGGTATTTATGAATGGAATGTTTTGGAAAAAATCATTAGCAGCGGCTATGGCTCTGCTGATCGTGTCGGGTGGTGTGCCGATAAAGCCTATGTCGGACATATTCAGTCCGGTTGCTATCACGGCTGAAGCTGTTTGAGAACAAATAGTAACATACACTATTGAGCACAAAACTGAAAATGGTCGATATATTTATTATCTTGTTGGTTCTGATGGATCATCGGGAATGTTGCTTGATGCTAAATGGATCCGTCCTACCAATGTTACTTTAGAAATGGGCGACGATATTACTTTCGATGTTGATGCGGGTGGAAATGTTTTTACCTGCAACTATGACACTAAATCGTATGATATGTTAGGCTTTTATGACTATTTAAATACGAACGAGTATGATTTCACGATCACAAGCAAAACACGTATTATTAAGCACGTACAGATCGACGGAAAGGGATATGTCAAATTCAATAAAGCCAAAACAAGCATAGAAGCCGACGGAAATGACAAAACTCTCACTGTACATTGGGATGGAGGCTCTGGCGGTAACAGATTGGGTGCACCAGGTAAATTCATTGTAACTTATGCACCTCCGGTACAGACTTACAATATCAAATATGAACTTAACGGCGGTACAAATTCGGAATCCAATCCTTCAACTTATGATGATGATAAAGAATTAACACTTGCAGAGCCGACAAGAACAGGCTATACATTCGCTGGTTGGTATACCAATTCAAGTTTCAGCGGTTCACCTGTTACTAATATCCCTGTAGGTTCTTCAGGTGATAAAACATTATATGCAAAGTGGACTATTAACGAATATACGATCACTTGGAAAAACTATAACGGTACAATACTTGGAAGATCTATTGTTGAATACGGCAAAACACCGTCTTACGGTGGTAAAAAACCAACAAAGCCCTCAAATGCACAGTATAGCTATTCATTCAAAGGCTGGTCTCCAGCAATTAAAGAAGTTACAGGAGATCAGACTTATACAGCACAGTTCAGCAGCACCGTAAATGCGTTCACAGTAACTTGGAAAAACGATGATACCACGCTTGAAAAAGATACCAATGTACCTTACGGAACAACTCCTACTTATGACGGAGAGATTCCCACAAAGGAAGAAGATTCAAAGTATACTTATGAATTTTCAGGCTGGTCACCGAATGTATCAAAGACTGTCGGCAATACAGTTTATAATGCTACTTTCACTCAAGTACCGAAGTCTTACAATGTTACCTACATGGTTGACGGCGAAGTTTACGGAGAGGTCGATACCGTCCCATATGGCACAGAACTGACACCTCGTGAAATACCTGTGAAAACAGGCTATACATTCAGCGGCTGGAGCGATATCCCCGAAACAATGCCTGATAAAGATATAGTTATAACAGGAACATTTTCAAAGGATGAACACAGTATTACAGTTCCTGATGACATTGCAAACTGCTCTGTTGAATCAAACAAAACTATTGCGCGTTACGGCGATGTGGTCACTTTGACGATCAATACTGAAAGCGGATATTATGTTAAAAGAGTAAAAGCAGGAAGCGTGATCGCTAGCAGAACCGGCGAAAATACTTTCTCATTCAATATGCCTGCGGAAGATGTGACAATTCAAGTGGAGCTTCTCAAGAAGGTTCCTGCTAAACCGGCGACCTGCACTGAGAACGGATGTATCGAACATTATGAAAGTGAAAGCAGAATGGTCTATGTCCTGATGTATGGAGAATTTTACGGAACTCTCCGCCAGGCTGTCACTATTAACAAGACCGGTCATAGCTATGGCGAACCCGTATGGAACTGGGCAGATGATAACAGCGCAGCAAATGCTGTATTTACTTGCGCTAAGTGCGATGATAAGCAAATTGTAGATGCAGTCGTTACATCTGAAACAGTTGAGCCTACTTACGAAGCTGACGGCAAGATCGTTTATACAGCAAAGGTAACTTTCAATGGCACGGAATACACCGAAACTAAGGAAGCCGTTATCCCCAAAAAGGTACTTGTCGCAACTGTTGGAGATAAGAAATTCGATTCGCTGAAAGCAGCTATCGATGCAGCATACAGTGATGAAACTATTGTAGTGTACGCCGATGTGGATGAACCTGATGTTAATCCAGGCCACGATCAGACTTGGGGCTGCTATTATAAAGACATTGAACTTGATCTGAATGGTCATACAGTTACATTTGGTACGTTCGCTTCAAATTATGGTATTACGATAAAGAATGGTACGCTTAATTGCATGATAAATAATATCAGCAACTATTTTGCTACACTCACGCTTGACAATGCAGTCTTGAATACTCCTAAAGCGGAAGATGAATATAGTCAGGGTATTTCATGGATGGCAGATCGCGTTGAGATCAAAAACGGAAGCACAATGGTCATCAACGGAAATGCATACTTCAACGGCTGGTATTCTGATCCGTTTGATTTCAATATTGATGAAACATCAAGTGTGATAATGAATAACGTATTGCTGTCAGGCAGCAATGAGGAAACCGTTTTAGCTGAAATTGGCGAGTATCTCCCTACGGGTTATTCTTTTGGTAAACTCGAAGATGAATATTCGTATAGGATATTTAATGCTGACGGAGAGGTTGTGACTGATCCTGTTACACTCAAACAGCCTGTCAGAACAGAGGTCATCATCAGAGCCATTGATATTGACGGTGACATCACTTCAACAAAAGTTTATGCAGAAACATTCAAAAAGACAGATTATGCCGTTCCTGCATCACCTTATCTGGACGGCTACAACTTTATAGGCTGGACTGTGAATAGCAGACTCCTTACAACTGCTGACGAGGTTCAGGAGACTATTGCAGATCTTATCGCCAAAAATCCAAAAGCACCTATCACAGTAGCGGTGGTTTATGAGAAGAAAGTCGATACTTTCAAGGTTACAGTTATAAACGGCTCTCTTAGCGAAGGCGAATCAGGTGACAACTATCAGGTGGGGACAGAACTTGTAGCTACTGCTGCTCCTGCGCAAGAAGGCTTACAGTTTGACCACTGGGAGAATAACGGAGCAGTTGCAAGCTATAATGAAGTGTATTCATTCCATGTTCCGTCAAAGGAGCTCACATTGAAGGCTGTATATTCTTCTGCTGAAACAGAGATCGAAAAAGTTGGTACTGCATTTATTGAAAGCGTAACAACTATTAACGGAAACAAGATCGCTTTTGTATCAAAGTTTTCTATTCCGGAAGGTGCGAGATTCCTTAAAGCAGGAATCGTTGCAAATACCGAAGCTGATCTGAACGGCGAGGAACTTACAACTGACACAGCAAAGTTTACAAGATACGATGACAGCAAGTGCTATGACTATCTGACATACAAATTCACATGGACTAAGAGCAATGTGAGTGAAGACGATGTATGGTGCGTTCGTCCATATCTTGTTTACAATGATAAAAATGGTGAACATACTGTGTATGGTGATCTTGTTAAAGCAGATCTGAATGGTATTATTACAGAATAAAGAGGTAAGTAAAATGGGTAAAAAATATGTTGCTCCTGAAATGGAGATTATAATTTTTGAAACAGAAGATGTTATCACAACTTCCAACGGTGGCTATAATCCGCGTGAAGGTCAAGGCGGTATTGAAGACTGAACTCAATATCTGTGTAGGATAAACGGCAGGCGGCTTCGGCTGTCCTGCCGTTTTGCACTTTAAAGACAGAAAAGAATTTAGCAAAATGTAAACCGTAAAAATCTCGGTGAGAATTGTCTATAGTATATCTATACTGCACCTGACGCCAGAGACGAATGCCGTTTTTCAAAGAAAATGAATAATTCTGGATTTATCAGTTACAGTTTGCATCATCAGCCCATATCTGCCCCTTGTTTTTCTAATTTCAAAATAGAAGGCAGAGGGCCAGGAAGTGCTGTCGATCTCGAATTTCTGATTTATGAATAAAAGAACACTTACTATAACTACGTTGATTAGGTAACTGATCAGCGATGTTGGAACAAAATGACGCTATAATCGGTTTGTTTTTAGTTGTTTTAACAAATCGCTATTATATAGAAATACAATTAAGGAATCGAAAATTACGATAAGGAGGATGAAAAAATGGAAGTCAAACGAATGCTTGTCTGTGGAGCCTCTGAAAAAAAGTCTGTAAAAAATCAGCTAACTGTGGTAAAATAGAATAATACCACAGGAGGCTGATTTTTTATGGCAAGAAGAAAAAGAGAACCAATGAGCGAGGGCAAGAAGAACATCATAGGAATGCTGCTTGAGGAATACGACATCAAGTCGGCTAAGGATATTGAGGATGCCTTAAAAGACCTTCTCGGAGGGACTATACATGAAATGCTTGAATCCGAAATGGACGAGCATCTTGGATATCAGGAATATGAGCGTTCCGACAATCCCGACTCTCGTAATGGTAAGAAAACCAAGAAGATTCGCGGAAACTTCGGAGAAACTGAAATAGAAGTACCGCAGGATCGTGACGGCAGTTTTGAACCAAAGGTCGTAAAGAAGCGTCAGAAAGACATCTCAGGCATTGAGCAGAAGATAATAGCTCTGTATGCTAAAGGAATGACCACACGCCAGATAAGCGAAACTATCGAAGATATCTACGGCTTTGAAGTCAGCGACGGTATGGTATCAGATATCACAGACCGCCTTCTACCACAGATAGAGGACTGGCAGAAACGCCCATTGGACGAAGTATATCCTATAGTATTTATCGATGCAGTACACTTCTCAGTACGCGATAACGGACAAATCAGGAAGCTTGCCGCATATGTGATCCTGGCTGTCAGCATGACAGGTCACAAGGAAGTACTTTCAATAAATATCGGCGAAAACGAGAGCGCCAAATACTGGCTCGGCGTTCTGAACAAGCTGAATAATCGCGGAGTCAAAGATATTCTTGTCATTTGTGCAGACGGTCTTACAGGCATGAAAGAAGCTGTATCAGCAGCTTTTCCGCAAACTGAGCTTCAGCGCTGCATAGTTCATCAGGTAAGAAACAAGCTGAAATATGTCGGAGAGAAGAACAAGAAGGAATTCGCAAACGACCTGAAAACGATATATCATGCGCCTTCTGAGGACGCTGCGCTGGAAGCCCTCGACCGTGTTACTGAAAAATGGGAGGACGATTATCCCACCGCTATGAAGAGCTGGTACAAGAACTGGGACGTAATATCGCCGATTTTCAAGTTCTCCTCCGACGTCAGGAAGGTCATTTATACTACCAACGCAATAGAGAGTCTTAACAGCGGTTATCGCCGCTTGAATAAGCAGAGGAGTGTATTTCCGAGCGATACAGCGCTCCTGAAGGCTCTGTATCTGGCGACGCATGAGATAGCTAAGAAATGGACCATGCCGCTGCGAAACTGGGGCAAAGTCCTGGGCGAGCTTGAGATCATGTATCCTGACAGGCTGGACTGATGCGCCGGATATCAGCCCGATTCCATTCCGCTGCGCTCCATTCC
>JAEEVL010000008.1 GCA_016290875.1 Ruminococcus sp.
GCTCTCTTCTTGCACGCTGCTCTTCTGTTTCATTTCTTCGTCTTCTGCTCATAATTAAAACCTCCGAAGTAGTGTCTCTTCTATTATACACTACTTCAGAGGTTTACACAAATTTTAGGATAGACTCGGAGGAAAACAGATGAACAAATTCTACATGAACGGTAAGCTGATTCATAAGCTCTCTGACCATTTCTTCGCTAACATTAACATACTGCTTTCGCAGCAGTGCTGTTATTTTCTTCGAGCCATATATCTGATTGTTTTCTTCAAAGAGTTTCTGTATATGAACTTTTAGTTCCTCACGGCGCTGATTATACCTGTTATTCTCGCCTTTGCTGCGTTTGATATGGTTAAGAAATGTACCTCGGTCCACCTCCATAGTCTCACATAACAGGTGATTATTGTATTTCCCATACAGCTTTTCCATTGCGGACAACTTCTCTTTAAGCGGCGCACTTACTGTACAATCAACCGTTTTGAGGATCTCGATCATCTGCTGCTGGCGCTCAGCAAGCTTTTTTAGTTCAGTTACCTCATTGACAATACTATTGCGCTTTTCATTGTATTGCCTTATCCATAAGTAAATAGTACTTGTGGATATTTTCATGGATCTTGCTATCTGTTTGACTTTTTCACCATCAAGGTAGCGTTTAATGGCTTTCTTCTTTTTCATTATTACTATTCCTTCTTTGAATTTGCCTGCTCATGGCACCCTGAGCGGACATAGTAATAATTATAGCATATCTTAAAGAATAATCAAACCTAAAACACTTCAATAATATGCCTTGAATCATAGTTATCTGTATGGTATAATAAAGAAAAAAGCGGAAGCAGGTGACTCCATGAACAGCATAGGCATATATGCCCGCAAATATTACTTCATTAAAGGTGTACTTATCGACTACTTTGGAAAGAGGCGATAATAAATGAATGAAATAGATAAACTGAGACGAGCAAAGTTGTATATGGACAAACTATCTAACGGCGTTGATCCGAATTCGGGAATGCGTGTTCACGAAGATGATATTGTTCGTGACAGCCGTGTTATAGCTTGTTTTGAGTACATTTCCCGTGTGCTTGAATGGGAGATAGAATCGTTTGAGAATAGACCTGCGGCTCCGGAAAAGCAAAGACGCAGACGAGTTTTCATAAATGATGATCAGTTTTCGCAGTTGCAGCTTAATTACGGAGAATGTAAAGTAAGCGATATTGCAAATGAGATAAACAGAGTTATTGCTGATAACGGTACAAAGAAAATGCAGGCGGCATGGATAAATGACTGGCTTGAAAGTATAGGGATAATGACCAAAAACGCCGACGGAAACCGAGTTGTAACCTCTGCAGGAGAAGAAATTGGTATTACATCACACCTTAAAACAAGTCTGCGAGGAACAGAGTATTATCTTAATCTGTATTCAGTGCAGGCACAGTCTTTCATTTTTGATAATTTGAGAGCGATAATCGATCATCATTATGACCGCAGCTGAGCAATAGGGAGTAGCAATGGATTGGAAGAAATTATTTAATCCCGTTATCCTTGAACGAGGATTTGATTATCACCGAAATAAGAAAGCTGAGATACTTAACTTATCGGCTGATGAAGTAAATGCAGTGGTTTCAGGTTCAGACGACTATGAGGTAAACATTTACTTCTCTGACGGAGAAATTGAGGATATGTACTGCAATTGTCCATATGCTTCTGACGGTAATAATTGTAAGCATATGGCTGCTGTATTATATATGTTCGAGAACTTGAAAGACCATCCAATTTTAAGAGACACTGATGTTGAAAGTCTTATTAACAACACATCTCCTGAGCATTTAAAGAAATTTCTCATAAATGCAATGAAGTATGATTCAGGAATGAAAGAGAGATTTATCCGCTTTGTTAATGGTGAAAACGGGAGCATAAACATAGCTGAGTATAAGTCTCAGCTAAAATCACTAATTAAGAAATACTCATATCACAGTTCCTTTAACAAGCTGTAAAAATGTTTTTGCCTTTTCAGCTTCAGCGAATGTGCTCTTTGTCTATGTGCATTATTTTTATACCATTATTTATAAATTTTTATAAATAATATTCGAAAAAGCTATTGACAAGCGCAAATTCGTTTGATATAATATATTTGGAAGTAAGCCATAAAGTTTTAATACAAGCCAACTAGATTTTGTTAACTTTATATTCTAATCTATTTTAAAAAGGAGTTATTATTATGGCAAACATTCAGGAACTTTTACAGAACGAATCAGCAGGCGCATATCTTCAGGTAATAGCAGGCGAAAAGAACGGCAGTATCACAGTTGAAAACAAAGGTGCATATGTTGCTAAGTTCAGTGTTTCTTACAAAATCGGCGATAAGTCATTCAGAGAGGAATCTGACAACTTCTCAGCAGGTGTTGCAAAGACAATCATGATCCCTGCAGATGCTACAGCAGTAAGCGTTCTCGTTGAAGAATATTGGTTCATCAAGTGTACAAGAACAATTCTTCAGGAGAATTTCGAAGGTCCCGTTACAAAGAAATACATTGTTACCGGTACAACCCTCGATCCTGACTGGCACGAGGGCTGATTAAAGTAAACGGCTTATTTCCTTTATGGTCATGTCTAAGCCTGTTTCCCAGGATAAAATGTATTACAAGCTTTTAATATGAACCATAAATAACAGATGTATCTTTACAGGGCGGTCTGCAAGCTGCCCTGTATTTTTTTGTGCTCTGTAGATTGCTTTCTAATGATTCTTACAGTATCTCAGACAAAAAGAAAACCTCGCAGGATAGACTTGCAAATTATGTATTTTCAAATAACAATACCTATCTTATAGAAAAATATGAATCACTCCTAATAGAAAGCTATTCTGAGCTTGTTCTTGGGGCATACGCAAACGTGCTTAATAAAGTCGCAGAACAAACTGCTGATCGTCCGACTTACAAACGTTGGGCGGATAAACTCCGACATATGAAAACTATAAAATTCGGAAATGAAGCAGTTAGATATGATTATAGACAGGTGGCAGGAATTGTATTGCAATCGCCGTGCTATGATGCAGGAGATAAATAAGGTCGCAGATGAAAGCAATCTTGGCGTAAAATAGCCATTCTACATATGTCATCAATTTAGTCATGCCCAACCATAATGCTGGTACAATATAGATTCCAGTCCAAAAACTCCCGAATTTTCGGGAGCTTTTTTGTTTCAAAATGGAGAGATTTTTAAGGTGAAACCGTAGATCCCAAATCGTAAAAAAACGGATTGAACGCTCTGAAAAGCGTTTTCAGAGCTGATAAAAAGGCGGTCAAGAATAAAGGTATAGAAAAGCTACAATAATACCCCAAAACCGCATATAGATTTTTTAACCGATTTAAAAGCAAATTTTGTTGGTTTCGTATAAGAATATTGATTACAAACATAAATATCTTGTATTAGCAAACAGATATGATGGAATTGATTTGCCAGATAATAGTTGTAGATTACTCGTTAAGTAAGAATGTCACACTTGGTAATCAGATGGCTTTCAAAGAGGGGAGAGTTCGTTATCAGTATAAACATTGGCTTGGATATAAGAAGGGTGAAAATGGCAAGCCTGAGATTATTGCTGAAGAAGCGGAAGCGGTAAAAACAGTATTCAGATTATATCTTGATGGAATGTCATATAACGAAATAGCCAAGTTCATGAATGCTCATAATTATCCTAATCGGAGTTCGACAAATCAATGGGTAACAATTATGGTCAAGCGGATACTGGAAAATGAAAAATATATCGGAGATTGTCTTCTGCAAAAGACATATACTGTAGATTGTATCTCACACAAAACTGCTAAAAATAATGGGGAACGTGCTATGTACTACGTCAGCGACTGTCATTCTGCTATTATAGATAAAAACACTTATAATCGAGTTCAACAGGAGATAGCACGGCGTAATTCCAAGCGTTCTGCAAGCACCAGAAATCCAACCGAGCAAAGCAAGTACAGCAGTAAATACGCATTGACAGAACTTCTCATATGTGGTGAGTGCGGCACAGCTTGCCGACGCTGTCGCTGGACTTTCCACAACAGGAATAGGACGGTATGGAGATGCATTAACCGCCTTGAACACGGTCCGAAATACTGTAAATCACCTACAATAGACGAAGAACCACTTCATAATGCTATTGTGAGAGCTATAAATGAGTTCTATAACTGCAGTGATGATGTGGTAAAAGTGCTTAAATCAGCAGTAGATACCGTCCTTTCGGGCTCAAGTAACAACGAAATAAAGCAGATTGAGCAGCGGTTAAAGGACATAGACCAAGCTCGTAATGATTTTATTAACCTTATTGCAACAGGAACTTGTGCTCCGGATTCGCTTGATGATGAATTTGAAAGGCTATATAGTGAAGAAGAAAAGCTGAGTCAGAAGCTACTTTCACTTAAAGCTCATACAGATGCAGATCAAAGTGAACTTGCAGATACGATAAAAGCTGATATTGATAATAGCAGCTTTGAACTTCACCAATACGATGACGTATTGGTGCGAAAGCTTATTGAATGCGTTAGAATATTCAGTAAAGAAGAAATATCTGTCATCTTTAAGGGCGGATATGAGGTGAAGACTGAATTATTGCTTTGAATTCAATTTATTTATGCTATTTACCGTTTTCTTTGAGTGCGGTTGATGATTCTATATAAGGGAGTACGCAAAAGAGTGGCGAGAGCAGCTGATTTTAAGGGGATAAAGCTGGAGAGGTAGTATAGCACTGACAAAACAAGAACCCAACAAAAGAGATTTGTGCGGCAGCGCGTGGCATAACAGACCGAAAAACGGAACAGCTTTCCCTATTTTCTTTAAAACAGTTGATTTTATTAGCGATATAGGGTATAATAGAAATAATACAAGCGCAAAGGAGGAACGACGATGGGAATATACCTTAATCCTGACAATACTGATTTTCATGAAGCTTTGAATTCTGAGATATATGTTGATAAGACTGACCTTATCAAGCATACAAACAGCAAAATACGCACTGCAAACAAGTATTTATGTGTTAGTCGTCCAAGGAGATTTGGCAAGTCTATGGCAGGGGATATGCTTGCGGCATACTACAGCAGTGGCTGTGATTCAAAGGAAATGTTTAGTAAATATAAAATATCAGCTGCTCCGACCTTTGAAAAGCATTTGAATAAGTACAATGTGATACATATCAATATGCTTGATTTTGTTAGTAAAGGTAATTCTATAACAGAATCGCTTGATTACTTGTCAAAGCGCTTGATACATGAGATAAAAAGAGCCAATGGGGATGTAGATTGTTTCGATTGGAATGATCTGATGTCAGTATTGGCGGACGTTTTCAATGAGAAAAAAGTGCCATTTGTTTTTATCATCGATGAGTGGGACTGTGTGTTCCGCGAGTATAAAAATGACACAGAAGGACAGATTCAATACCTAGACTTTTTAAGGCGAATACTAAAAGACCAAAGTTATGTAGCACTTGCATATATGACAGGAATACTGCCTATAAAAAAGTATGGCAAGCACTCGGCACTCAATATGTTCACGGAGATCTCGATGACCAATGCTGCTCCAATGCAGGAGTTTACAGGCTTTACTGAAAAAGAGGTAAGGCATCTTTGTGACGAGTACAATAAGGATTTTAATGAAGTTAAGCGCTGGTATGACGGATATACTGTTGACGGTGAGTCTATTTATAACCCCAAATCAGTCGTTGAAGCTCTTACAAGAGGTACGTTCAGAAACTACTGGACTTCAACCGAGAATTATGAAGCACTTG
Source organism: Ruminococcus sp. (assembly GCA_016290875.1). Lineage (GTDB taxonomy): Bacteria > Bacillota > Clostridia > Oscillospirales > Ruminococcaceae > Ruminococcus. Next base: position 5,772 of record JAEEVL010000008.1, read on the forward strand.
AAGAATTCATATTCAGGAATGATGACGGTCTGAGGGATACAATAATAAAACTGATCGCAGGGGAAAAGAAGAAGATTGATCCCTCTACTTTCACAAATGATATGGTAACGTTCAATTCACAGGATGATGTGCTCACGCTCCTTGTTCATCTCGGTTACCTGACTTTCGATTCGGAGACGAATGAAGTAGCGATACCAAATTATGAGGTTTCAGAGCAGTTTGCAAGTACCATACGCAACAAAGATTGGGCAGAGGTGTCAAAATCACTTAAAGTTTCAGATGATCTTCTTCAGGCAACTCTCAGCTGTGATTCCGCGAAAGCCGCTAAGCTTATATCAGACAGTCACAGCGAAAATACTTCAATATTGCAGTATAACGATGAAAACTCACTTGCTTGTGTGCTTTCGATAGCATATTATTCGGCAAGAAAAGATTATATTTTGCACAGAGAACTTCCTACCGGAAAAGGCTTTGCAGACCTTGTGTTCATACCGAGACCCGGCAGACAGCTTCCTTCATTGATAATCGAACTGAAAAAGGGGCGCTCTGCCGAAGAAGCAATACAGCAAATAAAGAATAATGACTATATTAGTAAAGTGTCCGAGTATTCCTCAGAAATAATACTTGTTGGAATAAATTATGATGAGAAGAAAGGACATACTTGCATAATAGAGAAAGTGCAAGTATAATTGCTGTTTAGTGAACAAAAGTGTATTTTTCCATGTGGGCATTTGTTTTTTCGATTGCAACGTTCATTCTTAGTATATAAAAAAGCTGCACAGCTTAATGCTGTGCAGCTTTTTATTTAGGATCTGAGTGAAGAATTTATGATCTCAAAGCGTTTGATGAGGAAGTCAACTACGGAGATATTGCCGCCTCCGAAGAAGCCTCCGCCGCCGCCGCCCCAGTTGAAGCCGCCTCCCCAATTGAAGCCGCCGCCCCATGGGAATCCATTGCCATTATTATTGTTTACCTGGAGTCCTTGTGCGCTTTTTGAAACAGCCTGATTGAACTGGTCAACAGTAAATCCGGCGAGTGGATCAGCCTGCACGTGTGAACGTATTCTGTCAGCGTAATCTGCAACATATTTCTCGGGATCCTTGTAGAGGTTGAGGATGTCATTTACATAGCCTACGTACATATCATAGTACTCCGGTATCTGGAGAAGCTTTGCAAAAGGACGATTTTCAACTGAAGCCTGATAAAGACTTGTCTTTACGTCGGAGTTTACTGCGCCTGCACCGTCTGTGAAGTTACCGAGACAGAGGTTGTAGTCCCAGCCTACAAAGTAGTGCTTGCCGCCTGTGTACATGAGATAGTAGTTATGAGCGAGTGAACCGTTATAGCTGTCGTAGTTACACATTACAGAGTTTACTGCAAAGCCTTTGAGAAAGCTGGGGACATCCATTATATCCTCGATGAACTTGTAATTTGATGTGCTTACTTTATTGATAGCTGATTTGAGCTCCTCAAGGTGCTGGAGCTGTTCGTCGTTACCGAACTTGAGGTCGAGATTATCTACGGGCATCTTCTGAGTGAATGTGCTGTAACTGTCTCCGTCACCGCCGAACATTCCGCCGCCCTGTGCGCTTCTCTCGGTAGCCTTATACAGATTGGAGTCATCATCGATAGCGTAGCGCTCAGCAAGAGTTGTTCCCGGCTGCTCAGCTATCATATAGAAGCTGTAGAGCTTGCCGTTTACGGATACATCAGTATGAGCTGAAAGGGGAGCTACACCGTTTATCGCGTACATAGCGTTGTAACAGAGTATGTCTCTCATACATGAAGTGTCTGAGTACATATTGTTGATACAGAATTCGGTAAGTCCGTGGTAGTTTGTGTACTTGTCGTACTTATCGAGCTTGAAGCGGAAACTGTATTTGCCGTTCTGAACCATCAGAAGTGAGCTGTTGCCCTTTGCTCTGATACCGACATTCTTTAATTCCTCGCCGTCGATAACAACATCGCAGGGATACCATTCTTCGGACTTTGCTGCTCCTAAGAATGATTTCCAGTCGTTATCGGACATCTTTATGTCGATGCTGTGGATATTCTTCTGATCGAACAGAGTGCTGTAAAGCTGTTCATCGTTCTCCATATCGTTATTAACATCGGTGTATGAAGCCGGTGAACCGCCCTTGAAAGTATTGCCTGTGCTGTGCTTCATCTTAATACCGCCTGCAAATACCTTGTATTCGGTACTGCTGCTGAGTGAGGGTGAAGAAATAACTGCGAATTTATACTTTCTGAGAGCATTCTTATCGATTATTTCTTTGTTTGAGAGATCGGTAACAGTGATAGGATTGTTCTTGGACCATTCCTTAGTGAAGTCGAGCTTCATTGTAGGCTGAGAGGTTGAAGTGAGTTTCTCACACTGATTATCATAAGCTGTAGCAACGAGATCTCCGCCTGTGATATCGATAGTACCTTCGCAGGTCAGACCTCTGTCACCGAATGCTGAGATGTCACCGCCGGAGATAACGAGAGAAGTTTCAGCCTGGATAGCATCCTTGCTGCTCTTGATTATTATCTCTCCGCCTTCAATGTCAACTTTTCCCTTTGAAGACTTGAGACCGTCGCCCTCAGCCATTATCTCAAGATTTCCGCCCTTTACAGTAACGGAAGTCTTGCCCTTGACAGCACCGTTGCCGTCAGTTTTGTTTGTAGCGTTTATCTTGATATTGCCGCCTGTGATCTTGATGTCGTTATTACATGAAACAGCCTGCTGAACATTAGCGTTTATTGTGAGAACGCCCGTGCCGTCATTGCCGCCCTTGAATGTGATATCGTCCTTGGCTTCGATAACTGCGTTTTCAACCTGATCTCCGGGATAAGCATTCTCTGTGTCAGAGATAGTATTCTCGGTTCCGTCTGCTATTGTCACAGATGTCTTCTCTGCATTTTTGACAAGGATAGCTGGTGCGCTCTTTCCGGTAATATTAGCGCCGTTTAGGACGAGTTTGACGGTATTTGGATCAGCTTTTTCGTCAGGAATATTTACTTCAATCTGACCGTCGCTGAGGTTGCCGTCTATAATGAATATACCGGAGTGGTCGATAACAGCCCTGGAGCCGTTTGCTGTAACGTGGCTGCCTTCCGAAGATATACTGTTGCCTTTCAGGTGTATGTAGCAGGTCTCTTCAACGTATTCTGTAGTAACGATAGTAGTTTCTGTTTCAGTAGTTGTAGTGTATTCAGTTTCCTGGACAGAGGTCGTTTCACTTGCAGTTGACGTGGTCACTTCAGGATTTTCATTGTATGAGACAGGAAGAACATCTACAAGTCCGAGCTTGTAGCGCTGTATTGCAAGAGCATCGAACTTGTCGACTCCGTCGCCCCTTTCATAAACGTCAGCGTTGTTTGCTCCTTCGGGAGTGAGGGAATACCTATCTGGATTGGTAGTAGCCTGAATGATCATTACGGTATCTGCTAAGTTGACAAAACCGTCGCAATTGGCATCACCGTATATGATCTTATCTGAAGCTGCTGAAACTGCTGTTGGGATAGCTGCAGCGCTTCCGATCATGCACGATAGCATTACGCCGGCAAACATGCGTTTGAATTTCATTTTTATCATCCTCCTTAATGTGATTGAAGTGACCTAGCATATTTATGTCTTCATAATAATAACAAATCCTTAAATTAGTCTTAAAGTTATCTTAAAAACTCCTCATATATTGCTGTTTTTTGTTGTATTTATGTAAAATTTGCGTAAAATATGAAAAGGATACTTGATTTTACTTGATTTGAACTCACATTTAACCTGAGATTTCAGATGCAGCGAAAGCTTTTTGCAATCTAAACTCAGATTACCAAACATTTATGTTGATTTATATTTGAATATGTGGTATAATAAATATTAAGTATGGATTATACATATCTGAGTATTCTATATGCGGATATTAGATCACTATCCTATGTATATATCAAGGAGGTTTACAATATGGAAATTATCAACGAGATCGCAGCAAGAATCCGCGAACTGCGAGAGGTCTGTGATTATACACAGGAAAAGCTCGCTGAAGAGCTTGAACTTACACCGGAACAGTATGCAGGCTATGAAGAAAACGGCGACTTCCCGATCAGCGTTATCTATGAGATAGCACATAAATTCGGAGTCGATTTCAACGAACTCGTCACAGGCGAGCCGAGCCGTATAGATACCTACCACGTCGTCCGCCGCGGCAAGGGCAGAAGCATAAGCAGATTTGAGGGTTACAGATTCAAGGATCTGGCTTTCCGCTATGCAGACAAGATAATGCAGCCGCTCCTCGTTACTCTTGAACCGTCTGACGAGCCTGCAAAGCTGGTAAAGCACGCAGGACAGGAGTTCAACCTTGTGCTCAAAGGAACGATCGCTGTTGTATTTGAAGATCAGGAGATAATCCTCAATGAGGGTGATTCAATCTACTTCAATCCGACCTATGCACACGGACAGCGTTGTGTTGGCGACAGCAAGGCAAGATTCCTTACAGTTATCGCCGAATAAAATAGCTTTGACAGCAATATAAAGGAGTTTTTATTGAAATGCTTTTAGACCGTTATCTTCCGCGTATCGAATTTGATTCATACGAGGATTTCGTACAGAATTACCGTGTAAATGTTCCTGAGGACTTTAACTTCGGCTGGGACATCGTTGACGAATGGGCAAAGCAGGAGCCTGACAAGAAAGCTCTTCTCTGGCTCAGTCACGACAAGAAGGAAAGAACATTTACATTCACTGATATATCCAAGCTCTCAAATCAGACCTGCCACTACTTTAAAAGCTTTGGTCTGAAAAAGGGTGACGTTGTACTTCTGATACTCCGTCGCCGCTGGGAATACTGGGTAATAGCTACCGCACTTCACAAACTTGGAGTTATTCTTATCCCCGGAAATCTTCTTTTCACTACACACGATATCGCATACCGTGGTAATATGGCTGGTATTTCTGCTATTATTGCCTGCGATGACGAGTACATAAGAACACAGATCGACGGTGCAGCCCCCGAGATAAAAACGCTGAAAAAGAAGATAGCTGTTGCTGAACCGCGTGAGGGCTGGGATTTCTTTGAAGAAGAGATAGATAAGTACCCCGATACATTTGAGCGCCCGACAGGCGAAGAGGCTACAAAGGCATCTGACACGATGCTCATTTACTTCACATCTGGTTCGACAGGTATGCCTAAGATGGTCTGTCATAATTTTGCTCACCCGCTCGGACATATTGTTACTGCGAAGTACTGGCATCAGGTACAGGAAAACAAACTCCATATGTCCATATCTGATTCAGGCTGGGCTAAATTCGGCTGGGGAAAGATCTACGGACAGTGGATATGCGGTGCTATACAGTTTGCTTATGACTTTACCGGAAGATTCAATGCAAAGGATATCCTGGAAGTAATAAGCCACTATAAGCTGACTACATTCTGTGCTCCGCCTACTATGTACCGCTTTATGCTCCAGGAGGATATGACAAAGTACGATCTTTCAAGCATACAGAACTTCTGTAATGCTGGTGAACCTCTCAATCCTGAGGTATTCAACCGCATTTATGAGCTTACAGGAAAGAAAATGCGTGAAGGCTTCGGTCAGACTGAGGGAACTGTTCTTATTGCTAATTTCCCGTGGATAGATCCTAAGCCGGGGTCAACCGGAAAGCCGTCTCCGCTTTACAACATACATCTTCTTCGTCCCGATGGCACAGAGTGCGAGGACGGTGAAGAAGGCAGCATAATGGCTTGCGGTATCGACAAGGTACACCCGACAGGTCTTTTCTGCGGTTACTATAAGAATCCTGAGCTTACAGAAGCTGTTCTCGGCGGCAAGAACTATGATACCGGAGATGTTGCATGGCGTGATTCAAAGGGCTATTACTGGTTTGTCGGAAGAAATGACGACGTTATCAAGTGCTCCGGCTACCGTATCGGACCTTTCGAGGTAGAGAGTGCACTTCTTACTCACCCGGCAGTAGTTGAATCAGCTATTACAGGTGCTCCCGATCCGATTCGCGGACAGGTAGTAAAGGCGACAGTTGTACTTGCAAAGGGATATTCTCCGTCACCTGAGCTTACAAAGGAGCTTCAGGATCATGTTAAGAAGGAGACTGCTCCGTATAAGTATCCTCGTGTAATAGAGTATGTTGACGAGCTTCCTAAAACGCTCGGCGGAAAGATCAAGCGTGCTATGATACGTCATCAGGACGAGGAAAACGAAAAATGATCATATTATAAAAAATGGCCGCTCCTTCAATCGAAGGAGCGGTTTTTGAATGCTTGCTAATTACCAAAGCTCGCGATAGTTATCGTATGTATATACTATTCTTGATTCAGTATATGTAGATGTTATTTTACTGCAGCTTCCACATCTGACATATACAGTGCGTTCTTGATATGTACTCCACAGATTAGGACCAATCTGGTATGACTTACTGAGGACAGGTCTCCAGTTACTTGTTGTGCTGTAGTGATATCCGCGATGCTGGCAAGTAGCTGCGCTTGCGGTCAATGTGTTGTCAGACTTTGGTGAGACATTTTTAGCAATTGCTGTTCCGCTTCCGAGCAGAGTGAATGCCATGGTGATTGCTGTGATTTTTTTGATGATGTGCTTCATTTGGTATTACTTCCTTTTCTGTATATTTAAGGCTAATAATATAACCTTATGTGTTATATTATACAACAATAATTGGTGCTTGTCAAGAGTTTTTTAGCAAATAATTGTATATTTTTGTGAAACTTGTTCAGAGAATAATCGAGCCGCAGATCATTTCTGCGGCTCTTTTCATTATATAAGGTCGTTTGATAACTCTTCCGGAGCAGATTCCTTATTCAGGATAGCCATAAATTCCTCACCGGTGATAGTCTCTTTTTCGAGGAGGTAGTGTGACAGCTCGCGGAGCTTATTGATGTTGTCTCTGAGTATCTGCTTAGCCTTTTCGTGTGCTGTGCGGACTATGTTGTTGACTTCTTCGTCGATATGTGCGGCAGTTTCAGGAGAGCAAGCAAGTGATGTATCGCCGCCGAGGTACTGGTTGTTTACAGTTTCGAGAGCGATCATATCAAAGCTGGAACTCATACCGTAGCGTGTTACCATTGCCCTTGCAAGCTGAGTAGCCTTTTCAATATCGTTGGAAGCGCCTGTTGTGCAGGAGTTGAATATTATTTCCTCTGCGGAACGTCCGCCTGTGAGAGTTGCAATTCGTGCAAGTGCTTCTTCCTTAGTGAGAAGGAATTTCTCTCCCTCATCTACCTGCATTGTGTAGCCAAGAGCTCCGGAGGTACGTGGGATAATGGTTATCTTATGTACCGGAGCGGAGTCTTTTTGCTTTGCTGCGACCAATGCGTGACCTATCTCGTGGTAGGCGATAATTTCCTTTTCCTGCTGAGAAATAACTGCATTCTTACGCTGATAGCCGGCTATTACTACTTCAACGCTCTCTTCGAGGTCTGACTGGCAGACAGTTTGTCTTCCGTTTCTTACAGCACGGAGGGCGCCTTCGTTTATGATATTTGCGAGTTCAGCACCGGAAGCTCCGGCAGTAGCTCTTGCGATAGCGTTGTAGTCGATGTCTGGATCGGTCTTTATCTTGTGTGCATGAACTCTGAGGATAGCCTCTCTTCCGGCAAGATCAGGAAGCTCAGCAGGAATTCGTCTGTCAAATCTTCCGGGACGCAGGAGTGCCGGATCGAGCGAGTCGGGACGGTTGGTAGCTGCGAGGATAACTACACCTCTTTTGCCGTCAAAGCCGTCCATTTCCGTGAGCAGCTGGTTGAGAGTCTGCTCGCGTTCATCGTTTCCGCCTATGTGACCGTCACGCTTCTTACCGATAGTATCTATCTCATCGATAAACACGATACACGGAGCCTTGTCATTTGCCTGCTTGAATAGGTCACGGACTTTTGCTGCGCCCATTCCGACGAACATCTCAACGAATTCAGAACCCGAGATAGAAAAGAAAGGTACATTTGCCTCACCGGCTACTGCCTGTGCAAGAAGAGTCTTACCTGTACCGGGAGGGCCGACAAGGAGAGCGCCCTTTGGCAGGGAAGCACCTATCTCAGCGTATTTCTGAGGATTGTGCAGGAAGTCTACTATCTCGACGAGAGCTTCCTTAGCCTCGTCCTGACCTGCAACATCGCCGAAGGTCTTACCGGTCTGAGCTTTGACGTATATCTTTGCATTGCTCTTGCCGAATGCCATAGAGTTTCCCATACGTTTACTCATACCGCGCATAAGAACAGTCCAGAGCACTACCATAAGTATGATAGGGAGCACCCACGAGAATATGAAAGTTACTATCGGGTTTTCGTGTTCTATTTTACCGGTGAAATCCACCTTACCGTTTTTGTAGAGACGCTCGACAAGGTCAGGATCTTCAATTTTAACGGTAGAATAGAGCTTTTTGTCGCCACTGTCGTTGACTTCAAACACTATGCTGTCATCCTTGATCTCTGCCTGTGTGACAGTTCCGGCATCGAGTTGTTTGAGGAAAAAACTGTAATTTGTTTCCTTTATCTTGGCTTTATTCACAGCCGGAACGATGAATGCGTTGAAAACAAGCAGAAGTCCTACGCATATCAACGCAAAGATCAGGTAGTTCTTTTTATTGTTATTGTTGCGCTGTTCATTCATTATGATATATCATCTCCTGAATTTTTTATCTGTGAAAATTATAACATATATTTTCTGCGAATACAACCGGTAAATTGTGAGATAAATGAAAATTGTGTGAAAAGACTCGATGCAGGTGCAGTTAAAATAAAAAACAGGCAGATACCGAAGTATCTGCCTGAAATATGTTGCTTATTTTTCTTCAACAGGGAAGCTCTTTATAAGACCAAGCTTATGCTTCTGGATAAGAAGTGCATCAGAGTTTGTGAGGCCCTTCTTGCCGTCAACATCAGCGTTTGCTTCTCCGGTAGCTGTTATGCTGTTTGAAGTCTTGCCCTTAGCGTACTTATCGGGGTTAGTTGCAACCTGCATAACGAGTACTGCATCAGCGATATTAACATTCTTGTCGCAGTTAGCATCGCCGTAAAGTGTTACAGCAGGACCGGTTGTTACAGTTGATGTAGAAGCTGTTGAAGTAGTTGTCTTTGCAGTTGAAGGCTCTGATGAAGGTTCTTCGGGCTTTGTGCCGTCAGGCTCTACACCGCCTACGAGAACACCGTCTGCATATACGCAGATGTTGTCGCAGCGCTCCTCCGGCGGATCATCAACAGCGAAGAAGTCGTTGCTGTCGCCGATCTTCAGTCCCTGGTAGCTCCAGTCGTTAGAAGGATCCCAGAGATCACCGTAGTAGTTTCCGATGTCGAACTGGTACTTCTTACCGGAGTTAGCGATAACATAGTCTTTCCAGTTTATCTCAACATAGTAAGTATCAGCCACTTTGTCATACTTGAAAGGTCCTGAGATAATGCCGTCTGCGCCGACTGTACCGTCCTCGGTGCTTGACTGATCGTAAAGCTCACGTACTTCGGTAACGCCGGCGATACCCTTGGAGAGCTCCTTGATGTTGAAGAAGTAGCGTACAGAAGTGTTCTTAGAGGGGTTGCTCTCTCCTGTGAGAACCTTGAATGATACCTGAGTTGTACCGGAGCCATCGCCGTTCTTGTTGGGCTTATCAACTCCGACAGCCTCTATCCAGTAACCGTGGCCGCCGCCTTCGCCGCTGCCGTAAACTCTCTTCTCGTCCTCTGGCGGGAAGTTAGGAGTGAGAGCCATATCCTCAGTTCCGAAGAACTTGTAAAGACCAGCTGCAGCTGCCGGAAGAGCAGCATTATAGTCGATAGTTACCTCATTCTCGGTGTATTCTCTTGTTTCGTCCATATGCTTATCTTGCTTATCAGGACCGCCTGCGAGAGCGCCCCAGAGGATGTGCTTCTGTTCACGGGGATCTTCTGCCATGAGAAGGCCTGAGGCTGCACGGTGGTGAGGATTCTTTACCGCTATATCGTTATAACCTACGATATAGCAGCGCGGTCCGCTTGTGCCGTTCTTGCCTGCAAGTACGGTATACTTTTCTCTTTCCTTGAAAGTAGTTTCGTTTTTACCAAGGATGTAGTCCATCTGATCCTTTGCCCAGTTGCTCCATTCACTTGGCTTGCCGTTGTTATTGTACTTATCATAGAGCAGACAGATAAACTGCATAGAAGTGTTGTAACGACAGCTGCCCCATGTGCTGAGGTGAGCGAATCCCTGAGGAGTTTGCGTAGCCTGCCATGCACCGAGACACTTTCCGACGCAGTCGCTGTCCCAGAAATTATCGAAAACGTACTGGTTCTTGCCCTGGGCATCTCTTATCTTCTGAACAAGTTCGAGTTCAGGGTGCTGCTGATTGACTATTGCCCACATAACGCCGGCAGCAGCCCACTTATCGTCCCAGCAGAAAGCCCAGCCAGCCGGAGCATAGTAGTCGAATATACCATAAGCGTTTTTAAACACTGAAGCATCTTCGGTAGCCATATACATCCATGCAGCAGCCCAGCAGTAGTCATCTTCCCATTTCAGTGATTTGTAGAACTGAAGTGGACCATCTGCGTTATCTGAAAGCAGAGGATTCTGCTGATCCGATCCTGCAGCCTTTGAAGAATCAACATAGTATTTATCGAAAGCTTCTTCGGCGAATTTCCAGAGAGACTTTGCATAGTCGAGAGACTTCTCAGCGTATTCCTTATCAGTATCCTTGAAGTTGAGGTAGTTGATACACAGAGAAGCACATGCAGAAGTAACATAGTCTATCTGCGGCTTTTCAGCTGTGAGGAAGAATGCCGGACGCGGCATAGTGTCAACCTCGGGATTGTTCCAGATAGCGTGGTCGATATTACCTTCGCCGACCTGATAGCAGTGAGCGATTACATTTCCGTCATCATCGCGGAATGTACACTTCATGAGATAGTCGTTGAAGTGGCGGAGGATAGTTTCGATATGTGAATCAAGACCAAATTTCTCGTAAACATCGCGGTACTCGAAGTAGCCCCAGCCGAGAGTAGCTGCTGTGTAGTTCTCAGGCATACCGAACTCAACGTGGTCACCGGCATCGTGGAAACCGCCTGAAACGTCAATAGTGCCATCTCCGTCAGGATCGAGTATGTCCTTATACTTTTCCATAAAGGAAGCGGAAAGGTTTGTACCGCCCTTACTTGATTTTGTTGTGATCTTATCCCATTCGATCATGGGAACGTGAGCGTCGTAGGTATGGCAGCTGCCGCGCCATGAGAGTTTGTTTTCACCTTCTTTTATCTCGCCGCACATATTTGCGTCGTAGAAGTAGAGAGAATACTGCAGCGCTCTTACGTAGTCGATATCAAGACCTGAATCTTGAACGACTTCACTGATAGGTGCGCAGAATTCCTGCTCTTTTTCGGTGGTGTCAGCTGCGAGAGTTGTGTTCAGATTAGCGGCAAGTGAAGCCGTGATCGAAGCAAAGCACGTAACAGCTGCGATTATGCGTTTTGATAAGTGCATTTGTTTTTCCTCCTGTTAAGATAGGCTTGGAATGAGACCAAGTTTGAATTTTTGAATTTTGAGGGCGTCCTTGTTGTTCAGACCGTTTCCTGGTGAATCAACGTCGCCGTTGGCGACACCCTGAGATGTAATACCGTTCGGTTTGCCCTCACCGTATTTGTCAGGATTGGTGGCGGCCTGCATTATGAAAACTGCGTCCGCTATGTTGATGTAAGTATCGCAGTTTGCGTCACCTAAAAGATTTGGCTTGACTCTTGTAGTGCTTTCAGGCTCTGACGAAGCAGTTGTCGTTTCAGAAGTTGAAGCTGAGGGAGTCGGCTGCTGTGTATCATCAAGCGGGTAACTCCTGAGATCGGGAAGCTCGTCAAGAGTTATGCAGTAATCGCTGTTGTAGATCTCGATGAGGGACTCAACGGGATTGATGTCTGCGCTGGTGAGGTAGTTCTGATACCACGGACAGAAGTACAGCCATGCTGCCTTGTCGTTTATCAGGTTCTCCAGCGAAGGAATGGAATCGTTTTCGGTCATAGCGACCATTTTCTCACCCTCTGTGCTCTTTACGAGGCTGTAGAAGGTGGAGGCGATAGAGCTGAGATTCGGTTTGCCGTCAGCTGCATTGTACTTGTCACAGCCGACCATATCGACAACGTCGTCGCCTGGATACCATTCAGAGGATTCGGGTGAAGTTGAACCGGTCCATATCCATATGAGGTTGTCAAGACCGTATTCGTTGGTGAGTTTATCGTAGAGCAGACGGTAGAGCTTCTTGCAGGGCTCCGGGCCTTCTGCGCCCCACCAGAACCATGCACCCTCGGCTTCATGCAGAGGTCTGAACAGCACTGGTACATCAGCTTCTTTGAGTTTCTGGAATTCGCCTGCGATAAGCTCTATGTCAGCGAGTATCTTTTCGTGTTCCCATGTGCCTTCGGTAACGGCATTAGTCACGCTGAATGTTGTGAAAGGGGTGTTGCCTGTGGATTCAACGTAGAAAGCTATGCCGTCCTTGCTGCATTCCTTGTCTGACGGAACATTCCAGTGCCAGGTAACTGTCGGGATGCCATGGTACTTGTTGAACCACTCAATAGCTCTTTCGGGAGCGTGGTCACGCCAGTCGGAAGATGTATTGTAAGCAAGGAAGTCTATACCTCTTATTGCAGGCTGCTTGCCTGTTTTGTCGAGGATATATTCAAACTCCGCTTCGTTGTCCTTGATGAATGTGTCAGGATCGCTCCAAAGGTTGTAGTTATGGTCGCCGCAGTATTCCTGCTGACCAGCGAGGATGTGCTTGCCGTACTGGTCGCGGAGGTACTTGTAAACTCTCTTTGCAGTATTGGAAGCATTAGGATTTGAGAGCGAATCTGTCGGTGACAGTTTGGAGTATTTCTCGTCAGCCGGCTTGAGTGTCAAGTAATCGAAGAATGTGTAACCCCAGTAAGCCTTGAGCTCTATGGTGTTCTTGCCTTCTTTCAGGGTAACGATACCGGCAGAGGTCTCTTCAAAGGTCTGACAGTAGGGGAAAGTAACTTCTCCCTGATTGACACCGTTGATATTGAGGTACTGGACCTTTTTTCTCGGATCGGAAGGCTCACAGTAAGCTATCGCGAGCTCATAGAGACCAGTCTCCGGGACCTCGACCTCGATGGTGAGGGAGGAGTTCTTCTGATCGAGATAGGTAAAGCCTTTTCCCGAGTGATTGGAAAGATCGGGATCTCCGCCGAGCTTATCACTGGGAACGTCGGACAAGCCGTTAGGGTAGACAAAGCAGCCTTCAGCCTTGCCGTCCTCGAATTCGTACTTGACTGTGTCAGCAGATGCCGCTCTGCTGTGGCTGACGGGAGCCGCTGATGGGATAGCTGCTGCGCCTAAAACAGTAGCTAAAGCAGTACAAGCGGTACGCACCAGTCTTTTTTTGAACATTATTAATCACTCCTTGAGATTAAAAGAATAATGAATTAAGTTGAATTTTGCCTATAATCAACTCATTGTAATAAGGTACTTCTATAATAACACTTTTTTAATATGATTGCAATAGTTTGCACAAAAAAAGTCGGTGGGAGGGAATATTTTTTTTATTTAAGTAATGCTAAGCTTCAGAAGGATTTTGTGTGAACTTTTTAAAGAAAATTACAATATTTCAGCAATAGAAAAAGGACGGATAATATCCGTCCTTTTTGTTGTCAGACATATTCGCTTTCTGCATTCTGCTGAACACGGTCACGCTTCCGTGAGATTATGAGCTTTTTTGATTTTTTATGTCGTATCTTTCTTTTCAGCTTCGACTTGTAGCGGCGATAAGTGACCTTGATGAATTTCAGAGTTCTTTCGTCGTTGGGGAAGAGCTTCTGCATAAGAAAGATAGCTATGAGGAAGGTGATTATGCCTTCGGCGCACAGCGGTGACCACAGTATTGCAAGGTAGGTCGCAGCAATGGCTACGAGCCATTTGTACTCATAGTAAGTGCCTACACCGAGCGCAACATACGCCCAGCCGTTTGTAATTATCCAACCTATGAAAAAGCAGATTGCAAGGTGTGGGTTCAGTAGGAAATCCTTGGCATTTCTGAGTGTTTTTACTACCTTCTTGTTCATGATTCTGCTCCAGTCTAAGAGAGCGCTGTTACATCAGAGGAGCGATCAGCTTCAGCAGACTTCCTCTTATTCTGACGGACAGCTTTGTGTTTTTTATCGTATCGGTGGTAACCATTCTGCAAAGGGCCAATGTTGCGTCAAAATCTGTCTCTATATCTTTGATACAGTCGGTGCGGTACATATATGTTGCACACTCGAAGTGGTGGTAAAGGCTGCGGTAATCGAGATTTATAGTGCCGACAACAGCCTTTTCTCCGTCGGCTAAAAACACCTTTGAATGTACAAAGCCGGGGGTGTATTCGTATATTTTCACACCTGCCTTGACGAGCGAACTGTAATGCGTCTGTGCAAGTGCGAATGCTCCTTTTTTATCGGGGATGCCGGGGAGTATTATCTTAACATCGATACCTCTTTTGGCGGCAAATGTAAGAGCTGCTTCGAGTTCACCGTCGAGTATGAGGTAGGGAGTCATTATGTGGACGTATGTCGTGGCACGGCTGAGAATGTCCATGTAGACGCTTTCACCGACCTTGTCTTCGTCGAGCGGACAATCGGAATAGGGAAGTACAAATCCGCTGAACTTATCCGGCCTCTGAGGCTGGATAAGGTTGCTCCAGTCTGGCGTTCCCTCTGTTATGTTCCACATATGCAGGAACATCAGCGTAAAGCTCTGAACAGCGTCGCCTTTCAGCATAACAGCTGCGTCCTTCCAGTGGCCAAAGCGTTCTGTTCGGTTGATGTACTCGTCTGCGAGATTTACACCGCCGTTGAATGCAACATTGCCGTCTATGACGAGTATCTTCCGGTGGTCGCGGTAGTTGTAATATGTGGATAGTACCGGGCGTATCGGAGCAAAAGCCTTACACTTTATGCCGAGCTCAGCCATACGCTTCGGATAGTCATGAGAGAGTGTGGTTATCTCGCACATTCCGTCATACATCACTCTGACTTCAACGCCCTGTCTGACTTTTTCAGCGAGTATCGACAGCACGCGTCCCCACATATAGCCTTCATCGATTATGAAGTACTCCATGTAGATGAATTTCTGCGCTTTTTCGAGTTCTTCAAGCAAAGCTTCAAATTTCTTCTCACCGCAGGGGAAGTAGGTAACGTCTGTACCGGAGTATATCGGAAAACAGCCGGTCCTGCTGAGATATCTGCATAGGTCATCAGTTCCTGAACGCTGTATTTGTTCATCGTTCATAACGTCCGGCTGATAGGGAAGCATATTTCTTGTTGCCTCTGTGAGCTCGAGTGAACGCTTCCTGATAAGATTATGGCCGAATTCGTGCTGTGTGTAGATTAGCAGCACCGAACCGGTGATAGGTGCGACTGCGATTATAAGCAGCCATGTCAGTTTGGCAGTTGAGTCCATTTCGCATCTGAACAGATAAAAAATCATAAAAAATGCAAAAATTCTGTAAACTGCATAGATTATCCGGAACTGTGTATACAGCCAGGTAGTGAACGCGAGCGTTAGTGCGAACTGTATCAGTATCAGCAGAAATATTACGAAAAATCGGCTGAAAACGATCTTCAGAAGTTCTTTTTTTCGTCTTGGGAGAAGCCTTATGATATTTTCATTGTTTTCCATTGTTTATCTCCGTTAAGTTAATTGTAGCAAATAAATATGAACATTTCAACTATTTGTTAATTCTGACGTTATTTTGTGTGAGAGTTCTTTCCGGGAACCGGCACGCACTGAGAAGCGTTTATCGTTTACAGTTCCCTGTATTCTGTTTTCTGCCCTGAAAGGCGATATATACACCGCAGCATATTATATTCCCATTATATACTCCTGTGCGTATAAAGTAAATAGTTTTATGATAATTTTAACGGCAAAAACGACAAAAATTCCTTTTCTGAGGGCAAAAAATATTTTCTGAAAAGACTGGACAAATACATGAGTATGTGATATAATAAGTTTAGTTTTATGAAAGCTGCCCTTTAATTCGATCCTGTGAGGTCGGCAAGGCGAAGTGACCTATGATATAACTATGCTATAGCTATAACTATAAGTGTACCCGTCTGCGACCACAGGCGGGTATTTTTTGTTGAGAGGAGTGGACGTTCTGGAAAAGAAGCGTATGATAATGGACGAAAAAGCAATGCAGCGCGCCATTGCCAGAATTTCCTATGAGATCATCGAACACAACAAGGGTGCTGAGGATCTCTGTATAGTCGGAATCCTTTCGAGGGGAGTCACTATAGGCAGAAGGATAGCAGATAAACTCTTAGAACTCGAAAAGATCGATGTTCCTTTCGGTCAGCTCGATATTACACCTTACCGCGATGACGCCGGCGGAAAAGGTTCTGAGGACAGGACCGATATACCGTTTGATGTCAGGGACAGGAATGTTGTCATCGTTGATGATGTTATCTTTACTGGCAGAAGCTCCCGCGCTGCTCTTGAAGCTATCATCAAACGCGGCAGACCGCGTTCCGTGCAGCTTGCTGTCCTCGTTGACAGAGGACACAGAGAGCTCCCGATACGTCCTGACTATGTCGGAAAGAATCTTCCGACATCCCACAGCGAAGTGGTCAAGGTATCCGTCATAGAATTGGACGGCAGCGACGGTGTCGCTATTTTCGGATAAAAACCCCCGACAACAAAGGAGGAAATATGTCATCTATCCTTATCAGGAATGTCCGCGCAGTTGATGCTGAGATTGACATTACCGCTGATGTTCTCATTGAGAACGACAAAATAGCGGCTGTCGGAAATGATCTTACTGCTGATGCCGGACAGACTATCGACGGTACAGGTCTTGTACTGATGCCGTCACTTTTTGATATGCACGTACATTTCCGCGATCCCGGACAAACTCACAAGGAGGATGTGCTGACAGGCTGCTCGGCAGCTTTGGCAGGCGGTGTGACAGGCGTACTTACAATGCCAAACACAAAGCCCCCCTGCGATTCACCGGAGACGATAAAATATGTTATGGACAAGGCTGAGGGCACCGGCGTTAAGGTCTACCAGGTGGGCTGCATCACAGGCGGTATGTCCGGAAACGGTCTCTGCGACTATGATGCTTTCAAGGCTGCCGGATGCATTTGTATCTCAGATGACGGCAGACCTGTTGAGAATGCTGAAATGATGAGAAAGGCTCTTGAACTTTCAAAGGAGAACGGTCTGCTCGTTGCTTCGCACTGTGAAGATCTCAGCATAATCAACGGCGGAATAATGAACAAGGGCGAAACTTCTGAAAAGCTTGGCGTAAAGGGTATGGACAGAGCTTCAGAGGACTATATAACTGCCCGTGAGATGATACTTGCTTCGTCTGTTGACGCGAGAATACATATCTGCCATGTAAGCACAGAGGGCAGCGCGGCTATGATAAGATTTGCCAAGTCACGCGGCGTAAAAGTCACCTGCGAGACAGCTCCTCATTACTTTATGCTTACGGATGAACTCCTGAACAAACGTGATGCTGATTACCGCATGAATCCGCCACTCAGGACTCCAAATGACGTGAGAGCGATCATTGATGCTGTCAAGGATGGCACTATCGACTGTATCGTTACAGACCACGCTCCGCACGCTGCTGAGGAAAAAGCTGATTTTGAAAAAGCTCCTAACGGCGTTGTCGGACTTGAAACTTCACTTGCTGCAACGCTCACAGCTCTCTACCATACTGGCGAGATAACTCTGAACAAAGTTGTGGAGCTCATGTGCGTAAATCCGCGAAAGATACTCGGACTTGAAACTCCGGCTGTCAGCGCAGGAAAGCCTGCTGATCTCGTCCTTGTCGATATTGACAGGAAGTGGACGGTCGAGCCGGAGAAACTCCACTCGAAGTCGCATAACACAGTTTTCAAGGGCATGACTCTTACTGGTAAGCCTATTATGACTATCTCAAATGGTGAGATAAAATACGAAGTAAAATAAACAATTTTAATACTGGAGGAAATGCTATGTCATTCGACAGACTTATTGAAAAGATCATTGAACTCAAGAATCCTACTGTTGTAGGTCTCGATCCTAAGCTCGAGTACGTTCCGGAGTACATCCAGCGCCGCTACCTTGACGATGACGGCTGGACAATGAAGGCTGCTGCAAAGGCTATCTACGCTTTCAATCAGGCTATCATTGACGAGATACACGATGTAGTTCCGGCTATCAAGCCGCAGGCTGCATACTACGAGATGTACGGACACTATGGTATAAAGGCTCTTGAGCGTACTATCCGCTACGCTAAGCTCAACGGTATGTTCGTAATGACTGACGGTAAGCGCAACGACATCGGCGCTACTATGGAGGCTTACACAAACGCTCACCTCGGCGCTACTATGATAGGCGAGAACGAGGTCGAGGCTTTCGGTGCGGACGCTCTTACAGTAAACGGCTACCTCGGTACAGACGGTATCGAGCCGCTTCTCAAGGTTTGCCGTGCACGCGACAAGGGCATATATGTGCTTGTCAAGACTTCCAACCCGTCTTCCGGAGAGCTCCAGGATATGAAGCTCGAAGACGGCCGCACTATCTACGAAGCAATGGGCGATATGTGCGAAAAGTGGGGCGAGGATACAAGAGGAAAGTACGGCTATTCCGCAGTCGGAGCAGTTGTAGGAGCAACATATCCCGAAATGCTCACAGAGCTCAGAAAGAGACTTCCGCATACAATGTTTCTTGTTCCCGGATACGGCGCACAGGGCGGCGGAGCAGAAGGCCTGAAGGGCGGCTTCGATGAGAACGGTCTTGGTGCTATCGTAAACTCTTCAAGAGCTGTTATGTGTGCATACAAGAAGGAAGGCTGCGACGAGAGAGATTTCGCCAAGGCAGCAAGAAGAGAAGTCATCAGAATGAGAGATGACATCTGTCAGTACATCAACCTCAAGTGAATATATAATTGATACTGGAGAGTGTTTATCACTTTGTCAGGATCAAGGGCTGAACGTCCTGCAAAAGAGGGCGTTCCTGAATTAGTACAAACATTCAGATACTGAATTGTGATCTATCCTTCACAATGGCGTGAGGGAATGGGATATATCAACGAATACTGCGAAAGGAATGATACTAATGTCATTGTTCAATCAGGGCGAAAAAGCGTACCTTATGCTTGCCGACGGACAGGTATTTGAAGGCAGGAGCTTCGGTGCAAAGGGCACCGTGATAGGCGAGGTAGTTTTCACTACCGGTCTTACAGGCTATCAGGAAACTCTTACAGATCCGAGCTATTACGGTCAGATAGTCACACAGACATTTCCGCTTATCGGAAACTATGGTGTGAACTCTCAGGACAACGAATCGGCTGCTTCCTATGTGACCGGTTACATCGTCCGCGAGTGGTGTAATGCCCCTTCAAATTTCCGCTGTGAAGGTAACATAAACGATTTCCTCACACAGCATAATATAGTCGGTATCCACAATATCGACACACGCCGTCTTACACGAACTATCCGTGAGGCTGGCGTTATGAACGGTGTTATCACTACCGAGAACGTCTACGATAAGAAGGACGAGTTCCTTGAGAAGATCAGGGCATTCGCTGTAAGAGATGCTGTTAAGTCAGTTACAAACTCCGAGACTCTCACTTATGAGCCTGAGGAGAAGAAGTTCCGCGTTGTGTTGTTTGATTTCGGCTACAAGCGCAATATCCGTCAGGAACTCGTCAAGCGCGGCTGCGAGGTCGTAGTAGTTCCGGCTGACACAACAGCTGATAAGGTAAAGGAGCTCGCTCCGGATGGTATCATGTTCTCGAACGGCCCTGGAGATCCCGCAGAAAATGTTGATATAATCGAAAATATCAAGGAGATAGAAAAACTTGGCATACCGATATTCGGTATCTGTCTCGGCCATCAGCTCATGGCTCTTGCTAACGGCGGAAAGACTGAAAAGCTCAAATACGGTCACAGAGGTGCAAACCAGCCTGTTATCGACCTCGAGAGCGGTCTTACATATGTTACCAGCCAGAACCACGGCTATGCAGTAGTTGGCGACAGTATCGATCCTGCTGTCGGACACGTTTCCCATGTCAACGCAAATGACAAGACCTGTGAGGGCATCCGCTATACAGCAGTCAATGCTTTCACAGTCCAGTTCCACCCCGAAGCTCACGGCGGTCCGCTGGACACCTCATATCTTTTCGATGAATTTGTAAAGACTATGGAAAAGGAGCGTGACTGATATGCCGCTGAGAAAGGATATTAAGAAAGTACTCGTTATCGGTTCAGGTCCTATCGTTATCGGACAGGCTGCTGAATTCGACTATGCCGGCACACAGGCCTGCCGTGCTCTCAAGCAGGAAGGACTCGAGGTTGTTCTCGTAAACTCTAACCCTGCGACTATTATGACCGATAAGGCTATGGCTGACAAAGTATATATCGAACCTCTTACACTGGACGTTATCAAGCGTATCATAGAGATAGAAAAGCCTGACAGTCTGCTTTCCACACTTGGCGGTCAGACAGGTCTTACCCTGTCTATGCAGCTTGCTGAGGAAGGCTTCCTCGATTCACACAATGTAAAGCTCCTTGGTGCTGATCCTGAGACTATACACAAGGCTGAGGACAGACAGGCTTTCAAGGATACAATGGAAAAAATAGGCGAGCCCTGTATTCCTTCAAAGGTCGTTGAGACAGTCGAGGACGCAGTTGACTTCGCACAGGTAATACACTATCCTGTTATCGTTCGTCCTGCATTCACACTTGGCGGAACCGGCGGCGGTATCGCTCAGAATGAGGAAGAGCTCCGTGACATCGCTACAAACGGTCTTAGACTTTCTCCTATCACACAGATACTTGTTGAAAAGTGCATAAGCGGCTGGAAGGAGATAGAGTTCGAGGTTATCCGTGACGCTAAGGGCAACGTTATCACAGTATGCTCTATGGAGAATTTCGATCCTGTCGGCGTTCATACCGGAGACAGTATCGTTATCGCACCTGCTGTAACTCTCAGCGACAGAGAGTATCAGATGCTCCGTACTGCTGCTATCAACATTATCAAGGAACTCAAGGTAGAGGGCGGCTGCAACTGCCAGTTTGCGCTTCATCCGACCAGCTTCAAGTATGCTGTTATCGAGGTAAATCCCCGTGTATCACGTTCTTCCGCACTTGCTTCAAAGGCTACCGGTTATCCGATCGCCAAGACGGCAGCAAAGATCGCTATCGGCTACACACTCGATGAGATCGTGAACCAGGTAACAGGCAAGACATATGCCTGTTTTGAACCGGCTCTCGACTACGTTGTAATAAAGTTCCCGAAATGGGCATTTGATAAATTTGTATATGCCAAGCGTACACTCGGTACACAGATGAAGGCAACCGGTGAGGTGATGGCTATCGGAACAAGCTTTGAACAGGCTATGATGAAGGCTGTTCGTTCCATTGAGCTCGGCATGGACACTATGAACCTCAAGAAGCTCGAAAAGCTCACTACTGAGGAAATAAGAGAGAAGCTCCACGTTATCGACGACGAGCGTTCATTCTGTGTATTTGAAGCTCTCAAGCGCGGCATCACTCCTGAGGAGATACACGAGATCACAATGATCGACAACTGGTTCCTCTACAAGCTGCTCAATCTTGTTGAGCTCGAGAAATGGCTTGCTGACGGAACTGAACTTACAGAGGAAAAGTACGACATCGCAAAGCAGTACGGTTACCTCGACAGCACTATCGAGCGTATTTCCGGACAGAAGTGCCCGAAGCGCAGAAGAGCAGTATTCAAGATGGTTGATACTTGTGCGGGCGAGTTTAAGGCTGAGACTCCTTACTTCTACTCCACATTCGACGAGGAGAACGAAGCAAAGCAGTTCATTGACAGAACAAATACAGGCAAGAAGAAAGTCATCGTATTCGGTTCAGGTCCTATCCGTATAGGACAGGGTATCGAGTTTGATTACTGCTCCGTTCACTGTGTATGGACTCTCAAGGAACTCGGCTATGAGGCAGTTATCTGCAACAACAACCCTGAGACAGTTTCTACCGACTTTGATACAGGTGATCGACTCTACTTCGATCCGCTTACAAAGGAAGACGTTGAGTCCATAATCGAGACTGAGCAGCCTTACGGTGTTGTAGTTCAGTTCGGCGGACAGACAGCTATTAAGCTCACACGCCATCTTTCAGATATGGGCGTAAACATCCTCGGAACTTCCGCTGATATGATCGACGCCGCTGAGGACAGAGAACGCTTTGATGAAATACTTGAAAAGTGTGGAATACCACGTCCTGCCGGCCATACAGTAATGACGACAGAAGAAGCTGTTGCAGCTGCTGAGGACCTCGGCTATCCTGTACTTCTTCGTCCGTCATATGTTCTCGGCGGTCAGAACATGATAATCGCACACTCAAAGGCTGATGTCATTGAGTATATGGGTATCATCACAAGTCATATGATCGAGAACCCTGTCCTTATCGACAAGTACATGATGGGTACTGAGGTCGAGGTCGATGCTATCTGTGACGGTGAGGACTTCCTCATTCCCGGTATCATGGAGCACATCGAGCGTGCCGGTGTACATTCTGGAGACTCTATCTCGATATACCCCGCACAGCATCTCTCTGAGCGTATCAAGCGCATAATCGTTGAGTACACAAGACTCCTCGCAAAGGAACTCAATGTTATCGGTCTTGTTAATATCCAGTATGTTGTTTATAATCATGAGGTATTCGTTATAGAAGTAAACCCGCGTTCTTCACGAACTGTTCCTTACATCAGCAAGGTTACTGGCATACCGATGGTCGATATCGCAACCAAGATAATGTTCGGTGCTAAGCTCAAAGATATGGGCTATGAGAGCGGACTCTATCCTGCCGGCGATTATGTTGCAGTCAAGGTGCCTGTATTCAGCTTCGAGAAGCTGACAGACGTTGATACTATGCTCGGACCTGAAATGAAGTCTACCGGTGAGTGCCTCGGTATCGGACGTAACCTCGAGGATGCACTCCTCAAGGGACTTATCGCTGCCGGATTTGACCTCAAGCGCGAGGGCGGCGTACTTCTCTCGGTGCGTGATTCTGATAAGAAGGAGCTTCTCCCGATCGCTGATAAATTCGAGCAGATGGGATTTGAACTCTATGCAACTTCCGGAACACAGAGCGTTCTCCACAGAAATATGATCGCGGCTAATCTCGTCCGCAAGATCTCTGACGGTGAGCCTAATGTTGAGACTCTCCTCGACAGCGGAAAGATACATTACGTTATCTCGACATCTGCAAAGGGACGTCTGCCGGAGCGTGACAGCGTTAAAATGAGAAGAAAGTCGATAGAGCGTTCTATATGCAGTCTTACTGCGATAGATACGGCAAAATCGCTTGTTAAGGTCCTTGAATCGGGACGCACGATCAACGATGTTGAACTCGTAGATATTACGAAGATATGAACCAATTTTGCGGCTGTATAAAAACAGCCGCATTTTTTGTAGGTTTCTGACAAACTTTTGTTGAGGTCTTATCCAAATGGCGCAAAACAGTTGACTGCAATATTGTTTTAATGTATAATTATTGTAGAATTATCTGATCAATAAAGGAGGAGATCCTATGGCATACGTATTTGCAAAGTGTTACAAATGCAAGAAGAAAGTTAAGGTAAATGACGAGGAAGATGCATGGATCTGCAAATTCTGCCGCAAGCCCTTTATCATCGACAAGGCGGTAGCTTTCTACAATGAAAGCAAGAATGAAGAGGGCGAAAAGGTCAAGAAGGTAGAGGTCAAGAAGGCTGTCCTCAAACCCAAGCACGAACCTGTTCGTGAAACTGAAAAGGAAAGCAAGGCAGAAACAGCTCCTAAGACTGAGGAAGTTAAGTCTGCGCCTAAGGCTGAGGAAGCAAAGGCAGCTCCAAAGCCACAGGAAGCTAAACCGGCACAAAAGGCAATAGAAACAAAACCGGCACCCAAGGCAATAGAAACAAAGCCTGCTCCTAAGGCAATAGAAGCTAAGCCAGCGCCGAAGGCGATAGAATCCAAGCCAGCACCCAAAGCATTAGAAACAAAACCAGCACCTAAAGCGGAGGAAGCAAAGACAGCTCCCAAGCCACAGGAAGTCAAGCCAGCACCTAAGGCAGAGGAAGCAAAGTCAGCTCCAAAGCCGCAGGAAGCTAAGCCTGCATCCAAGTCAGAGGAAGTGAAGGCAGCTCCCAAGCCACAGGAAGCAAATCCAGCACCGAAGGCAGAGGAAGCAAAGGCAACTCCCAAGCCACAGGAAGATAAGCCAGCACCGAAGGCAGAGGAAGTAAAGGCAGCTCCCAAGCCGCAGGAAGTTAAACCTGCACCAAAGGCAGAGGAAGCAAAGGCAGCTCCAAAGCCGCAGGAAGTTAAGCCTGCACCAAAGGCAGATGAAGCAAAGGAAGCTCCCAAGCCACAGGAAGTTAAGCCTGCAACCAAGGCAGAAGAGATTATTGCAGCTCCTAAGACTGCAGATGACGAATCCAAGGAAGTTAAGTCAGCTCTCGGTCATCCAGTAAGCTCGAATTTCGTCATGAAGTACGATGTGCTTGAAAAGTACACAGGTAAGGCTGAATTTGTTGAACTTCCGCAGAATGTGCGCGAGATAGCAGATCACGCTTTCGAGGACTGTACTACTATCAAGGGTGTAACGCTTCCACAGTCGCTCAACAAGATAGGCGGCTATGCTTTCAGAAACTGTTCTTCACTTGAAACTATAAATATCCCTGTAAATGTATTCTCTATCGGAGAATGGGCGTTCAGAGGCTGTACCAAGCTCAAGAGCATTCTTCTTCCTAATACAGTTACAGTTATCGCAGAAAGCACATTTGCTGAGTGTGAGAGCCTTTCAAAGATCGATATGCCCAACCGTATAACTGACATCAGGGCATTCGCGTTCTCCGGCTGTAAGAGACTGGAAGAGATATGGCTCCCGAATACACTTAAAGTTCTCGGAAAGTATGCTTTTGCAGGCTGTGAGGTGTTACAGTCTGTTGAGATACCTGACGGCGTTACTGCTATTGAGAGCAACGCTTTCTCAGGCTGTCGCTGTCTTTCTGAACTCACTATCGGCAAATCTGTCAGAACTATTGAAGATTTCGCTTTCAAGGACTGTGTATCCCTCAGAACCGTTACGCTGCCGTACAGCGTTACTACTGTTGACGGTTTCAGAGGATGTACCAATCTCAAAGCTATAAATATCCCGGAAGGTGCTCAGACTATCGGTGATTTCGGCGGCTGTTCAAGCCTTGAATCACTCAGGATACCGGCTTCTGTAAAGAAGATAACAGCTCCTTTCAACGATTGTCCTAAGCTGACAAATATCACATGGACATACCTTATGGACAACCTCAAGATGTTCCCGGCATTCCAGGCTAACATGATCGAAAAATGGAAGTCTGAGGGCAAGTGCACATCCTGCGGCGGTGATTTCAAACTTATAGGCAAGACCTGCAAGGTCTGCGGAAAGAAGAAGGACTATTGATAATGCGCAAATACTCTTTACTGCTTCTCTGCCTGACAGGTATTATCCTGACAGGCTGCGGAGGCAAAAGCAGCAGCTCTGACAGTGCTGCTGAGACACCGACAGCTGTTGTAACATCTTCGGAAGAGACTACAATTTCATCAACCACTACTGCGGCGGCAACTACAACAGCTGCCGCAGCTACTGTGTCCGGACAAACTACGACTGCCCCTGCTGAAACTACTTCTGCATCTTCGACAGATACGACAGCTGAATCATCGGAGACTTCCACAGAAAAGAAGAAGGACGCTCACGAGGATCCGGATGTCCTCACAGCTGCCAAGAGGTACTATCAGGCATATATTGATCACGATGCCGATACAGTTTACTCTATGTTCGAGAAATCAGAGATAGACGGTTACTGCAAGCTGATAGAGCCTGAGCTCAGCGGCGAGCCTGTAAAGGAGATATTCCGCAGAGCCGCTGTTATCAGAGCTATCGAGTCTTCAATGGACAATATACGCGAGATAATGGATTATTACGGCAAGGAAGACGATAAGTGGTCGTTCTTGCTCAAAGAGGAAGACCTCGAACAGATCGACGAGGACGAACTCAAGGAGTTCAATGAGTCGCTGGGCACTTCGTTCACAAAGGCTTATTCCTGCCAGTATATGATATACAACGACGATACGAACGGCGAGAGTTTTACCGGAAACAGCGCTTCCTTTGTTGAAAAGGACGGCAAGTGGTATCTTTCGTATTCCAGTGCTATGGGCAGCGATCTTATTTTCTTTATGAATTTTGATAAGCAGGTCGAAACGGCAGACTCTTCCGAGGCTTCTTCCGAAGCTGCCAAGTGATCTGTACAGGAGGTAACTATGAAAAACGGTCTTGTTCTCGAAGGCGGTGCGATGCGCGGACTTTTCACAGCCGGAGTTATAGACGTATTTATGGAAAACGGCATAGAATTTGACAGAATAGTCGGAGTATCAGCTGGAGCCTGTTTCGGATGCAATTACAAATCAGGTCAGCCGGGGCGTGCTATCCGCTATAATACACGTTTTGCCAAGGATAAGAGATATTGCAGCGTAAGATCGCTGATAACGACAGGTGATATGTTCGGAGCCAAGTTCTGCTATCATGATATCCCTGAAGAACTCGACCTTTTCGATTACGAACACTTTGCTTCATCGCCGACTGAGTTCTTCGTTGTATGCACCGATATTGAGACGGGAAAGGCTGTTTATCACCGCTGTGACAAGGGCACAGGCGACGATCTTGAATGGATAAGAGCTTCGGCTTCGATGCCTCTTGCTTCAAGGATAGTCAGGATAGGGGAGAGAAAGCTTCTCGACGGCGGCATATCCGATTCGATACCGCTCAGGTTCATGGAAAAGACGGGTATCGAAAAGAACATCGTCGTTCTTACACAGCCGCGTGATTACCGCAAGCAGCCTGCAAAGAGCACTAAGCTTATACGTATGACCATGAGAAAGTATCCTGCTTTTGTGAAGGCTGCTGCTGACCGCTACAAAATGTACAATGCAGAGCTGAGATATGTCCGCAAAGCTGAAGAGGCAGGCAGAGCTTTTGTAATAGCACCGGCTGAAAAGCTCCCGGTAGGTCATGTGGAGCATGATCCAGATGTTATGAGAGAGGTATACCGCATAGGCAGAAATACCGCGCTCGGTATGATTGATGAAGTGCTTGCATTTCTCGGTATAGATACAAACTGATGATATATAGAGCTGTTCCGGCTGGAACGGCTCTTTTGTTTATAATGTTGTGCTTTTTTTCTTTCAGATGTTGCTATTTCTGTAACAATGTGTTATAATATTTTTTATACAATGCCTTTGAAATGGCATTACGATATTAGGATTGTGAGGATCATAAGACAATGGCAAAAGACAAAGAGATCGCTGTTACCTCTCAGCAGGAAGGGCCAAAGCGTATCAAAGCAGATCCGACTGTCGGACTTACCGCAGCACAGGTCGCAGAACGCAAGGCTCAGGGGTTGGACAACAAGCCTGTTGAGTCTCCATCGAAGACTACACGAGAGATAATCGCGGACAACACATTAACCTACTTCAACCTTGTATTTGCAGTGCTCGGCGGTATGCTGATAGCAGTCGGCTGCTGGCGCGATCTGTCATTTCTGCCGATAATCATGGCGAACTCCCTTATCGGTATCGTACAGGAAATGCGTTCAAAGGCAGTTCTTGACAAGCTGACTGTGCTCAATGCACCGGTCACGACCGTTATGCGAGACGGTCAGGAGGAAACCGTTCCGTCCAAGGAGCTTGTGCTCGACGACATCGCTGTGTTCAAGCCCGGAAATCAGATAAGTGCGGACGCTGTTATACTGAGCGGTGAAGTTGCGGTAAACGAATCACTTCTCACCGGTGAAGCGGACGAAATACACAAAAAGCCCGGCGACAAACTGATGTCAGGAAGTTATATCGTATCAGGCTCATGCCGCGCGAGACTTGCTAAGGTCGGCAAGGACTCGTATATATCAAAGCTCACTTTGCAGGCAAAGAGAAGCCGTAAGGGCGAGCAGTCGGAAATGATACGTTCACTTAACAAGATCGTAAAATTTGCAGGTATAATCATTATCCCGATAGGCGCTGTAATGTTCTGGCAGCAGTACATCTACAACGGTGAGCCTTTCAAGGACAGTATCCGTTCTATGATAGCAGCTGTTATCGGTATGATACCTGAGGGACTCTTCCTTATAGCGAGCGCGACAATGGCGGTAAGTGCTATGCGTCTTGCATACGAAAAGGTCCTTATCCACGATATGAAATGTATAGAGACTCTTGCGCGTGTTGATGTGCTCTGCGTTGACAAGACCGGTACCATAACCGAAAATTCAATGCAGGTAAATTCTGTGGTACCAGTCGGCAAAGACGTTGTTGAGGAAGAGATAAAGGGACTCCTCAGCGATTTTGCAGCAGCTCAGGCTGCCGACAATGAGACGATGCGTGCTGTGAAGAACTATTTCAAGAGACCTGCCGGTCAGACTGTTCTTTCACATACCGGATTCTCTTCTGAATTCAAGTACAGCAGCGTTGTATTCAACAACGGTGCATATGTTATGGGTGCTCCGGAGTTTGTGCTGAAAGAGGACTTCGACATCTACCGCGCAACTATTGAGGAGCACAGCAGACGCGGCTACCGTGTTATAGCCTTCGGAAAGTATAACGGCCGCCCTGACGGAAAAGCTCTTACCGAGCCGGTAACACCCGTGTGCTTCATTATTCTTTCAAACCCGATACGTAAGGATGCTCCCGAGACATTCAAGTATTTTGCTGAACAGGGAGTTGCGATAAAGGTAATCTCAGGCGATAACCCTGTGACTGTTTCAGAGGTAGCAAAGCAGGCTGGCATCAAGCACGCTGCTGATTATGTAGATGCCTCCACACTTGTTACTGATGACGCAATAAATGACGCTATCATGCGCTATACGGTATTCGGAAGAGTTACTCCCGATCAGAAGCGCAAATTCGTTCAGGCACTCAAGAGAAACGGCAAGACTGTTGCTATGACAGGCGACGGTGTAAACGACGTTCTCGCGCTTAAGGACGCTGACTGCTCCGTAGCTATGGCTTCGGGAAGTGATGCAGCGGCTCAGGCAGCACAGCTTGTACTCCTTGAATCTGACTTCTCAAAGATGCCGGATGTTGTACTTGAGGGACGTAAGGTTGTAAACAACCTCGAGCGTTCAGGAAGCCTTTTCCTTGTAAAGAATATCTTCTCACTCATTCTTTCATTGCTCACGATAGGACTTGGTATAGCATATCCGCTCAAACCTTCACAGATAACGCTGATAAGCCTTTTCACTATTGGTATCCCCGGACTCTTCCTGTCACAGATGCCCAATAAGGAACTCATCAAGGGCAGGTTCTTTACTAACGTACTGCTGAAGGCTCTGCCGGCCGGTATAACGGATACGATAATCATCGTGGCTATGCTGTATTTCGGTGACGTATTCGGTGTAAGCGCGGTCGATATAGGAACGGCTTCGACTATACTTCTCAGCGTTGTCGGACTTATGATCGTGTACGAGATAAGCAAACCTCTCGATGTCTACAAGATGTGGCTGTTTATAGGCTGTGCTGTGGGACTTGTGTTCAGTATGGTATTCGTCAGCGATTTCTTTGATATTTCTGCAATGTCACCTCGCTGCGTACTCCTCTGCATCAACTTCTCCATCGTAGCTGAGCCTTGCATGAGATACCTCACACTTGGACTCAAAAAGCTCAGAGAAGTCTTTACAAAGGCTGAAAAATTCCACCACGAACACGAAAAAGTTCACTAATTAATAATGCCTCCCTGAATGGAAGGCATTTCTGCTGGGTATACACTAAATGATAACAAATAAAAGCGTCTCCCATCGGGAGACGCTTAGTGTTGTCTTATTTCTTTTTAAAAAGTGAGAAGCCTTTCTTCTCATAAGGTTCAGTTGTGATATCAAGGACCTTGTAGCCGTCTTTTTCTATTATCTCGCGGAGCTTTACTTCATCAAGCGCAGTCTCAGCGATAACTTCTGTCTCACCCTTAGTATGAGACGAGGAGACTTTTGTTACGTTCATCGTATTGCGTATAGCGTCGTTTACGTGAGATTCACACATACCGCACATCATACCGTCTATTTTGATGACCGTTTTAGTCATTTTTCTCTTTTGCTCCCTTTTTAAAGTTTTTCTTGGCAGAACTGCCCTTGAAAGCGGATCTTCCTATCCTGCCGCTGGTTGCTGCGACAGCGAGAACTGCTGAAACAGCAGCCCAGAAATCCGTTGAATAGACAATACCGTCCATTGAGTGATTCCCCTTCTTCCGGAAAACATAAAATATGTCAAAAAGCTGACAAGATGATTGTATACCATTTTGCGATGAAAGTCAACTCATTTTGTGTTGTTTAAGCTGATTTGTGAAAAGAATCGTCGTTTTTGTGTCAAACAAACAATGCTCATATATACGAATTGTGCAATCCTCACAAATGGATATAGCGCTCTGATAGACCATATATCGCGGAATTGTTACATTTATTTACAGTTTCGTTAATATCCGGATAATCTGTTGTAAACTGTCTGCAACTGTGCTATAATCAGGGAAAAGGAGGCGGTCTGCGTGAAAAAGAAACTGTTGCTGTTAATTCTGCCGATGATAATGTTGTGCCTGCTGACGGGATGCGGTCAAAGGATAGGTATTTATTATTCATTCAGAAATATGCCTGAAAACTCCCGTGTAAACTTATTGCTGAAAATAGAATCTGACGAGCCTTTGAAGCCAAAATACAGTACCGATACCGAATTAGCGCGTTATTCTGAGGACGGCTGGTACAGCGGATACCTTTATGTTGACGGAGTGACAGATTCTAGCGGTGTTTTTTCATTTGAAGAGAAAGGGAAGGATATCAGACCTAACAAGATAGCACAAAAATATAAGTCCATAAAAATAGCTGTTACGGATAAGAACGGTAACATATTGCAGGTCAGTCCTGAGTTCAGTTTAAAGATAGAGGACAAGAATAGTTGTTGGAAAAAGATAAGCTATGATTATGCAGATAACGAGATAACCGGTCTTGAAGATACGGAATATAACGAAAAGTGGCTGGGTGCAGAAAAATGGAAGGCTATGGAGTTCGATGCGATGATCATTACGGCGTTCTTCAACTGGCTGTTTATGATGGTCGTTTTGTCAATGAAAAAGAACTGGTTCAGTCAGTCTTTCCCAGTTATCAGTTTTCTGTCGTTTATTCCTAACTGCTTCTATGCGCTATGCCTTAATATAATATACTTTGGCGGCAAAATATCGTGGTTCTACGCGCATTTTCTGCTATTCTTCTTTGGTGTATTTGTTTTCTTTACAGCGTGGGGCTGGAAAATATACTATCGCTTGCGAAGAGAGGCGATGAATGAATATGAAAAATAGAAATATAGTGCTATTGCTGATTCCATTGCTGATGATGTGTCTGCTGACTGGGTGCAGTGACTATCTGATAGGCTTTGAAAGCCACGGACTTCCCGAGGGAACCCAAGCGTACCTTCTTGTAAAAGATGATGATGATAGATATGCTCATTCCGGACCAACCGGCACTGAACTGGAAAACTTTAACGAGGACGGCTGGCACTATACAGATATGATTGTCGTCAGTCATATGAAGGATAACATCAAGAAATATCCCTCTATTCGAGCAGCAGTTCTTGACGAAAATGGGAAAATAATTAAGATCTCGCCGGAATTTGACCTGCGTTTAAAGAAAAAATGCTACTTCTGGGATAAAGTGTCATATAATTATGAAACAAATGAGATAACAGGTTTGAAAACAAATTATTACGGTGCTGACCTTGGTATTTTACTTTTTAATTTGTTCGTTGTATTCTTGGATATACTATGCTTTATTATCTATATGGTTGCAATTTGCCGTATGAATGATTACCGGGAGTATTATTTATTCCTTATGCTGAATATCCCGAATTTAATAATTATCGTTATGGGCGGTCTGTGGACATTCTGCGGTTATTTTCAGGCTCCGGACGAACCTCCTAACGTTTCCCGGAATATCAAGGGCTACCTGTTTTTCATCGGATTTGTTTGCCTTGTCAATTCTTTTGGCTGGTTGAAATATCGCAGGCTGAAAAAATCCGCCGCAAGTCAAGAATTAAAAGAGTAAAAAATAACGGACTATCGCAGTGATAGTCCGTTTTCTTATTGATTTATGCACGAAACTGTGCTATAATTACTTTGAGATAAGCTCGAGAGTGTCTCTTGCAATGAGGAGCTCCTCATTTGTAGGAACAATCCAAACCTCAACCTTTGAATCAGGTGTTGAGAGCTTTGTGAGCTTGCCTCTTACAGACTTGTTGAGCTCCTTGTCGATCTTGATGCCGAAGTAGTCCATATCTGTGCAGGCACCCTCACGAACCTCCCATGAGTTCTCGCCGATACCGCCTGTGAAGAGGATAGCATCGAGACCGTTCATAGCAGCAGCGTAGGAACCGATGTACTTTCTGATCTCGTAGATGAGCATATCAGAAACGAGCTGAGCTCTCTTGTTGCCCTCGTTAGCAGCAGCCTGAACGTCACGGTTGTCAGAACCAACACCGGATACTCCGAGGAAGCCTGACTTCTTGTTCATATACTCGCTCATCTCAGAAGGAGTAAAGCCGTGCTTGTCAGCAACGAATGTTACAGCGGAAGGATCAACACAGCCTGTACGTGTACCCATTACAACACCGTCAAGAGGAGTGAATCCCATTGAAGTATCAACGGACTTGCCGCCGTCAACAGCTGTGATAGAAGAACCGTTGCCGAGGTGGCATGAAACGATCTTGAGGTCCTTAACGTCCTTGCCCATAGCCTCTGCGAGAGCCTTGGAAACGAATCTGTGAGAAGTACCGTGGAAACCGTACTTTCTTACGTGGAGTGTCTCATAGTCATCGTAGGGAAGACCGAACATGAAAGCCTTGGGGGGCATTGTCTGATGGAAAGCTGTATCGAATACAACTACCTGAGGAACGTTTGCGGGGATAACGCTCTTGCAGGCTCTGAGAGCGAGAGCATGAGCGTGGTTATGTACGGGAGCGAGTTCGCGGAGTTCATCGATCTTGTCGATAACTTCGTCAGTTACGAGAACGGACTTGTCGAATACGTCAGCACCCTGTACTATACGGTGACCAACAGCTGAGATCTCGTCCATGCTGTCGATAACTTTAGCGTCACCTGTTGTAAGAGCTTCAACGAGCTTCATAAAAGCTTCTGTGTGAGTGGGGAAAGCACAATCCTGATCGAGAGTTCTTCCGTCGCTTGTCTTATGAGCGATATGACCGTCGATACCGATACGGTCGCAGTTTCCCTTTGCGATAACGCTCTCATCGTCCATATTGATGAGCTGGTACTTAAGGGAAGAGCTTCCTGCATTAACAACTAAGATTATCATATATGCAAATCCTTTCAAAATTTTATATTGCATATACTATTATATACTTTTTTTGAAAAAATGCAAGTCTTTTTTGCAAATTTTAGGCTTCGAGCTCGCGGGTTCAATGAAATATCGGCAAAAAAGACAAAATTGAACTGTGTTTTAGAGCGTAGTTGAGTATAAAGCCAAACTTAATGAAAAATTTATGAAATCCATTGAAATTTGAGAAAAGAGGTAGTAAAATGAAAATCAGCGGTATTATCTGTGAGTACAATCCTTTTCACAATGGTCACCTGTATCATATCCGTGAAACTCGGAAACATGGTGCTACGCATATAGTTGCGGTAATGAGCGGAAACTTCGTCCAGCGCGGCGATGTTGCCATTATGGACAAGCTCGAACGTGCTCGTCTTGCGGTGCGTTCCGGAGCGGATCTCGTTATCGAGCTTCCGGTGCAGTACTGCCTTTCTTCGGCTGAGAATTTCGCCAAGGGAGCAGTATATCTTCTCAATGCGCTCGGAACTGTTGATGAGCTCTCATTCGGAAGCGAGTGCGGCGATACCGAGCTCCTTGAAAAGACTCTTGAAACTGTCGAGTATACGGCTCTTACGCGTTCGGACGAGATACGCAGTATAATGGAAAAAGGCTATACCTATCCCCGGGCTCTTAATTCTGTGATAAATGGTGCTGATCCTGAGATAGGCGAGATAATCTCAGAGCCTAATAACCTGCTTGCGATTGAGTATATGCGTTCACTAAGGGGATTTGCGTCCGGTATGACGCCGTTTACTATCAAGAGAGTCAGCGCTCCTCACGATAGCAATGTGCCTGCCGGAGGATTTGCGAGCGCTTCGTATATACGTGAAAAATTTGCTTCAGAGCACAGTATCTCAGCCATAAGCGAGTATACTACTCCGCTCTGGGCAGATGCTATATCAGAGGCGAGGAGTAAGGGTGAGACAGCTGCTTTGTCAAGGCTCGAGAGAGTTCTCCTGTATAAGCTGAGAAGCACGGATACAGACGAGATAGCAGAGATAAACGATGTAGGGCAGGGACTTGAGTACAGGATATATGGTGCAAGAATGGCAGGCTCTCTCGATGAACTGCTGTTCACAGTAAAGACAAAGAGATATACTATGGCAAGAATACGCAGGATAATGCTCTCTCTCCTTATCGGTATAACAAAAAACGATATGAAGCATCTTCCGCCGTACGGAAGGATACTTGCGTTCAACGAGAGGGGAAAAGAGATACTTGCTCAGGCAAAGGATACAGCTAAGATACCATATGCATCTTCGATAGCGAAGCTTGCCCGTCAGGGGGATACGGCAGAACGCTTTGCCAAGCTCGAGATAAGAGCTTCCGATGTCTATGGACTCGCACTTGAGACAGTGACCTCTGCTCAAAAGGATTATAAAGCAAAAATAATGATAGATATGGAGTAATTTTAATGACGGCTGATTTTTTCAGATCAACTGCGGCTGCACTTGCGGCAGCTTTCATCTTCACCTCATGCGGCACGGAAGTGCCCGACAGTTCGACTCTTGAGAGGCATAACGCTGCGGCAGCTGCGGCTGATGTACCTGCAACAGTAGCGATAACAGAGCCTGAGACAGAAGCTCCTACAGAGCAGTTTACGATAGATGTTTCGTTACCGGAGGGTTATGTAACGCCTTTCTCCTGTATCACAGGAGAGGTAACGGCTGTTATGCAAAAGCCGGAACTTCCTACCGGCTGTGAGATAACTTCACTTACTACTCTGCTGAATTATCTCGGATTTGATGTTGATAAGATCACTATGGCTGACCGTTTCATGCCGATAACCTTTACCGGTGAAGTCGTTATGGACGAGGCTTTTGTAGGTGATCCGAGAATAGACGGCTTTGGCTGCAATGCAAATGTCATAGTGCAGGCAGCAGACAAATACTTTGCTTCTGTTGATTCTCCCTGCTATGGTGTTGATCTAACAGGAACTGAGTTCGATGATCTGATGTATCAGCTCGAAGAGGGCAGACCTGTTCTTGCATGGGTAACGATAGATCTGAGGGAATCTTATCCCGAAAAGGTATGGAAGGCTCAGAACGGCAAGGACCTCATATTTGACTGGTATCAGCATTGTGTGGTCGTGTACGGAATAGAACTGCCTGACGGCGATAATGATGGTAAGGTTACTGTTGCTGATCCCCTTGCCGGAAATGTTGTCTACCCATATTCAAAATTCAAGAAAATGTATGATGTGCTCGGAAAGCAGGCTGTAGTCATCTGCGGAGATGCTTCTACTGAGGGACATCATGTAACGAGCGAAGCTGAAAGATCTGTCACTATGATGACAAAGACAGAACGCGAAGAAGCTTCTGCGGCAGCTAAAGCAGGTAACTGATATGATAAAGGGCGTAATTTTTGACCTTGACGGAACTGTTATAGATTCGATGAGCGTGTGGAACGACGTAGACAGGAATTTCCTGCGCGAGAACGGTATCACTTCGCCGTCAGAAGCTGTGTCCGATAAGGTTAGGACGATGTCGGTAGATCAGGCAGCAAAGTTCTTCATCGACGAGCTTGGTATCGCGCATACGAAGGAGTATATCATAAACCGTATAGAAGAACTCGTTCGCATAGAATATGAGGAGAATATCCAGCTGAAGCCCTATGTCAGGGAGCTTCTCGGCATACTCGATGAAAAAGGTATACCATACGGAGTTGCGACTGCAACATACAAGAGCCTTGCATCTGCCGTGCTTAAAAGATGCGGCATATATGACAGGTTCAGATTTGTGCTGACGGACGCCGAATACCCAAATGGAAAGAAATTCCCGGATATATTCCTCGGCGGCGCTGAACGCCTTGGTACTGAACCGTGTGACACTCTCGTTATCGAGGATTCGCTCCACTGTGTAGAGACTGCTGTGAATGCAGGCTTTGTGACAGCGGCTGTATACGACGAGATCTCGTCAGGCGACAGAGACAAGCTGAAAGAAACAGCGGATTACTATATCAGCTCTCTCAGGGAAGCTGAGAAGATCATCAACGGCGGAATGTGAGTTCCGTCTGTATTTTTGAAGGATAATGATATGAAAAGAGTTATGGTAGGAATGAGCGGAGGCGTTGACAGCTCTGTTGCGGCTCTTCTCCTGAGAGACAGGGGATTTGAAGTAATGGGTGTGACTCTCAAGCTCTTTTCTGATGAAGATATTTCAGAGGCGCAGAAGGAAGGAAAGACTTGCTGTGCGCTGTCAGATGTTATGGACGCAAAAAGCGTTGCAAGAAGACTCGGTTTCGAGCATCTTGTGTTCAACTTCAAGGACAATTTCCGCGAGCACGTTATGAAACAGTTTGCGGACAGCTATATATGCGGCAGAACTCCCAATCCCTGTATCGAGTGCAACCGCCATGTCAAGTTCGATAAGATGCTCAGACGTGCACTTGAACTTGATTACGACTATATCGCCACCGGTCACTATGCTGTGAATGAGTTTGACGAGAAGAGCGGAAGGTACCTTCTGAAACGCCCTGCTGATCGCAGCAAGGATCAGACATATGTGCTTTATTCGCTCACTCAGGAGCAGCTTGCGCATACGATATTTCCGCTTGGCAGTCTCGAAAAGTCACAGGTAAGGGATATAGCAGAGAAAGCCGGTCTTGTTAACTCGAACAAGCCTGACAGTCAGGATATATGTTTTGTACCTGACGGAGACTATGCCGGATTTATCCGCCGTTTTACTGGCTGTGAGACTCCATGTGGAAACTTCGTCGATATTCAGGGAAAAGTTCTCGGAGAGCATAAGGGTATCATCAATTACACGGTCGGTCAGCGAAAGCATCTTGGTATATCGCTCGGAAAGCCGGCTTACGTTGTGCGAAAAGACGTTGAAAGCAATACCGTCACTCTCGGAGACGAGTCAGATCTTTATACAAAGTCGCTCATAGCCGATGATTTCAATCTCATTTCCGTGCCTGAGATTAGTGAGCCAATGCGAGTTACCGCAAAGACTCGTTACAGTCAGAAAGAACAGCCGGCGGTCGTTTCTTACCTTGGGGACGGCAGATATATGGTCGAATTTGACGAGCCGCAGAGAGCGGTCACAAGCGGACAGGCTGTAGTTCTCTATGACGGGGATGTTGTTGTCGGCGGAGGAACGATAATATGAAACGGACTGCGCTGCTTGTTGTCGATGCTCAGAATCTGCTGTTTGATGAAAGACTTTATGCCTTAGAGCCGCTTGTTATGAATATTCAGCGCCTTATATACCATTCTCGTATGTACGGAGTTGAAGTAATATATGTTCGTCACGATGATGGCGAGGGCAAACCTCTCTCAAAGGGCAGCGACGGTTTTGAGGTATATGATGGATTTGCTCCTATGAACGGTGAGAGGATCTTCGATAAGACCGTGAACAGTCCTTTCCGTGACAGCGGACTTCTTGAATACCTGCGCAAAAAAGGCACGGAAAAACTCATCGTTGTTGGTTTGCAGACTGATTACTGTATTGACGCAACTGTCAAATGCGGCTTTGAGCATGGTTTTGAGATGATAGTTCCCGAATACTGTAATTCAACTTTTGACAATGAATTTATGACGGCGGAGCAGACTTACCGCTATTATAACAGCTTCATGTGGAAAAACAGGTACGCTCGCTGTGTCGATATGAGAGAAGCACTTGATATAATACGTGATCATAAGGATAAACCTGAGTTTAGCAGATTTAATGAGACACATATCAGAAGAGCGACCAAAGAAGATGCTTCGAGAATTGCGGAGATACTTGTGTTTGCTAAACGAATGAAGTATCGCTCTATTTTTAATGACGATGCATATTCATTCGGAGAATTACAAGTTATTCCTGTCGCAGAAAAGTACCTTGAAAACGGTTTTCTGAACAATATGTTCCTTTATGATGACGGAATTATAAAAGGACTTATCCGCATAGAGAAAGAAGAAATCGTTGAATTATATGTTGATCATTTCTTTCAAGGTCAGGGCGTCGGCTCAGAATTGATCGAATATGCCAAAGAAAAATATGCAGTCAATTTTCTTTGGACGATAGAAAAGAATATTGATGCTGTCCGCTTTTATGAGGCACACGGTTTTCATCTTACGGAAACAAAAAAGTATGAAGAAGGAACTACTGAATATATTGTAATGATGAGAAGATAAAAAGGAAAAATATGGAATACAAATACGAAAAACTAACCGATAAAATATATGTCTGTGCCAGCAGCGATCACCGCTTCGGCACGGACGCTTTTCTGCTTGCACACTTCTCGCAGTACCGCCGCAAGGATAA
Organism: Ruminococcus sp.; assembly: GCA_016290875.1. Classification (GTDB taxonomy): domain Bacteria; phylum Bacillota; class Clostridia; order Oscillospirales; family Ruminococcaceae; genus Ruminococcus. Next base: position 44,369 of record JAEEVL010000008.1, read on the forward strand.
GGCTTGTGATCTCGGAACAGGCTGCGGTATAATTCCTCTGATAATGCAGAAACAGCTGCCTCCGCAGGTGACCTATGCGGTGGATATACAGGAGGGAGCGATAGAGCAGTTAAAGCTTGGTATGGAGCACAGCGAGACAGAGGGGATTGTCCCTGTATGTGCTGACCTCAAGGAACTCTGGGAAGGTGCACCTCTCGGACAGCTTGACCTCGTTACCTGCAATCCGCCTTACAAAGCAGACAATGCAGGCTTTCAGAGCGCGATAACAGCTCAGAGGATAGCGCGCCACGAGATAATGTGCAATATAGACGATGTTTGTGCGGCTGCGGAAAAGCTCCTGAAATTCGGCGGCAGACTCTGTGTCTGCAACCGTCCGGAAAGGCTCAGCGACGTTATATATGCTATGAAGTCACACAACATAGAGCCAAAGCGTCTTAGAATGGTGTCGAAAGGACCGGAGGAAGCACCGTGGCTTTTCCTTATCGAGGGTAAAAAAGGCTCAAAGCCGTTTATGAAGATAGAACCGCAGCTTTATATACGCAGCGGAGATGGCTTCTCGGACGAGCTTCAGATGATATACAACACCGGAAAGGAGCAGTTATGAGCGGCACACTTTACATAATCGGAACGCCTATCGGCAATATGGAGGACATCACTCTCCGTCAGCTGCGTATGCTGGAGGAAGTGGATTTCATATGCGCGGAGGATACACGCGTAACGCTGAAGCTCCTCAACCGCTATGAGATAAAGAAGCAGCTCGTCAGCTTCCATGAACACAGCACAGAAGCTGAAGCTGAGCAGATAATCGGCAGACTTATTTCCGGTGAGAGCTGCGGAGTCGTTACCGATGCAGGTATGCCTTGCATATCAGATCCGGGCGAAGTGCTGGTGAAGCTGTGTGCGGAAAAGGGGATAGACGTTAAGGTAGTTCCCGGACCGAGCGCGGTCGTATCTGCGGTAGCTCTTTCGGCTATGGGGGCAAAACGTTTTATGTTTGAAGGCTTTCTTCCTGTTCCAAAGAAAGAACGTGCTGAACGTCTTGAGCTCCTGCGCGGCGAAACGGGACTTATGGTATTCTACGAAGCACCGCACAAGCTGAAGACTACACTTGCTGATCTTTGTGATTTCTTCGGCGGTGAGAGAAAGATAGCGCTCTGCCGTGAGCTCACCAAGATACATGAGGAAGTGCTGAGGATGACTCTTGCAGAGGCTTGCAGCTACTACTCCGAACATGAGCCTAAAGGCGAATTTGTACTGGTACTGGAAGGAGCTTCCGGAGATGCAGACGAGGAAATAACCATAGAACAGGCACTCGAACAGGTACGCAGACTGGTAGATATGGGCGAAAGACCGGTAGATGCCTGCAAAGCTGTTGCAAAGGAAAGCGGACTGAGAAAAAGCGATATTTATGCCGCTTTTTGCGCTGAAAAATGAACATTTTTAGAGTTTTGTGTGATAAACGTGTGAAAACTTGTGCAATATCCTTGCAATTTATAAGATAATGTGGTATAATTACTGTCGGTTTTGTATATAGTATAAAATATACAAACTAAATTTGCAGCTTCAAAGCAGAAATACTGCTGAGAAGGAGGTAATTATGATTTGTGATCTGCATTGTCATACTAAGTTGTCGGATGGTTCACTCGGTATAGAGGACATAATAGATCAGGCAAAACGTACTAACATCGATTGGCTTTCCATCACAGACCACGATACTATGGCTTCATTTTCCCGTGCTCACGTTCTCGGAGAGAGAGCCGGAGTAAAGATACTTCCCGGTGTAGAGCTCTCGGCGTGGGACAAAGCCCGTAACAGCAAGGTTCATATCCTCTGTTATGCTCCGCAGAAACCTGACCGCCTTGAGGGACTCTGCCTCAAGTGCTGTGAGATAAGAAAAGAATGCTCAAAGGAAATGATAGATAAGGTAATGGAGAAATTTCCCATAACCCTCGAGAGCATACTCAAGCATACCACATCATCAAAGAGTATCTTCAAGCAGCACATCATGCGTGCGCTTATAAGCTACGGCTACGCTCTTGAATTCTACGGTGATCTTGACCGGGAGCTCTTCAATCCTCAGGTCGGAAGCTGCTACGTAGAGCGTGAATACCCTGATGTTAATTTTGTTATTGACCTTATACATACTGCAAAGGGCGTTGCTGTAATGGCTCACCCTGCACAGTACGATAATATAGAGCTCCTTGAGGAGCTCGCAAAGAAAGGCAAGATAGACGGCGTAGAAATCGGACATCACTCAGCTGATGAGGCTTACCGCAAGGAGCTTTCTGCTATCTCTGAGAAGTACGGTCTTATAGAGACCGGCGGCTCTGATTTCCACGGACTTTACAATGCTGTGCCGACTCATCTTGGAAGTGAGACTACTACAAAGGAAAATCTTGACAGGATAATCAAGCTCGCATCAAAGATGTAAGATAAAAACAGGGAGACAAATGACGGAATTTATAAGAAAAGAGAATGTTAAGATAATACCGGCTGTTATTTCATTCATTTTGCTGCTGGTGTTTATTGCACCGCTGTTCAAACGTATTGTCAATATCGGAAATCTTTTCGGTATGGCTGTTGCAGGTACTATGACTCTTGTATTCGTCTTTTACGGAAGGACTGCCGGCAAGCTGAAAGCGCTGTGTGAAAGTACAGCAGGAAAGGCTTTTGTCTGCATATGCTGTGGACTCGCTGCTGCTTTTGTCGTGTATGCACTGACAGTCAGCGTGTTTATGGCAAGTTCAGCTGTTGCACGTCCTGATAACAGTGATACGACTCTTGTTGTGCTCGGTTGTCGGGCAAAGAACGGTTATCCCAGCAAAATGCTGAGATATCGTCTTGACGCCGCCTGCGAATTCCTTGACGAAAACGATAGTGTAAAGGTAGTCGTTTCGGGCGGTAAGGGCAAAGACGAAGCCACGACAGAAGCGTGGGCGATGAAGCAATATCTTGTTGCGAAGGGCGTTGCTCCTGAGCGAATATTTATGGAGGATAAGTCCGTAAATACCGAACAGAACCTGAAGTATTCGATGGATATCATCAGGCAGGCGGGGCTGAGTCAGAACATAACTATCGTTACTGACGGTTATCATCAGCTTCGTGCAAAAATGATTGCGAAGAAGATCGGAATCGACGATACCTGCGCAATATCAGCGGATACATCGAAGATACTGCTCCCGACCTACTGGGTGAGAGAGTGGTTTGCGATACCGTATTATCTGATACGCGGAAAAGCGTAATTGTTACTATTATAATAAGAAGAGCCGCTGTATAAGCGGCTTTTATTATTGGTGATAAAGCTTTATAATGGTATCTACGTGGATTTTATTAGGTCAATGGCTGAAAGCATTTGTAAGGGGCATAGAATACAAGAAAGCCGCTGTGAAAACAGCGGCTTGTTCTTATTTAATTATGCAGTTACGATACTGTCAGCCTTGTGGAGTCCGAGCTTTTCTACAGCCTGTTCTCTCATCTTGTACTTGAGTATCTTTCCGGCAGCGTTCATCGGGAAACCGTCAACGAAGTCAACGTATCTCGGGCACTTGTGCTTTGCCATTCTGTCGAGACAGAACTGCTTGATCTCGTCCTCGGTAGCTGTTTCGCCTTCCTTGAGGATAATGCACGCCATAATTTCTTCGCCGTAGTCCTCGCTTGGAACGCCGATTACCTGAACGTCCTTAACCTTGGGATATGTATAGAGGAAGTCCTCGATCTCCTTGGGGTAGATGTTCTCGCCGCCGCGGATGATCATATCCTTGATTCGTCCTGTGATCTTGAAGTAGCCGTCCTCTGAACGTCTTCTTGCAAGGTCACCTGTGTGGAGCCAGCCTTCGCTGTCGATAGCAGCAGCAGTTGCCTCGGGCATCTTGTAGTAGCCCTTCATTATATTGTAGCCTCTTGCAACGAACTCGCCGTCTGTATCGTCAGGGAGCTCCTCGTTTGTCTCTGGATCAACGATCTTGCATTCAACGCCGAAGATAGGTCCGCCGACAGTATTTACACGCTGCTCGATAGTATCAGTAGTCTTACTCATAGTTGTAGCAGGTGAAGCTTCTGTCTGACCGTAGGTAATGCAGATCTCAGACATATGCATCTTGTTGAGAACGTCTTCCATTGTCTTGATAGGACAGGGAGAGCCAGCCATGATACCGGTACGCATATATGAGAAGTCAGTCTTCTCAAAGTCCTCGTGTCCGAGCATAGCGATGAACATTGTCGGAACACCGTGGAAGCAGGTTATCTTTTCCTTGTTGATGCAAGCAAGTCCCTTTCTAGGGGAGAAACGTGTGATAGGTGACATTGTTACGCCGTGAGTCATTGAAGCAGTCATAGCGAGTACCATTCCAAAACAATGGAACATAGGCACCTGTATCATCATACGGTCAGCAGTTGAGAGATCCATGCAGTCTCCGATAGCCTTACCGTTGTTTACAACATTGTGGTGTGTGAGCATAACTCCCTTGGGAAATCCGGTAGTACCTGATGTGTACTGCATATTGCAGACATCGTGCATATTGATAGTCTTGCGGACGATCTCTACCTCGCTGTAGGGGATATTTTTGGAAAGTGCAACAGCTTCTTCCCATGTGTAGCAGCCGTTGTTCTTTGAGTCGATAGTGATGACATTTCTGAGGAACGGAAGCTTTGCAGAGCGGAGCTGACCGGGCTGGCAGGTCTCGAGCTCGGGACAGAGTTCCTTGATTATGTCAACATAGTTGATGTTCTTGATACCGTCGATCATAACGAGAGTCATAGTGTCCGACTGGCGGAGGAGATATTCAGCCTCGTGGATACGGTATTCAGTGTTCATAGTAACGAGAACAGCGCCGATCTTTGTAGTTGCCCAGAAAGTGATGTACCACTGGGGAACATTGGTTGCCCAAATAGCAACATGGTCGCCCTTCTTTACGCCCATTGAAAGGAGTGCGCGTGCGAATGTGTCAACATCATCACGGAACTCAGGGTATGTACGTGTATAGTCGAGCTCAGTATAGCGGAAAGCATACTGATTCGGGAACTGATCGCAGATACGGTCGAGGACATCGGGGAAGGTGTAGTTGATGATCTTCTCCTTAGGCCATGGATACTGACCGTCGCCGCGCATATTTGTCTGAAGTGAGTGCTTGTGCTTTTTCTTGTAGGGAGCCATAAACTCAGCGAACTGAGGTACGACAACGCCTGCATCGCTGAGGTCCTTTGCCCAGCGCTTTACCCATTCGAGGGAGATGTAGCCGTTGTAGTTGATAGTACCGAGTGCGGCGATCATTTCCTTTACAGGAATATCACCTGAACCCATTATGCGGTATTCAACAGTACCGTCAGGACGCATAACGCTGTCCTTTACCTGGATGTACTTTATGTATTCGCCGAGATTAGCGATAGTTGTTTCAGGAGCTTCGCCAGCATAGCGGTAAGGGTGGTGCATATCCCAGAGAGCAGCGACCTTGCGGCTCGATACCTTATCGAGGAGCTTTGCGAGTCTTGCTGTGTCACTGTAAACGCCGTTTGACTCAACGAGGAGAGTTACATTGTATTCCTCAGCTATCGGAACGAGCTTGAGGAGAGCTTCTGCAACGTAATCGTCGTCAACGTCTCCGCCGGGGGCAGGTTCGAGGTCACCGAGAATTCTTATATATGAAGCATCGAGCTTCTGTGCGAGCTGAGCATAAGCGCGGATCTCTGCTTCTGCTTCGTTGAATTTATCCTTGAATTTAAGGCAGGCGCCGGATGAAAGACATGGAATTTCTAGACCTAGGGCCTTTAGTTTTGCAACTGTGTCGGGTAGCTGTGAATCGGTAAAGGGCTTAGCTTTAACGGAGAAAATTTCGTCACCTAGACCTCTTATCTCGATTCCGTCAAAGTTGAAGTCTTTTGCCATAGAGTAGATGTCCGGCCATGACCAATCAGGGCAGGCAAGAGTTGAAAAACTGATCTTCAAAGTCTATCATTCCTTTACATATGAAATATTGTTACAATAACAAATTACATTATAACACATTATTTCAAGGATTTCAAGCATAAAAATATATTTTTATCAAAAAACACTCACAAGGTCAATATTTATAATTATAATTTGGCTTCGACTATGAAAAAATCATTAAGTCCCTGTTGCTATTTCTGATGCTATGTGTTATAATTACTATACTATTATAATGTATAAGGAGAATGAGTATGCATTTCAAAAAAGCGTTTTCGGCAGCAGCGGCAGCTGTTATGCTTTCTTATAGTTCTGTACCATATGCTTACAGCTCGGATAAGCTGATAGCAGGCGGATATGAGCATACACACCTCAAAGATTCGCTGCCGGATATGAGCGGTTTTGCATCTGACGGAAAGCTCGTTTCGTCCGTGGCATATGATCCGATGGTGCAGACTCAGGTCTCTGCGGCTGAATTTCCGGCTAAGTACGATATGAGAGAATACGGAGCCGTTTCTTCCATGAAGGATCAGGGCTCGTACGGTACCTGCTGGGCGTATACTTCTGCTGCAAGCGCCGAGTCATCGATAATCGGTTCTGTTCCGGATGTTGATCTCTCGGAGATGCATACTGCGTTCTACTCCTTTTACGATCCGTTCAGCGGCGATATAATGGATATGGATGTGCAAGATATCCTTAACAAGGGTGGAAACAGCCGTCAGGTCATCAGTCTGTGGGCAAAATGGTGCGGACCGGTAAACGAAGAACGACTGCCTTATGAAGAGAGGGATATATTCCGTGACCGTTTCAGCGTCACACAGATGCTGACTCAATGTGACTACCATCTGAAAAATGCCTATACTCTCTCTTATAATGATGAAAATTCCAACCGTCAGGCTGTAAACGATCGGATAAAACAGTTTGTTATGTCGGGCAATGCGGTGGACTGTAATATCTATCACAGCAATAAGGACACATACGACAGCACGTTCTGCACATCATACTCTCTACGCACAAAGCGCCTTCAGAACCATGCTGTCACAATAATAGGCTGGGACGACGATATGCCGGCTGAACGCTTTAAGAATTCGCCTGCCGGAAACGGTGCATGGCTCGTTAAGAACAGCTGGGGAATGGATAACGGCAAGGAAGGCTGTTTCTGGATATCGTACTACGATAATTCGCTGGATGATTTTACTGTTTTTGAGCTAGCTGACAAGAATGAGCATACATATATTTGTCAGAATGACGTTTATTCGCCGTATTTCAGACTTTCATCAGATAAGGACTCGGACAGTGTATATGCGGCGAACGTTTTCCGTGCACCGCAGGATATGAACCTTGATGCTGTTGCGACTTACTTTCTTGTTCCGGAAACCGGCTACGAGGTGAGCGTTTATACCGGTATTACTTCTGAGGATTTACCTGTTTCCGGTGAGGCTCATACCGGACTTGCTTCGGGAGTCAGTGAACTTACAGGATTTGAAACTATTGAGCTCGATAAGAGCGTTCCGGTGAAGTCGGGCGAGCTGTTCAGCGTAGTTGTACATTTTACAAATGATAATGTCACTGATCTTGTACCGTCAGAGGGCGGATTTACTGCAAAGTCCAAAGTAACAGGCAAATATACTGATGTTGACGGCTCTGCTGGCCGTGAGCAGATAGAAGCTTCCTTATCCCATACAAGTTTTATCAGCGCTGACGGCAAGGAATGGGAAGACGTACAGGAAGAAAACTACTGTTTAAGCGATGAAGAGAAGAATGAGTTCATCGACGAATTTGAACACGCTTATCTCGACGGACTGTTTCCGGAGGACGGCAGCATCTACACTGCATCAGTCGAGCTTGTAGACAGTTATAAAGCTTTGTTTGAAAAGTCTGATGTATATACCTGTATCGGAAACATATCCATTAAGGCTCTTGGTTCACAGCCGGGAACGGTGGACTTTTCGCATATGTCCGGAGAGGTAGCTCCCGATGAAAAGGTGGAGCTGAGTGCGAAGAACGGCTCAGCGATAAGATATTCCATGAATGGCGGTGAGTTTATGGACTACACAAAGCCGCTGAAAATAGATTCTGATATGAAGATAAGCGCAACAACGGACGGAGTGCATTTCTCGGAGCGAAGCTATTCGCCGGCAAAAGCGCAGTTAAATGCTCTGTACTACTGCGAATACTCTGATAGGAGATACAACTATAAGCAGGCTGTAAAGACAGGTCCGAACAACTATCTTATAGAAGTCAATGCTGGATATAAAGACATGGTGCTTTATCCTTTCACAGGTGCTGAGATAGCTGACAATGAGTACAGTATAGAACCCTACAAGCGCAGCGCGCAGATAGACAAGCAATACGGCGAAAGAACCGTTACTCTGCATCTCGAACAGGATAATCGGCTCAGCAGCGATGTTGAAGTGAAGATAATTTATGATCCTGTCAATATCTACCTTGATAGTCAGATAGTCAATTTAGGTAGCGGTATTACACTTTACGCTCCTGACGGTTCACAGATAGAATCCGGATCTGATATAGGCAAGTTTGCCGGAATGTCACTCATAGCCGATACGCCTGACGGTGAGGTCACTGTAAAAGTTCCTGATAAGCCGGTGATACCCGAGCTGAACATTGACTTCCGCGAGGAGACACTCGGTACTATGCCGGATGATATAGCAGACAGTCTTGAATACTCGGTGAACGGATGTGGATTTGTACCGGCAGCAAGCAGAATGATAAAAACAGACAGCGGCTGGAAGTTCAAAGTTATGCCATCTGAAAAACTCGAACTGCGTGTCGGGGCTGGCAGCGGAAGATTTGCGAGTGATATAGTCAGCTATGACATTCCCGATGCTCCTGATGCACCGGAGAAGCTGCCCGCTTTTGAGCGCTGTGAAGATAGCAGTCTCTTGCTTGAAGACACAGACAGCTTTGAACTTGCTCATTATATAACAGGACATTCTGACTATCCTGAGTACTGGGGATATGATTATTCAGGCGACTACAAGGATACTCTGAAAAATGCTTACGGAGAAGCTGCGGTTGGTGAAGGTCTTGACCTCTGCTTTGATAAGTGGTCAGATGACGGAAGAACCGATATAGGTGAGTATATGCTGATAAGGCGAAAGGCTAGTGACAGCAGTTTTGCTTCAAAGGCTGTCCGTATAAAAGCAGTTGAGAAGGGTGATGTTGACGGAGACGGAATGGTTCTCGCATTTGACGCATCACTTCTGCTTCGCCACTATACCGAACTTTCGTCTTCGAGAAAAGGCGCTGTCGAGCCTGAATTAGATTATGCCGCTGATTATGACAGGGACGGACATATCACAGCGTTTGATGCGAGTGAAGTGCTCAGACTGTACACTCTCAGATCATCGAAGGTGACGGGATGAAAAACAAACAGACACAGGCTCTGATATTAGGAATACTGTTTATGCTGGTCGCTATCGGAGGACTTCTTCTGCATAAGCCGAAAGAAGAGAGAAAAGTAACTTTCACGCCGGTAACGACTGCCGAGGAGACTTCGGATAATACAACAACGGCAACCCAGACATCGACTGTAACTTTGGTGACTTCTTCTGTGTCAACAGTCAGTATCACTTCGACGACGGAAATGATGTCCGAAACCGTAACAGAATTTCTGCTTCTTGATCTGAACAAGGCGTCGGAGGATGAACTGTCTATGCTGAAAGGGATAGGAGAAGTGAAAGCGGCTGCTATAATCAGCTACCGGGAGAAACACGGCGGCTTCAGCTATATCGAAGAAATAATGATGGTCGACGGCATAGGACCAGAAACATTTTATGATATAAAGGAGCATATATTTGTAGAAAATCCCGTTACAACTGCGGTGACAACAGAACCAGTTACAGAAACTGATACACAGCCGGAAATCGTTACAACTCCTGAGTCAAAATCAGAAGAAATCGAAACAGAGAGCATCCTGACGCTTGAAGATATTGCTCCGGTGAACATAAATACTGCCGGCAAAGAAGAACTGATGCTTTTGCCAAATATCGATGAAAAGACCGCAGAGGGCATAATAGAACTGCGCGGCAAGATAGACGGCTACGGAAATGTATATGAGCTCCTATATGTTGATGGAATTTCACAAAAAGAGCTGTCGGAACTCCTGGAATTTGTAACCATTGGGCAATAGCAATAAAAGAGAGAGACTTTGATTGTTGAATAAGAGTCAAAATAGCTTTAACCGTTTTGTAACTTTTGTTTTTTGATGGTGGTAATTGTGTGATTATTAACGAAAATGACTTGTTGAAAGTGTACAGGACGCACAAAAAATATTAAAGAACGATATAAAGCATTGACTTTGAGTAAAAAATGCTGTATATTTGAAATACAAAAGCAAGCAGTATGTATGGGGGATATTCCGCATACTTCTTGTGAAAAGTTACACAGACATTAGTCTTGGTAATAGCTGCCCTACATGGTCAGCGGCGGGGAACTGATGACAGCAGCGTCGGCACGAGTACATTTGTGTTGATCTGTCGGCAGAGATCCGTAGATTTATCCATTCATATTATGCTTCCAGCGGAGCGTAATATACATATTTAAGGAGGAAATACCAATGAACACACTTAAGAGAACATTAGCATTAGTTGCTACTCTCGCTATGTCTGCAACAGCTTTCGTAAGCTGCGGTAGCGACGATTCTTCAAGCAGCAGCAAGGCTGCTACAACAGGCGCTGCAACAGAGGCTGACACAGCTGCTTCTGAGGCTGGCTCAGGTGAGGCTTCTTCTGAGGCTGCTACATCTGCTGCTCCTTCAGGCCAGGGCAACTCAACAGAGTACGGCGAGATCACACTCGGCAAGGGCGGCGATAAGTTTACAATCGTTGCTTGGAACGAAGATGACGTTCCTGCTCTTATCGATCTTTGGGCTAAGAACGGCGGAGACAAGAGCAAGGCTGACTTCACAGCATTCGGCGTAGGCGGCGGTCAGGCTTCTGAGAAGTATGACGCACTCTTCGATGCTGGCAACGCTCCTGACGTATACTTCTGTGAGGCTGACTGGGCTCTCAAGTACATCAACGATGATACTAAGACAGCTCCTCTCGAGGCTCTCGGATTCTCAGACGACAACTTCAGAGATGCATATCCTTACACAGCTGAAATCGGTAGAGCTACTGAGGGCGCTAACGCTGGTAAGATGGTAGGTGCTTCATGGCAGGCAGCTGCAGGCGGATTCGCTTACAGAACAGACCTTGCTGAGCAGTACCTCGGTGTTAAGACACCCGAAGAGATGCAGGCTAAGATCAATAGCTGGGACAACTTCGTAGCTGCTGCTACAGAAGTTGCTAACGCTTCTGATAAGAAGGTTGCTCTTGCTGACTCCGTAGGTGGTATGTGGCAGGTATTCGCTGCTAACAGAACAACTCCTTGGGTTTCTAACGGCAGAGTTGCATTCGACGCATCTTGCGAGACATTTGCTAAGTATGTAAAGACACTTTGGGACAACGGCGGTGTTACACACAACGGTCAGTGGTCTGATGAGTGGATCCCTGCTGGTAAGGACGGCTCAGCAATGGGTTACTTCGTATCAACATGGGGCTTCGGTGAGGGCGCATTCCTCGGTCAGGCTTCTTCCGAGTCTTACGGTAAGTGGGCTGTTGTTCAGGGACCTGCACCTTACTTCTGGGGCGGTACTTGGATCGTTGTTAACCCCAAGACTGACAACGGTGAAGAGGCTCAGAGCTTCATTGCTACTGCAACTGTAAATCCTGAGACAATGAGAGAGCTCGCACTCAGCAAGCCTGAGTATGTAAACAACCTCACTGTAATGCAGACAATCGTTGACAAGGGTGAGTGCCCGAACGAGTGGGTAACAAAGAACCTCGGTGGTCAGAACTACTTCGCAGAGCTCCACGAGAACGCTAAGGCAATCGACCTTAAGGGACTCATCACACCTTACGATGCTACAATCAAGAACGCATTCCTCGATGCTGTAACTAAGGAATACTGCGACGGCGGCAAGTCTTATGAGGATACAATCTCCAAGGCTATGAACGACGTTCTTACAGCTGTTCCTGATCTTGCTAAGTAATTTAATAACAATTTAGCTTAACTTATAATAGTTGCCTATGGGACGAAAGTCCCATGGGCAGCTATTTATAATCTTTAACTATTCTTAACGAGAGGGTGTGTGCTATGGCATCAGCTGCCCAGAGAAGAATCAAATCTATCAGCTATGCTAAATATGGCTATATTTTTATATTGCCGTTTTTTCTTGTTTATTTCTTTTTCCAACTTTGGCCTTTGATCAATACTTTTATTGTCAGCTTTCAGGGTAACGGCGCCGAAACCGGCGAATTTGTAGGTCTTGAGAACTTCAAGCACCTCCTGAAAAAGGTTACACTTACTACCGAGGAAAACCGTAAGGTTCTCGGTATTCTCCCCGTTGAATCCGACGCGGAGTACCAGGAGCTCGCTGCAAAGAAAATGCAGGGCGCTATTCATGATGATTTCATCAGATCATTCAAGAACACTCTTGTTCTTTGGTTCGGTAACTTTATTCCCCAGATTGCACTTTCACTTTCACTTGCTGTCTGGTTCACAGACGCTAAGCTGAAGATCCCGGGAAAAGGATTCTTTAAGGTAATAATGTATATGCCCAATATCATTACTGCCGCATCAGTCGCCGTTCTGTTTATGTCTCTCTGTTCTGAGAGTAAGTACGGTGCTTTCAACCAGCTGTTCCACAGCCTTGGTATCGTAGACGAGCTTGAAGGTCCTGACCGTGACGTTGTTAAATTCGTTACAAACAAGTGGCCTGCACGTTTTGTTATTATGTTCATCCAGACTTGGATGTGGTTTGGTAATACCATGATCATGCTTATGTCTGGTATTATGGGTATTAACCCGTCTCTGTTCGAGGCTGCAAGTATCGACGGTGCAAGCAGCGGACAGGTATTCAGAAAGATCACTCTTCCTCTCCTGAGCCCCATCATGGTTTACACTCTCGTAACATCTATGATCGGTGGTCTCCAGATGTTCGATATTCCTTATCTGTATCATGCTGGTAACGTTCCTAATAAGGAAGTTTCCACAGTGGCAGTATTCATTTACGGACACTTCCATACAGGTCAGAAGTATCAGAACTATGGTTACTCAGGTGCAGCTTCCGTACTCCTGTTTATGGTAACGCTTCTCCTTGGCTCTATCACATTCTATATGAATAGAGATGTTGATGCGATTGCTAAGAAAAAGCAGCGCAAAAAGCTCGCTAAGCAGGTAAAAGCGCAGAATAAGCAGTTTGGAGGTCTGAGCGTATGAGCAAAATGAAATCTGTATACGGACAGCCTAAGGATAACTATATGTTCAAGATCAGACTCAAGTCAGGTATCCTGTTCTTTTGGTGTCTGATTCTCACAATTATCTGCGTGCTTCCTATTTACATCCTTGTAATTAATGCTACACGTCTCGATACTGATATTGCCGGCGGACTTGCTATCGTTCCGGATAAGTATCTCGGACGTAATATCAGAGCTATGAAGCAGAACTTCGGAAACCTCTTCAAGCCGCTTATCGGTTACAGAAACAGTGCTATCATCACAGTTTCTGCTACTTTCCTTACTGTTTTCTTCTCAGCTCTTACAGCTTATGGTATTCATGTTTATGAATTCAAGCTCAAAGAAGTATCTTATACTGTAATACTTCTTATCATGATGGTTCCTACTCAGGTAACCGCTACCGGATTCCTTAACTTCATGGCTAAGATCGGCCTTGTTGATACATACTGGCCTCTTATCCTTCCGGCAGCAGCTGCTCCTGCGATCGTATTCTTTATGCGATCGTACATGAAATCGTCGTTCCCACTCGACATTGTTGAGGCTGCACGTATCGACGGTTCTGGTGAGTTCAGAACTTTCCTTACAATAGCTATTCCTATGATGAAGCCGGCTATCGCTGTTCAGGCGATCTTCGCTTTCGTTGCTAACTGGAATAACTTCTATACACCTTCAATGATCCTTCTTAGCTCCAAGACAGAGCAGAAGACACTTCCTATGATGATCTCCTCTATCCAGGCATCAGATAAGACCAGCGACCTCGGCGTTGTTTACACATGTATCGCGCTCAGTATCGTTCCGATCATTATCGCATATGTTCTGCTTTCAAGATACATCATCGCAGGTGTTGCACTTGGTGGTGTAAAGGAATAATAGCATTATTAACAGCACACTTCGGTGTGCTGTTTTTTTATGGCGCTTCGGCGTCTTATTTTTTTGTAATAACTCAGGCTTGTACCGAATATAATCAAGTGAAGGGAGTGTTAAGAATGAAAGAGCGTACAAGCTATGATGTTATATGCAGTTATCTTCCGGCTCGTCTGAGACGTATTATGAACGAAGTATCTGCCGGTGACAGGCGTTCGCTGACTGAGGTACGACTGAGGAGCGGCAGACCTGTTTCGTTCGTTTATCCATATGGCAGCCGTTTTCTTACCGATAACGGTGAACTTACAGCGAGCTACATGAATAAAGCCTGTGTGAAAGTTACTTCTTCTGAGATAGCTGAAACTGTTGAAGCATTATGCAAGTATTCTGTTCACAGCTGCAAGCGTGAGTTGAGTGAGGGTTATTTTGTACCTGCCGGCGGTATAAGAGTAGGCGCTGCCGGAACAGCAGATACGTCTGTTGGTGGAGTACTAAGGGATTTCAGTTCACTGAATTTCAGGCTATCCCGTGAGGTTATAGGGTGTGCTGATGAGATATATCGTTTATGCGACAATTGCACGGGCTTGCTTGTGTGCGGTGGAGTAAATTCCGGAAAGACTACCATGCTGCGTGATTTGTGCCGTATGACCGGAAACAGATATAAGGCTGTTCTTGTTGACGAGCGGAACGAGATCTCTGCTTCTTCGGGCGGAAATATCGGCTTCGATATTGGCGCCATGACTGATGTCATTGTCGGACAGGAACGAGCAAAAGCTATTAACTCGGCGGTGAGAACACTTTCCCCGGACGTTATCTTCTGCGATGAAATTTCCGTTCCGGCTGATGCAGAAGCCATACTATCTGCTTTCGGCAGCGGAGTGAGGTTTGTGGCAACAATGCACGCTGGTTCTTACGATGAATTGATGCAGAGAAGCGTTGGACGCCACCTTATCGAAGCAAAAGTGTTTGAGTATGCTGTGATCCTGCGCGGCAGTGGTTGTTGTTCGGAGGTAAGCGAGGTGCGGAGGCTGAAAGATGTGGTTTAGACTTTTGGCGGCGATAATGTTCACGCTTGCAGGCGGCTGTGCAGGTATCGCTGTTTCGCAGCAGCTTCGTCACCGGCAGGAAGTTTGTGCTGCGATAGGCAGCCTTCTCAGGGACATTTCGGTCTGTATTCGCTCTGTGGGTATGAATGTTTACGATATTGCGGCAAAGCTGAGAGGCGAGCCCGCTTATAAGGAGCTGACTTTTCTCAGTTTGCTGCCTGTGGATTTTTCTGAGGGGGAGAACTTCCGTGAGTCATGGCAGAACGCTCTGAATTCTCAGGAATTCCCGGAAGAGGAGCGAAGTATACTTGCAGAACTTGGGAATATGCTTGGCAGGACTGACGCTGAGGGGCAGCTTGCTGGATTGGACGTGCTTGAGGAGCGTATCCGATGTCTCGAGAGTGAACGGCGTTCCGTATTTATTGAAAAGGGAAGAATGTACCGCAGCGCCGGAGTGCTCTTCGGGGTAATGGCTGGGATACTTGTGATATAGCGGAGGTATGAATGGATATTGATCTGATATTCAAGATAGCCGGAACAGGCATAATAGTGGCTGTTCTGAATCTTGTCCTCAAACGCGCCGAACGTGAGGAACAGGCTATGATGACTACACTTGCCGGACTTATAGTCGTTCTGGTCGTGATAGTTCAGGAGATAGGCGAGCTCTTTGAAACGGTCAAGACGGTGTTCGGGCTATGGTAGACAACAGTTTTTCAGCAGCGGTTTTCTGCATATGCTCGGCTGTTCTTGCGGTCATGCTCAGACAGTACAGCCGTGAACAGGCGCTGTTTGCTTCACTTGCGGCGTGTATAGGTGTTGTAGGCGGAGCTGTTCTGCTGATAGGACCGTTGCTGACAGAGATCAGTGATATTTTTACATCTGCCGGTATATCCGATGACTATATCTCCCTTGTTTTCAAGGCACTTGCGATATCTTTCATTACGCAGATAACTTCGGACATTTGCCGAGACAGCGGTGAAACTGCTATAGCTTCAGCGGCTGAGCTTTGGGGACGCGGAGCTCTTGTCTTTATGAGCCTGCCTGTCGTCAGAGTTCTTATGGAGATGATAAATGAGATCATTTAGGACGTGTGTTATGAGAAGACTAATTATAGCGGCGGTTGTGTTCATACTGCTTCTTACGGCAGCTGTACCGCTTACTGTCGCAGCTGATAATTCTTCGGCCGAGGAGGAGATAAGCGGTCAGGTGAACGATATGCTCGAGGAATACGATATAGGTCTTGATTATGGTGATATAGCTGGTATGAGCTTTTCTGAGCTTATTTCTTATGTGCGAAGCGCGGCTGCTGCAAGAGCTTCCGCACCGATAAAAATGCTCGGTACTCTGATAGCTGTTGCTGTATTCACTGCGGTCGTGCGCAGCGTTGGAGAAGCGGCTTTACCCGAAAAAACTGGCGCACAGACATATGATATGGTGTGTGTTATCACGGCTGTTGCTGTGATGACTCCGCAGATACTGGCTGTCTATGAGCGTTCTATGGAAGCTATTCGGCGTGTCAGCGGCTTTATAGCGGTATTTGTTCCGATATTTTCAGGAATGACAATAGCTTCTGGCGGAGCTCTTACAGGCAGCGTTTATAATACCGCAGCTCTCGGAGTTTCTGAGGTTATAACTGCTCTGTCGGCAGGCTATCTCATGCCTTTACTGAGTATGACGGCAGTTCTTGCAGTGACGGGCAGCGTTTTCCCAGCCAGTTGTGTTGATAATATCGCGTCTATGCTGAAAAAGATTGTAACATGGGGCATTACTATAGTTATGACGCTTTTCAGCGGATTTGTCACGCTCAAATGCACGCTTGCCGGAAAAGCTGACGGAGCGGCTGCAAAAACGGCTAAGTTTGTTATATCCGGAAGTGTTCCGATAGTCGGCGGTGCTGTTTCTGATGCGTATTCATCGGTAAGAGGAAGCTTTGACGTTATAGTTAGCACAGCCGGTATCGCCGGGACACTGGCGGTCGTGTTGATAATGCTGCCGTCTGTTATCGAGATAGTCATCTTCAGAGCGGTGATGTGGATAGGTACATCGGCAGCAGAGCTTTTTTCAGCAGCGCCGCTTGCGAAGCTGCTGAAAGGACTCGACAGTGGGCTCGCAATAGCACAAAGCGTCCTTGTGAGTTATATGGTCATATTTGTGATCTGCACGGCGATGGTCATGCAGAGCGTACCGTAAGGAGGCTGAATGGACGGATTCACCAGCGCTGTAAAGGCAATATGTGCAGCTTCTGCGGCAGTATGTCTGATAGAATACATAACTTCGGGTAGCCAACTGAAACGGCAGGTTAAAATGCTCCTTGACCTCATTATGGCAGTCGTGGTGCTTACGCCGTTCGTAAGCGGGAATGCAGTTTTTGAACTTCCGGAGCTAAGTGAGCTTGAACCGCCGCGTCTCGAAGCTGCTGCTGAGCTCTATAATGAGGAATTGTGCAGGCAGACTGCCGAAAACATAGGCGCTGTTCTTCACGAACAGATAAAGGCTGCCGGTATAGACTGCGAGAGCATCGACATTGAGATTAATATTTCTCCCGGGGGCAGCATATCTATTATTAGAGTCACTGTCATGGCGGATAACTTTGCTGATGCGGCGGAAATAATCAGGAACAGCCTCGGAGACGATACGGAGGTAGCAGATGGGAATAGTTGACAGGATAAAGAGTTTTAAAGGCGACCGCAGGATGATGAAAGCTGTGATAGTATTCGGGGTGGCAGGTCTGCTGCTGATAATGATGTCTGCATTGACTGACGGCGGCAGTGATAAGAAAAGTACGGATAAAGCCGTTCTTTCTGCTGAACTCAGCAGCGATGCCTATTGCTCTGAGACTGAACGGCGTCTCGAAGACTTTTTGCGAAAGATAAACGGTGCAGGTGAGGTAAAGGCATTTATCAAGGTCGGGAGTGAGCAGAAATACATATATGCCACAGAGGGGAAGAAGAGCGTTTCCGATAAAAAATCAGAGGAGGAGGAGAAATATGTACTTATAGGCGGCAGCAGCGGAAAGGAAGCACTTGTAGAAACAGTTGAAGCCCCTGAGATAGAGGGCGCTGTGATACTTTGCAGCGGCTGCGGAGATCCTGCGGTAAGAGAACAGGTCTACCGAGCGGCGGCAGCGGCTCTTGGTCTACCCACAGCAAAGATATATGTAGCCAGATTAAGTTCGCCGGGAAAAGCTCCGGCATCATATCAAGGAGGATAACAATGAAGAAACCAACTATCATCATCGGGAAAAAGCAGATAATCATGACTTGTCTTACGCTTATGCTTGGAGCAGCGGTGTATGTAAATTATGCTACAGCTCCTGAAATCGGGGACAAGAAGGACGGAACGGTTTCAGCTTCGGAGGACGGCAGCATAGCGCATTACGGCGAGACTGAATTCGTCAATGCCGATGTCGGTGCAGCTTCGGACTATTTCGCACAGGCAAGGCTCGACAGGATGAACGGAAGGGATGAAGCTGTACAGACTCTCCAGACAGTAATGGGCGGCGGTGACCTTACTGAAGACGAGATGGTCGTGAATGCCCTTGATGCAGTTCAGGTATCAAAGCTGATAGAGTCGGAGGGGAAGATAGAGTCACTTATCAGGGCTCAGGGATTTGCGGACTGCGTAGCCTATCTTGACGGCGAAACAGCTAAGGTAGTTGTGAAGACAGAGGGACTTGACAAGGCTCAGGCAGCTTCGATAAAGGAAATCATACTCGGCGAAACTGAAGTGCCGGCAGAAAATATAAGAATTTTTGAAGTAAAGTAGTTGAAAAACGATAATTTTTTTGGTATAATATAAACGTGAGAGTGTAGACGGAAAATTGATTAAAAAATACACTCAAATCTATGCCCAACGGAGGTACAAAATGGAAGTTGAAAAGGAAGCTGTCAAGAGCAGACTTAAAATATCTGACGACGTTATGATTACAGTTGCCCGGCTTGCCGCCCTCGATGTAAAGGGCGTCGCAAGTCTCGGCGGCGAAGTGAACAAGATCAGCAAGGTCAGAAGAAACGGCCCTATCAAAGTAAGTATGCTTGGAGACGTTGCAGCAATAGATATAAAGATCATCGTCAAGAGCGGTTTTAAAGCCTGTGCAGTAGCTCTCGATGTTCAGAATGCCGTTAAGGAAAACATACAGAATATGACAGGTGTCGCTGTGGCAAGAGTTAATGTCACTATCAGCGGCGTTGTATTTGAATAATGGTACGCAGGTATATCCCGACCGACCTTGAAGAAGCGGCAGAGGCGTTTTGTGCAGCGTTCAACTCTGCTCCGTGGAAGGAGAAATGGACTGTTGATCTTGCTGCGGCACGTATCAGCGAGCTCACATCAGGACCGCAGTCGGTTGGGTACGTTTACGTTGAGGACGATAAGGTAAAAGGCATACTTGCAGGCAGAGTGCTCACATATATCTTCGGTATCGAGTATGTCGTGGACGATCTCTGCATCGCACCTGATATCCAGCATAAAAACTGCGGCACAGAGCTGCTGAAATATGCTGAAAAGGATCTTGCCAAGGAAGGTGTTGCTGCTATGGCTCTCCTGACTACAAGCGGATATCCGAGCCATAAATTCTACCTGAAGAACGGATTTGCAGAGAACAAGGACGTGGTATTCATGTTCCGTCCTCTCGATAAAATATAAGGAGTTTTCAAATGACAAGACACGAGATAAGAGACAGCGCATTCAAGCTGGTTTTTGAGCAGCTTCTGCGCGATGATGATATACAGGAGCTTTACGAGATAGCTGAGGAGATCGATGAGATCACAGTCAACGACGAGGTAAAGAAGCTCGTTGAGGGCACTATCGCTCACGCTGAGGAACTCGATGGTATTATTTCCAGCTACAGCAAGTCAAGAAGCATCGCCCGTATATCCAAGCTCAACCTGGCTTTGCTCAGGATAGCCCTCTATGAGTCTATTTATGACGAGAATACGCCTATGAACGCTGCTATCAGCGAGGCTGTAAAGCTGGCTATGACCTATACATATCAGGAGGACGCTTCATTCATCAACGGACTCCTCGGTGCATATTCAAGAGACGCTGCCAAGAAGGAAGATAAGGAAAATGCCTGAATTCCTGGGTATAGATACCAGTAACTATACAACTTCCGCGGCTCTGTACATAAGTGAGGACAACCTCATCGTCCAGTCGAAAAAGCTCCTTCCGGTAAAGGAGGGAGAGCTCGGGTTGCGTCAGAGCGACGCTGTTTTCCACCATACAAAACAGCTTCCGGATATGGTTGAGAAGCTGTGTGCTGAGAGAAGTATTTCCGGACTTGAAGCGATAGCGGCTTCGTCGCGTCCGCGCAATCTTGAGGGTTCGTATATGCCGTGCTTTCTCTGCGGAGAGGGCCTTGGACGTTCTCTTTCTGCTGTCACAAGAGCGCCGCTGTACACAACTTCACATCAGGTCGGTCATATCCTTGCAGCGCTATATTCTGCCGGCAGACTCAGCCTTGTGAACGAGCGCTTTATAGCTTTCCATGTCAGCGGCGGAACTACTGATTGTCTGCTTTGCGAGCCTGATGACGATTTGATAGTAAAGGTTACCGAGATAGGTACTTCTCTTGATCTGAAAGCCGGACAGGCTGTTGACCGCTGCGGAGTTATGCTTGGACTGAGGTTCCCGTGCGGAGCAGAGCTCGAAAAGCTCGCTCTCGGTGCGGATAAGTTTATAAAGGTAAAGCCTTCGCTCAAGGGTACGAATGCGAGTCTTTCCGGAGTTGAGAACAAGTGCAGAACTATGCTTGACAGCGGCGAAAGACCGGAGAATATTGCGCGATTCTGCCTCGATTATGTCGGAGAAACTGTCATTGCTATGACAGCTGCTGCGCGTGAGGAATGCGGAAAACTGCCGCTTGTATTTGCAGGCGGTGTTATGTCTGATGTCATTATACGCGACAGCATTATTTCTCATTATCATGATGCGTCATTCGCAGCACCGGAATTCTCCTGCGACAATGCGTCGGGAGTGGCGATATTCGGTTGTATGAAACACACAGGGGTGAAGAAATGCCTGTAATAACGGTTTCACAAATAAACAAATACATTGGCTTTATCCTGAAAGGAGACAAGAATCTTCAAGGGATAATGATACGCGGTGAGATAAGCAATTATACTCGCCATTTCCGGAGCGGCCATATATATTTTACGCTGAAGGACGAGGAAAGTGCTGTTAAAGCAGTGATGTTCGCCCAGTCTGCTGCAAGGCTTAAATTCGAGCCTGAGGAAGGTATGTCCGTGATAGTCAGCGGCAGTGTGGGAGTTTTTGAGCGTGACGGCGTTTATCAGATATATGTGAACGATATAGTTCCTGACGGCGCCGGAGCTGCGAACGTTGCTCTTGAACAGCTTAAAAAGAAGCTGGCTAAGGAGGGCATATTCGATGAGGCACACAAGAGGCCTCTGCCGGAAATGCCCCATAAAATAGGCGTTGTCACATCTCTCAGCGGCGCCGCTGTAAGGGACGTTATTAACGTTCTGACGCGGCGCTGTCCTTTGTGTGAGCTCTATGCGGTGAACGCTCTCGTTCAGGGCGAGGGAGCTCCTGATTCTGTATGCCGGGGCATAATGCGTGCGGAGACTGCCGGATGTGATGTGATAATAGTCGGACGCGGCGGCGGTTCGAGCGAGGACCTCAGCGCGTTCAATACAGAGAAGGTCGCATATGCGATATACAACTGCATGGTGCCTGTAATTTCTGCGGTCGGACACGAAACTGATTTTACGATAGCCGACCTTGCTGCGGATATGCGTGCACCAACGCCGTCTGCTGCTGCAGAACTTGCTGCTCCGTCAGTTCAGAATCTCTACGACAGGATAGATATGCTCGAAAGGCGCTGTGAAAAGAGCGTGATGTCGCTTTTTGACAAGGCAGTTGACCGTTTTACAGCGCTGAATGCAAGACTTGCGGCGCAGTCGCCTGAGAACCGTCTTAAGCTCGGTTCGGGCAAGCTTGATGAACTCAGCAGACGTACAGAACAGGCTTTTGCGAGGTATATGGAAAGACAGTATGCCCGTCTTGGTGAGAGTGCGGCGAAGCTGGACAGTCTCAGTCCGCTGAAAGTCCTTTCGAGGGGATATTCACTTGTTTACAGCGGAGACAGTCTTCTCAGCAGTTCTGAGCCGCTGAGCGTCGGAGACAGCGTTGAGATACGCTTCGGAAATGGCGGCGCAAAGGCTGAAATTACTGAAAAATGGTGATAAGATGAAAGAGAAGACCACTTTTGAAGAGAATATGACCAGGCTCGGGAAAATAGTTGCCGAGCTTGAAAAAGGCGATATACCGCTTGAGAAAGCTGTCGAGCTCTACGGCGAGGGAGTGAGTCTTTCGGCAAAGTGCAGAAAGCAGCTTGATGAAGCTCAGATAAAGATAACGGAGGATAACGGCGAATAAACGTCGGAAAAATAAGTTATGAACAGCAGTTTTAAGGATAAATTCCAGGAATATATAAGCTTTACGGAGCAGAACCTCAGAGAGTACAACAAGCACACAGAAAGTTCTGCACCACAGAAGAATCTTATCGATGCGATGAATTACTCACTTGAAGCCGGCGGCAAGCGCATACGTCCTGTTCTGGTATATGCGTTTTGCGAGGCATGCGGCGGTGACTTTAAGAATGCAGCTGCACCGGCTGCCGGTATCGAGATGATACACACTTTTTCGCTTATCCACGATGATCTTCCGGCTATGGACAACGATGATTTCCGCCGCGGAAAGCCTTCCTGCCACAAGGCATTCGGAGAAGCCATGGCAATACTTGCCGGCGATGCACTCAATGTTCTCCCGTTTGAGGTGATCGCGAACGACGATAAGCTCTCAGCAGAGCAGAAGGTAAGTATCATATCAGCGCTTGCAGCTGCTGCCGGAAGAGACGGCATGGGAGGCGGTCAAGTCATCGATATGGAAAATGAGCAGCGCACCGACGTTGACGAGGCTAACCTGCGAAATATGTACCGCCATAAGACCGGTGACCTCATCGCAGTATCCTGCAAAATGGGGTGTATCTGTGCCGGCGTGACCGATCCTGTGAAGCTAAGTGCTGCTATGGATTACGGCTACAAGCTCGGACTTGCGTTTCAGATAATCGACGATGTGCTCGATGTTGTGAGCACCACAGAGGAACTCGGCAAGCCTGTCGGCAGCGACGAAGAGGAGAACAAGACAACTTTTGTAACGCTGTTCGGAGTAGAGAAGTCCCGTGAGATTGCCGGAAAGATAACTGATGAAGCTATGCTTCTTCTTGAAAACTTCGGCGAAAACAGCTTCCTCAAGGAACTCACGGAATATCTTCTCAAGAGAAAAAACTAAAACTATAAGGAGCTGCGGAGAAACAGACCTCTGCAACGTTTAAAATGAAGGATAATACAAATACTGAAGAAAAAGTTTTGCTTGAGGATCTTGATCTGCCTTCTGATCTGAAAGATCTCTCCATAAAGCAATGCACATCGCTGTGCGGAGATATACGAAAGCTGCTTATCTCGACTGTCTCCAAGAACGGCGGACATCTGGCTTCAAATCTTGGTGTGGTCGAGCTGACTATGGCTATACACCGTAATTTCAACTCACCCGATGACAAGATAATATGGGATGTCGGACATCAGTCCTACACCCATAAGATACTCACAGGAAGAGCCGGCAGATTTTCTACTCTCCGACAGAAGGACGGAATCTCAGGTTTCCCGAAGCCGTCTGAATCAGAGCACGACACGTTCATAAGCGGACACAGCAGCACCTCTGTATCAGTTGCCTGCGGTATAGCTGAGGCCATGAAGATACAGGGCAAGGACAACTATGCTGTTGCAGTCATAGGCGACGGCGCTATGACCGGCGGTATGTTCTACGAGGCGATGAACAACGGAGGCAAGGAGAAAAAGCGCAACCTCATCGTTATCCTCAACGACAATAATATGTCTATTTCAAAGAGTGTAGGTGCTCTTGCAAGGTACCTCACAAATCTGAGAAATACTGAAAAATACCTTCGTACCAAGCGTACTGTCGAGCGTGGTCTCGGAAAGATACCGCTCGTAGGCGACGGAGTATCAAAGGGTATCAAGTACGTCAAGGACTCGGTAAAATACAAGCTGCTCGAACAGAGTACCATGTTCGAGGATATGGGCTTTATCTACCTCGGTCCGGTAAACGGTCACAATCTGGAAGAGCTTGAGGAAGTCCTTCATGTGGCAAAATCCTACCACAGCCCTGTATTCATCCACGTAAAGACTCAGAAGGGCAAGGGATATGTTCCGGCTGAAAATAACCCCGGAGAGTATCACGGCATCTCTAAATTCGATATTGAGACCGGCAATCCTGAGGTATCTGCGTGCGACAGCTATTCAATAACCTTCGGTAAGGAACTCGTTGAAATGGCAGAGAAGGACGAGCGGCTCTGCGCAATAACCGCGGCTATGAAGTACGGAACAGGACTTCAGTTCTTCCACAATCGTTTCCCGGAGCGTTTTTACGATGTTGGTATAGCAGAACAGCACGCTGTTACTTTTGCCGGCGGACTTGCTTCAATGGGACAGATACCGGTATTTGCAGTTTATTCGACGTTCCTCCAGCGCTCCTACGATCAGCTGATACATGATATAGCGATAGGAGGGCTTCACGTCGTGCTCGGTATAGACAGAGCAGGAATTGTCGGTGAGGACGGTGAGACTCATCAGGGAATGTTCGATGTGCCTATGCTCACATCTATCCCGGGTACGGTGATATACTCACCTGCAAGCTATAATGAACTGAGACTGTGTATGCACAAGGCTATTTATGAGGATAAGGGACTCGTTGCTGTACGTTATCCGAGAGGCGGAGAACAGGCTGATTTTGATACTTCTCAATCAAGCACAGAATACCTTCTTGAACGCGTTGAAAAAACTGATACTCTTATAGTGACCTACGGCAGAGTCTACAACGAGGTCTGTAAGGCGCAGAAGCTCCTTTCTGCTGACGGCATAGAGTGTGATATGCTCAGAATGACAAAGATATTCCCTGTCTGTCCGGAGATCATCGGTGAGATGAAGTCGTACAGCAGAGTTGTCTTCTTTGAGGAATCATTCGGCGAGGGAAGTATTTCCGAGAAGATCGGTGATATGCTCGCAGAATCCGGCTATGAGGGAAGCTACAGTCGCGTGACTGCGGACGGCTTCATAAAGCAGGCTTGTGTTGACGACTGTCTTGCCTCTATCGGACTTACGGCTGACAGAATGGCGGAGTTTATCCGCAGAGAATATGGCAAGGCTTGATGCTGAACTCGTTTCGCGCGGCATAGCAAGGAGCAGACAGCGTGCGAAAGAGATGATACAGGCAGGAAGTGTTACCGTGAACGGCAAAACTGTTATTAAGGCAGCTGTTGAGATAACTTCTGAAGATGTTATCGAGTCCTCTGAGGAAGAGTTCTATGTCGGACGCGGAGCATTGAAGCTCGAAAAGGCTGCTGCTGAATTTGAACTTGACTTTGACGGAAAGGTATGTATCGACATCGGAGCTTCGACCGGCGGCTTTACGGATTATATGCTCAGCCGCGGCGCAGCAAGGGTTTTCTCGGTCGATGTCGGACACGGACAGCTTGCCGAAAAGCTGAAAAACGATCCGAGAGTCGTCAATATGGAGGGAACGGATATACGTACCGTTTCACCCGATGATCTTGGTGGCTGTGCGGATATAATTACCGTTGACGTGTCGTTCATATCGCTGAAAATGATACTGCCCAAGGTGTATGAATTGCTCAAAGATAATGCCTTTGCTTCCGTGCTGATAAAGCCGCAGTTCGAGGCAGGCAGGAGCGGTATCGGCAAAAACGGCATAGTCAAGGACAGGAAAGTCCACCTGCGTGTATTGCGTGAAATAGACGAATTTGCCCGTGATACGGGTTTTGTATGTGAGAAATATACCTTCTCTCCCGTTAAGGGGGGAAGCGGTAATATAGAATATCTTGTAAAGCTGTGCAGGAGAAGCGCTCCTGCAGTTGTACATGATCTGAAAGCGCTTGTTGACAGCGCATTTGAAAAACTTTAAGGAGATCGTATGAAAGCTGCATTATACCCGAATTTTCAGAAGAAAAACGCTCTGAAATGTGCTCGTGAAGCCTGCGATGTGCTGCACGCTTCCGGCATCGAGGTCTCGGTAAACGGCGAGTACCGCAGCGATTTCAGCGATAAGCCGTTCGTAGTCTTTGAGGACATAAGCGAATCGGCTAAGACGGCTGATTTCGTTATAGCTATCGGCGGAGACGGTACTATTCTGCGCTGTGCGAAATACTTTATGGGAACTGACACAAAGCTCCTCGGTATCAACACCGGTACTCTCGGCTTTATGGCAGGTCTTGAGGCAGATCAGCTCGATAAGCTGTCGCGTCTCACTACCGGAGACTATGAGATCTCTCCACGTATGACTCTCGATGTGATATATCACAGCGCTGAGGGAGAAAAGGTATGTACTGCACTAAACGAGATCTCTGCGCGTTCCGGCAGCTTCAGGATATGTGATTTTGAAGTATTCTCCGAAGGATATCTTGTCGGAAAGTACCGTGCTGACGGAGCACTTTTCAGTACGCCGTCGGGTTCGACTGCCTATGCGTTATCAGCAGGTGGTCCGATAATCGAGCCTGACCTTGAGTGCATAGAGATGACGCTCATTTGTCCTCATTCGCTGTTTTCAAGAGCAACGCTCTTCTCGGCGGAACGTCACCTCAGACTCACTGACAGGACTTCTAACGGAGATGTCATGGTGATAAGTGTTGACGGCGAGCAGAAGATAAATCTCAGAGAGAACGAGTCTATCGATATCTGCCGCGGAAGCAGCAACATCAATTTTATAAATGTTATCGGAAATTCATTCCACGAATCGCTCTGCCGAAAGCTGTGCAGACCGATAAAGTGAACCTTGGTCAAGGTCGGTGATGATGATGAAAAACAAGAGACATGAAGCTATACTGGAAATAATCTCGGCACAGCCTGTTGCTACTCAGGAACTTCTCATAGAACTCCTTGCAGAGCGCGGTATCAAGACCACGCAGGCTACTCTTTCGCGTGATATACAGCAGTTGTCGCTGGTAAAGCAGCGTGATCCGGACGGCGTTTACCGTTACACTCTGCCGCCGGCTTCTGCTGCGGAAAAGAGCCTTTTTGAGGAGGCTGTCATTTCAGTAGACTATGCGATGAACACTATCGTTCTCAAATGCCGTGCAGGAATGGCTCAGGGTACCTGTGCCGCCATAGACTCGGTCGAGCATCAGGGTGTTGTGGGAACTATTGCCGGCGACGATACTATATTCATTCTCGTGAGAAGCGAAGCGGACGCCAAAAAGCTCTCGAAAAAGTTCAAGAGCGAGCTTTTCCCGGGTGGGAGGTAATTTCTAAGCAATGTTGAAGGAAATATACATCAGCAATCTTGCCGTCATCAGGGAAGCTGTGATACCTCTGACAGGTGACCTGAATATATTCACAGGTGAGACCGGTGCTGGTAAATCCATACTTATAAACGGTATCAATGCGGTCCTCGGACAACGCTGCTCCAAAGATATAGTGCGTACCGGCTGTGATAAAGCCGTCATTACTGCATTGTTTACGGAGCTTTCTCACGAAGTTGAAGAAAAGCTTGATGAGCTTGGCATAGCCTACGACGGAGACGAGATAACCGTTACAAGAGAAATAAGCGCGGACGGCGGAAGCGTTGCGCGTATAAACAACAGGACAGCTCCGGCTGCACTTCTGAAAGAGATAGGTGCATTGCTGATAAACATACACGGACAGCACGACAATCAGGTGCTGCTTGACAGCGAAAAGCATCTCGGCATACTTGACGATTTCGGAGGGGACGATACACTTCTTACGAGCTATCGTGAGGCTTTCCGTCAGCTCCAAGGGGTTGCGAGAAAGCTCGGCGAACTCAAGAAAGCTGAGCAGAACCGTGTCGAGAGAAGCCGTTACCTTAATGAGATAATCGAGGACATTGGTCCGCTTGAGCTAAACGGTGACGAAGACGATGTCCTTGAGAGTGAATACAGCAAGGCAAAGGATGCAGAGCGTACTATAATGGCTCTGAATAGCGCTGTACAGGCTCTTACCGCAGAAGAAGCGGCAGGCGATATGATAGTGTCTGCCGAGCATGAGATAGCCGGATTTACGGAGAACGATCCCGAGCTGAACGCCCTTTACGAAAGGCTCACAGCCGCAGAGATAGAGCTTGCGGATATAGCATCCGGAATGGAAAAGCTGGCTGAAAAGGTCGAGCTTGACGGCAAGCGCCTTGAATACCTCAGCAGCAGACTGGGTGAGATAAACAAGCTGAAAAGGAAATACGCACAGGACTGTGAGGGACTGGTTAAGCTCTATGACGATGCGTGTCAGGAAACAGCACAGTTCGATGATTCTATAAGCAAGATAGAAAAGCTCAGTGCAGAAAGGGAACAGCTCCTGCATACGGTAACTGAACGTGCAAAAGCGCTTTATGACTACCGTGAGAAGGTCGCTGAACGCTTTGCGGAGCGTGTTTCGGCAGAGCTGGAATTCCTTAATATGTCCGGCGTTGTCATAGCTGTAAGGCACGAAAAGGGCAAGCTAACAGTCAACGGCATGGATCAGGTGGAGTTCCTCATATCCGCTAATAAGGGGGAAGAGCCTAAGCCTATCTCGAAGATAGCGTCAGGCGGTGAGCTTTCACGTATAATGCTCGCACTCAAGAGTGTTATCGCCGACAAGGACAGTATCCCGACGATGATATTCGACGAGATAGATACCGGAGTAAGCGGAAAGGCTGCACAGAAAATAGGTATCAAACTGCGTGAGATAGGCAGAGTACGTCAGGTCATATGCGTTACACATCTCTCTCAGATAGCTGTAATGGCTGACCATCACCTCATGATAGAAAAGAGCATAGTCGGCGACAGGACAGAGACTCACGTCACCGAGCTGGATATGGACGGCAGAGTGGCTGAGATAGCCCGTATAATGGGCGGCGACGATCCAAGCGGACTTATGCTTGAGA
Source organism: Ruminococcus sp. (assembly GCA_016290875.1). Lineage (GTDB taxonomy): Bacteria > Bacillota > Clostridia > Oscillospirales > Ruminococcaceae > Ruminococcus. The sequence continues at coordinate 73,489 of JAEEVL010000008.1, forward strand.
ACGCCCGTGCAGAAATAGAAAAGGCAAAGGAGACTGTCTGAATGAAGATATATTCGACACGTCACGGTCAGACTGAGTTCAACAGGCAGGAGCTAATACTCGGAACGACAGATATAGAGCTCAACAGCATAGGCGTGGCACAGGCTGAGGAGCTCGCCGACAGGGTAGCAGAGATCGGCGGGATAGACCTCATCATAGCTTCGCCGATGAAGAGAGCTATGGCTACTGCAAAGGCGGTCGCAGCGAAAACGGGTCTGGAGATCATTACAGATGAAAGGCTCCGCGAATGGGACTACGGCAGATATGAAGAAAAGAGCCGTTTTGCGGAAGGCTTTGCAGAGAACAAAGTTAATTTCGGCGTAAGGATGGGCGGAACAGGTGAGTCGCTTCTGCAGCTCAGCCACAGAGTCTATTCTGCGCTTGATGATATAATAGCAGAATACAGCAATAAGACGGTGCTCATAGTCAGTCACGGAGGAGTGTGCAGGATAATAGAGACATACTTCAACGATATGTCAAATGAGAAGTTTTCCAACTGGTTTATGGGCAACTGCGAGATTATCGGCTATGAAATATAATGACAGGAGGGGCTTATGAAGATAGGAGTTGATTACTATCCCGAACAATGGGATAAGGCGCTGTGGGAACAGGATGCAGCGCTCATGGCACAGACAGGTGTCAAGGTGGTAAGGATAGGTGAATTTGCATGGTCAAAACTCGAACCGCAGGAGGGGGAATACGATTTCGGCTGGCTCGATGAAGTGCTCGGAGTATTCCAGCGCTTCGGAATGAAGGTAGTAATGAGCGTACCGACGAGCTGTCCGCCTCAATGGCTCTATGAGCTCCACCCTGAGATAATCAGGGTAGCACCTGACGGAAATACGGTACAGATAGGCAAGCGCGGACACAGATGCGTTAATTCACCGGTATTTCTTAACTACGCAAAGCGTATGGCAAAGGAACTCATACTGCGCTACGGAGAGCATCCTGCCATTACACACTGGCAGATAGACAGCGAGGTTGACGCTTATCCATGCTGCTGTGACGAGTGCAAGGCAAGCTTCCGCAACTGGCTAATAGACAAGTACGGCAGCCTCGAAGCAATAAATGCTGCTCTCGGCACGAATACTTGGAGCGGCGAATATACAAGCATGACACATATACAGCCTCCGACAGCTTATCCGCTTGAAGAGCAGAACCCTGCACTCTGTCTTGAGTGGTACAGATTTACGAGCGACAGCGCAGCGGCTTTCGTAAGAGAGGTCGCTCTCGCTATGAGACACGAAAAGCATAAGCTTAGAATAACGACAACTAATTCTTTCTCAGAAGAGATGCCGGACATATACAAGCTCTACAATGATGTTGACTATGTTTCGTATAACAACTATCCGCCCATAGTTCTGCCGGATGATCCCGAAGAGTTCTACTCACACGCATTTTTCCTCGACCTTATGCGCGGTATCAAGGGCAAGAAATTCTGGGTAATGGAACAGCTCAGCGGGCCTGTATACAAGAACGGAAAACTCTCGCCGACTCTCAGACCTGGTATGCTTATGGGATACTCTCTCCAGGCACTTGCACACGGTGCTGACACGGTAGTACACTACCGTTGGAGAACAGCTTCTTCCGGAGCTGAGATGCTGCGTCACGGTCTTATAGACCACAGCAACGTCCCGGGAAGAAGATTCTTCGAGTTTGCAGAGCTCTGCAAGACTGCTTCAAAGATAAGCGTCATCGACACTACAGAGATAGTATCTGATGTAGCTATAATGTATCTGCCCGAGAATGACTATGCGCTGAAAAATCAGCCGCAGACAGAGGGATTCAGCTATCTTGACCAGCTGAAAGCTTTCCATTCAGCATTCTCACATTACGGTGCAAACGTTGATGTTATCCCTCCGTATGCTGACCTCTCATCCTACAAGCTGGTCATAGCTCCGGCGATGTATGTCTACAACAAGACAGCGGTCGAGAACATCTACCGCTACGTAATAAACGGCGGTACGCTCGTTATGACAAACCGCAGCGGAGTCAAGGACAATAACAACAACTGCATCATGGAACCGCTCCCGACTGTGTTCCGCGAGCTCATAGGTGCTGATATAAACGAGTATGATCCTATCGGAAACAACGAGCAGACCATAACCGACTTTGCCGGAAACAAGTTTGTTTGCCGTCAGTGGTGCGACATCCTCAACGTGACTACCGCAAAGGCTTACGCAGAGTACAGCGACAACTACTACCGCTGCTGTCCTGCCGTAACTATGAACCGCTACTGCAACGGCGTAGCTTACTACGTTGGAACAGTCTGCAAGTTTGACTTCTACGAGAGCTTTGTCGGAAACCTTATGCGTCAGACAGGTATGCCTCGTCTGAAGGGACTTCCGAGAGGCGTTGAGGTCACAACAAGAACGAACGGCCTTGATGATTTCATATTCTTCTTCAACAATTCCGAAGAGAACGCTACTATCACTCTTCCAAAGGCTATGTACAGCATAATCGACTCAGCAGGCAAGGATAAGCTCGAACTGAAGCCTTTCCAGCTTGACATTGTGAGGAAGTAAGCGATGAGGATAGTTTTGCAGAGGGTGACCTCAGCGAGCGTCAGAGTTGACGGAGAGCTTACCGGAGCGATAAAGAACGGCTATCTGATACTCTTCGGAGTCGGTCACGATGATACGGAGGAGGACTGCCGCAGACTCGCCGACAAGATAATCAATCTGAGGATATTCTCCGATGAGAACGACAAGATAAACCTGTCGCTCGGAGATGTCGGGGGAGAGTTGCTTGTTGTGCCGCAGTTTACGCTCTATGCAGACTGCCGCAAGGGCAACCGTCCGAACTTCATACAGGCAGCTAAACCTGATGAAGCGAACAGGCTGTATGAATACTTCGTTGAATACTGCCGCAGCAAGGGACAGAAGACCGAGACCGGCAGGTTCGGAGCCGATATGAAGGTCGAGCTCCTCAATGACGGACCTTTCACGATAGTTCTTGAATAACGAATAAATTCACCTCAGGTGCAGATAATGTATCTGAGGTGATATTTTTATGCGCAGACGCTGCGAGAACGGAGTAATATGGCTGACGGCGGCATTCTTCCTGATGTTCACCGTAATAGCCGGGAGGTACTTCACGATATGCTTTGAGCAGAAGCACGTAAGTGCGGCTGAGGAGCGCTCTGAGTTCACGATAAATGCCGGTGAGAGTCAGGGGACGATCTACGACCGCAGTATGAAGCCGCTCAACAATAACGCTTATGTGTATAAAGCAGTAGCTGTTCCAAAGGCGCTCGACCGCGACACGGTTGTGGAGTATGCGCTCGACAGGGAGGAGTTCGGGGAGAAGTTCGCGGAGGGCGATCCGTTTATTTTCCGGTGCAGGAGTGATACACCGGAATCGGCAGGGCTGACGGTGTTCCGGCTTGCCGAGAGGTACAGCGGCAGGGGTACGGCTCATCACGTACTTGGCTATATCTCGGACGGAGAGGGAGCTTCCGGCATAGAGTGCTCCTATGACAAGGTACTGCGGACAGGCAGCGAAAATACCGTCACTTACACTGTGGACGGCTTCGGGAGAGTCCTCATAGGCGACGGCAAAAAGGTGCAGCGCAGCAGGGCTTCCGGGAGCGGAGTAGTCACGACGATAGATTGTGATATACAGCGCATATGCGAGCGGTGCGGCAGCAGTATCAGGCGCGGAGCGATAGTGGTAGCAGACACGGAGTCAGGCGACATACTCGGAATGGCGAGCTTCCCCGATTATTCTCCGGACGATATATCGGCGGCGCTCAGCGATGAAGACAGTCCGCTTATAAACCGCTGTCTGTACTCGTACAGCGTTGGCTCGATATTCAAGCTGGTGACCGCCTGTGAAGCGATAGACGAGGGCATAGCGGACAAATGCTATGAATGCTGCGGACACATAGACGTGGACGGTCAGAATTTCAACTGCCACAAGCTCGCAGGACACGGTATGCAGTCGATGAACCGGGCTATGACCAATTCCTGCAACACCTACTTTATAGCGCTCAGCAGAGAACTTGACGCGGAAGCATTCAGAAAGAAAGCGGCACAGCTCGGTTTCGGCAGGGAGACGTACCTGTGCAGCAGTATGAGCGGCTCAGCAGGAGTTCTGCCCGGTGACAGGGAGCTCTGTGTTCCGGCAGAGCTTGCAAATTTCTCGTTCGGACAGGGAAAGCTAACCGCAACACCGCTCCAGATAACCCAGCTGTGCTGTGCGATAGCTAACGGCGGCGAAATGCCTGCCCTGCGGATAATACGCGGTCTGACCATAGACGGTAAGAGCGTATCCGGCGAAAAATTCATACAGTCATCGCGTGCTATGGACGTCCGTACAGCTGGACTGCTCAGACAGATGATGGTGTCAGCCGTGAGCGGCAATCCCGAATCGAAGGCGCGTTCGGAAAAGGTGACTTCCGGGGCGAAGACCTCGACTGCACAGACCGGAAGATTTGATGAAAAAGGTGAGGAGATGTGCCACGCCTGGATAACAGGCTTCTTTCCAGCGGATAATCCGAAATATGCTGTGACTGTACTGGTGGAGGACGGCGGTTACGGAAACGACTCTGCCGCACCTGTATTCAGAGAGATAGCAGAGGGGATAACGAGGCTGTATCCGGATTGACAGCAGGTTTATGAAATTTCAATAAGGTATTGACAATTCACAGGAATAGGGGTATAATAACTATATATGGCGTTGAAGGGAATGACTGTTTTACGTGCCTTTCAGAGAGAAAGCGGCTGGTGCGAGCTTTCAGGTACAGTACGGGTGCTCCCCCTGAGCTTCCGCGGAAAACCGCGGCGTGTGTCCGCGTTAAGGAGTAAGAGGAAAGAACGGTATGTTCTTTTGAATTTGGGTGGTACCACGAGAGCCTTCGTCCCATTTGGCGGCGGAGGTGTTTTTATTTTTTCGGTAAAAGTGATAAGCTTAAACACCCTCAGCGCTGACCGGATCAAGTTATAATTATTTCAAAGGAGATCATATTTATGCAGTGGACAGGTCTTAATGACTTACGTGAAAAGTATCTTTCGTTCTTCGAGAGCAAGAACCACACAAGAATGGCGAGCGCTTCACTCGTTCCCCAGGGCGACAAGAGCCTTCTTCTCATCAATTCAGGAATGGCTCCGCTCAAGAAGTTCTTCCTCGGACAGGCTACTCCTCCAAACAAGAGAGTGACGACCTGTCAGAAGTGCATCAGAACTCCAGATATCGAGAGTGTTGGTAAGACAGCACGTCACGGTACATATTTTGAGATGCTCGGAAACTTCTCATTCGGTGACTACTTCAAGACAGAAGCCATCGAGTGGGCTTGGGAATTCCTCACAAAAACTCTTGAGATACCTGCTGAGAAGCTCTGGATCACTATCTTTGAGAGCGACGATGAAGCTGAGCAGATATGGGAAAACCACATCGGTATCCCTCACGACAGGATAATCCGTCTCGGCAAGAAGGACAACTTCTGGGAGCACGGTTCAGGTCCCTGCGGTCCATGTTCCGAGATACACTTCGACCGCGGCGAGGCTTACGGACCTTTCGAGAATTTCGAGCAGGCAAGCGACTGCGACCGTGTCATCGAGATATGGAACCTCGTATTCAGCCAGTTCGACAGCGACGGTGAAGGTCACTACGCTGAGATGAAGAACAAGAACATCGATACAGGTATGGGCCTTGAAAGACTTGCATGTGTAATGCAGGGCGTTGACAATATCTTCGAGGTCGATACCGTTCAGAATATCATGAAGCACATCTCATCTATCGCAGGCGTTGAGTACAAGAAGGACGCTAAGACAGATGTTTCTCTCCGTGTTATTACAGACCATATCAGAAGCACTACTTTAATGGTAGGCGACGGTATCCTTCCTTCAAACGAGGGACGCGGCTATGTACTCCGCCGTCTTCTCAGAAGAGCAGCACGTCACGGCAGACTCTTAGGCATAACAAGACCTTTCCTCTGCGAGGTATGCGACACAGTTATCAACGAGAACAAGGGAGCATATCCTGAACTCGACGAGAAGCGCGACTATATCAAGAAGATAATCAGCGTTGAGGAAGAGGCTTTCGCAAAGACTATCGACAAGGGCACAGAGCTTCTCAACGGCTTCACAGAGGCACTCAAGGCAGAGGGCGAGAAGGTGCTCTCAGGTGACGACGCATTCAAGCTTTCCGATACATACGGTTTCCCGATAGACCTTACAGAGGAGATATGCGAGGAGAAGGGCTTCACAGTTGACCGTGAGCGTTTCACAGAGCTTGCTAAGGAGCAGCGTGCAAGAGCAAAGGCTGACCACGCAGCTAAGGCAGGTTCATCCTGGGCTGACAACAGCATCAAGGTAGATGCTCCGAAGACTGTATTCACAGGCTATACTTCCATGAGCGAGAGCGACGTAAAGGTACTTGCTATCTACAAGGACGGCGCTGAGGTTGAGACTGCTGTTGAGGGCGAAGATGTAGTTATCGTACTCGATAAGACACCTTTCTACGCTGAGAGCGGCGGACAGGTAGGCGATACCGGAAGCATTTTCTCAGGCGCAGGTGTTGCAGCAGTTGAGGACACTATCAAGTCCGAGGGACACTTCCTCCACATTGCTTCGATCGAGCAGGGCAGCATCAGCAAGGGCGAGACTGCAACTGCTATGATAAACAACGACAGAAGAATGTCTATCATGCGCAATCATACATCAGCACATCTTCTTCAGAATGCGCTCCGTACAGTTCTCGGCGATCACGTTCATCAGGCTGGTCAGCTCGTAAACGAAAAGGCTTGCCGTTTCGACTTTAACCACTTCTCCGCAATGACTGAGGAGGAGATAGCGGACGTTGAGATGATCGTAAACGCTTCCATTCTTGCAGCAATTCCTGTAACTATGGAGGAAATGCCTATCGAGGAGGCTAAGAAGCTCGGAGCTATGGCTCTCTTCGGTGAGAAGTACGGCGATACAGTAAGAGTAGTAACAGCAGGCGATTCTATCGAATTCTGCGGCGGTACTCACGTATCAAACGCTGCACAGATAGGACTTTTCAAGATAGTATCCGAGAGCTCGGTCGCTGCCGGTGTTAGACGTATCGAGGCTGTAACAGGCAAGGGCGTTATGGAGCTCCTCAACAGCTATAAGGACACTATCGTCAAGTCAGCAAAGGCTATAAAGCTTGCAAATATCACAGAGCTCCCCGAGAAGTGTGCTTCTCTGGCAGCAGAGATAAAGGAGAAGGACAAGAAGCTCGAAAGTCTCACACAGCAGATCGCAAACGCAAAGACAGCTACACTCTTTGACAACGCAAAGGAAGTTGCAGGCGTTAAGCTCGTTTCCGCACGTATGGACGGAACAGCTCCCGATGCTCTCAGAAAGCTCGGCGACAGCGTAAAGGACAAGAATGAGGCTATGATAGCTCTCTTTGCCGCAGCAACAGGTGAGAAGGGAACATTCTACTGCGTATGTACAAAGGAAGCTGTTGCAAAGGGTGCTAACGCAGGAACTATCGTGCGTGAGACAGCAGCTGTTACCGGCGGTAAGGGCGGCGGAAAGCCCGACGGAGCTATGGCAGGCGCAGGAGATATCACAAAGATAGACGAAGCTCTTGCAAAGTTCGAGAGCATAGTATCCGGACTTATCAAGTAATAGATCAATAATCCGTCAGCCTTTAGTATGGGGGTAGTATTAAGTGACTGGTTATGTGAGCACTTCAAACACTTTCAGCTAAAGGCTGACGGCTAAAAGCTAACATCTTAATAACGTAAAGGAGTAGAAATATGGATTGCTTATTCTGTAAAATCATCGACGGAGAAATACCCAGCACAAAGGTTTACGAGGACGACTTCGTATTCGCATTCAAGGATATTGCACCTATCGCACCATTCCACTGTCTCATAATCCCTAAGGTACACATCAGCGGAGCTGATCAGATAACTGCTGAGAATTCAGAAGTTATCGGCAAGGTATTCGAGGCTGCTGCAAAGATAGCAAAGCAGGAGGGCATCGAGAGCTTCCGTATCATCAATAACTGTGGTGACGATGCAGGACAGACTGTTAAGCACATCCATTTCCATATGCTTGCAGGTGTTAAGATGGGATGGGGACCTGAGTCCCTCGGAAAGACTGAATAAGAGGGAACCAATATGGCTGAGACCTACAAAATGACTATTGCCGGACTCGAGAGAGAGCTTCTCCGTTGTCCGATAAATGATAAGCTGGAAATTGCAGCTTTTATAATGTTCTCTGATGTAGAGCTTACAGTTGCCTGTGCAGAGGAGCTCCTCAAGAAGTGCGGTGACTTTGATATCATCCTTACAGCTGAGTCAAAGGGCATACCGCTTGCGTATGAGATGGCTCGTCAGAGTGGCAAGAACTATATTGTTGCAAGAAAGTCTATAAAGCTCTATATGAGCGAACCTGTTGAAGTAACAGTTAAGTCTATAACAACAGCGAACGTACAGAAGCTCTGCCTTTCAAAGGAAAAGGCAGATATGCTTCGCGGTAAAAAAGTTCTCCTTGTTGATGATGTTATCAGCACAGGTGAGTCTCTTATTGCGCTTGAGAAGCTGACTGCGGCTTCAGGCGGAGAGATCGCGTGCAGAGCAGCTGTTCTCGCTGAGGGCGATGCTGCTGACAGAACAGATATAGTCTTCCTCGAAAAGCTTCCGCTTTTCTTCAAGTAAAGGAATAATGATATGAAGCGAAAAATGATTTTAGCTGCGGTAGCATATATGGCGGGATTATTTTTCGCTTCGTTTTTTACCGGAACGTTCTCGCTGTTGTTGCTTATACTGGCTGCAGCGGCGGTGTTCCTTATCGGACGTTACTGCGGAATGGTGCGCCGTGACTTTGTGATAGCCGGAGCGTGCTTTACTGCCGCGGCTGTTTCATTCGGTCTGTATACGACATTCAGCTATAACAGGATAATCGCATATGATGGGCAGGCAGGCTCTTTCCGCGGAACCGTCACATCTGTTAAGGAATACAGCGGCGGAAAGACTGTTTATACCCTGAAAGGCAGGATAGACGGAAAACGTTCAGCAAAGCTGAGGTTCTACACCGATGATATCGACGCTGAGTACGGCGATAATATCACAATTGATAGCTGCACATTCAGCATACCGCGTGGAGATTATCTCTACGACCAGGGAGCGCGTCTGCGTTCGGACGGCGTATTCCTCGAAGCTGAGAACGCTGACGGCATACTTCTTGAAAAGAGCAGCGGTCATAAGATAAGACGACGCATAATAGCTTACAGACAGCGTATGTGTGAGGAGTTTCGCAGAGAAATGGGAACTGATGCCGGAGACCTCCTTGCAGGCATGGTCTTCGGAAAATCATCGGAGCTTAGCTCGGATGTCAGGACTTCGTTTACAAGGTGCGGTATTGCTCACATACTCGCAGTATCGGGACTTCATGTCTCGATAGCAGCCCTCTTGCTTATGGAGCTGCTGAAAAAGCTTCGTATGCACCGTTTGGCAGCATACGGCATAATGAACGTATTTCTTGTGTTGTTGATACTTATGGCGGATTCGCCGGTATCAGCGATAAGAGCCGTAATAATGCTGGATATGGTCTATGCGGCAGAACTCTTCCGGAGACAGAACGACACGTTCACGTCTCTTGCGGCAGCGGTGCTGATAATATGTATATTCGATCCCTATATCATATACAGCAGCGGATTTATGCTGTCGGTCGGTGGAACATTCGGTATCGGAGTGTTTGCACCGTATATGACGAAAGGTATTGACCGGAGCAGTATCGTAGGAAGTATACTTTCCGCGTTTCTGACAATGCTCTGCACGATGCTTTGCATACTGCCGCTGAGCTTGCTTTACTTTGACGGTACTTCTCTGATGTCACCTGTCACCAATCTTGTGATAGTGCCTTTCTGCGGAGTCCTGCTTGTGACAGGTATAATATATGTTTTCACCGGCGGATACATCTCGCTGCTGATACCGGCAAAGTATGCGGCAGAGACTGTCCTTGACCTGACAGAAAGGCTTTCACGAACCGGAGCTGCATATTTCTCAGCCGGAAGCGACAGTATTATAAGGCTTGCATTTCTGCTTGCTGGGGCGGTAGCGATGACTCAGCTTATTCTGCGTTCAAGGAGGGTGACTGCGTGGGCGGCGGCATTCGGATGCGCTGTACTGTTCCTCGGTTCGGCAGTAAACAGCCGCACAGCATATGACAGTTTCAGAGTAGCCGTTCTCGGTAAAGGTAACAATGCAGCTGTCGTTGTGACATACAAAGGCAGAGCTGATGTCATAGACCTCAGCGGCAGCAGCAGTTCGCCTGATTATGTCAGTAAATACCTTACAAGCAACAATATGAGCCATGCTGATATACTTGTGCTCACAGATAATGTCCAGGCGCAGTATTCAGCCTATATGGCTGTATTTGACCGTATAGATACCGGAGAATGCTTTGCTGCAGGTGATACGCCTGTGTACGGCAGTCATGATACCTCACTTTTCGGAGAGGACGGTTATGCCTACAGTACAGGAGATTATTATGCCGCATATAAAAACGGCGTACTTACCGTCAGATACGGCGGTTCTGCAGTGAGTTTTGCTGAATCCGGTGCTCAGACTGAGGATACAGAAGGAATGTGTGTATACTACGGAACTTCTCCCGTTAAAACTGAAAATGAAGAAACATTGTATCTTTCCGACTACGGTAATTGTTTCGTGATAACCCTCAACTATGACGGAGGGCATAAGATAAGGAGGCTGTAATGCCATATACTGAACCTAAAGCGGTCACAGCCGCTCTTAAAAAGGGTGAAATATCTAATCTCTATTACATCTACGGACAGAATGTCACAGAGGTTGAAAAGCTCACCAAGCGCATAATAAAGGCAGCAGTCGGTGACAATGAAGAATTCGCGCTCACACGTCTGAACGGAAAGGAGCTCGATTTCTCCGAGTTTTTTGATACCGTTCAGATGATGCCTATGATGTCGGACTACAACTGTATACTTGTGAATGACTACAACTGCGAGCGTCCGAGAGACGATATGCGCGGACAGAGCAGTGAGGATTACAACAAGAAACTTGTTGAGATACTCAAGGATATACCGCCGATGACGGTCATTATATTCAATGTTACAGGTTTTGAAGTCAAGACGAAATATGACAGGAAGAGCAACAGCCGCGTTATCTCGGACAAGAACAAGAAGCTGGGGAATATAGCAGCCAAGAATGGAATGGCTGTCGAGTGTGTCGTAAGGACTCCTGCTGATATGGCAAAGGACATAGCAGCTTCTGTCTCAGCGAGGGGCGGTTCAATATCTATCCCAAATGCAAAGGAAATAGCTGAGCGCTGTCTTTCTGATACGCTTGCGATAAAGAATGAGGTCGACAAACTCTGTGCCTATGCAAATGGCAGGGAGATAACAGCTGATATGATAGAGCTTCTTGTACACCGTCAGAGTGGTGTTACTGTGTTCAAGCTCGCAGACGCTGTTGCGGCTTTCCGTCGTGATGAAGCGTTCAGAGCACTTGATGAGCTCATGGCAGACAAGAACAACCGCGGTTCTGTCCTCGGAAATATAACAACTTCATTCATAGATATGTACCGTGCCGCAGCAGCCAAAACTTCAAGGCGCACAACAGCTGATATGAAGAATGATTTCGGCTATGTATGGGCTTTCAAGGTTGATAACGCTTTCAGAGACAGCTCGCGTATGAGTATAAAGCGACTCAGAGCTTGTCTCGGGATACTGCGAGATACTTCGGTGTATCTGAATTCAACTTCAACTGATGAAAAGACCGTTCTTGAGGAAATGGTCACAAAAATGCTTATGACAAAAAACTGACTGCCTTACTGACAGCCCGGGAAAGGAGAACGCGATGATACAGATAGATGAAGCAATAATCGTTGAAGGAAAGTACGATAAAATAAAGCTTTCTTCGATAGTGAAAGCAGTAATAATAGTGACTAACGGCTTCGGCATATTCAAGGACAAGGAAAAGCTCGAGCTGATACGCTACTATGCGCGTAAGACAGGCATAATCATACTCACCGATTCGGACAGTGCAGGCAGAAAGATACGCGGATACATTCGCGGAGCAGTAGGTGAGGGCAGCATAAAGAACGTATATATCCCGGATATATTCGGCAAGGAAAAACGCAAGGAAAAGCCTTCTGCCGAGGGTAAGCTCGGAGTTGAGGGCATAGATGTGAGAACTATCGAGGAAGCGTTCAGAAAAGCAGGTATAACAAGCTCGGGAAGCGCTTCTCGAAACGATATAACGAAGATGACTCTGTTCGAGCTCGGACTGAGCGGCGGACCTGAGAGCAGTATGCTCCGCAAAAAGCTCCAGAAAAAGCTCGGACTTCCCGAGCTTATGTCGGCAACAGCACTCGTTGAGGTGCTTTGCACGATGATGGATGCACAGGAGCTTGCCGGTCATGTAGCCGCACTCAAGGAGGACGGCAATGATATATAGCAGTCTTCTTTTTATATACGGTTTTCTGCCGCTTTCTCTTCTGGTTTATTATCTGATGCCAAGAAAAGCACAAACGCCGGCTTTACTCGCTATGAGCGTGATATTCTGCGGACTGTTCGGACTGCGTTACCTTGTGTTTGTATCTGCATACGCTCTGATAAACTACGGGGCGGCAGGACTGATAAGCCGTTACCGTGGAAAGAACGAAATGGCTTCGGCGGTATTTGCGATAGGTGTTTCGTTCGATATTATCTCGGTATTTGTGTTCAGGACGGAGCTGTTTTCTCCGCTGAGGAGCGCATTCGGTTTTCCTGAACGATTCTTTCCGATAGGCATATCATTTATGGCTCTGTCGGCGATAGGAACTCTTATAGACATTTACAGCGGAAAGGAAGAAGCTGACAGCGATATAGTGCGGTTCTCACTTTACTTTCTGTTCTTTCCGCGTCTTATTATGGGACCGGTGCTGCGTTACCGGAGTTTTGTCAAAGTACTCGAAAGCCGCAGGTCAGAGCTTGATGAGATAGGTGTAGGACTTACGATATTCGTAAAAGGCCTTTCCAAGAAGGTCATTGCGGCGGATACGCTTTATATTCTGTATGAAGCCGTAAGGAGCACTGATGTACAGGATATGTCGATACTCACAGCATGGCTTGGTATCATCGCATATATGCTCTGTCTGTACTTTACTCTGTCCGGACTGTCAGATATGGGTATCGGAGCAGGCTACTGTTTCGGAATGCGTATGCCGCAGAGCTTCAACTATCCGCTTTTCAGCAGCAGGATACGCTATTTTGGCGCAGGATGGCACATACAGACCGTACAGTGGATGAGAAGATACGTCACAAAGCCCTTGTATTCGCACTTTAACGGAAGGATAGTCCGCCGTCTGCTCTTTATATGTGTATGGGCGATATTCGGTTTCTGGTATACCTTCAGTCTGAACGGACTGATGTGGGGAGTCTTCATCGGCACAGCTATCACGATAGAGAGCCGTATCAACCGCGGCAAAATAATAGATTCGACAGGTATCATATACACAGGGATAGTCGTTATGATGAGCGGAGCTCTTCTTTCAGGCGAGGACGCGGTATACTCTTTCCGTTATCTGCTCGCTATGGCAGGCAGCGGAAGCATCGCTGACAAGTTCTCATTCTATCTTGTCAAGTCCTATATCGTAATACTCCTGATATGTATGTACGCTTCGACCAACCTGTTCAGAAATATGATGGTGCGTTCGGGAAAGAACCGCATCAGGATCGCATTTGCGGCGATATCGCCTTTAGTCGTACTGGCTGCACTCATACTGTGTACAGCGCTGATGATGTACAGCGGCGATTCCGGTATGATATTGATGAAACTGTAAAGGGGGCGGAGAAATGACAAAGCTGACAAGCAAGATAACAGCTGTACTCATACTTGTGTTCATAGGTGTGTGTATGGTGTTTGGTATGTTCGGAAACAAAAAACTCCGCTCGTCCGATGAGAACAGGGAACTCAGCAAGCGGCCTGCTTTGAGCCGGTCTTCGCTTATCGACGGAGAATTTGCTGAGATGCTCGGTTCATATACGGCAGACCATTTTCCGCTCAGGACAAACTGGCTGAAGCTCAACTCAAAACTGCTAGAGGAGACAGGTGAAGGGATAGTTAACGGTGTTTATGTTGCTGACGATATACTCCTGGATGCGGATACATCGCGCCGGGCTTCGTCGGGAAGCTGTGTAGCGGAGATAAACCGTTTTGCGCGTGATTACGGCGGAGCAGTATACGTCGTGGCAGTACCGACATCTTCCGGCGTTTACAGGGAACGTCTCCCGGAGCACCTTGATGTTTACCGTGAGAGTCAGCAGATAAGTGATTTCTACGACAGACTTAACAAGGATATAAAGAGAATAGATGCATATAATATCTTAAAGATGCTCAATGATAACTACATCTACTACCGCAGTGACACTAAGTGGACGAGCTACGGAGCATACTGTGTTTACCGAACAGTTATACAGAAGCTTGGTTTCCTTCCGACCACTTTCGACAAATATTCAATAAGACACGTGACCTCAGACTTCCGCGGCAACCTCTACAACAGAAGCCTCTGTACATCTGTGAAGCCCGATATAATGGACTTCTACTACTGCAATGAGGGTGCGGAGGTAGTCAGCTGCACAGGTATCTACAACAGCGGAAAGATAGTCGACAAGCGTATCTATGACGATCAACAGCTTGATTCTGATTATGTTTACAGCGCTTATCTCGGAGAAGAAGTTCCGCTCCTGAAGATAAAGACTTCGGTCAACAACGAACGAAAACTGCTCGTGATAAAGGACAGTTATGCGGATTGTTTCATACCGTTCCTCACTCAGCATTACAGCGAGATAGATGTTATCACGCCAGAGCTTCTCGAAGGCTCTGCATCAAGTTTTGTTGATTTCGGAGACTATGAACAGACGCTTTTCCTGTTCGGTATCGAAAACCTCAGCGACAGCAGCATATTCGCTGCACTCAACCGATAATGAAAGGATGATTAAAATGAAGGCACTTATCACAGGCGCGACCTCCGGTATCGGAAAAAGCATAGCACGTTCTCTCAGCAGACGCGGCTGGGAGCTTATCCTCACAGGAAGGAACGAAGATGTTCTGAAGGAACTCCAGCAGGAGCTCGGCAATACTGAGATCATTGTAGCAGATCTTGCCGAGCGAAGCGATGTGTTCAAGGTATACGGCTTCTGCCATGAAAAGAACGTAGATATGCTCGTCAACAATGCAGGCTATGGCATATTCGGAAAATTCGACGAGACCGATCTCGAGGACGAGCTGAATATGATCAACGTCAACATCACAGCACTGCACATACTCACAAAGCTCTTCCTGCGCGATTTCAAGAAGCGCGACAGCGGTATCATCCTCAACGTCGCATCAGTCGCAGGCTTCATGACAGGACCGCTCCTTTCGTCATACTATGCTTCAAAGAACTACGTTCTCAGGCTCTCGCTTGCAATATACGAGGAGCTCCGCAGAGCTAAGTCAAATGTCAGCATAACAGTGCTCTGTCCCGGACCTGTCGATACCAACTTCAACAACAGAGCCGGAGTTACATTCAGCGCAAAGCCGGTTTCACCTGAGTATGTGGCTGAATACGCTATAAAGAAAGCTCTTACTCACAAGCTGTTTGCTATCCCCGGACTTGCAATTAAAGCCTGTGCGATAGGACAGCGCTTCATACCGCACAAACTGCTTTCAGCCGTGACATACAACGTTCAGAAGGCCAAGGACAGAACAGGCGGAGACAAGCAATGAGGGACATAAGCTACCGCGTCGCACTCGGAGGCATAGTTTCTGCATTATGCCTTGTGACGATGTTTCTTGCGGGAGTTCTTCCGGCATTATACATCGTACTGCCGATGATAGCCGGAGTCCTTATGATGATAATAGCGGAGGAGGTCAGCAAGAGCTGGGCTCTGCTGACCTACATCGCCGTGAGCATACTGGCGATGTTCATAACCTTCGATAAGGAAGCCGCGCTGCTGTTCATACTCATCTTCGGACACTATCCGATACTGCGGCTGTATACCGAAAAAATGCCGCTGAAATGGCTGCGCAGGCTGGTGCGTATGCTCATATTCAATGTCTGTGTTATAACCTATTTCTATGTGACCGTTTATATATTCGGACTCGACGAGATGCTCGAGGAATTCGATGACTACGGCAGGTACGGTGCCTATATAATGCTGGGTATGGCTAATATCATATTTGTTCTGTATGACCTTAATCTTGACAATATACACCGCAGATACAAGAAAAAGCTTGCCGTCAAGCTCAGAAAAAACAGATGACCGCACGATCTCCGTTCAAGAGATGTGCGGCCATTTTATTTGTTTTGGTCATTATTCTCCGGGGTATCTTAGTCCCCAGTCTTTTCGGCACTTGTCCATTATCTTCATAACTGCAAGAGTGCCGGAATGAGGCACGAGCGGACTTTCAGTCAGACCGTCTTCGAGACAGTTCTGAGCTTCGATTATCTCATATTCATATCCGTTTATCATAACAGGGAGCACCGACTTTTCTATCTCCATGCCATCACGGTCAAAGAGCGTCACTTCGTCGGAGCAGTGGAACCATTCGCCGAATACTATCATACCTTTTTCGCCTGATATTAGAGCTTTGTTGGAGCACTCCATCTCAAAGCCTGACTGGAGCACAGCTGTACTGTCGTCGTATCTAAGGGTAATGCTGTTGCTCATATCGACTCCGTAAACGATATTTGCGGAGCTTATTATTTCGTCCGGTGTATCACCGAGTATATCAGCAGCGAAGGTTATTGGGTAGACTCCCACATCGAGGAGTGCACCGCCGCCGCATTCGGGTGAAAACAGACGGTCGTCCTTGTTATACGGAACAGAACAGCAGAAATCTGCCTTGACATATTTGACTCTGCCGATACGTCCGCTGCGTATCCAGTCGAGAGCCTTGAGGTATGACGGACGACACTTCATCCACATAGCCTCCATAAAGAAAACGCCATTGTTTTTTGCGGCGGCGAGCATTTCTTCCAGCTGCGCTGTGTTGAGTGAAATGCTCTTTTCGCAGAGGACATTTCTGCCGTGTGTGATACACAGCATTGAATCTGCGTAATGACTTGCCATAGGAGTTGCGATATATACGATGTCTACATTGTTGTCAGAGGCGAGCTCATCGTAGCTTCCATAGCTTTTTTCAAAATCGAATTCAGCGGCGAAAGCGGCTGCTTTGTCTGTGCTGCGTGAAGCGACAGCGTAGAGCTCAGCGTTGGGAGAACCTTTAAGTGCTTCGGCAAAGGAACGGGCTATCCTGCCTGTCCCGATGATGCCCCAGCGATAGTTTTTCATAGTAGTGCACCTCCGGATTTTTTTCTAATTATAGCATACGTCCTTTGAAATAGCAATACTTGGAAAACAAAAAGATGAGAGCCGTAAAAGCTCTCATCTTAATACATTTCTGCGATTATTGTTTTTTATCAGTAATGCTGCTTGACAAGGAGGTGCAGAAATGCGTTATGCGCGTGCACAGGATGTGACAGTTATAAGGCTCTGTACTGCATCATAAATCCTGTGGGCGATGTAAGGGTTATTCATTGTGTAGAGGTGTATACCGTCAACTCCCTCAGCGATGAGGTCAGTTATCTGATCAATAGCATATGCGATACCGGCATCGCGGAGAGCTGTCTCGTTGTGCTCATATTTTTCAAGGACGCGAACGAATTTCTTAGGTAGTTCAACACCGCAGAGCTTCACCATACGCTCTATCTGACGTTTGTTTGTGACAGGCATGATACCTGCTTCGATAGGAGCGTCGATACCAGCGATATGAGCCTTTTCGTAGAAATCGTAGAAGTAGCTGTTGTCAAGAAAAAGTTGTGTTATGAGGTGGTCTGCACCGCAATCCACCTTGTATTTAAGCCATTTCAGGTCATCGACAGCATTTGTGCTCTCGGGATGTATCTCCGGGTAACAGGCAGCTATGACGTTGAGGTCGTAGTTGTCCTTTATGAACCTGATAAGGTCACTTGCGTGGCGGAAGTCTCCCGAAGCCGGAGCGTCGGAGCTTCTGTCACCGCGCAGAGCAAGGATATTTTCGATGCCGTGTTCCTGCATACTATCAAGTATAGCAGCAGCTTGTTCTTTTGTCATATCTATGCACGGCATATGAGCAACGCTCTCCACGCCATACTTATCCTGTATGTCGGAAGCTATCTGTATAGTCTTGCATCCGTTTTTGCCACCGCCTGCGCCGTATGTAACGCTTATGAAATCAGGTGAAATATCGGATAGCTCCTCGAGTGTGTTGTATATTACGCTTTCATCAGCGTCAGGCTTGGGAGGAAATACCTCTAGCGAAAACACAGTCTTTTCTTCAAATAACTCAGCAGTTTTCATTTCTTACCTCTTTGGCAGCGTCCACGAGATTTTTAAGGCTCGGAACAGTTTCTTCGTTTCCTCTTGTTTTGAGTCCGCAGTCGGGGTTTATCCAAAGCTTTTCAGCCGGGATACGTGCTCTCATCTTGCTGACAGCTTCCTTTATCTCTTCCTTGGAAGGAACACGGGGAGAATGAATATCATAAACACCGGGGCCGACTTCTGTGCGGAAGTTATTCTCCTTGAGAACGTCAAGGATAGTGAGGTCGGATCTTGAAGCCTCGAAAGTGATAACGTCAGCGTCCATATCGTCAATGTCCTTGATAATATCAGCAAATTCACTGTAGCACATATGTGTGTGTATCTGAGTTTCAGGCTTCACACCGCTGTGAACGTATCTGAATGCAGGGATAGCCCAGTCAAGGTAATCCTCTCTCCAGTCGGACTTGCGGAGCGGAAGCTTTTCACGCAGAGCAGCTTCATCTACCTGTATAATGCTTATGCCGTTTGCTTCGAGGTCGAGTACTTCCTCACGGATAGCGAGAGCGATCTGGAAAGCACTTTCCTTTAGTGAGATGTCCTCACGCGGGAATGACCAGTTGAGTATGGTAACAGGACCTGTGAGCATACCCTTCATAGGCTTGTCGGTAAGGCTCTGAGCATACACGGACCATCTTACAGTCATCGGCTTTGCTCTTGAGATGTCGCCCCATACAACAGGCGGTTTAACGCAACGTGTACCGTAGGACTGTACCCATGCCTTTTCTGTGAAGATGTAGCCGTCGAGGCATTCACCGAAGTATTCGACCATGTCGTTGCGCTCGAATTCACCGTGAACGAGCACATCAAGACCTATTTCTTCCTGGAGAGCCACACACTCGGCGATCTTCTTTTCGATGAAGAATTCGTACTCGCTGTCAGAGATCTCGCCCTTTCTGTGAGCATTTCTCTTTGACTTGACTTCAGCAGTCTGAGGGAATGAACCGATAGTTGTAGTAGGGAAGAGCGGCAGGCTGAAGCGCTCTTTCTGTATTTTTTCACGCTCTGCAAATGCAGGCAGTCTTGTGAGATCCTTATCAGTGAGGTTAGCGACTTTTTCTCTTACAGCGTCATTTCTGCCAGAGCGCTGTTCGCTGTGGAGAGCTGCATTTCTGCGGTATTCCTCTGTATCTTCCGGAGCAGCAGTGTCAAGTATCTTCTTGATATCTGAAAGTTCACCGAGTTTTTCCTCAGCGTATGCAAAATGCTTCTTATAGCTGTCTGCGAGCTTAGTCTCGTTGGAAAGAGTGCAGGGAACGTGAAGCAGAGAGCAAGATGTGCTGAGAATAATATTGTCAGTATGCTTTTTGAGTTCGTTTACAACAGAAAGAGTTACAGCGTAGTTGTTGCGCCAGATGTTCTTGCCGTTTACGATACCGGCAAAGAGAGTCTTATCCTTCGGGAAGCCGTTTGCCTTAACGAGTTCGAGAGACTTTTTACCCTCGATGAAATCAAGACCGATACCATCGAAAGCAAGACCTGTGAGTTCTTTGTAGCAGTCACGTACATCTCCGAAATAAGTCTGTGCGAGAACTTTGAGAACGCCCTTGTTCGTGAGTATCTTTTCGTAAAGTGAAACGAAGAGCTTGATGTCGTCAGCGGACATATCCTTTACGAGTGAAGGTTCGTCGAACTGTATCCAGTCAGCGCCGAGAACGTTGAACTTCTGTAGAAGCTCTGAGTAAGCAGCAGCAGTTGCCTGAACGAAGTCAGCAGCTTTTTTGCTGCCCTTGTATCTTGCGAGCTTGAGGAAAGTATAAGCTCCTATGATAACTGGCTTTGTGTTCACACCGCTTTCGAGAGCTTCCTTGAAAAGGTCGAAAGGCTTTGTTCCTGCGAGCTTTATCTCTGCGTTGTCGTCAATCTCGGGAACCATATAGTGGTAGTTGGTGTTGTACCATTTCTTCATTGCGAGAGCCTTGACATCGCCCTTTTCGCCCTGATAGCCTCTTGCAGCAGCAAAGTATGTATCAAGTGTTGAGAGTCCGAGAGATGTATATCTTTCCGGAACTGCGTTCAGCAGGAAAGCTGTGTCGAGAACGCCGTCATAGAATGAAAAATCGTTTGAAGGTATAAGATCTATACCGTTGTTTTTCTGTAAGCTGAGGTTGAATGAGCGGATCTCTTTTGCAGTTGATTCAAGTTCATTTGCAGTGATCTCGCCGCGGAAGTATTTCTCGCTGGCGAATTTAAGTTCACGAAGTGCTCCGATTCTTGGGTAGCCGATTATTGTTGTTTTCATTACCTATTCCTCCGATATGTTTTCTTGTGAGTATATTATATCATATCTGTCAGGAATGTGTTAATATCAAAAAGAAATGCAGCTCCATAGCTAAAAGCTATATCAGTGAGAGTAATTAGAAATATAGCCTTTAAGGTGTTCGAGATAGCGTGTAGTGAGTTCGCTGGGGTGGCTGTCGGAAGCCATAATATAGCCGATCTCCATAACTTCCTCACTTTCGAGCGGTATAGAGACGATGTTGCTGCCGTTGAGATCAGAGCTGAGTATGCCGGAAGATATGGTATAACCGTCGAGTCCTATTAAGAGATTGAAGAGGGTAGCTCTGTCCGAAACGACGATATTCTTTGGACTGTCAGCGGTAATGTGAAGCTCTTCCGCAAAGTAGAACGAGTTCTTCACGCCCTGATCGTACGTAAGGCGTGGAAAGGCTTTCAGGTCGTCGAGAGTAACTGTGTCTCTGCCGACGAGGGGATTGTTTCTGCTGACAAATACGTGCGGTTTTGCGGTAAACAGCGGTTCAAAGCGTATTTCCTCGCTTTGTAGGATATGTCTTATGACTTCGCGGTTGAAGTTGCTCAGGAAGAGTACACCTACATCGCTTCTGTGGGTGCGGACGTCCTCTATTATCTCAGCGGTTTTAAGCTCACGGAGAGAGAATTCATATTTATCCCTTCCGTATTCACGCACGAGTTCTACAAAGGCGTTTACCACAAAGGCGTAGTGCTGTGCAGATACGGCAAAAGCTCTGCGCGGCGGTGCAGCTGAGGATTTGTATTCATTCTCGAGAAGCTGAGCCTGTTCAACTATCTGACGGGCATAGGAAAGGAACTTCGTACCGTCCTCTGAGAGGTATACTCCGCGGTTGCTGCGGCAGAAAATGGTTATCCCCATTTCTTTTTCGAGTTCTGCGACGGATTTGGAAAGGCTTGGCTGAGCTATGAAAAGCCGCTGGGCGGCAGTTGTGATAGAGCCTGTCTCAGCTATCGTTATGATATATTTCAACTGTTGTAATGTCATTATCCGTACCTCCTTTTACCGTATCATTATATCACAGAGGGCAAAAAAACACAAGGGAGCCATCCGTTTTTTGCCGTACACAAGCGGTAAAGCACGGTAGTACCGTTTTTCTCTGCTAAATTCTCCTCCGGCAAATAATTATAGTTTTTTTACAAAATAATCTTGAAAAGTGCAGAGAAATATGGTATAATATCATTGGATTATTATAAATCGGACCGCAGGCTGTTCTGCACAAGCACAATGCCCTGATGGAAATTTAAAGGACGTGAACTGATGAGAATAACCTATACGATAATATATATTATACTTATCTTTGCTCTTTTAGGCTGCACAGTAATTGCGAAACGTTCTACGAAACCGAGCCGCGGTGCAGTCGCATGGCTCGAAACATCTATTATAATTCCAATAGTCGGAAACCTGATAATAATGCTGTCAGATGTCAAGCTGTGGGTGATAATAGGTTACTACATATACTTTATCGGTATGAACGGCATAATGCTGTCGCTGGTCAACTTTACGAACACGTACTGTACGGGTATCGGAAACGGTACACAAAAGCCCACACTTATGTACGCAGGACTTGCTATTGATACTTTTCAGCTGCTGCTCAATCCGTTCTTCGGACACGCTTTCAGAATAGATACCGTGACATCTGACGGCGAAACGAGCTATAAGCTGGTCGCTTTAGCCGGACAGACCTTTCATCGTTTTGTAGACTACGGCATACTAATATGCGTTATCATGATATTCTCTATCGCTTCGGCGGTAACTCCAAAGATATACCGTGCAAGGTACACTGTTTTGCTGTTTTCACTGAGTGCTACCTGTGTGATGCAGGTATATTATGTACTCACGCAGAGCAACTATGAACGCACTGTTATCGGATACTGCTTTTTCGGAATGATGATATTCTATTTTGCAACATGGTACAGACCGCTCCGGCTTCTCGATCAGATGCTGTCGAATATTATTTCTGACTTGTCTGACGCTTTCTATGTATTCGATCCGGACGGCAAGTGTATCTGGGCTAACGAACAGGGCTGCAAGCTGGTGAACTTCAGCGGTACAAACTACGAGGATATAAACTCAGCACTGACAAAGATGTTCGGAGAGTACCTTATCGACAGTAAGCAGACGTCTAAGGTGATTGTCGGCGAAGGACAGAACGTGCGCTTTTTCACACTTGACGAAAAGCAGGTAAAGGGAGCTAACGGCAAGCACAATGGCACGTACCTCCGCATACAGGACATTTCGGAGGAAGAACGCGAGATACAGGCACTTGACGAGCAGATCGGACAGATCAGCCAGGAGGCATACAGAGATGCCCTGACAGGTGTTGCCAATAAAACCGCATATAACAATAAGGTAAACGACCTTAACAATGAGATAGAAAACGGCCTTAGAGATTTTGCAGTTGTAATGGTTGACATGAACAACCTCAAGCGTATCAACGACGAATACGGTCATGAGGCAGGCGATATGTATATCAAGGGCTGCTGTCATCTTATATGCGAAGCGTTCAAGCATTCACCGGTATTTCGTGTAGGCGGCGACGAGTTTGTTATCATACTCCGCGGACAGGACTTTACCGCAAGACTTCAGAATCTTCAGAACCTGCGTGACGCGCTGGATGAAGCATATGAGAATAAAGATCAGGAGCCATGGCTGCGCTATTCTGCATCAGTCGGAATGGCTGAGCGTGTAGGAAACGACAATACATTTGATGCTGTTTTCAAGCGCGCTGATCAGGCAATGTATGCTGATAAGAAGATATTCAAGGCTCTTCATGGCAGTTACAGATGATAAACATACGGAAAAAGCTCCCCGAGGGGAGCTTTTCCTTTGTAAGGTATTATTTCTTATCGGAGGGAGGAGATTTCTTTTGCAAGTCCGGCGAGCTCGGCGAGTTCGGCTATCTTCTCGTTTTTGCCGCCTATTTCCTCAGCAACGCTGATGATGTAGTCATATGATGAAGAACCCTTGTAGTCTGAATTCTTCAGAAGCATAGCAAATTCAGTTGCAGCGCCTGCGAGTAGTATACCCTGTGTGGGATCATTGCTGTATTTTTCCATGCCGTAAAGATTAGAAGAATACACTTCCTCATTTGTGTCGATATCTTTGTAAGCAAGTGAGAACTTTATCAGTTCCTGTCTGCTGTCGGTATCATTTTTATTTTCGATATTTTCGTGTTCAGAGGCAAATTCGAGATCTATACCGTGATAAGTGCCGTTGGAAGAAGCGAGTTCAACTTCATAAAGAGCAGTTACGCTGTGACCGGCGCCGACTTCTCCTGCGTCCTTGCTGTCGTTATAGAAGTCCTCAGCAGCCATTAACCTGTTGTCGTAGCCGATAAGGCGATAGCTCTTTACCTGTGCCGGGTTGAACTCCACTTGCATCTTTACATCCTTGGCGATGGTGAAAAGAGTTCCGCCAATTTCATCGACGAGTACGCGGCGAGCTTCTTCGATCGAGTCAATATAGCTGTAATTTCCGTTTCCGTTATCAGCGAGAGCTTCGAGCTTGTTGTCCTTGTAGTTGCCTGTTCCGAAGCCGAGTACAGAAAGATATACGCCGTGTTCACGCTTTTTCTCGATAAGCTTGGTAAGATCTGATTCAGATGATTTTCCGATATTCAGATCGCCGTCTGTGGCAAGGATTATGCGGTTGTTTCCGCCTTCGATGAAGTATTTTTCGGCGAGTTCGTAAGCTGTTTCGATACCGCCCTCACCGTTAGTACCGCCGGAAGCAGTTATTGAATAAAGCGCATTTAGTATATCGTCCTTTTTGCTGCCGTCAGCTCCTGCGATGACAGTTCTGCTCGAGCCGGCATATGTAACTATTGATATACGGTCGTTTGGAGTAAGTTTTTCAGCAAGCATTGAGAACGCACTCTGAACGAGCGGCAGTTTGTTGTAATCGCTCATAGAGCCTGATGAATCTATGAGGAATACCAGGTTTGACGGCGGTGCAGTTTCTTCTTCCATATGCTTTCCCTGTACGCCTATCATCATAAGCTTGTTTTTGCTGTTCCACGGGCAGTCGGCAAGCTCGACATATTCGCTGAATATCTTTCCGTCTTCAGGCTCAGCGTACTGATAGTCGAAATAGTTGATGAATTCCTCAACTCTTACTGCGTCAACCGGTACCGGATTACCGTCTTCAAGGAATCTTCGTGCATTTGAATACGAAGCTGTGTCAACATCGGCTGAGAATGTCGAGAGCGGCTCTGTTTTCGGATCTTTGAAGCCGTTTTCTATGATATATTTGTATTCTTCTGTGCCGAGTGCTTTGTCTTCCTGTTCAGTAGGAGATTCGTTGTTTTCAATTGTCTGCATCGTCTCGATCTCATAGGGTTTGATGTTGCGGTTCCTTGCTGAAAGGTCATCTGCTCCGCATCCTGTGAACATGACAGGTATCAGGGGTAATGTGACTGTTGCTGCAATTATACGTGTTATTCGTTTACTCATATATAACACTCCTTTTTATAAATTTCCGTCCCTTGTGGGGCTTTTCTATGCTATAATATTAGCATGATAAAACGTCAAATGCAATAACAGGAAATAGTCAGTACGGAAACAATTGAGAGATATTTATTTAAAACTTGGCAAAAAGTATTACATAAATCTGACAGAAATATCTCTGCAATTTTTTGTTCACAGATACGCAACAAAATATTATCAGGCTGTTAATATTCTTCGGAAACAAGGCGTTTTCAGCGATACAAAAAGACCGTTCCCACTGATGTGTGTGAACGGTCTGCATTTTTATATGTAGGTTGTTATATCTGAGCTTCTTTGAATACTCTCATCATTTCATTGGTAAGGCTTGAGCTGTTCGGTTGAAGGACAATATCATCACGCTTTACCCATTCGGCGTATTTCAGTTCGTTCTCGTCCATATTTATTATGCCGTCGCCGTCAGCATCGCAGAAAAAGCCTATCAGCATATCCTGAGCCATTCCCCACGGCTGAGACTTGTAATAGCGGATATTCTTGACCTTTACGCCGGTCTCTTCCATAACTTCCCGCTCAACGGTCTGTTCGAGAGTTTCGCCTATCTCCGTGAAGCCGGCAACAAGTGCGTTGTGAGCATAACCTTGTCTGTACCGTGTTATGAGGATACTGTCACCCTTAGTAACTCCTACTATAACAGCCGGATTTATTCTCGGGTATATCTTTGCGGAACATTCGGAGCAGGAGAGAGCTCTTTCCTTGTCATCGAGTGTAAGTTTACCGCTGCATTTTCCGCAGAATATATTGTCACTGTACCATTTCCACAGATGATATGCAGTGAATGCTGCGAAGAGTTCCTTTCCGCTGCATTTATCACGGAGCTCTCTTATAGTGCGGTATTCATATCCATCTGCTGAATGGCATTGTACGTTCAGGGCAAGGAAGTAGCGCTTATCGTCTATCGAAAACAGATATACGGCTTCAGTCGTATCATTACCTGCTGTGAAGCTGAGAGAGCCGTTCACGATTTTAGTGAGGATCTTTCCGTCTTTGTCAAAGAAAAGAAGTGTATCATTGCTGTTCGGCGTGCAGTTTGTATAGGTGTTGTCGAGTCTGCTTGGATAAATGTCCTGTATCATAATTTCTCCTTTAAATCTTGTTTTGAGCTGTTTTTTTAATTATACCACAAAAGGAGAAACTTTTCAATCAAAAAAGACCGGCCATAGTGCAGAGCCGGTCTTTTTTGAGTTTAAAAATGTGTAAGATGATTATCTGTTCCCCTAAAGATAATACTTAACCGAAGTTGACTGTTTTAGCCATATGGCTGGTAGTATAGTATTGCTGAGTGTTTACGTAGTAAATGAATCTTACGTCGTTCAGTATAGTGTAATTGCCATTGACGGATGCAGGCTTTTTAACGCGGAATTTAGCTTTTGTGCGGAAGCCAATACCGCTTGGTCTTCTTTCAAGCACTGGTTCCTCAAAACGGATATTAGTGTCAAGACAGCCTATATGGAGACTCTTGATATAGTAATTATCAAGGCATATCTCACCGGTGTAGCTGCCGTCTGCTTCCTTATGAAGATTGTTTACATAGAATTTGTTGAGAAGTGCTTTGACTTCGCTATCTCCGATCATTCTCAGACCGTAATCAACATAATCAGGATCGGGATCGTCCGGATATACATCATCATAAGAGTAGTTATGATATTCGAGACAGCAGGTGAGATCAGTTCTGTATTTAATCGAGACATTATTGACATATTTCATTGCATTTGAGATCGTCGCAGATGTAATGACATCTTTGTCGAAAAGAGCAAGCATATGACCGTTGCCGTATTCGTTGCCGGCTGTGTCAACAGGAGATAAGAGAACAATGTTGTTCTTGTATTCAAATAATTCTTTGTTCAGCATTGGCAGAGCTCTCTGAAGTGCAGGAGTGTCCCATCCGTAACCTCTTGCCGGATCTGTGCTGAAATTGTATGTTTTGAATGCTCTTTTGCTTTTGACATAGTCGCTCTTGTTGACATAGTAGCCTGAAGCTGTCATGCTTGCGGAAAGTGTCATAATAGCTGCTGCGGTAATTGCTGTAATAGATCGTGTGAGTTTTTTCATGGCTTTATTCTCCTTTATTAAATTTGGTACTCTTATTATACAACTCGTTTGCGGCAAAAATCAATAGTTTACGGGTAAGCTGTAATTTATGACGTGTAAGCTGTATCTCTGCTGAGGTAAGTTGCATTTTTCGCAGGGTAACCTGCATTGACATAAGGCAGCTTTTTGTGTTATCATATACAATGGAAAGTATATGTCCCAGTTTGACATCCAGGCAGTTACTCAGAAATCATATTTGCAGTTCTCCAGAAAAAACATCGCATTATTATTCGCAGTAAAGACACAGAATAAAGGAGTTGATTGCTTACGGATGAGAATAGAGTTGAGATCACATGGTACGGAACAGCTTCTGTGCGCATTACAGCCGGAGACACTTCTGTCCTTATTGATCCGTTTTTTCCGTTCCCGGATAGCAGAATAAAAATTAAAAAGGATGCCTTTGATGATTGCAGTCACATACTTGTGACCCATGGACATTTTGATCACATCACCAGTATCAGCAGGATAGTCAGACCTGATACGACTGTCTGCTGTACAAGAGCACCGTACAAGAGCCTTTGCAGAAAGGGCGTTCCAATAGAGAATATGCACATTATCAGAGCCGGCACAGCGTTTTCGGTCGGTGATCTCAGGATAACTGCATATAAAGGCAATCACATAAAACTGAATATCTTGAAAGGACTATTCAACAAACGTGTACTTAAATACCGTAAAGGACTTTTCAGAAAGCTGCTCGATATCGCTTCGTGCCTTGAAAAGAAGGAATCTCTGTGCTATTTCATAGAAGCGTACGGCAAACGCATTATTATACTCGGAAGCCTTGCACTTGCAGAGAACGTTGAATACCCGACCGGAGCAGATATTGCTCTGCTGCCTTATCAGGGTTCTGATGATCTGTGCAGGATAGCAGTCGGTATATGTAAAAGACTCAGACCAAAAGCGGTATTGCTTACGCATTTTGATGACACATTTCCGCCGTTCAGTTCAGAGATAGACACATCGGGATTTGAGGAGCGTATGAAAAAGCATATCCCTGTCTATAAGCTCAGACACGGCGGTTCAATAAGAATCTTACTCACTAAAAACTAATGACACATAAACAATTTCATCACATCGGAGAACGATCATGAGAATAATAATTGAAACACCTCAGCCTAACGACGAAGATGTTGTTATAGTACGCTGTGCCTCGCCGGACCAGCGTCTGATCTCAATGCTGCTGTCATTCCAGACAGCACAGACCGAGCTTACAGGCTATCTTGATGACAAGATAGTGCGTCTGAATTATCAGGATGTATACTATTTTGAAGCGAATGAAAACCGAGTATTCGCATATTATCATTCAGATGTATATGAGGTCAAATACAAGCTGTACGAGCTTGAGGAACTTTTTACACCGCTCGATTTTGTACGATGTTCCAAGTCGCTTATAGTCAATATGGAGAAGATAGAGTTTCTCTCTCCGCTGTTCAGCGGCAAGCTGGAAGCACATCTGAAAAACGGTGAAAAGGTAGTTATCTCAAGGCAGTATGTACACAATCTTAAAGCCAAGCTCGGAATACAGGAGGTTAATTGATGGTTAAGGAATTTCTGATATCATTACTTCATTATTTTGTTGACATTACGACAGCTGTTCTTATAGCGGCGGCGATATATCTGACTATATCAGACAGGCAGCCTAACAGCACGCTGTTGTGGGAGATACTTCTCAGCGGCTTTATAACCGCGCTGCCGTCGGCTGTTCTGCTGTGTTTTGATCAGAAGAGCGTCAAGAAGTCGGTACTGCTGTGGGGAATACACTTTATCCTTATTTACTTTATAACGCTGATGCTTATAAAGATGTTCGGCTGGTGCAGAATAACACCGATGTCCGTATTTCTTACATTCGTTGCAGTAGTATTCATCTACTTCTTCACTTGTTTGGTACATTACCTTGTTGACAGAAAGCACACGGCGCTCATGAATCAGCAGCTCAAAAAGCGCTATGTGGAAAGCGAAAAGAAAGAATAACGCATTAAGCCTGCGTTCATAAGAAAAGCCGGTACATTTTCGTACCGGCTCTTTTTATATTATAGTCTTGTAGAATTTTATGTCGAACACAGCACCGTTCGGCTTCTGATTGGAAGCTTTCAGACTGCCGTCTTGAGCAGAGATCACTTTCTTTGCGAAGGCCAGTCCGATTCCGTAACCATTCTTCGTATACTCTGAGGAACGATAAAAGCGTTCAAAGATATGCGGCAGTTCATGTTCCGGAATACCCTCACCTGTATCGGATATAACGATGTCTGAGGAGAGATTGCTGCCGGAGGAGCTTATAGTTACTGTACCGCCCGGCGGAGTATGTTCGATAGCGTTTTTCAGAAGATTTACGACAGCTTCGGAAGTATAGTGCAGATCGCCGATAAAGAACGGCTCTCCGTCGATGATGGTCTTTATCTCCACGCCTTTTAGTTCGGCGGTGACAGAAACTGTCTCTGCGGAGCTTTCAATCAACTCGTGGCAGGAAACATTATCCTTCTTAAACTTTACTGCGTCAGCTTCTATTCTCGACAGACTCAGCATTGTTTCTATGAGCCATTTCATTCGTGCAAGGAGTTCATACAATTCCCGCAGGTACTCCATGCGGTTTCCTTCCGTCAGACCGTGCGAACGCATAAGTCCGAGTATCATCATAACTGATGTGAGCGGTGTGCGGAGCTGATGTGAAATATCTTCAAGCGCTTCTTTGGCAAACTGTTTCTCTTTTGAAAGTGCTGAATTCTGTTCTCTCAGTCTTATTGTCATTTTATGAATCTCAGCTGAAAGTATACTCAGCTCGCCCTCTTTGTATTCATCGAAACGTATCGCATCATCACCGCGCAGTATACGGTCGATGTCGTCACAAAGCCTGATTACCTGTTTTTGTCTCGTTGCTGACTGTATTTCGTTCAGAGCCAATAACAGCGCTGACATTATGATTACGATGACTGCACACGGTATGCTGAAATACAAACAGACAGCCACACAGGCTGCGGTCAGAACGAGATGTATAAGACGCCTTTTCTTGTCGCTCATTCGTCCACCGCCTTGTAGCCGAGACCTCTTACCGTTATTATCATACGCGGAGACTGCGGATCGTCCTCTATCTTTTCACGAAGTCGCTTTATGTAGACACTCAGAGTGTTGTCGGAGACAAATTCCTTTGTCATGGACCATAGCTCCTCGGCTATCCTGTCGCGTGAGAGCATCTGGTTCTTGTTGGAGAAGAATACAAGCAGCAGGCGGTATTCAAGCGCAGAGAGAATCAGCTCACAGCCGTTTTTGAATACGATTCCTTTTATCGGATCTATCGTGACGTTGCCGCATTGAAGCAGAGGCGATGATCTTGTGTGACGGCGCATTACATTCTTCATACGTGCAAGAAGTTCACGGGTGCCGAAGGGCTTTCCGATATAGTCATCCGCACCAATCTCAAAACCGGCGACGGTACAGGCTTCATCTGCCGAAGCCGTAATGAATATCACGGGTGTGTCGTTCATATTCTTGATTGCTGCACATACGGAGTAGCCGTTGCCGTCCTTCAGGGAAATATCAAGCAGGACACAGTCATATTTATTATCTTCAAACAGGCGCAGACCGTCTTTTTGTCCGCTGGCATAGGATGTAGTATATCCCTCGGAATTAAGAAAACGTATAAGGAATCCTGCAAGCTGTTCATCATCTTCGATAAGCAGTATTTTCGGCATAGCATCACCTCCTGATAACTCATTATAACACGTAGTAAAAGTAAATGCAAGCGGACGGTCTCAGCCGTCCGCATTGTTTGTTTATGTTAGGATTTTTCAGCGATTGGGGATTCTCTTTATGTCGAGTTTCATCTCTGTACCTCTTATCTGATCGGAGAGGCTGTCTCTGTTCTGTGATCTGAGCATCAGGAACGATGTGATACAGCCGGCTGCGAATGCCGTTACCGAAGCAAGCACTATCCTGATAAACGGAGCGGTATGGTCAAGACGGACGAGGTCATTCAGCATTTCTCTTGTAGCTTCGCTCTCTTCGGAGTAGGTGCTTAGCAGCAGCTGGGGGAGCAAATGTTCAGTACCTAAAATTATTGCAGCGCACAGAGCAGCTGAAAGCAGTGCTGCCGTTACAGTGAACTGCATACATTCTATTACAGTCATACGGTACAGCTGTTTGTCGGTCATTCCGATGCATTGCAGGGAAGCGAGTTCGCTGCGGCGGTTGGCGATACCGGTTGAGATTATGTTCAGAAGATTGATAAGGGCTGCCAGTGCCATGAGTACGTTGAATATCATAACGCCTGACTTAATGGAGGACATAATGCAGTGTATATTGCATTTATCCTTGTATAGATTCTCTTCAAGGTATATATAGTCAGAATGGGAATCGAACCACTCTTCAGCTTTTTTGTTATAGGAGTAATTGTATTCATCGCTGTTGTACGAAAAATTAGCAGCCACTCCCCATAAATTTGTGCCAAACCATTCATCACATACAGTCTGATAAGTTTCTGATGCACTGTAAAAAGTATATGATGTATTATCATATCCGGGAGTGAATGAGCCGATCACATTGATCGTATGCGAGATTTTTTCTGTTTCAGCTTTGCTCAGTATTACTTTCCAATCTTCTGTTTTCATGTCTTCCGGAATGATCATTCGCTCGGAGAATACATTCAAAGTACCATTTTTGACCGGATAGGATAATAAAGAGTCCCAGGCTGAATTTACCACATATCCGCCGCTGCTGACAAGCTCATCGTAGCTGACAGGCGGATCGTCACCGAAGATCTGAGAATAAGCTTCTCTGTTGACATATTCCACGACACAGCTATTTTCTTCGTCAGCCGTTATCAGCTGATCCGTATGAATGACGGCGATATTCTTGAACAAACCGCTGTTTTCAAGTTCATGAGCGGCAGTTTCTGATGAAATGCCCTTTATACTGTTTCCAAGCAATACTTGAAAATCATTAGTGCACTCGATCGTATCCTGGCTGATACAGTCAAAAATGCTGCGCTCTATGGTATCTGTAAGCGATGTGAATACAGCAAACATCGTTATGGAAACGGTCAGCGTCAGAACTGTGATGACAAAGCGCTTTTTCTGTCTTCTTGCATTTCGTGAAGCTATACTGCCTGATATACCGAAGAGCTTTCCGGACAGTGTGTGCTTCCTGACTTTTTTTACATCGTCTGTACGAGCTGTGATAGCTTCCATTGGTGACTTGCGTATAACACGCATACCAACACCGTAAGCGGAAAGGAATACCCATATTATGCCGACTAAAGATGAAACGGCAAGCATTTTCGGATCAACTGAGAAAGAAGGGGTGAATTTTCCGCTTGCTATACTGTCTATGACGTCGGATAGTCCTGCTGAAAGGAGAGCTTTGAACATTACGAAGGCGAGAAGAGTACCTGTGCCTAAACCGATCGGTATAGCTATCAGACAGAGCCTCATTCCCTCCAGGGTTATTATCTTAACTATCTGCTGAGGAGTTGCGCCTATGGACTGGAGCACGCCGTAATGCCGCTCACGTTCCTTTGAGGATATCTCGAAAGCTGTATCGACAATGAGACGAAGTGCCAGTGCAAAGAGCACGGCAAATATGAAGAATATACAGAATATCCTTAATCTCCAGAGATTTGCTCCGTCGCTGATATGGTCGATGCGCATAAGAATGACATTCAATGTAGGTTTAAGCTCCAATTTATCATGGACACCCATTTCCTTACATACAGTCTGAAGCCATTGATCTGTGTCACCGATGTCTTTGCTGAACATTATGTAAGCCGTTGAGGTGCTGTTTTCCTGCTGTGTCAGAGTAACAGACTCTATATGTTCTTCATTCCGCAGGAACTCCGCTTGTTCATCAGTCACACCGTACAGTGCAATATGATATGGTGCATGGCTGTATGAAGTCTTCCGCAGGCAGTCCATGAAAACGCCGTACAGTATGAATATCATTGCCATAACTGCTATTGCTGTGGAAATGCTTATTACGGTGAAGAACGACTGGCGTTTCTGTGCGCGAATGTATCTTGAAGCGAGAAGACTTTCATATCTCATTGCTGTCAGCCTCCTCCGCAGAGCTGTTTGCTTCGTCAGAGATTATCCTTCCGTCATGCAGTACGATTATCCTGTCGCACTGTGAAGCAATATTCTCATCGTGGGTTATTATGATGATAGTCTGTCTGAGTTCGCGGTTTGATCTGCGGAAAAGTTCTATTATTTCGGCACTGTTTTTGCTGTCGAGATTTCCAGTCGGTTCGTCAGCAAGAATGACTTGCGGTGATGTAAAAAGCGCTCTGCCGATGGAGACTCGCTGCTGCTGACCGCCCGACATCTGAGAGGGGAGGTGAGCTCTTCGTTCCTTTAAGCCGAGCATATCAAGGATATTTTCGAGATGCTGGCGGTCAGGCTTTCTGCCGTCCATGAGAAGTGGGAGAGTGATGTTTTCTTCCGCAGTCAGTACTGGTATGAGATTGTAGAACTGATATATAAGACCTATCTGTCTTCTGCGGAATATGGCGAGCTCTCTGTTGCTCTGACGGAAAATGTCCTGACCGTCCAGCCATATATTTCCGGAAGTAGGGCGGTCAACTCCGCCTATCATATGCAGGAGAGTTGATTTGCCCGAACCGCTGGCTCCGACTATCGCTACCATCTGTCCCTTGGGTACACTGAATGATACTTCGTCAACTGCTCTGACTTCGTTTTCACCTTTTCCGTATATCTTACTGAGGTTTTCAACTCTGAGTAGTTCCATAAATGTTCCTCCTGTTTTTGTTGATTATATTATAGCATACTTTTCTGACAAATTCATTATCTGAATCTTACAATTTTGTCATTTTATGTGCCTTGGGGAGACGAATATCGTACAGCAATTAATAAAGCCGCAGGAGAGTTACCTGCGGCTGTTGATTTATCCGTTGTCTGAAGTGTTCAGTTTAGCTTTTTTGTTGTAGCAGAAATATGCGGCGAAACACATTATGATCTGTAATACCGTTGAGCAGGGGATAGCCATTCCTATGAGGAAAAGAGAACCGTTGCCTATCTTCTGCATAAGGAATGCGATAGGTATCCTGACAGCGAAAGCTCCGCAGACACCCTGCAGCATAACGAATTTTGTTTTTTCTATGCCGTTGAAATAGCCTATGAAACAGAACAGGAAACAAGTTGCGAGACAGTCGATAGCATAGGCTTTAAGGTAATCCCACGCTGCGTTTACAGTATCAGAGTTCTGTGAGAATATGCCTGCAAGCAGGTCACCGCGGAAGAAAGTCAGCAGAAACATCACTATTCCGAAAGCAAACGATACCGCGATACCGCTTTTCAGTGACTTCTGAGCTCTGTGCATAAGACCGGCACCGTAATTCTGTGCTACGAAAGCCGTCATCGACTGCATGAAAGCGAGGGGCACGAGCATGATAAATACACATACCTTCTGTGCGACTCCGACTCCGGCAGAAGCTGTTACACCGAGACGGTTGACTATCGCGAGCATAAAGAGGAAAGATATGCCGACAAGGAAATCCTGCAGAGCTATCGGCGTTCCTATTTTGACTATTACAGAAGCATAGCCCTTTTTCAGACTTATATTTGACTTGTGAAAGTCGAATGGCAGCTTTGCGTGGCGTATCATCAGGAAAGATATAACAACGCTCAGGAGCTGTGCCATAACAGTTGCGAGAGCGGCTCCGGAAGCTCCGAGATGGAAACCGGCTACAAATACCAGGTCGCCGATTATATTGAACAGACAGGCTATACCGACAGCTATGAGGGGCGTCCTGGAATCGCCCAGGCCTCTGAAAATACTGCCGAGAAGATTGTAGGCAGTTATAATGACGAAGCCGCCGCCGCAAATCCTGATATAGTTTGCTGTGATGTCAAAGGCTTCTGAGGGAGCCTGCATTATCCACGCGAGCCCTGATGCTCCGAGAACGCTTATCACGGTGAAAATAAGTCCGGTAATGGCGAATATCACAAGACCTGTGCCTATTATCTGAGCGGCTTCCTGAGGACGTTTCTGTCCTATCCTCTGACCGACAGCGACTGTGATTCCCATTGAGAAGCTTACTATCAGATTCGTGAGAGTGGTGATTATCTGTGAACCGGTAGAGACTGCCGAAACATCAGCTGTTGTTCCGAAGCGTCCCACAACGAGCAGATCAATTGCACCGTACATCGCCTGCAGGAACATGGCAAACATTACCGGCAGCATAAATTTCAGCAGCTTAGAGACTATCGCGCCGCTTGTAAAATCGTTGCTTTTCATTGTACCTCCATAAAAAAGCGGATAAAACAGCAGTGTTGAACTGCGGTTCTATCCTTGATTAATTCTTGTATAATTATAGCACAGATATGAGAAAATGTCAATAATGCGTCAGTGACGGAATACTTACGCTCAGATAAACTAAAAACCTCCCTCTGTCCGGAATGAACAGAGGGAGTCTGAGAGTATTTCTTATTAAATCAGAGTTTGTTGATAAGACCGAGCTTGAATTGTTGTATCAGGAGCGCATCTGAGTTGGTGAGACCTGCTTTGCCGTCTACATCAGCATTTATCTCGCCCTGAGCAGTTATGCTTACATCGGACTTGCCCTGTGCGTATTTGTCAGGATTTGTTGCCACTTGCATAACGAGAACTGCGTCTGCGATATTGACATTACTGTCGAGATTGGCGTCACCCTTGATAGTAGAAGTGGGCTCATCGGCGAGAGCTTCAAACTTGCAGTCGTACTTTTCAGCGTAGGCTTGGGCGGTGGAGTTTGCATAGCCATAAATAGTTCCGTTGAAATATATTCCTTCGTAAATGTTGAAACGGTACTCGTCGATTCCATTGTATATGGTTTTTCTGGAGTCATAGATTTTACAGTCAGGATTTAGTATAGTTATTGATTCAAGACTTGTACAGCCGGAAAAAGCACTATTTCCTATGCTTGTAACTGAATCAGGAATTGTTATCGATTCAAGGCTTGAACATTCTTCGAATGCTCCTATTCCTATCTTTTTGACCGAATCAGGTATCGTTATTAATTTAAGGCTTGTACCCATAAATGCACCGTTACCTATACTTGTAACGGTATCGGGGATAATTACTGAATTAAGATCAGTACAATAGTCAAAGGCATGGTCGCGTATGATTGTAACCGGAACACTATTTACCTCGCTTGGTATAATGAAGTCAACTTTTTCACCCTTGGCGCATTCAACGAGTTCAGCGTGATCAGAATATACCGCGAAACGAAAATAATCTATTATTTCTTCACCGAATCGTTCCTCAGCGCTTGCTGTTATAGCTGATTCAGGTGCATAATTATTCACGAGCGGCATAGCTCCGCCGATGATACAAAGTGCCAGAACTCCGGCGATAAGTTTTTTCATAACAATCCTCCTTAGAAAGTGTAATCATTACTAATAATTATAGCACATATCCACGGTTTGTGCAAGTGTTTTAGCTAATGCTGCAAAAAATTTCCCAAAGCACAAATATGAAAAATGTGAAAAACTGGTGTAACCTTTTCACGAGACTAAGAAACTTTAAAACCTTACACTGAAAATTCACATTTTTCACAATCGTTGGCACGCGTTATTATAAAAAGTACCGGCCTCTTGTTTGAGACCAGTTTTGTGCTATATCAGAACTTGTCGATAAGTCCGAGCTTGAACTTCTGTATCAGTAGTGCATCTGAATTGCTAAGTCCTACTTTTTCGTCAACATCAGCATTTATCTCGCCCTGAGCGGTTATGCTGAATTCGGACTTGCCCTGGGCGTACTTGTCGGGATTGGTAGCTACCTGTATAACGAGAACGGCATCTGCGATGTTGACATTACCGTCGAGGTTTGCGTCACCTCTGGTATTGCCATTGGGATCTGTTGTCAGTTCTTCACTTGGTGCTTCACCTAACGACTCAAACTTGTAGCCGTACTTTTCAGCATATGCCTGAGCTGTTGAACCGTCGTAGCCATATATTGTTCCGTCGAAATAAACATCCCCGGATTCTTCACGACGTCCGTTGCTGAAAGCGATGTAGCTCTCTATTTCGCAGTCATGTGATAGGATAGTTACGGATTCAAGTTCCGGGCACATATAGAATGCAGCCAGGCCTATATGTTTAACTGATTTAGGAATAGTTACTGATTGGAGTGTATCAACACCAGCAAATGATTGACCATTTATGCTTTTGACAGTATCCGGAATAACAAGTTTTTCGCCACAGTTATTACCATTCAGCAGAAAACCGTTGACAATTACTAATTCATTATCTGCGCTTAGCTTATTGAGCCAACCTGTATTATAAAAAGCTTGTCTTCCAATATATTCGACTGAATCAGGAATAGAGACAGATTCGATGCTTTGACAATCCATAAAAGCACGGTCGGCTATACGCGTCACATTGTCCGGGATAACGACTTCACCTTCGCATTTATGTCCATCAACGAGAACGCCATTGAGTATTACCAAAGGTGACTCCTTGCGTTTGTTTTCTATGCAGAGAGTACCTTCAAAAGCGTCATAACCGACTCTGTTTACAGACTTCGGGACATTTATAGTCTCAAGTGAAGTGCAGTTCAAAAATGCGTTATCTGCTATTATTGTGATCGTATCCGGGAGAGTTATTGATGTAAGCTCCTGGGCACCTCCGAAACCAAATACGCCTGTTACAGGAACCCCTCTGAACTCACTTGGAATAACAATGTCACCGCTTGTTTTAATAATATATTCACCGCTGTCTGTTATTTCATAATTGCTTCTGACAGCGGCGTGATCGGGGTATACCCAGTAAAGAAGATCTCCATCGACAACCTCTTCATATTCGGGAATCATTTCAAACTTGTAGCCGTACTTTTCAGCATATGTCTGAGCTGTTGAACCGTCGTAGCCGTAAACAGTTCCGTTGAAAGCAGTTACTTCAGAAGCAGAAGCAGCTCTGTTAAAAGCATATATTCCTTTTATCTCACAATCCGGATTTAGAATTGTTATCGAAGTAAGCTTCGGACAGTTATAAAAGGCATAGCCCTCGATAATTTTGACTGATTTGGGAATAGTAACTGATGTCAGGGAATTACAGTTGGCAAAAGCAGATTTACCTATAATTATAACAGACTCAGGAATAGTTATTGATTTAAGGCAGATACAGTTGACAAAAGCGCCTTCTTCTATACTTGTAACTGAATCATGAATCGTAATTGATTCAAGACTCTCGCAGTCTCTAAAAGTATAACGTTTTATGCTTTTAACTGAATCAGGGATATTTACTGATGTAAGACTTGAGCAAGAGCGGAATGCATCATTCCCGATGCTTGTAACCGAATCAGGTATCTTTATAGATTTGAGATTTATACACGTCTCAAATGCACTATCACCCATGCTCGTTACTGAATTTGGTATAGATACTGACATGAGACTTGTACAGTTGCTGAAAGCAGAACTGCAAATGCTTTTAACTGAATCAGGAATAACTACTGATCTAAGGCTGCTACAATCTTTAAATGCACCGACACCTATAACAGTGACGTAATCAGGAATAGTAACATCTACTGAGCAAGCAGTGCCGTCTATAAGGATACCATTAACAACAACTAATGGATTATCTTTTTGTTTGGATTCAAACCATGGAGTACCTTTGAAAGCTGATTCACCTATGCTATTAACAGACTCAGGGATAGTCATTGACGCAAGACTTTTACAGTTTTCGAAAGCCCCACTTTCAATGCTTTTTACAGATTCGGGGATTGAAACAGATTCGATGCTTTGACAATCCATAAAAGCACGGTCATCTATCCTCGTCACATTGTCAGGGATAACGACTTCTCCTTCGCATTTATGACCGTCAACAAGTATATTGTTGACAATGACCATAGGTGATTCATTACGCTTTTTCTCTAACCAGGGGGTGCCTTCAAAAGCGTTATAATAGATTCTGTTTACAGACTTCGGAATATTTATAGTTTCAAGAGAAGTACAGTTTAAAAAAGTGTTTTCAGCTATTTGGGTGACCGTATCCGGAAGAGTTATTGATGTAAGCTCTGTACAGTCTTCAAACAGCATTACACCAGTTACAGGAACTCCGCGATATTCACTTGGTATAACTATATCACCATATGCTAATGGGCGTTCGCCATCAAATGTACTTCGTGCAATAGCAAAGTCAGGAAATACCCAATAAGTCAGTCCGCCTTCTCTGTACTCATCGAAACCATTACGATCAATTGAGTGAGGAATTTGAGGATTAATCGGATATTCAGCATAAACAACACTCTCCGGCGCATACTGAGGAATAGCCGGGATAACTCCACCAACTATACAAAGAGACAAAAGAGCTGAAATAAGTCTTTTCATAAGAGTACCTCCTGAGATTTTATTTTCAAGTAAATTATATCAGAATAAGTATGCGTTTTCAAGCTATAATACGTCATATCGTGAAATATAGCATACTATACAAACAGGGGGGATGCGCCTTGTGCAAGGTGTCTTTTTTCCCCCCCCGTATTAATCAGACTATGTTATACTTAGTGTAACTGTTTGTGCTCATAACCTGTCAATTAGTCCAAGCTTGTATTTCTGTATAAGGAGCGCATCCGAGTTGGTGAGACCAGCCTTGCCATCAACATCAGCGTTTATCTCACCCTGGGCGGATATACTGAATTCAGACTTTCCCTGTGCGTATTTGTCAGGATTGGTTGCGACCTGCATAACGAGGACGGCATCTGCGATGTTAACGTTGCCGTCGCAGTTAGCATCGCCTCGAAGAATACATGAAGCCTTTTCGTAGATTATTTCATAAGAATTATATGTTGTTTGTGGTGTGAACGCTATTTCTGTCATATATCCTAAAAATGTGAAATCACAGCCATCTGAGCGCATTTTCTTTAATTCAGAGTATATTTTAGAACGATCGCTGATAGCTGACATATTAAATTTAAATGCGTAGTCAAAATCTGCATTCTGTGCATCCTTATTTTTACTTTCATCATAGATAAGACCGAGTGCTGAATATTTTTCTTCGATTTCTTCGGGAGACATATCTGTGCTGACAAACAGTAAATCGGTACTATAATAATTTGCGGTATCCTCATATGATTCATAGTGATTTACAATCTTTTCAACGCAGTTTTGAGAAATGAGCAGTTTGGTGAGTGCATTTCGGTAGTCGGGACGAACAGCTTGCATAATGTAGGAAGTGTCACTGCCTTTTGTAATGACCGGGACATACATATCAGGAGATTTTTCTATCTCTGATGCAGCGGCTTCTAATAATTCTTTTATGGGAAGCTCCGAGCCGTTTGTTACGTTAATTATTGTATCTTTGTAAACGGTGCATACTATGTGGAATTCTCCGGAACTGTCAAGCAGGATAACAAGATTGTTCGTTTTTCCATTGATAACAATATGTTCACCTGCTATTTCGTTATAAACATCTGTTATGCTGAATTGATCATCGCAGTTTGCATCGCCTTTATCAGACTCAGACGTTTCTTCGTATAGTAACGGATCATCAACAGGAAGATAATAATTAGCGTCATCAAGGAAAATTCCCAGTATTTTTTCATTGGATTCAGCAGCATTTATTTGCTCCTGATTAAGCGTACAGGAAAGCCAGCCTTTATTCTGGGTTTGGGATATGTCAGTGCCTATTTCATTAAGAATAGAATTGATATATTCGTTGTTAACTTCTTTAAGATACTTGGATTTTATTGCATAAATAACTTTTTCATTATACTCTGATTGATCAAGTTCAGAAATTTCTTTTTCAGCTCATTTTTCGGCTTCGTTTCCGATTTCTTCAGCATTATATTTAAAAATCAGATATACAGAGATATTTTCTTTTCCTTCGGAAATTGCCTTTTTTACACCGTCAGACAGCTTGGAATTGGGATCTCTTGTATCTGCTGTTTTTTCAGCGGCAGTTGTCGCTTCGAGTAGTTCCACAGTATATCCAAGATCTTTAAGCTGAACAGTATCAGCACTTGCCGATATTGGCAAAGCCATAACCAATGTGCTCAAAGAGAGCATAATTGATAACATTTTTTTCATAGTATGACCTCCTTTATTTTTATGGAAATTGCTTATGTTGCTTGTTTTATAATTCATCAATAAGTCCAAGTTTGAATTTCTGAATCAGGAGCGCATCTTCATTGGTGAGTCCGGATTTGCCGTCAACATCAGCGTTTACTTCGCCCTGAGCGGATATGCTGAATTTAGACTTGCCTTGTGCGTACTTGTCAGGATTTGTTGCCACCTGCATAACGAGAACGGCATCTGCAATGTTAACGTTATTATCAAGATTAGCATCGCCGTATAAATTGGACATATTTCCTGATAGCATATTTATTTCTAAAGAGTATATTTCTGGATTATCGCAGAGAAACTGACAAGATAATTTGGCGTTGAAGTTTTTACTCATAAACGCTCCATATTCAAAGAGTTCTTCAATTGTTATATCAGGAGGAAGAGAGATTTGACATGTTTCTTCATTAAATCTAGCATTAATAGAGTTTTCAGTAAATAAAGCGTTTATATCATTCTCTTCAATATTTGTAAGTACATCCGGATTCTGAATGCTCCAGTAAATATGTAATTCACTAAACTGCCTGTTATCAAGGTTGACAGTAGCCTTATCGACTGTATATTGGCTTTTGACTATAGAAAGTGCATTTTCAAATAACTTGTAATTGGCTTCGTGATCTTTGCTTTCTGATGTAATCATAACAGCAGCACAGTCAGGATCCTGAGAGACACTAATATCTAATGTCTGATTGAGATTTGTTTTCAGAAGAGATATGATATTATCAACTTCTGAGGTAGATGCTGTTGTTTTTATAGTTATAAAATCATCAAGGCAGTATTCAACTAAGTATTCGATATTTTTATCATAGTTTTTTATCCATATTCTCTGTAAATTATCACCTAAGATTGTTTTGGCTTCGTCCATAAGTCCTGTCAATAAGCTGCCATGATTGTTACAGTATTCAAGCTGCTTGTAATAGTTTTCTGAACAATTTGCCTGAGGATTTACAATATCCAGCCAACCACTCTCAACTGAAAATGAGCTCGTTTCAGAAACGGCAGTTGTTGATAATGGCAAAGCCATAACCAATGTGCTCAAAGAGAGCATAATTGACAACATTTTTTTCATAATATGACCTCCTTTTTGAAAATTGGACATGGTTAATTATCTATTCATTACTTAGTCTTATTTAATAGAAAAAACTCTCACTGTTTTCTGCAAATTGTTGACAGAAAAATATTTCGGTTGTATACTAAAATCAGGTGAGAGAATTTACCGAAAATGCAGACTAAGTAATAGAAGAATTGAAAAGATCTATCCGAAAGGAGAAGACTATGGATAACGGTGCAAGTAGCTACCGCCGTTTCCTGTCGGGCGAAAATGAAGGTATGTCCGAGCTTATCAGAGAATATAAGGATGGACTTACCCTGTATATAAACAGCTTTGTGAACAATATCTGTATTGCCGAAGAGCTTATGGAAGAGACCTTTGTTAAGCTTGTCGTCAAAAAGCCTAAGTTTTCAGGCAGAAGCACGTTCAAAACGTGGTTGTATGCCATAGCGAGGCACGTTTCCTACGACTATCTGAAGCGCAGTTCGCGCGGGCAGACTATCCCGATAGATGAACTGTATGACATATCTGATGAGGAGGATATTGAACACTCATATATCAGACAGGAGGATAAGATAATCCTGCACAGGGTTATACAAAAGTTGAATCCGGATTATAGCCAGGTGCTTTACCTTATATATTTTGAAGATTTTGATAATGCTGAAACAGCTGAAATAATGAAAAAGAGCAAACGGCAGATCGAAAACATGCTGTATCGAGCAAAGTGCGCACTCAAGTCTGAATTGGAAAAGGAGGGATTTGAGTATGAAGGACTATAAACAGGTAACGGAGAGCGTTTTTCGCAAGAGCGAGGAGCGGATAAAAATAGCTGAAAAACGCCGCGCCGTGATACGCCGTACTGTTTATGCAGTTTCCGGAATGTGTGCAGCAGTCATCATTGGCGTGGGACTATGGAAAAATGCAGCCATAAAGGATGCTTTTCGCAAGGATTTCCACAGCAGCAGTATTATCGAAGAGACGAGTGAGTCTATTTCGACTACAAATACTGAGCATACAACGGATTTTGAACAGATATCGGTTTCAAATGACAGGCGAGAGGTTACGACATCTGTAACATCTTCGGTCGAATCACAGCAGAGCTCTATAGAAGCGATTATAACTGACACGGTCATATATGAACATACCACTTTAACTGTATCAAATTCTGAGAATATCAGATCATCGGAGAGCACTTCTGCTGTTGTGCAGACAAGTACTTCTTTTAAGACTTCAGGTAATACAGTAACAGCTGTTCAGACAACTTATTTACAGGCTGTAACGAGTACAAAAGAAATAATAACACCGGTTGAGCCTGATACAGAAACTACAAATGCAGGTACTGAAATTATGACTTTGCCTCTTACTGAGCAACCGACTATAACCGATACGAATTGTACGGTGCAAGAAATAGTAACTGTTACCGGTACGAATGGTTTGATGGGCGAGGATACTGCATTTTTTATGTTGAACGGAATTGGATACACCTATTCCGGTATAAGAATTGATAATAAGTATGTCGGGGCTTTTTACTGTGAGATACCGTTTTCGTATGAAACAGCTAAAACGTATAAGATAAACGGCGTATCTGAGGAAGTGGCTCTTGCTGTGGAATTTGGTGACAACGGGATGTGCTTTATTTATACGAATAGTCGATATAAGCCTTCTGATCTTTCAGCTATGATAAAAGATCTTTCTCTTGAAAGCTACGTTCATACCGGAGATGCTGTTTGTAATCAGTGGGGAGAGACTACAAATTATAAAAACATCAGTACTGAAGAGCTGCTGAAAAAAATGTCCGAATATACTGTTACTTCAAAAACTAATTATCCCATACGTTCGGATAAGGATCAGCTAACAATCAAAGCTTATCACTCTGC
This sequence comes from Ruminococcus sp., assembly GCA_016290875.1. Lineage (GTDB taxonomy): Bacteria > Bacillota > Clostridia > Oscillospirales > Ruminococcaceae > Ruminococcus. The sequence continues at coordinate 117,698 of JAEEVL010000008.1, forward strand.
ATTTAAAAGGTATATAGAGATATGTGTGACCAGCAGTGGATACGTTTATATATCACTTAGTCCGTATCGCAGGGTATTTCGTATTGGTTCAGATAATGCAGACAGGCTGATAGAATATATTGTTCAAGGGTTCAATAATAGTTAGTTTTGAATAATTGTTAAAATTAGAAACGCCCTCTGATTGAGGGCGTTTCTGTTTGATAAGTAGCTTTTTTTAGCTTTTATAGAATAAATCTAAAAAAAGCTTGACAAATATTTGCGTTTGTGGTATAATAATTCAGTAATGCGGATATGGCGGAATTGGCAGACGCGTATGGTTCGGCTTGCGTTACGATAGTGTAAGTATTAAGATCTCACAGTTATGTGGGATCTTTTTTATTGGATAGAATAAGCACTTTGTTAAATTGAAAATATAAATTGAAATGTGTTGCGTTTGAATACAAATTTTGCAATAGATATAGTGAAAGCGTTGAAGATGCATTCTACGTCTTTGAAGGTGGTGAAGAATTGACTCATAAGGAATATCGTGATAAACAGCTAGAATCAGTCCGAAAGGCACACAAAGAACTGTTTGACAAGTATTGTAATTATGTTTATACTATAGTTTTCAACAAGCTGAGGAATTGCGTAAGTTTAGAAGACATAGACGAATGTGTGTGCGATGTTTTTGCGGATGTTTATATTTATTATGATTCCAATCGAAGCACAGACGGCGATCTTTCGGGATTTATCGGAACAATCGCAAGACGAAAGGCAGCTTCATATTATCATAGATGTCACAAAGCGGATATTACCGTTTCCATTGATGATGATGCGGAAATCGATTCCGGCATCAATGTTGAAAATGAGATTGATAAAAAAGAACGCCGACGTATAATACTCGAAAAAATCGATGAACTCGGTGAACCGGATTCAACTATCATCATACAGAAATATTATTATGGGCTTTCTTCAAAGGAAATAGGAGAAATTGTTTCACTTACTCCTGAGAACGTGAGGGTTCGGAGTGGAAGAGCAATTAAAAAGCTCAGGGAACTGCTTGAAAAAGCTGGTATAACTCTATAAGGAGGGATAGAAATGACAAACGATAATTTCAATCTTGACATATTTTCAAATGCTGATGATGAGATCATAGATACTCTTGCAGAGAGATACTACGCAGTGCCTAAAAGAAAAATGTCGGATCTTTATGAGAAAAGTGAAAAGCTCTATGACAACCTAATGGAAAAACGATGTTATATTGCCGGTGATGTTGTTTCAGGCGTAGAGGTTTACCGCAGACCTAAGTGGAAAAGAAATTTAAAGTTTGGCATTGCTGCCGCTGCGATAGTAATTGGGAGTTCAGGAACACTATATGCTTTGAAAAGTTTTGAACGAAATCCTGAAAACTATGGGATTGCAGCATTGTCTTCACTTACTTCTGAACAATCTGAGAATACAACGGGAACATCGATTATTACCGATTATGAAGCTAATAGTGATAGCCAAAAACTCTATAAAATCGGGCAGGAAATGACAGGCTGCGATAACTGGGAATACACGGTTGCTTCCGTTAGACTTACCAAAAGCAACCGTGGTATGACATTCAGACAGAACGAGGATTTCCCTTGTGATGAAAACGGCGTTTTTACTTGTGATTATTCTTATATTATCGCAGATATTACAGTAACTAATACATCGTCTGAAGACAGAGAATACTACACGAATTCATCAACACTATATTTTTACAATTACAAAGATAACGGTGAAATAGACTGGCTGTTTCCTGATGCAGGCGCTGAAGTGTATGATTTCAATGGTGGGAAGTTCACTGAACAAGCTGACTTTTTTGTATGTGATATTAAAGCAGGAGAGAGCAAGAATTATCGTATTGGCTACAAGATAGAGGATAAATACCTGGATGATAATTACGATCTAATAATTCTCGATTTTGACAGCTATACAAATGTTACATCGACAGCCTTATGTCTTATTGAAGAAAATAAGCGACCGAGAGATATTGCTCCTATCAAAGAATACGATATGTCAACTAAAGATGGTATATACTATAAAATGCTCAATAGTCTTGATTACTATAATAAAGTTTCTGGAAAACTTATTGTAAACAGCAGTTATACCGAAGATGAGCAACTTATAGATTTTACTTCTGACCTAATTTCATCAAAGTCATACTCTACAATTTATAATAGTAAAACTTCTGATCCTGAGGTTGTATCAGCTGAAAATGCTGACAGTCAGGTAGTTTGTGATGGAACAGATTACTATGTTTATTACAGCGACGGAGACAAGGTCTGGACGCATCATTATCCCGGCGGGGATAGATCGTGTGTTGGTAATGCGTTGCATAAATATGATTATAAGCCGATTGATGATGATAATCGCCATACTACTGACAGTAATGGTAACGATTATTGGAACTACAGTACGAAATATACTAATCTTCAGTTAGCAGACACTTATCTTTCGCCTCAGGAAATTGCTTTCAGTTTCCTTAGTGATAAGGATAACTGGGAGATAAAAGGAGAGGAATGCTTTTTGGGTAGAGAATGTATCGTAATAGAAGGAATTCTTAATGGTGAGTTAAGTGCAAAACTGAATGTGACGAGCTTTACAATATATGTTGATAAACAGACTGGTGTTCTACTCAGATATATTGGTAAGAACAGCAGAGATAGCGTTTCTGATTATATGATAATGCTTCATATTGAGTTCGATACTGTATTATCAAGCTCAGAAAGCAGAACCCAACTCTACGCTGATAGTGAAATGAAAACTGAAGTAAAGTATGATAATCCGAATTATCCAGTAAATCAAAACGGATTGACTTATGGCGCAGATAAATCAGATCATTTGATAAATATAAAAGACCGTCCTGATCTTCAATTAGTTGTTGGTGATAACGGCATCGAAGGTTATTGCTATAGGAAAGATCTTTTTGATTTCACCACTCCCTCATCCCCAGAAGAAGCATTAAGATTACAGGAAGAACGAAAAAACACTAAGAAAATAATTAATGTGTATAAAGATGATGGAAAAACTATAATCGGTACTTTTACTATGCGATACTAATAGATTTTGCATGAAACTCATCATGACAATTACGCAGAAGATGAGTCTGAGAGGGGACTTATACAGATAAATCTAAAAAAACGCCGCTTGCAAATAGTCAGCAAGCGGCGTTTAGTATGAATTCATATTATATCGCAATTACAGAGGATACACTCTTTCGAGTCAATCCCAGATTCTGTGTAAACGCAAAATAGTGCAATAAAAGAGTATATGATGAGACCGATTGTGAAAGCAGTCGGTCTTATCTGCATATTAGCACATGATTATTTGATTGTCAATATGAAAA
>JAEEVL010000009.1 GCA_016290875.1 Ruminococcus sp.
GACAGTTCGGTCCCTATCTGTCGTGGGCGTAGGATATTTGAAAGGAGCTGTCCCTAGTACGAGAGGACCGGGATGGACGCACCGCTGGTGCACCAGTTGTCATGCCAATGGCACAGCTGGGCAGCTATGTGCGGAACGGATAAACGCTGAAGGCATCTAAGCGTGAAGCCGACCTTAAGATAAGATATCCCTTCGTAAGAGTAAGACCTCTCATAGACTATGAGTTTGATAGGCCTGATGTGTAAGCGTGGTGACACGTTCAGCTTGCAGGTACTAATCGGTCGAGGGCTTTTCCTTTTACTTCTTACAATCTGAGTTCTCCCTCAGCATTACGCTTTATTTCAAGTTTCAAAAAGTTTTTCAAAAAAATTTGAAAAACCGCTTGACAAATCCATTTAAATGTGATATAATAGTTAAGCAATGTTGATATGCACCATTAGCTCAGTTGGTAGAGCAACTGACTCTTAATCAGTGGGTCCTGGGTTCGAGTCCCCGATGGTGCACCAAAATGGCCCGTTGGTCAAGCGGTTAAGACACCGGCCTCTCACGCCGGTAACACCAGTTCGATTCTGGTACGGGTCACCATTAAAATTAGTCGGTGTTAATTGCAACGAGGTCACACCCGTTCCCATTCCGAACACGGAAGTTAAGCTCGTTCGCGTCGATGATACTTGGCTGGAGACGGCCTGGGAAAGTAGATCAGCGCCGGCTTTTATATTCCTCCTTAGCTCAGTCTGTAGAGCAAGTGTAAGAGATTACACCAAATGCCGTGAGGGTAAACGAGCTAATATAAAAGACTAATGTTGTTAAAGCAATTTACAGCATTAGTTAAATATATTCCTCCTTAGCTCAGTCGGTAGAGCACTCGGCTGTTAACCGAGTTGTCGCCCGTTCGAGCCGGGCAGGGGGAGCCAAAGAAACGTCTGCACTGCAGACGTTTTTCGTTATATGCATTAAATTAGTCGATTTTGTTGGTTTCTTATAGAAGCCATTCAGAGTCGGCTTTTTTCATATCTACACATTTTTATAAGGGAGGTCGATAATACGGCATTTAAGAAAAAACTCACGCCGCAGCAGAAAGAAGAATATAAGGCAGAGAAGCGTGAGGAAATGCAGAATTTGTTCAAGAAGATCGATGATGGCGTTAAGGCTGTATTTGAGTCGGAGCGGTATAAGGAGTTCCTGCGGTATATGAGTAAGTTTACAAATTACTCAGCCGGTAACTGCATCCTTATTATGTTTCAGAAGCCGGATGCAAGTCTTGTAGCAGCGTTTGGCAAATGGAAAGAGCTCGGCAGAACGGTAAACAAAGGCGAGAAAGGTATAGCCATACTCGCGCCTATGACATTCAAGACAAAAGAACTCTGGGAACAACCGGTGACTGACAGCAAAGGACAACGAGTATTCAATGCTGACGGTTCTGAGAAAAAGGAGAAAGTTGAGGTTGAGGCAAACTCAATTGGTTTCAAAAAAGTGTACGTATTTGACGTAACACAGACCAGCGGCAAGCCAGTGCCTGAATGTGCTCATGAATTGACTGATGATATTGAGCCTGAACATGTTGATGCAGTTATAAATGCTGTCAGTAATGCAGCAGGTATCCCGGTCGAGTTCGAGGAGATAAGAAGCGGAGCAAAAGGATTCTACAGTTTCGCAGAACAGCGCATCGTAATAAAGGAAGGTCTTAGTGGCGCACAAGCTATAAAGACTGCTATTCATGAATGTGCTCATGCTCTGCTTCACAATCCTGATAAGAAGCTGCAAACAGTCGAGTCTTCCAGAAGCGATAAGGAAGTTCAGGCGGAATCTGTTGCATATATTGTGGCTTTAAGGTATGGACTCGATACAAGTGAGTACAGTTTCCCATACATAGCCTCATGGAGTGAGGGGAAGCCACTCGATCAGCTCAATCGCTTTCTTAATGAGATACAGGAAACTGCACGAAATATATGCAATGCTATCGATACTGAACTTGAAGAAGTATATGAAGAACAGACCGAGGGCGAGTGCCTCGGTTTTGCTATGTAAGGAGATGATCAAGTGATAGGTATTTTAATCAGATACAATGATAAAACAATGTTTGCCGGGTTGCCTAAAGATGATGCAAGGTTAAAAAAACAGCTTGAGAATATAGGGGTTACTGTAAGTCTCCATGATATTCGGCTAAGTGATAAAAACGATATAGGGTACGAAATCCAGATATTCACTCAGACTTCCGTTGATCTTGAGGTCGTATCAAGAATCAGTGGAGATGATACTCTTGGTAAGCTCAATGACCTTATGGCATATGTGGAGCGTAATGATCAGGAAAGTATTCTCGATCGTATCACAGACAGCGGCGCCGGATCTGTTTCCAAACTGTACGAGGAAATGAGAAGATGTACCGTGCAGCCTGAACCAGATAAGCTCATCATAAGGACAACAATGGAATACAAGAAAAGGTATTATGAGCCAGTGGATTGTATCGTTGAAAAAGCAATAGTTGTTTCGCATGATGAATACAGCGCCCTTATCAACGTTACTGAAAACTGCTATGACTTTATCGCTGAAAATCAGGAGTATATGTACTACGACAATGATAATAATCGCCATTGCCTGTTGGTATGTGATGAGAAAAGTGGTGATGGAGTACTGATAAACTCTGAGGGATATAACTATGCACGGTATTCAGCTTTTGTTCCGAATGCACGGGAAGTGATAGAACAATACGAATTGGAGAAGAGTGGACTGAAAACTGTTAAAGCTCCTATTACGGAAAGCGAAAAAAGGCTTCTGGACATCATATCAAAATCTGCTGACAGGATAGCTACATTAGCTTACCTCGGACATAGAGATTTCATGATCGGAGATACACTAAAAGAACTTGACTGCTCAATGAACGATATAAATGATCTGCTTATCAATGCGATAGCTCAGAAGGTTAGAAAACTTGATGGAATCAGTGATGTTAAGGTTAGTGACCTGAATATTCCATTGCAGCCGGAGATAACAGTAAAAACAGAAGAAAATGAAAGTTTAGCCGCTGATGAAGAACTCAGCGGCCTTTCTTTATGATCGGAGGTAAATATGAAACTGATAAAACTGAAACTTTTCTCTCCGATAATGGTAAAGAGAGAATCACCGTATGAAAATCCGTGGGACGGCGGAGAGAATATCCGTCTTCTTATCGAGCCTGAAAAGCGAAAGTGCAGAGCCGAGATATATGATGCAGTCAGCAGAACACTTTCACCGACTATACCGCCACATTGCTTTGAACGCCGCATTTATTCCGCAGTTCCTGCTGTTGAGGAAAAGAATGGAAGAATAATGCTTGTGCTGAACTGTGAGTGTTACAGAACGCTCACAGAATCTGAGCTTGATGAGTTGTGTGATTGGTGGGAAAACAATATAGTCAAAGCTCATGAACGTCTGCATAAGGAGCAGATAAAGACAAAAAAGTTGGGCAGGATCTTCATTTATCTGTGGTTTATGAAAAACTGGACTATAGAGCCGATATTTCAGGGAAGTGATTGATATGAGAATACCCAGCAGCAAAGAAATTGAATATTATCGCAGTAGATATCCTGCCGGAACAAGGATATGCTGTGACTGTATGTCTGACGATCCAAGACCGATACCACCAGGAACAATGGGAACTGTTGTCGGTGTCGATGATATGTGCAGCATAATGATGAAATGGGACAATGGCAGCAGTCTGTCGCTTGTTCCCGGTACTGACAGTTTTCATATCATAACTCAGGAAGAAACCATATCCGAAGAACCTGATATGGAGATGCAGTTATGAAAGTCAATGCAGCGGAGGAAACATTTGAGCTTATGGAGATGCTCGGACAGGTCGTTCTTTTCACGAATATGAGAGTTGATCGGAATACAGTACCACAAGACCTCTATGTATATGATGTCAGGCACGATGATGAATGTACAGGCGAAATATGTGAAATAAAGCTGTCTGTTATGGTTAATCACTGGGGCACGATAATCTGTAAAGAGCCAATTGAAATGAATGATTTCTGGCATAGTAGATTCGTTGATAAGGACGACTACAGCTATCTTGCAGACTGCATTAAGCTCGATGAATACATCAATACGGAATATATACAGGAACGATCCGGAGAAATGGAGATGATTTGATGGCAGAAAGAAACAGACCAAAATGTCCTATTATCGGAGCAAATGGAAATATCTTCAATATACTTGGGATAGCTTCAGGGACGCTAAGAAGAAACGAAATGGCTGCTGAGGCAAGCGAGATGTATAGCAGAGTCACTTCTTCCGGCAACTATGAAGAAGCTCTCGGCATTATAATGGAATACGTTGAACCTTGCAGCGAGGAAGAAATGGAAATAAATATCTAGCCTATCCCAGCAGTTAATACTGCTGTTAACATATATATTATTCAAAAACAGCGACGGCTCGGCAGATATATTGCCAATCTCGGAGCGATAAAGGGGGAATGAATTATGAATACGTCCTGATACTCTTTGAGGAAAGGAGGTATTATGAGAACCAGCAAAAGATATGAGAAAGCAAATGTTGTGCTGAATGGTGATGTGCAGTCAATGCTAAAAAAAGCAAAGACTGTACTTTCACATAAGCAGTATCATCAGCTTTGTACCGCCGTTGATAATTCGGCAGACTATACAACTAAGAAAGGACTGATAAATGCCTGTTTACAGGTAAAGAAAAATAACTTTTGAGCCGCTTGCCGGGAACAGGGATGTTCCTTATGCAGGCGGCTTTTCTGTTTCCGGCGTATAAGCGGCGGAAAGGAGGCGTATGAACAGTTTCATGTCGTGGGTGGGGGGCAAGAAGTCTCTACGTGACGAAATACTGATACGTTTTCCACTTAACTATGGGCGATATATCGAGGTATTCGGTGGCGCAGGCTGGGTGCTGTTTCACAAAACACCGGAAGTCTTTGAGGTGTACAATGATGCAAACAGCAATCTTGTCAATCTCTATCGATGTGTAAGAAAGAATCCCCGTAAGCTCATATACAAGCTCAAATTCATGATAAATGCTCGTGACGATTTCCGCTGTATAGTTGAGCAGCGCAGACGAGGTTTGTTTGCGCGGTTCCGTGACTTTGACAGAGCAGCTAAGTTCTATTATCTCATACAGTACAGTTATGGTCATAAGACAGACCAGTACTGCTGCAAACCGGCTGCGATGTGGAAGAGATTTCCCCTTATTGAAAAAGCAGCCGCTAGACTTCAGAGCGTTGCGATCGAGAACAGGGACTTTGAGTCTCTCATAAAACTATATGACAGACCTGATAGTTTCTTCTACTGCGATCCGCCGTATTACGATACAGAGAGCTTTTACAAGGATGTTGATTTTACAAGAGAGGATCACATACGGCTCAGGGACACACTGCTTGAATGTGAAGGTAAGTTTCTTGTGTCATATAATGATTGCCATGAGATAAGGGAACTGTGGAATATCCCCGGAATATACATAGAGGCAGTTACAAGGCTAAATAACCTTGCTCAGAGATACGAAAGCGGCGCTGAATATCACGAAGTGTTTATCAGCAATTATGATACGTCTGAAAGGCGAAACACATACCGTCAGCTGTCATTCCTTGATACTGACGAGGAAGGAATATGATATGAAGAAGATGATCCACACACTCGGATATGTCGATGATAATGATGATATAGTCATAATGGGCATAGTCCATACAGAGAATACCGAAAATCTTATCCGCTTTACGCTCGGGGAGGAAGTAACGGCTCAGCTGATAGAGAACAGCACAGATATTCCTCCTGATCTCATAAGCAGATTATTAAAGGGAGGGTGCTGATGCAGAAAAAGCTCAAAGTGCTTGACAGCAGCAAGTGTATTCTAGATGATAGGGAATATGCAGGTAAACTGCTTATAATCAAGCCGTCAGCACTAAAAGAAGAATTCCGGCAGCCGTACTTTCAATATTTCTATGCGACTAGCGGATTTGGCTGTTATCCAGATAAGCTTGGTGGCAAAGTTTTCGGAAAGATACTTGCGGACGGTGAGGAGTGTTGTTTTCACCGCAGCGATTTCTTAGGTACTGCCGATACAGAGCAGCTGCCCCGGTGGGCTAAGACAAGACTTGAACAGCTTACCGCTGCGAAAATGCGGATAAGGGTATTCCAGATCAACGGCGAAAAAGACAAGAATAACTTAATGTTCCGCAGCTTCAATGATGCCCAGAAAAACGATGGCGTTGATCCGCATATATACCGTCAAGTCTATGGCGGTATCGTTAACTGTTCGGATATTGAAGGCGTATTTGCAATGTGCAATACAGATCCGCCTCCCGGATATTTTGGCCACTCGATGTCAGTATCAGATGTTGTTGAAATATGTGACGGCGAGCATAGGGGCTTCTATTACTGTGATAGTATCGGTTTTGAAAAGATAGACTTTGATACGGAAAAAGTCGATAGGAGCGATATACTGAAAATTCTCATCATTGAATGCGGCAAAGAACCATATTTGGCTGAGATACGTGATGAGCTGAAAGCAAAACAAAGTGTTGTGGGCGGAATGATAGAGCCGGTTTACATCGCTAGAGTATCAACAACTAAACAGGTAGATAAGGTTAAGGACGATATTCCTATGCAGCGTGAAGCTTGTCGAGATTTTGCTAAAAAAATGGGGTGGACGGTAGGAAAGGAATTCCTTGAAAAAGGTGTATCGGGATTTAAGGTATCGGCTACTGATAGAGATGCAATACAGGAATTAAAAGCAGCTGCATTAAGAAATGAGTTTCAGATACTTTTAGTATTTATGTTTGACAGGATTGGGCGAATAGATGATGAAACACCATTTGTGGTTGAGTGGTTCGTAAAGCATGGAATAAGGGTATGGAGTGTTCAGGAAGGTGAGCAAAGATTTGAGAACCATGTTGATAAGCTTATGAACTATATCCGCTTTTGGCAGGCTTCTGGAGAGTCAGAAAAAACATCTATGAGGATAAAAACTAGAATGCAGCAACTTACAGCGGAGGGAAGTTATACGGGAGGAGGCATTCCTTTTGGATATCAACTTGAAAAAAGAGGAAGACTCAATAAAAAGGGAAAAGAGATATCTGACCTGGCAATCAATCCTATTGAAGCGGAATGGGTTGTGAAGATATTTGAAAAAACAGTTAAAGATGGTTACGGTTCTCATAGGCTGGCAACTTACTTAAATGAGAATGGAGTTAGAACTCACAGTGGTGCAAGATTTCAATGTAACACAGTGATCAGAATATTAAGGAACAAGCTGACTTGCGGATATATGGTGTCAGGAGACACGGTATCGCCACATATGAAAGAACTTCAGATTATTGATGAGAAGGTATTTGAGAGAGCACAGTACATACTTGATCAGAGAGCTTTAAAGAATAGTGATGAGCGGAAAATAGCTTTGTCTACCAAAAGTCAGGCTATGCTGTCAGGAGTAATGTTTTGTTATCATTGTGGCGGAAGGATAACTTCAAATATGCATACTGAGAAGTATATTGTGAAATCAACTGGCGAACTTCGAGAAAAGCAGTATCTTCGATATATATGTTATCACAGAAGCAGAAAACTTTGCGATTGTGATGGTCAATCGGTATATTCAGCTGAAAAAGTGGATAAAGCTGTAATAGAGGTCGTAGCATCTATATTCTCAAAAATCAGCGATATTCCTGATGAAACTGAACTCAGAAAAGAGTTTAATAAGGAAATGCAGAAATGCCGTGCTAAACAAACAAAACTTAGCACGGAACTCAGAAAATATCAAAAGCAGTATGAGAAGCTGAACGAAGAGATTGCCAACACATTGATCGGTGAGAGTTTCTACTCTCCAGAGCAATTGTCTACTGCAATGACAACAGTTCAGCAGAAAATCGGTGCCATAAATCAGCAACTTGAAAGAATTAATAGTGAAATGGAGCAAAGGAAGACTTCAGTTGAAAAAGTGCGACCAATGTATGAAATGTTTAAAGGATGGGCTGAGGAATTCAGGCTTGCCACGGTTGAGCAGAAAAAGATGATAATATCTCAGCTTATTAGTCGAATTGAGATTGGCAAAGGGTATCAGATCAATATAACGCTTAATATGGAGTATGAGCAATTCTGCGAGGGCTGGAATAATTTGAATAATAGATAGGATTATACTTGAAAACAACTCTTATTTATGATACAATACTATTATAAACATTCTATAATTGCGTAATAGCTGCAATAAAGTTAGTAGTATAATAGGATAAATTTTTTTGCGGAAGTGCATTTTTGTCCTATAATAATATCGTATTATTGTACATAAGAAAGGAAAGTGTCGATATGAGCTTAGGACACGGACAGTTAAGTAAAGTTGCAATAAGCGGATATAAATCTATAAAAAAGTGCGATTTGACGCTTAATAGTATTAATGTGTTAATAGGAAGCAATGGCGCAGGAAAATCCAACTTTATATCTGCGTTTACAATGCTTCAAAGTGTATTAAAGAAGGAACTTCAATTATATACTCAGCAGAACGGCGTTAATTCGCTCTTCTATAATGGACGCTCGACAACCGAAAAAATCGAATTTGAAGTGTTTTTTGAAAATAATTCCTATGGCTTTTGCCTTATCCCAACCGATGATAATAGGATAATATTTGAAAATGAGTTTTATGGTTGGGAACCTGACGGAAAAAGTCTTCATTGTTTTGTAGCCCAAGCTCATGAAGAGTCTAAATGGGAAATTGGCGTCGGAAATGGTATCGATCGTTTTGTTAGACCAATTCTTGAAATGAAAATGTGGCGTGTATATCATTTTCATGATACAAGCCGAACTGCAAAGGTTAAGCAGGAGCATAACATATCAAACAATAAGATACTTTTGTTTGATGCTTCAAATCTTGCAGCATTTTTGTACAGATTGAAGAATAACTATGAAAAAAGTTATAATGAGATTGTTGAAACAATCAGGCTGATAGCTCCTTATTTTGACGATTTTATGCTTGAACCTAAAGAAAGTAATGAAGAATTAATTGTACTTAAATGGCATCAGAAAGGCTGCGAAGATGTTTTTAATGCTTCACAACTTTCAGATGGAACATTGCGTTTTATTTGTTTGACTACGTTATTATTGCAACCTGAAGAATTGCAGCCAGCAACAATAATTGTTGATGAACCTGAACTAGGTCTTCATCCTTATGCAATAACAATGTTTGCTGATATGGTGAAGCAGATCTCTTCTAAGAAACAGGTCATAATCTCAACTCAATCAGTTGAGCTGTTAAATGAATTTGATGTAGATGATGTTGTGGTAGTTAACAAAGCTGAAGATGGTTCTTCAAACTTCAGTAGATTAAATGAAGCGCAATTAAAAGATTGGCTAGAGGACTACTCTTTAGGCGATCTATGGCAAAAAAACATTTTGGGAGGTAGGCTTTCAAAATGAAGAGTGTATATATTTACTGTGAAGGCCAAACAGAAGAAAGTTTTGTAAATACAGTTTTGTATCCATACTTTTCTAAAATGGATATTTATGTTACGCCAATAATCCATAAAACCAAACGTACACCAAGTGGATCATTTAAAGGCGGAGTTAAAGATTACGCACCAATAAAGAAGGAACTATTAAAGCTTTGTAATAACCCTAATGTATTTGTAACGACAATGTTTGATTATTATGGAATGCCCGGTGATACACCTTCTATTGATCATATTGATACAGATTTGTATCGTCGGATTGAATACATAGAACGTGCGATAACTGAGGATATTGGGGCAACCAATTTAGAGTTTAATTTACTTGTTCATGAATTTGAGGCTTTATTATTCTCTGATGTTCAAGCATTTAGTATTATTACAAAGGATAAAGCTGTTGATCAATTACAAGCAATGAGAGATGCTGCTGAAACCCCAGAGCATATTAATAACTCTGTAAATACATCTCCTTCAAAAAGAATTGAAAGTGTAATTGATAATTATACCAAAGTTAGACAAGGCATTATCGTAGCCAAAAACATTGGTATAGATAAAATGCTTTCGGAATGTAAGCATTTTGCAACCTGGATAAATAAAATAAAAAGCTTAAATAATTAAAGCATCAAGCATTAATATTATAATTCTGAGGTGGCTTCGGCTTCCTCATTTTTGTTATAGGAAAAAAGCTAGGATTTGAAAGGAATGTCTAATCAATATTCTGCTTGAATTAGGGGGGATGTTATGTTTTTTCAGGTTGTATGAAATTTATAATTGGCAAAACATGTGCATATTGCTATTAGTAGGCTTATATTATAAAAAGTTTACAGTGCGTTATGAACTATATAAGAATATGCAAAGATTAAATATTGATAGTTACAAGTGTTGGTGTATCTAAAAACATAGAGTAGTTAGATGCTGTGCATAAAAAACGTTTTGATATTTATATGATATAATGTGTAATTTGCTGAATATCAACGATAATTGTAACATTAACTCGATAAGCCATATCATAATATTTAGCAGATAAAAATCAAAGAGAGTTGATAATTAATTGATTTTGTGATATAGTGTTAAATGAAAAGAATTTTTGATTAAGGACTGCTAAATATTTCTTTAGTTGACAAATTAAAGAAAATTTGTTATGATATGGAGGAAAAAACATGAGCTTGAAAAACAATCGCATTATTTCAGGCATATTAAGTGCAGCAATGGCTATTAATAACATTCCCATGTTAGATTCTAATGCAGAAGAGAATACAGGAATATATCCGTATACTTTATTTGCTGCTTCGACTGAAAATGGCGCTATTACCGTAGATGCAAGTAATTTTAGTGTTAATGGTAATATAGCTACTAATGGTACCATTGTAGCAAACGATAATATGAATATCAATGGCATAAAAAAAGAGCAAACTGAAGAGCCGATGATATTTATTCTTGATAAAATCGATACAAGGTATTTTTCAGGTTCAAATATTGATGAGTACGAAAATGATTATATTCTAGAGGAACTTAACATTAATGTCAACGAACCGACTGAGGTGCGTGGTGATGCTACTCTGACCGGAAACATAAATATAAATAGTGGCCTTAAAGCGCTTGAAGATGTAAATCTCTATGGAGAGGTGAAAAATACTAACGATTCTGTTATCTTCTCTAAATACGGAGATATTGTTATTGAAAGTCAGAATGTCAATCTTAACGGCCTAGTTTATGCACCTTTTGGTAGCGTTAAGATTAGTGCCCAGAATCTTAATCTCAACAGTGTTGTAATTATTGCTCAAAGTATTGTACTGACTTGTCCAAATGTCAATGCTAATAACAGTAGCAGTATGAGTTCTTTTGTAGGTAATAAATCTGAAGATTTAGATATTCCTTATGATGAATGGGAATACATGAAGGATGAAAATGAAAATGGTTTACCTGATTTCTTTGAAGATGTCAACAATTGGTATCTGTTAAAGGATACTGATGGCGATAAGTTGCCTGATTGTGTAGAAATATTTATTGGTTCCGAACCGTTAAATATCGATACAGACAATGACGGAATAGATGATTATTATGAAGTGTTTGTGCTTTTTACAGATCCGTCTTTAGATGATTCTGATGGAAATGGTATCAATGACGATAATGAAGACTTTGATGAAGACTTACTAATTAACAGACAGGAGTATATACTTAAAACTGATCCTTGGAGCAATGACTCTGATGATGATGCTATTAATGATAATGATGAGATAAATAATTATCATACTGATCCTTTGAACAAAGATACGGATAATGATGGATTAGAAGATAATGATGAATTCTTGTTTAACACTGATCCAAATGATCCGGATACGAACAAGAACGGTGTACTTGACGGAGATGAGAAATATCCTCAGACATTTACATATACCGTTGAAAATAAGGATTGTGCTGTTGAAGAAGTAATAATTTCTATGAGCGGAACAGGTAATATTCAGAAAAATACAAGTGTTGAAAGCATCATGAATAAGGATATGATCTGTTCTGATGTTGTAGGCCTTGTAGGCGAACCGTTTGAAATAGAAACAGAGTCACAATTTGATAATGCAACCCTTTCATTCAAAATTAATAGAAACAAACTCGTCGATACCGACTTTGATGATCTTATGTTTTTGTGGTATGATGAGGAGAATTATCAGTTTGTCGAATTAGAGACTTTTTATGACGATACTAACAGCATAGTAAGCATCAATACTACTCATTTCAGCAGATATATGGTTGTTGATAAGAACAAATGGTTTGAAGCATGGACACAGACTTTCAATTATAATCCAGCAAAAAACGGTGCATACGGAGCACCGACTTATAAGTACAATACAGTTATGGCAATTGACTGTTCTGGCAGCATGGACAGTTATGACATAATACACACTAATAATGTCGCTTCATTAAGTGATTCTCTTTATCATGCAAAAACCTGCCATAGAATAGAAGCAGTAGAAAATTTTGTTAGCAATATGAATTCTGTTGATAAAGCTGCAATTGTTTTATTTACTAATACTGCAACTATAGAAACTCAGATGACAGACAATGCTAATGAGTTGTTTTTAGCAGCCCAAAAAATAACCAATAGTGGTGGAACAAGATTTTATGCTGCCCTTACTAAGTCTTATGATGCCTTTGAGGAAAGTTCCCTTTACTCAAATAACACCTATAATAGAATTATACTTTTATCTGATGGGCAGGAGGGAGATTATAGGACCACAATACAACTACTTAATTCTATATATGGCAAGAATAGTACAGATAAGCGTAAAAGCATAAAAATATATACAATTGGATTAGGTACTTCTTATGATTCTAATCTGAAAGAGATAGCAAGAATATCCGGAGGCGAATTCATTGAAGCATATACCGCAGAAGAACTTGTTGATATATATGCTAACAATGGCTTTGATAGTGATTTCGATACAACTGATACTGATGGCGACGGCTTATATGATGCTGTTGAGGCTGCAGGAATAAGAATTCAGAATGGTCAGATAATCCGTGGATGCGATCCAACTAAAAAGGATACGGATAATGACGGTTTAGCTGATGGACAGGAAATCGATTCGACAATTCATACTTATGAGAGTTCGACATTTAGTTTCATTTTTAAAGAATTAAAAATGAAACCGTATTATTTTGTTATGAAATCGAATCCAACTACAATAGACTCGGATGATGATGGAATCCCAGATAAATATGTCGAAAGAACTATGTCAGATAAAGTGGATTTTACTTTTGATGATCCAAATCCACTTGAATCCGATATAAACAGAATAGCATTAAAGCGTGATTTATTCCAGGTACAAATAAAAAATGATTCCCCAGATGACTGTGCATATGGTGGTGCGCAAGGTTGGTTCAGGGGCGATTCGTATGATTATTGTAATGGTAAAGTTGGCGGAAATGACATTAAGGAATACGGATGCGGGTTAATTGCAATGTGCAATGTTTTACTCTATCTTGGTATCGAGAATGAAACATTTAGAAATTGGAGTGAATATATTGACAAACCAACAAATACTATAAGCAAAAACGATTATATGTCTTTTGTAAAGAAAATGTCTAATTATTTTATATTGAGAGGATCGCTCGGAGTTCCAGCAGAGTTACCTTTTAATCTGCTTTCGGGTTCGTTAGAAGAAGGTTTCAATTTATTAAGCGAAGAATATGATTGGGATCTTGATTCAGAATGGGCTTCTGAGTCTAATAGCGACGATGTATATTGTACTATTAAGAGTATGCTAAAAAATGATATTCCTGTCATATTAGCTTATAGTGCTGATGTCAATAATGCTTTGAAAAAGGCATCTGAATCAAACATTACAAAAATATTAGGAAGTATTGTATTTGGTCCTATTATTGGTATAGGTGTTCCAACCATATATGATAAAACCCATGAGTATAAAAGCTTGGAATTATATAAATTTGAAGATAATAAATTTAAGGAAGATCAAGATATTAAAAGTCATTATGTGACAGTAACTGAAATAATAGAATTTAGCGACAGTATTCAAGAAAAACTTGATTGCGGAAAAAATATGTTAAAAATTTCGTCATGGGGAAGAACTCTTTACATAAATTATGATGAATATAAAAATGATATAGGTAGCTTTACAAATATTCTTGAAATATCTTAAAAAGATTTTAGGTGAAAAAATGAAAAACAAAAATAAGGCATCATTAGTTATACTTATTATTGCTATAACATCTTCAATTTTGCTTATTATATATTCATTTACATATAAATACTTTGAAAAAGAAAAGCCTGTTCCTTGTCCATCTTATTGCGAGGAGATTTCAGAGCAGATCTCAGCTCTTGATTTAGAAGGGTTTAAATATATAAAAGCAGAGGAAGAGGGAAATGAAGGCGTATATTTTCGCTTTAAAAGCGAAGACAATTATGATGAATTGTATGATGATAATGAGTGTTTAGATGATATTATTAAAATAAAAAATGTTATTTCAACTTATCTGTCTTCTCATAAAAATGAAATATTACACAATAAATCTATACGCCTTGCTTTTTTTGGTGAAATAGGTAACAAAATAGAAATATATAATTATGAAAAATCTGGTGTTCCACCGGAAGAAGTATTTTCATTTTATGATGATATTTACATCTCTCCTAAATATTTTGTAGACTTTACTGAAGCCAAAAGAATTGGAATAAACATCACGGATAATGACGATTTATCAGAACTTGCATACTTCACCGATCTTAAAGAGTTAAAAATATACATTGAAAACGAAGTTAGTCAGGACACAATAAATAAAATAGTGGAAATACTGCCTAGTTGTGAAGTTACTTACAGAAGTAAAAAATATGGGAGAATAATAAAAAAATAATCTAATACGTATCAGCTGCTTATTTGCTACATATTGTTACTAAAAACTGCTTGAAAAAACTAAAAGCCACTCAAAATCAAGCTCTAAAATCAGGCTGTTTTCGGTAATTTTCGCATAATACTCTAAACTGGCAGAAGCCTTTCGACTTGTTCAATTCCCGTACGTGTTACCAAGCGTAGAACTCTCAAATGACGATATTACGTCATTTGAGAGTTGCTTTTTTTACCCTGATACGGCTTCTGCCTTTACTTGGTAAGCGTCAAATAATGGACGTATTCCTCAAAAAAGAAATCTGATGTATAATTAGCTATAAGCGATTTCATATTTGACTAACCTGTTCTCGAATCTGTATAACAAGTATTGACCATGCAAAATATGAATATAAGAAGCGTGGTGATAATTCACAAAATGAGAGCGCGTAATTTGTTGAATTGTGCTAAATATTAGATGACTATAGAGATTTATGTAACATTTTAGGGATTTATTCTAAACTGCAAAAAATGGGCTCTACTAGCGGATGCCAAACGGCAATAAACATTTGCCCTGTATGTAATCAGAAAATACAGGATTCGCTTTTGCATATTGGTCAGAATGTGCCAGTAATGAGCGTAGAAGAGAATATTAAACACCTTGAGGGGCAGAAGGCGATTCTTGAGTTTGATATTAATAGTCATAAATCTAATATAGAGAACCTAACAATAATCCAAAATGATATTCGTGATAAACTTGCAACATTACGAAGATTAGCTCAGACTATACGTTCGGACTTGTTTTCGACTGAGACAGAATGGTCAGAGACGATTGTACATAAACTTGTTGACATTGAAACTCAAATTCGAAAATATAATCAAGTAAAATCACAGATCTCAAAGAAAATGGACGGCATTATGGCATTATCTGCTAGATGGAGAGACTACAAAGAAGAAGTTGCAAAGTTGCCTCGAAATAGTATTAGTGATTTGGATATTAAACGAATTAAAGCATTTAAACGAAATTTTATAGCTAATCTACAAAAATACAATTGCAAAAGCGTTTTGGATTTTAATGCTATTGACATTCCGATTGAGACTTGTTTGCCAATGATAGACGGCTTTGATATGAAGTTTGATTCATCAGCAAGTGATAATATTAGAATTATTTGGTCATTTACTATGGCACTACTTCAAACATCGATTGAAAATAATGGAAATCATCCTGGAGTAATAATTTTTGATGAGCCAGCACAACACAGCATAGTTACTTCAGATATGGATAGTTTGATAAAAAGTGTTCTTGAGTTAAATGGATCGTCACAAGTAATAATGGGTATAACATTAAACAATGAAGAACTTGAAAAAACAATAAAGAAATTGCAGGGAGAGACGGCTAATATCATAGAGATTGGAGAGCGAGCCTTTACTTTATTTAATGCTGACGTTTGAGATAATATAAACCTGGGGGGCATAATTAGAAGATTTCTGAAAGAATTACCAATTGATAGATTATATCATTTTACTCAAATTGATGATCTGGAAAGATTTTTGGATATGGTTTAATGACTAGGGAGAAACTTAGATGTAGGAGAATTGACAGCTCCATAAATAATGAATATCGATTTGATAACTGCCAAAATGCTATTACTACATTTATTGAATCTCAAAAATTGTAAGATGTTTTATGAATTAAGGCGTGATAGCTTTGATATTGATTGGTCTGCTTTAGAGCTGGATGCTAATATAATATGTGATTTTTAAGGTGCTTTTAATTGGACTAATGCTAGAGCTTCAAAATCGTATTTTCGCATCTTAATTGTAATACAGGCCTATGTTGCTCCGCTACCTTTTTTGTAAATTGTCTCACATCTATTGTAATCCTACAGTAAAAGTATTGAATTTTTAAATGGGCTATTGACAATTTCACAGAATTATGCTAAAATAAACTTACTTGTCAACAAATTGATAGCTCTATAAGATATCCACGGAAAACAATCACAGCCCATTGGGCTTAAAAGGAGTTATTCATTAAATGAAATTTGAAAGTGTTAAGTATTCTGAACTAAAAATTAAGTCTACAGCAGGCGTTAAGAAATCGTATATCACTTCTATTCAAAATAATAAATATCAAGAAGTGACTATTTCTGATGAAGAATGCAAAAAAAGTGTAAGAATGTTATCGCGCCTGAGAAAAAAGAAGAAATAAGGTTAGAAAGAAATGAATGGAAACAGAAGTGTTTTTGTCAGTGAATTAGAAGTATTAGATGAAGCTGTTTTCACGCAAGAAAGGTTTTCAAAATGGTATAATATTCTCGTCGATTTTGCTGTAGAAAGCATTGACATACTAAGAGAAGAGATAGGTAATATTGATGGCATAACATATGAGATTAACACTGTATTATTACATGAAGTTGTGTTTGATGCAATTGTTGGATTGAAGACTATAGTCACAAGCGAAAATAATGAAGTAGAGGCTCCTAATCCTTTTAAGATAGCTGCATATTTGGGCTATTGGTTTTTAAGACATAAGCCTATTATTTTCAGAGCAGAACAAAATTTTGATGTTGAAGAATTGTTCGAAGATGGGGGCTATGATGAGAATAAGCGAAAAGAAATTATCATGGACATAAAGCATTTGAATGAGGTAGCAGTAGCTAGGTTTCTAATCAGCTATATTTTTAAAGTGGATGCCAGTCCGGTATGCAAAAAAAATCAATTTAAAAAAATAAAATCTAGTGGATGCATGTTTTTCGATAATTTCGAAGATATGCTAGATACAGTATTTGAAAAATTAAAATATTTCCTAACGTATAGAGAAATCTCACCTAAAACTATAGAACACTTTTTGGAAGCCTATTCTTTACATCCATATCTGCCATATAGGTGTGATTTATGGAACACAGAAGAATAAAATGAAAGTATTTGATAAGCCGTATCAATTTAATCTTTGGCCAAAGATTAAATGCGTGTGCTTGTTGGCTTTGCTAATTTTTATCGCTTTACTGTATGTACCGCTATCAGTTTTTTATATTATTCATATAAAAAGAGAGACTTCTCCATTTATTATTACATTATTTGAAACAATAGTCACTTTTTTGTCTGTTACTTTAAGTATTTTGGCGGCAAATATTGCAGATAATATCAATAATTGTATTGTAGATGGTTTGAATAAAATTTGTTTTAAGAACAAAAGGTTTGGCAATGACATAAAGTTGTCTGAATATAAAATAGATAAGTTTGATATAGTCTCTAAATTAGTTAAAAAGATGTATGATATTGTATTCGCTTTGTATTTTTTCATCACAATTGTTCATTGCTTTTTAACTTGGAATGGTGAAGTTATGGCTTGCATTTCCTTTTATGTTTCAGCTTTATCAGTATATTTCACTATTCGTTTAGCAATCATTTCTGTTATTTCATTCTATAGTATTGTAAATAACGTTTCAAAAGCTTTATTTTTCATAGATAAATTAATGGATATTGAAGCAGATCAGATGAATGATATTAAGATAACAAGTTCTAATTCGTAACATCACTTATTGATTTTATGAAGATGAATCAGCAAAGGAGTATTGTCAAATTTAAGAAATTCACAACTAAAAAGTCTGTAGAATATTATATTTCTTCGGTAAAACAAAAGTAGCGCAGAAAGTTAAATTTTATAGGTATAAAAAATCTGACACCTTGATTTTTATGCAATCAAATGTAGAAATGATTGCTATTGTGCATTAAAAAGAAAATGAGTTCAGAAATCAAGTTGAAGTGATAACTTGCTAAATATGAAAAAGATATTGAACCATTGAATTAAAATGATGACCAATAGAGATGTTTCAAATCATATTTACTATAACGCTGTGATAGGAAATGTGGTATAAATCACTTACAGTGGTAGAGCACTCGGCTGTTAACCGAGTTGTCGCCCGTTCGAGCCGGGCAGGGGGAGCCAAAGCGTTTGCGAAAGCAGACGCTTTTTTTTTACCTAATTAACCGCATATACATAAATTATGCCGATTTTGCGTTTTGTATATATATCAATATCATTTAAATATTATTAATTGTCGAAATTGTGTATTGCATATTTTGTGCATATGTGATATAATTGTTTAAAGCGTTTTACGCTGGTATTATGTTAAGGGAGGTCAAATGAATGGGCATTCAGAAAAGAGAAATTGTTAAATGCATTATTTTCTCAATTATCACTTGTGGCATCTACGGCTTTTATTGGTTTGTAAAGCTTAATGATGATACTAACGCTCTTGCGGGAGAACAGAGTACACCCGGTACAACTGCTCTTATTCTCTACATCGTAACTTGTGGTATCTACGGTTACTACTGGGCTTACAAGCAGGGTGAGAAGCTTGAGAGTGTACGTGCCTCAAAGGGTATGCAGAGCGGAAGTCTTCCTATTCTTTACATCGTTCTTATGTTTGTTATGCCGATCGCTGCATTTGCACTCATGCAGAATGAGATCAACACAGTAGCTTAAGATCCTTAACTGTCCGGTCCGACCGACCGGACAGTTTGTTTTTATGGTATGAAATCTAAAATAAACTTTATTAATCTCAAAAAAATGCTAATCGTTGCAGGACTTGGTCTTGCATATTATATATGGGTAACTCTGACTGGTATCGCACTGAAGTGCCCGGTTTATGCTGTGTCGAGACATCATATCAAATGTCCCGGCTGCGGTGTCAGCAGAGCGTGTATCAGCGAAGTACAGCTGAACTTCGCAAGTGCTGCACATTATAATATAGCTTTTGTTATACTTCAGCCTGTCTGGGCGGTATGTATTATAATGTGGCTGTTTGACAGCGGTGTGCGTTTCCGCCGTGTAGTGAGTATCATATCTCTTATTATTCTCCTTGTATTTTTCATGCTGAGAAATATTCCCTGTATTCCTATATACTGAACGTTAATTTTACTTGACATTTCATATTATGTATGTTAAAATAATGAAGTACGGCGTTTTTCGCCATTTTTAACATCATGGGAAAGAGGGAAATTATGGAAACAACAGATGTAAATACACAGCCCGTAGAAGTACCGGCTGAAGAAACTCCTACACCTAAGAAAAAGGTCAAGAAGAAAAAGTTTACAAAGCTGAATGAGATATCTATTATTGTTCTTAGCTTTGCTATCAGCTTTACGCTCTTCTTCTTCCCTCCGATGGATATATTCCTCGGAAATATGAGAGAGTTCGTTGTTGACTTCAAACACGTAGCCGCACCTATGCTCGGTGTATCACTCGCTTGTACCGGAGCACTCATACTTGTTCAGAATTTTCTGCTGCTTATTGCAGAATGGCTCTACAAAGTAGTTTCAAAGCTCCTGTTCGGCTTCCTGCTTGCTATATACGCGCAGATGCTCTTCTTCAACGGTAAGATGACCACTATTACCGGCGATACTACAAGCTACTCCGATGACAAGAAGAATGTTATCATTAACCTTTTCATTCTTTTATTCATCTTACTCCTGCCGCTTGAATTCTACATAATCTCTTTGTTCAATAAAAAGAGCAAGTTCTTCAACTTCGGCAAAGGCATGGTACTGCCTTATGTAGCCGGGCTCATTTTTGTAATGCAGCTCGTTGGTACATTAAGCTCTATCGCTGGTGCTGATTTCAAGCAGTACAACAGAAGCTACACTCAGTACCTTTCATATGAACCTGCGCGTTCGCTTTCAAAGGATGAAAACATTGTCGTATTCCTCACAGACCGTCTCGACAGTTACTATATGGACGACGTTCTTGAGAGATACCCTGATATCAAGGAAGACCTCGAAGGCTTCACTTTCTATCAGAACAATGTATCTCATAACACAAATACATTCCCGTCTATACCGCAGATGCTTACAACTTATACTTACCGCGGTACTGACTGGCCTGAGTATACAAGCTATGCATGGGACGAGAACACTGTTCCGAGACGCCTTACAGAGGCTGGCTGGAACTGCAATCTCCTCATCGACAGCCTTACAACTTACAGCAACATCTCCCAGCTTGAGGATCAGTGCAACAATCTTATCACTCGCGAGGGTGCTAAGGTAAAGTTCAACTACTTTGACAAGAAGGGCATCATCCCTACAATGGGACAGCTCTCATTTGCAAGACTTTCTCCTTATGCTTTCAAGGATGAATTCTCAACAGGTCTCGGTTCTAGCCTTTCAGCAAACTTCGTTTCATTTGAAACAGATACAGATGATATGATGCCTATGGCTGTTGATGTTGATTCGGATCTCAAGTATTATGACGATATCCTCTTCAACCACCTCAATGCTGACAGTGACAAGAAGACATTCAGCTTCATACATCTTAACTGCTCACATGGTTCATCTGCTGCTACTGCTGCTATTTATAATCCCGATGAGCCTGTTGACATCACATCAACTACAAGAGGCGGACTCGAGATAGTATTTGAGTATATGCGTCAGCTCAAGAAGCTCGGCCTTTACGACAATACAACTATCCTCATTCTCGGTGATCACGGCAGACCGCCTGTTGAGATCGAGTGTGACGGCGAAGAAGGACTTACAAGTCCTATCATGACAGGTCTTCTTATCAAGCCTGCTAATGCTCCTGCTGAGCCACTCAAGATCGATCGTTACAGTGAGCTTTCAAATGATTTCTTCCCGGCAAGCATTATGGATTTTGCCGGTATCGACCACAGCGACCTCGGTTACTCTTATCAGGACGTTATAGAGGGCGGACTCCACCCCGACAGATTTATGCAGACATTCCTCTGGGGCGGTTACGGTAAGGTATACTACAAAACCTATTATAAGATCACAGGTGACGCAAGAGATTTCGATAACTGGAAGGCTCTTGAAGGTCATGAATGATATTGTATAAGGCGGTATGAATATGACACAGGTGAAAACCAGCAAGAAACGCTTTACAAAAGAAGCGGAGCTCATTATCCTCGCGCTCAGTGCGTCAATGAGCTTTATTCTGCTGTTGTTTTCACCTGTTATTCTTTATATGGAAGCTCCGGCTGCTTTTATGGTAGATATTTACCATATAGTTCCCGTCATGCTTCTTTTTTCTTTTCTGCTGACAGCCGCTCTTGCTTTGATACTTAATCTGTGTCTGTTTGCCGGTGATATACCGTTCAGGATTGGCTCAGGTATCGTTGCCGGTCTCGAGATAGCCGGTACCTTGCAGTCGCTTGTTCTCAACCGGAATTCCGAGATAATACTGCCTGCGGATATTCGCTACGGGGATCATAAGTCAGCTATCATTGGCAATTCCGTCCTTTTCTGGACAGTGACCATACTCCCGGCTGTGATAGCAGTGCTGGCAAAGTTCTTACCGGATAAGCTCGGACGGATTGTCAACAGAAGGACTGTGTTTATATGGTCAGCCACTTTTTTCATGCTGAATGGCTGTATAGCTGCCGGAAAGACTGCTTCCGCGCACCCGGGCAGATACAAGGGGGTTCAGGAGCGATACCTCTCATATGAGCCTGCTATGTCGCTTTCTGACGAGGGCAACGTAGTTGTGTTCCTCACAGACCGCCTTGACGGTTCGTGGATGGACGAACTCCTTGTGAAGTATCCGGAGCTCAATGAAAAGTTCGGCGGATTCACATTCTATCAGAACAGTATATCCGTGGGCACAAGCACGTTCCCGACTGTACCTCAGATGCTCACAAACACGACGTACAACGACGATGAGTGGTACAGGTATCTTACTAAGGCGTGGAGCGGAGACACCCTCACGAAACGTCTCAGCGACAATGATTACAGAGTGTATCTGCTTCCGGACAGCATAACCACTCTCAGCAGCGTTTCTCAGGTCGAGGGACAATGCGACAATATAAAGAAGTGCAGCGGCGTAAAGATGAATTACTTCGGCAAAAAGGGCGTTGCTGTGAATATGCTCAGGCTCTCAGCCGCAAGAATGGCTCCGACTGCTCTGAAGCATAACATTCAGTATTGGATGGGTGCTAATTTCTGCCGCGATATGGTGAAATATCCGGCTATGGACGACCTCGAGCACAAGCAGGCAAGTCTTGAGAATGACCTTAAATTTGCTGAGTATCTGAAAAATCACAGCATTACAGCGGATTCACCGAAAAAGACGTTCAGCTACATACACCTCAATTGCAGTCATACTGTTGATGACGGTGTTGCTGCTCTTTACGGTCTTGAGGGAGAAAATGACGTATACAAGACCACACGCGGAGATTTTGAGATACTGTTCGAGTATTTCAGACAGATGAAGGAAGCCGGAGTCTATGACAAGACTACTATAATAGTTCTCGGGGATCACGGAAGAGCTCCGCGTGAACTGGGCGGCAACGGTATGGAACTGGACGGCGCTATAACTGCGGCTCTGCTTATAAAGCCTGCCGGTGCTGAAGAAAAGCCTCTTGCCAAAGATGCTGAAAGCGAACTGAGCATATCATCGTTTGCTCCGAGCATACTTGAATATGCTGGAGTTGACCGCAGCGGCTTCGGTCTGTCATACAATGATGTGATAAACGGCAGGATCAGGCAGCCGCGCTTCATAAGGGGATACGACTTTGCAGGCTATGGCAGAATGGTAGAAAAGTCAGCTTATGAGGTCAGCGGAGACGCGCGGGACTTCGCAAACTGGACTCGTATAGACGAATAATCAATGGCTGTAATGGCGTTATAGCGCCGTTACAGCCTTATTTTTTGAGAATTTTGTTATAAATGCTCAATTCTTTGCGGATTCCTTGACAATGTCGAAGCGCTGTGATACAATAATAGAGTATGCTGTATAAGAGCATAATGTAATATGTCAGGAGGGAACTATGAGCAGCAAGGAACTCCGTATTGACAGAAATAAAAAACGAAATAAGAAAAGTCCGAATAAACAGATACCGCCGGAGCGCCTCAGCAAAAGGGATGTTGCGGAACCGTTTCTGCTTGCCCTGGCTGTGAGCCTGGCAGTATTCGTATTGTCTCCGCTGTATGTCATTTCCGGCAGCAGAGAGGACTTCCCGCTTGATTTCTCTTATATGATGAAGACATTGGCGCTTGCCGGTTTTGTTGATATCATGCTTTTGGGAGGTCTGCTCCTGTTTTTGGAGTGGAAGTTCAGGCGTGTGTATGCTGTCGTCTCGCGGATCATCGCAGGTTTTCTGCCGGCGTTTTTCGTACAGGCGATTTTCCTGAACAACTCGCATACGGCTATGACAGGTCATCAGGCTGGATATAATGAATTCAACTTCACTACATACAGCAATCTGCTGATATATCTGCTTATAGTCAGTCTGCCGCTTCTGCTGAAGCTTGCGGCTAAAAAGAAGCCGGATAACAAGAAGCTTGCGGCTGCTGACAAAAAAAGCGTCTTCTGCATAGCGGCTGTTGCTGTTATAGTTCAGCTCGGCTGGACAGGCGTGAAAGCTTCACAGACTGACTTTAACAAGTGCAGCGATACGTATACCGGCTATCTTTCATATGAGAATGCCATGTCGCTCTCTGACGATGAGAATATTGTCGTATTCCTCGTTGACAGGCTCGACGGTACATATATGGACGAGCTCCTGGAAAAGTATCCGGAGCTGAATGAAAAGTTCGCCGGTTTTACATTCTATCAGAACAATGTCTCGCATACGACAAATACCTTCCCGTCTGTTGCTCAGATGCTCACAGGCAAGCAGTACGACGGCAGGGAATGGCCTCAGTATATGCGTTCTGCATGGGATGATGAATGTGTTCCTGCACAGCTCAAAAAAGCAGGGTATGATATAAATATCATACCGGACAGCATAACCACAGTCAGCACACCAAGACTGATAAGCGATTTCTGCGACAATATATCCTATTATGATGATGTGAGGATCAATCGCTTCGGTGACTGCGGCGTTGTTCATGCGCTTTCAAAGCTCTCGCTTGCAAGGCTTATGCCGAACAGGTTCAAGGGAACAGTTGCTGCCGGTCTCGGCGCTAATGTCGGAAGGCATTTCGTTAAGGCGGCAGGTGAGGAACGTCCTGACAGGGTACTTCCTTCGATGAAGCCTGAGACTGATATACGCTTCTACAATTATATGAGTGAAAACGGTCTGAGGGCGGACAATGCGAACAAGACATTCTCGTTCATACACCTCAGCGGTGCTCACAATAATTCTCAGGAGATAGCAGAGCTCTATAAGCCGCTCGATGAGAAGCTTGACCACATCAATACCACCCGCGGCGACTTTGAGATACTGTTCAGTTATTTTGAACAGCTGAAGCAGCTCGGCATATATGACAATACCACGATCGTTATACTCGGTGATCATGGCAGACCACCGAATGAGACGGACTATTTCTTCAGCACTAAGCTGAAAGGAGCGATAACTACTGCGCTCCTGATAAAGCCTGCCGGCAAGAGTTCCGGAGAACTCCGCTTTGACAGAGACTCGGAGCTTTCCAACGACAATTTCCCGGCGAGCATACTCGAATTTGCCGGCTTGGATCACAGCGAATACGGCAATTCGTACAGCGACATCATCAAAAATGATCTTCATCCCGACAGGTATTTCCAGTCCGTTAAGTTCATCAACTACGGCAGTCTGAAATACACGGCGAGATATAAGATAACCGGCGACGCCAGGGACTTTGACAACTGGGAGCTTCTGCCGGAACACGAAAACAGCTTAAAATAAAAATCACATACACAAGTTAAGAAAGGGAGAAATTTTTATGTTAACTGCAATGACTTCACAATCCGCAATGTACATCGATCCTGCGACCACAAGCTATATCATTCAGATAGGTGCAGGTATCCTCATCGCTCTCGGTACCTTCTTCGGTATCTTCTGGAGCAAGATCAGACGCGCTTTCAAGAAGAAGGACGAAAAGATCGAAGCTATCGATGCTTCACAGGTAAATGCTCTCCATGACGGCGAAAAGGACGTTATCACAGCAGACGATCTTCTCAGCGACGATAAGGACTGAGCCCCTACATTAAATTATTCACCACAGGAGAGTTTATATGTCAGTTTTAGGTACTGCTCTTGGCTGGATTATGAGCATTATTTATAATGTGATCCATAATTACGGTCTGAGCATTATAATCTTCACACTTTTCACTAAGGTCCTGCTTTTCCCTCTGAGCCTTCTTACTCAGAAGAACTCTATCAACATGGTAAAGATGATGCCGGAGGAGAACAAGCTCAAGATCAAGTATATCGACGACAAGGACAAGCTTGCTGACGAGCGTCTCAAGCTGTATAAGAAGTATAAGTATCACCCGATACTCGGAACAGTTCCGCTTCTGATCCAGATACCGCTCGTACTCGGTCTGGTATATGTTATCTACCGTCCGCTTTCATTCGTTCTTCAGATCGATTCAAGCATAATCGATGCTCTTGAGGAACTTATGGTAAACGCTTTCCCTGATTTCAATACCGCTGATAATACCTATCAGGTAGAAATCATTAGAAAGGTAAAGGAAGGCTGGGAACTCAGCAACGGAGAATACGGTCAGGCTATCAAGGACATCAAGGAACTCGATATGCACTTCCTTGGTATCGACCTCAGCGAGACTCCTTCACTCAAGCACTTCAACAGACTCCTTCTTATCCCGTTCTTCTCAGGTGTGAGCGCATGGCTCCTCTGCTGGGTACAGAATAAGATAAACATCCTTCAGATGGCACAGGGTAATGTTAACAAGGTGCTCACCACGATATTCATGGTGGCATTCTCAACTTACTTTGCTGTCCTCGTTCCTACCGGTGTAGGTCTCTACTGGATCTTCGGAAACCTCTTCGCTATCCCGATGATGATGCTCACCAACTTCTTTATGCCGCCTAAGAAGTACATCGACTATGAGTACCTCGACAAGATGAACAAGCAGCGTATAGAGAAGGAAAAGGTATTCAAGGCAAACAGTGCCCGCGAAAAAGAAGACTATCAGAAGTTCTTCTCTGTAAAGGGAATGAAGCTCATGTTCTACTCAGAGCAGAACGGCTTCTATAAATACTATGCAGGTATGATCGATTATATCTGCGAACATTCCGACATCGACATCCACTATGTAACAAGCGATCCTGATGACAATATCTTCAAGGATACACGTCCTCAGATCAAGCCTTATTACATCGCTTCAAACAAGAGACTCATTCCGCTCTTCATGAAGCTGGACTGCGATATGTGCGTAATGACTGTTCCGGATCTTGAGAAGTATCACCTCAAGCGTTCACGTCTCAGAAAGGACGTTCAGTACGTTTATACTTTCCACGGTATGGGAAGTACAGCACTCACGCTCCGTAAGGGCGCACTTGACTGGTATGATACAGTATTCGCAGTTGGTCCTGACTGTATGAACGAGCTTCGTGATGCAGAAGAACTCTACGGCACTCCAAAGAAGCGTATCGTTGAGACAGGTTACCCAATAATCGATGAGATGATCGAGAAGTATGAGAGCACAGAGCATAAGGAGAACGAAGTTCCTCAGATACTCATCGCTCCTTCATGGCAGCCTGACAATATCATCGATTCCTGCATCGACAATATCCTCGAGGAGCTGGCTAAGACAAATTATCATATAATAGTTCGTCCGCATCCTCAGCAGGTACGTCATGAACCTGAGAAGTTTGAGGTCATGACTGAGAAGTTCAAGGACAACAAGAACATCGAGATACAGACAGACTTCTCCTCGAACAATCCTGTTATGGAATCCGATATACTCATCACTGACTGGTCGGATATCTCATGGGAGTTCGCATTCGTTACAAAGCGTCCCGTACTCTTCATCAATACGCCTATGAAGGTTATGAATACAGAGTGGGATAAGATAAAGACAAAGCCTATCAATATCACTCTCAGAAACGTTATCGGCGTTTCACTTGAGACTGACGAGATCGGTAAGATCGGTGAAACAGTCGGCAATCTCCTCGCTAACAAGGAGCAGTACCGCGAGACTATCACCAATACTCTCCACGAGCACGTTTACAACGTCGGCAAGAGCCGTCAGCTCTGCGGAAAGTACATCGTCAAGTCACTTGGCGGCTGATATAAATCAAAAAACGGACTGTCCTAACGACAGTCCGTTTTTGATTTTTCGGAAGTTATTTCCTTACTTCAGTATAGTAGTACACCGCAAGCTGTGTTCTGTCGCGGAGCTCGAGCTTGTCAAGCAGTGTACTGATATAGTTCCGGACAGTTCCTTCGCTTAGGTAGAGCTTTCCGGCTATTTCTTTGTTGCTGAGCCCCTCTGCAACAAGTGTCATTATCTCGCGTTCTTTTTCGCTGATTCCGTGAGCTGCAAAGTCAAATTCGTCCTTCTGCTTCATAAGCTCCGGCAGACGGTCTATTATCTGGTCGCCGAAAACGCTCTGTCCGCGCATCACGGCTTCAAGAGCAGGTGCGATACCTTCGAAGTCCTGCTTGAGGATATATCCCTTTGCACCCATATTCAGTGCCTTGACTATGTATTCATCGTCCGAGAATGTTGTGAGGTAGAGTATACGTGCGTTCTTGTCTGCGGAGAGTATCTTTTCGCCGGCTTCAATGCCGTTCATGCCCTCCATACGGATGTCCATGAGGATAACGTCGGGACGGTGTATGTCATAGAGGCTTATGGCTTCGCTTCCGGAACTGCCCATAGCCAGAACATTTATCCTGCCGGTGCTTTCGAGAATGGTTTTTAAGGAAATGGCAACGAGTTTGTCGTCGTCAACTACTACTATATTCATATTGTCACCTTATTTCTTTGGTATGGTCATAAATACGCGGAAGCCGTCCTGCGATGGGGTGAAAGTTATCCTGCCGCCGGAGCTCTCAGCGCGTTCTTTCATATTTTTAAGTCCTATGCCGCTTTCTTTGACAGGTTCTGTACAAGAGCCGTTGTCCTCGATCATCAGCTGATAGAATACGGGATGTTCACGGACGATAACGTGTAGCTCGCTGCCGTTGGAATGCTTGATGGCGTTGGAAACACTTTCCTTTACGACACCGGCTATGCAGAATTTAATGCTGCCGGCGATGTTTTCTGAAACGTCGAATTCAAGTTCTGTGCGGAACTTGCCTTCGGCTGCCGAAAGACTTTCAAGTATGAGCTTTTTGAGGTCTACTGAATCATCGTGGAGATTATGAACGCTCTCGCGGATACTTGTCATAGCTGTGTCGAGTGTGTCACGGAGACTGGTGAGAGGTTCCTTGAGCTGTTCGTCCTTGTTTATAATTAGAAGCGCACCTGACTGGAGCAGGGAACGCGTCAGCATATGTCCGACATTGTCGTGTATCTCACGGGCGATACGGTTTCGCTCTCTCAGAGTAGCAAGGCGTATCTCGTTGTCCTGAGCGTCTGCGAGCAGGGAATTCTGATGTGAGAGCTGGAGATTTGTCTCTGTTACCTTGTCACGCAGCGCTGTGAGGTTGCTGACAGTCTTTTCAAGGCTGGATATACGCATATGTATTATCAGCGCAGCAGCAGTTCCTGCGGCTGTAAGGCAATACTGGAGCGATGTTATTCCTGTGTTGGTGAAGAATAATACCAGAAAAGCCGGAAGACATAGCCACCATTTTTTCTCGCACAGCGAATCGTACAGCATGACAGGCAGCATACAGAAAAACAACGGATATACCGGACAGGCTGCGGCAAATAAAAATGCTATCACAGCGGCCGATCTCCTGCCGGAAAGCAGCTGTACCGAGGAAGAGGCTATTACCGAGCAAAGCAGCACGATAACAGGTCCGGCTGCGCTGCCGGAAAAGAAGAGTCCGATGACGCATATAAGCAGCAGAGCAAGTTTATCAAGTATTCTGTTCAATCAGCTTTCCTCCTCTCAGCAAAAAGTCGTCCATTTAAGTATATCATAAAATCAACATCAATGCAATAAGTCACGGTTACATCTGTGAAAATATGCCGTCCATCACGCTTGGATATGCTTTGTCATGTTCCGGCGTGCAGTTTAATGACATTTGTCATATGAACAACTGACCGGCGGCACTACACAGATACTTCTCAATGGTGTATAATAATGACAGTAAAGGAGTTGAAACGTATGGAAAATACAGTTGTAAAAATAGAAAATCTCGTTAAGCGCTACGGCGACCTCATCGCTCTCGATCATCTCGATCTCGAGATAAAAAGGGGAGAGGTACTCGGACTTCTCGGGCCTAACGGTTCCGGCAAGACCACCACTATAAACTGTCTGCTCTCCCTGCTTGCTTTCAACAAGGGCAGGATAGAGATATTCGGCAAGGAGATGTCTCCGGTCGCTTACGATATAAAGAAGAATATCGGCATCATAATGCAGAACGTCGCTGTTTTTGACGAACTGACAGTTTATGAGAATATCGACTATTTCTGCGGTCTTTACATAACAGACAAGGCAAAGAGAAAGCAGTATGTTGAAGAAGCTATACATTTCACGGGACTTGAGGAATTCCTTAAATTCTATCCCAAGAAGCTCTCCGGCGGTCTTCTTCGCAGACTCAATATCGCCTGCGGAATAGCTCATAAGCCTGAGCTGATAATCCTTGATGAACCGACAGTCGCTGTTGATCCTCAGAGCCGAAATAAGATACTCGAGGGCATTCAGCAGCTCAACAGGGACGGTGCTACGATAATCTACACCTCGCACTACATGGAAGAGGTCGAGCAGATATGCACACGCATCGCCATTATGGACAAAGGACGCAAGATAGCTGAGGGCACTAAGGATGAGCTCAAGCGCATGATAAAGAATACCGAGACTATCACCATAGAGGTCATCGGTCTCTCTGACGCAGATCGTTCTGTCGTTGCGGGACTTCCGCACGTTTACGATACAGCTTATGACGGAAGTAAGCTCACGATATATTGTTCCGGCGGCAAGCATAACCTTATAAGGATACTTGGTGTGCTCCAGGAGAGAGAACTCAGCTTCGGAAGAGTATATACAGAGCTTCCGACTCTCAATGATGTATTCCTTGAGATAACAGGCAAGGCTCTCAGAGACAAGGAGGAGTAATATGTTTCTGCATAACATTAAATATGAGCTCCTGACAGCGCTCAGGACAAAGGACCTGATATTCTGGCTGATACTCTTCCCGATATTGCTCGGTCTTTTCTTTAAGTTTGCTTTTGACGGTATCTACGAACAGGTGACACAATTCTCAACGATAGATACAGCAGTCGTTGACGAGACTGACGACACGGCTTTCCGCTCTGTTATAGAGTCGGTTGAAACTCAGGGCAAGCCTCTCCTCAATGTCGTATACACAGACCGCGAAGAGGCTAAGAAGATGCTTATGGACGGCGATGTTAAGGGTATCATATATACCGGCGACGAGCTTTCGCTGTCTGTTGCCGAGAATGGTATTGACCAGACTACATTGAAGTTCTTCGTGGAAAAATACAATCTCAACAGCCGCATAATAAAGCGTACTGCTGAGAAGGATCCGGCAGAAGCTGCAAAAGCAGCTGCGGTACTCTCCGAGACGGCTGATGCAGTAAAAGAGATACCTCTCACAGATGGCAATACAGACAATTTCATACAGTATTTCTACAATCTTCTCGCAATGGTAGCTCTGTTCGGTTCGACGGTAGGTCTGCATATCAGCAACGTAAATCAGGCTAATCTTTCGGCTATCGGCGCACGTAAGAACTGCTCGCCTACACCAAAGAGCACTGGTATATCTGCAGCTCTCATGTCAAGCTATATCATAGAGACGCTGTGTATGATCCTGAGCGTAACATATCTCAGATTTGTGCTCGGAATAGACTTCGGTGAACGACTCCACCTCGTATACCTTTCAGCTGCTGTTTCAGGAACGGTCGGCGTTTCACTCGGTTTCTGCCTCGGTTCTCTCGGAAGTCTGAATGAGAATGCCAAGACCGGTATATCAATAACACTTTCGCTGTTCCTGTGCTTCCTCAGCGGTCTTATGGTGGGCAATATGAAGACCATCATGGCTCAGAAGCTCCCGTGGTTCAACAAGGTCAACCCTGCTGCTGTAATTTCAGACAGCTTCTACTGCCTGAATATGTACAGCGATTATGAAAGATTTACTGAAAAGATCATCACTATGCTCGTGATGTCAGCAGCACTCGCTCTGCTTGGATTCTTTATGACAAGGAGGAAGAAGTATGCAAGTCTTTAAGGCTTTACTCAAGGTCGTAAAAAAGAATATGTTCACGGCTATCGTATACACGGTCGTATTCATTCTTATAGCCGTAATAACGGCGAAAAACGGAAACCAGAACTCATTTGAAGCTGTAAAGATAAGGCTTACTGTCTTTGATGAAGATAACACTGAGGAGAGCAGCTCTCTTGTATCTCTCCTTGATGAAAAATATGAGCTGGTCGATATTGACAACAACAAGGACGATATCATGGATATGCTCTATTATGAGAGCACAGACTGTGTCATCATCATTGAGAACGGCTATTCACATAAGCTCTCAGCCGGTGAGACAGAGGGACTTTTCAGCACATATCATATGCACGACAGCTACTCGCTCGTTATTATGGAACAGTATCTCAACGACTACGCAGCCACTGTCAAGGCTTATACCGCTGCCGGAATTCCTGTCACCGAAGCGATAGATAATGCCGCAAAGGACATTTCCGTAGAGACAAATGTTGATCTGGAAGCGGACTCTGATGCCGGAAATGATGATTATTTTGAATATCATCATTTCGCACCTTATATAATCATATCAGCTTTCCTGAGTCTCCTTTGTCCGGTACTGGGCGTTATGGAGCGCAGGGATATAAGATACCGCACAAACTGTTCAAGCGTGCGTCCGGGCTCGTTTGTGTTCCAGCTGTTCGCAGGCTGCGGAGTGGTCGTATTTGTGATGTGGTTTATAATAGTCGGAGTCGGAGCTGCTATATACGGTCTTCCGTCTAATGGAAGACAATGGCTTGCTGTGCTCAACAGCTTTATCTTTGCGGCAATGGCAACTTTCCTGGCTGTGCTCATATCCAGCATTACCACAAGCAAGAATATCATAACTCTTATAACACAGGCTCTCGGACTCGGTATGAGCTTCTTCTGCGGCATATTCGTAACACAGGATATGCTCGGTGACAAGGTTCTCGCTGTCGGAAGATTCTTCCCGGCTTACTGGTACATAAAGCTCAATGATATGCTGAGAGGAAGAACTATCTTCTCTACCGAAACAGCTATGCTCTGCTTTGGTATACAAGCGGCTTTCATCGCTGCAATAGTAATGGTTACTCTGCTGATACGCCGTATGAAATATAACAGCGTAAAAGCAATGTCATGAGCGGTGATTGAGTAGTTCATGTGTCAGATATAGGATATAAAAAAGCACCTGCTGTACAGCAGGTGCTTTTGTTATATACCGAGTGTCTCTGTGATAATGCGGCAGACTTCTTCTTTGTGCTCTATATAGTAGAAATGTCCGCCGGAGTATGATCTGACTGTACAGCTGCCGGATGTGAACCTCTGCCAGCCGGACATATCG
Source organism: Ruminococcus sp. (assembly GCA_016290875.1). Classification (GTDB taxonomy): domain Bacteria; phylum Bacillota; class Clostridia; order Oscillospirales; family Ruminococcaceae; genus Ruminococcus. Next base: position 33,140 of record JAEEVL010000009.1, read on the forward strand.
GCTTCTTTCAGCATTATATCTTCAGTACCGTACAGTACGGTCAAATCACAGCCGAAGTCCAGCTCGCCGGGAGCGATCTCATAGCTGTCAGCCATGCGTACATCGGTGCAGAGTATCATATTCAGCTGCTTTATGAGCTCTTCGTCCTGTATGGGAGAAGCGCCTGACAGGGAGTTCGCAGCAAAGAAGTTCACTATCTCCTCGTCGGATGCGGCTGCCGTGTCCTTGAAGCACTTTATCGGCTCGTCGGGAGCACAGCGTCCGGAGAGAAATACGTGTACCGGCATACCGAGTCCCTGCGCCTTAGCCTGACGAATAAGCTCGCAGGCGAGAACAGTTCCCATACTGTGACCGAATACCGCGTAGTCTTCGCTTTCAAGTATCTCTCTGTGCTTTTCTATGAGGTCAGCAGCACATGAGCCTACATCTGTAAGGAGCGGCTCAGCAGAGCGCGTAAAGCGTCCTGAGAGCTCCATAGGGACGACCTTTAGTTCCTTTGGCAGAAAGCGTTTGAATGAGCTGTAGCTCTTGGCAGAGCCTCCTGCGTGCGGAAGAAAGAACAGTACCACAGCTCAGTCCTCAGCGGGAGTGCCCTTTTCGTTGAGAAGGTCGAATATCTCGCCGACCTTGCTTATTGAAGCTACAAGTGAGAGCGGTATATTGAGCTTGTAAGTATCTGTGATGTGAGAGCCGAGACCAAAGAGTCCGAGTGAATCGAGATAGAGATCATCGTAAACGTCTGTCTCTCTTGTTATCTCGTCTGTATCAACGCCGACATAGTCGGATATTGTCTGTACGAATTCATCAAAATTGAGTCCGTTCATTATTTGTATTCCTTCTTTCTGAGGTATTTGAACTGTATTTTGCCGATGTCCTTCGGTATCTCCTCAACGAGGATTACCTTATCGGGAACTTTATATGCTGAGAGCTTGCCGTCGAAGTATTTGGCGAGCTCGCCGCGTGTGATGCGCTCGTCACCCTTTGGCTGTATGTATGCAACTATCTGCTGTCCGATTATCGGATGGGGCTCGTCTGTAACAGCTGCGGCAGCTATCTTCGGATGTGTGAGGAGGCAGGCTTCTACTTCCTCAGCGTGAACGAGGTTTCCGCCGCGCTTGATGATGCGCTTGCTTCTACCGGCAAAACGTACAATGCCGTTGGGGAGCTTGTTTACAAGGTCGCCAGTGCAGAACCAGCGGCGTCCTTTGTCGTCTGTGATTATCTTGTCAGCTGAGAGCTCAGGGTTGCCGAAGTAATCGAGTATAACGCCGTCTGTGTATACGCAGAGTTCGCCGACTTCGCCCTCGGGGACGTCGTTCCTGTTCTGGTCGATGACGCGGACATCAGTAAAGCTGAGCTTGCGGAAGTCGCTCGGATCAGTGCCCTGATCTATGTCGGAATCCCATACTACCATCGTACAGGTCTCGGAAGAACCGATAACATTGATAACTCTTATATGTAGCTTCTCAACGAATATGTCAGCAATCTCTTTCGGGAGGACTTCTCCTGCAAAGTAGCAGATACGGACACTTGAAAGGTCGTACTTGTCAAAGTCCGGAGTGGAGAGAAGTACCTTAGCGAGAGTGGATGTGAGCTGAATGACGTTTATCTTGTATTTCTGTACAGTCTCAAGGAAGTCTATCGGGTTGAACTGCGGCTGATACATAACTGTGCCGCCCTTGAGTGCCATCTGCTGTCCCATACCGAAACCGCCCTGATGATAGAGAGTCATGCCGAGCATCATTACGTCGTCGGCACTGAATCCAAGATAGTCTCCCATGTCCTTCTGAGTGGAAAGAAATCCGCCGGACGGAACGGAGAGTATCTTTGGTGTGCCTGTGCTGCCTGATGTGCAGGCGAGTGAAATGGTATGGAGATAGTCGGGCTGGTATATCTCACACTCACTTCCGCAGTATTCTGAGATGAATTTGTCTGCGGAGATGTATGTGCTGTCAGCCGGAACAGCTTCATCAGAGGCAAAGCATATGACCTTTGTGAGCTGTATCTTTTCAGGCACAAGAGCACTTACTGCACCGACGATGTTGTTGGTGCGGTATTTCTCGGAGATGAACATTATTTTTGATGTCGTTGCAGGTATGAGCCTTGAGAGCTCGAGAGAGCCGCTCTGAGGATCCATAGGAACAGGCTGAGCGCCTATTCTTACGGCTGACCAGAATACAATGAACCACTCGATGCTGTTTGGCATACAAATGCCGACCTTGTCGTTCTCGCCGATGCCGAGCTTCTTCATGCCGGAGCCGAACACGGCTGTCTTTTCCATGAATTCTCTGTATGTGAGAGTTCTTTCGTCTATTCTCAGGAGCACTTTATCCGGGGTTCCCTGAGCATACTTAGCGTAGTAATCAAAAAAACTTGTGGGCATTTCAATTTTCTCCTTTGAGTCTTGCTGCGATGAAATCTGCTGCTTCGTGTTTTACCCAGTGGTACTGTTCGCCGACAGGCATTGCGTGCATGATGGTTTCCTCTGATACGTATGCTGGCTTGTCTTCGATGTGTATGCCTTCCTTATAGCCGGTAGCCTTGTCAAGGAGACGCTGTGAAGCATCGGGGGACATCCAGTTGTCGTCATCACTGTAAGCCATGAGAAAATCTGCGGAGTGTGTGCCTTCCTCGAGCACTCTCATGCTCTCGAGATAGTCCTCGCAGTACTGATAGCTGCTCCACTTGCCGCGTTTCATCCAGACGGGGATAGATCCCTGATCAGCGAAGTTCATGAGCAGGGGGAAGAGACTTACGCAGGCTTTGATATCGGGATTTTTTACAGTTGCACGGAATGCGTAGCCGCCGCCCATGCAGAGTCCGAAGTTTGCCATGTTCTTCTCGTCGAGCTTTTCGTGAGCCTTTACAAAGCTGTATATGCCGTCAAAAGCGGCTTCGAGCTGTCTGCCGCCGCACTTGATGTTGTTGTGTATTATTGCAGCGCCTGCACCGGGCATATCAGGTGTTATGACTGCTATGCCGCGTTCGTTGAGAGGAGCTGCGAGCATTTCGAGCTCTTCCTTGCAGCTGCCTATGCCGGAGTAGGTGATTACCGTGGAATAAGCTGTACGGCTGCCGTCGTCCGGATAGTGTATATATGCCGGAACGATACCGGCTTCGGTCTCTATTTCAACGTATTCGACTTTATTGTCGCAGAATGAGATATAGCGTTTGTAGCTATCCTCGAGAGTGCTGTATATCTCACGTTTGTGCTCTACGTCCTCTATGTTTATCATAAAGCAGGCGTAACGGCATTCCGTCACCATTTTAGCATAAGCTCTTGCAGATATTCTGTTGCCGGCAGCCTCAGCCTTGTCACAGAGTGCGGAGTAGCGCTTCGCCTTTTCCTCCCACTCGCCGAGCCATACTGCCTGTATCTGCTTGCCGCTCATCACCTTTATTGCGTCCACCTTTTTGAGTATAGACTCAACATCGAACGGATCGCTTCCGAAGAGCATTGAACGTGTTACTACGGGGTTAAGAAGATCTCTTATTGCCCATTTCATATTGATTTATTCCTTTCCTTACCGTTATCCTTTTATGTAAAGCTGACCGAAGATGAAAGATATGCTCTTTCTGTGTCAGCCGGTGTATTTCCATGCGCCCTCGCGCGTCATTTCCGTAAACTGCATATACACCCGGTACGGATCGGCGTGGGTGTGCTTCTGTATAAGCGCGAGCATACGGTCTGCGAGCTCTTTGAGGAAGCCCTGCTTGTCATCAGCACACTCCTGCGGGAGTATGTATCTGAATTCTGCAAAGAATACCGTGTCCTCAGAGCTGTTCATATACATAGGACTCTCATCGAGCATTACCATGATAGCCGGGAGAGGCTTTCTGAGTATGTCTGAGAGTTCGTTGACTGCCTCGTCGAGGAACTGTGTACGGAGTTCCGGAGAAGCAAACTTGTAATTTGTCTTCATCTGTGCTATTGGCATGATACTATCCTTTCATTAAAATCAATTATTGTCCGGAGAATATGTTCCGGGACATTATTTTGCTTTGTTTCCTGGTGAGATGTGTGGTTCAATATTTTCTGAATACAAGTGTTGCGTTGTGACCGCCGAAGCCGAACGAATTTGAGATAGCAGCGTTTACGGTGTGCTGCTGAGCCTTGTTAGGAACATAGTTGAGGTCGAGCTCCGGATCGGGTTCGTCGTAGTGGATAGTAGGCGGAACTGTGCCGGTCTCCATAGCCTTTATGCAGGCGATAGCTTCAAGAGCTCCGCCGGCTGCGAGAGTATGTCCGATAGAAGCCTTCACTGATGATACCGGGATATCAGCGGCTCTGCTGCCGAAAACTTCCTTGATCGCCATAGTCTCGTAGAGGTCGTTGAGCCCTGTAGAAGTTCCGTGTGCGTTAATATAATCTATATCATCAGGTGACATACCTGCATTTTCGAGAGCCATTCTCATAGAACGTGCCATACCTGTTCCGTCTGTCTTTGGAGCTGTGAGGTTGTGTGCTTCACTGCACATGGAAGCTCCTGCGAGCTCACAGTATATTTTAGCGCCTCTTGCCTTTGCTGATTCCTCAGACTCGATGATGACAGTGCCACCGCCTTCTCCCATTATGAAGCCGTCACGGTTCTTGGTAAAGGGACGTGCAGCTGTATCCGGATCTGGATTTACTGACATAGCAAGAAGCTGATTGAATCCGCTGATAACGAGGTGTGTTACAGTATTTGAAACACCTCCGCATACTACCATATCACAGGTGCCGTTCTCGATGAACTGCTTGCCGAGAGCAAGTGCGTATGCCGATGAAGCACAGGCTGTGCTGAGGTTGAATGCCGGTCCGCCGAATCCGTACTTTATGGATACGAGAGCGGGGAGCTCGTTGGGCATTTTCTTGAGTGTTATATTGAGCGGCTTTTCAAGTTCGTAGTCCTCATAGGAGTTGTCTATAACGCCGTAGATAACGCCTACCCTTGAAAGATCATAGCTTTCGGTATCTATTCCGCAGTCAGCAACTGCTTCACCTGCGGAAGCCATACCCATTCTCGTTGTTGTTGTAGCAGCGTTGAGCTGACGCTTTTTCCAGTATTTAGAAGCTTCTGCCTCAAAGGACTCATCGACCTCTGCCGCAACAGTAGTGTCGTGATCATCGAGCGGTATACGTGTGATAGTTCTCATGCCGCACTTGCCGGCAGCGAGAGCGTTCCAGTATTCCTCTGCTGTGTTTCCTATCGCAGTAACAGCCCCAATACCTGTTATAACGACTTTTTTCATAGTGATCAATAAACCTTTCTTAACAAAAATATCTGTCCCATTCTGCCTTGTCTGCATACTTGTAGGAGGCATATCCGGCAGCACTGCCGAGTCTGTCGAGTTCGGCGAATATATTTTCAGCGCCGAATTTCTCATAGTAATACGGGAGAGGTTCGGCGAGACCAAGCGTGTCCTGAACGGCTTCCATAAAGAGCTTTTCATCGCATCCTGGTTTGTCGCAGAGAGCGTTGACCGTCTCACATAGTATGAGAGAGATCATGCTCAGAGGAGCGTTGTCACAGTGGGCACCTGTGGCTCTTTCCCTTTCGCTTATGAAATCGAGAAAGCTGAGAGTCTCCTTTGGACAGCCTTCACTGAGCCAGCTGTTCATCTGCTCACAGCCATATCCAAGGAGCTGTTTGTTGCGCTCTATGCGGAAGTTATCAGGTTTTCCGGCCATAAGTCCAAGGCCTACGCTGTCGAGTATCTCAAATACATCAGCGACTGCGTACAGCTCCGAGAGAGCGTTTCTGAGTTCTCTGACTGATGTGCCCAGGGCGTTTTTGAGATATATGCCGTGTGACACCATGCAGGAGAGTATCTGATTGAGGTATATGTGGTAATCCCCAGAGAAAACAAGGGGAGATTTGCCTATGCTGCGGACTATCTCCTCAGCCTTTGAAATGAATTCGCCGGAAGTCTCCGGGAGAACATTGAGTTCAACGAAGCCTGTGAGCTTGACCGGATAAAAGAAGTGCATACCGAAGCAGCGCTCCCTGTTTGGAACGTCTGCGAATATCTCCGCTATATCCAGCGATGATGTATTGGTGAGGAGCATACAATTGCTGCTTACTATGCCCGAAAGCTGATAGAATACTGATTTCTTGGCTCTTATATCCTCAAATATGGCTTCGATAACAAGGTCGCATCCGCTCATATCGGAAGCTTCGTCCGTGAAGCGGAAGGAGTACATTCTGCGTTCGTACTCTTCTTCGTTTATCTTCTTTCGTCTGAGAGCTTTGTCAAGAGTCTTTGCGACAGCCGCAGCATTCTCTTCCTTTCCGAACGTGTCAAGGACGACGAACTCAGCACCGCTGAGCTTGTCAAACATTATGCTGAAGATGTCCTTGCCCATTTTTCCGTAGCCGACTATTCCTATCTTCATAAGTTCACGCTCCTTTGCTGTTCTTGTAGCGCTGCATGAACTCTCCGGCTTTTTCCGGAGTGAAGCCGCCTTCGCCAGCGATGAAGCCAATGAGTTTTTCGGCTTCTGCCATGCCTTGTTTCTTCTCGGTGAAAATGTCTGCCCAGCCTGTTTCAGCAGCACGGTCGGCAGGTATCAGCTCGCCTGACATAACGAGCTCATATGCGTTCTGAAAGCCGCATATGTCGATAGTTCTTGCAACTCCGCCGAGTGCCGGGAGTATTCCGAAAGTCGATTCGGGCTGACCGACTCTTGCATTTTTTTCGATTATTCTGTAATGGCTGTTTACAGCTATCTCGCTGCCTGAGCCGATACAGAAGCCTGTCACTACGCTTACCACCGGGAAGGGGAGACTGCGCAGGAAGGTGAAATAGTGCTTCTGCTTTATGTGACCGGCCGGGAGTTCTCCTGTTCCGTCGCAGGATTCTCCGGCAGAGCGTTCTGCGAGTGCTTCTACATCAGCTCCTGTGCTGAAATGCCTTCCGCTGCCGCTGATGATCATACCTTTTATGCCGCCGGACTGAGCTCTTTTTTCTGCCTCGGCCATTGTGTCTTCATAGGCAGTAAAGAAATCAGCTGTCATAAGATTATTTGAGGGTGCGTTCATAGTGAAGCGGAGTATGCCGTTCTCTTCGGTGAGAGTTATGATGTTCTCATTCATTGCTGCCGCCTCCGTTCTTAGCAGCCATAAGGCGGTAGAAGGCTCTTGATTCACATTCGAGTATCTCCTCCTGTGAGCCCTTACGTGCTGCGATAAAGCACTTGTTTATCTCCATGATCTGTTCTTTTGTCTTGTCCTTGAAGAGCTTTTCAGTAAAAACTTCCGTATCCTCTGCGGGGATAACGAGGTCAAATACCTTAGAAGCTGAGCATTCTTCATCGCCGCTTACAGCTGCGGCAGTTATGAACGGCAGGTCAGAGGGAAACCCGGCGTCCTGTACCATAGAGCTGTTCATATATACGATAAGCATACAGGGCTCGCCAAACTCCTTTATGCTCTTGCAGAGCTCAGAAACTGATACGGCGTCCCTGACCTCTGTTACAAATTCTTTCTTTTCAATCCTCATCGTCATTTTTCTCCAGTAATTCCTTTACGGCGTCCGGTACATCGCATATGATACGTTCTTTGTTGACGTACGCGAGCTTTCCGGAAACGCGGCAGGCAACAAGACCGGTGGTCTCATTTGTCATTGTATGCTTGTACCTTACTATGCCGCTCGTGCAGCTGAGTTCGGTATCTATGCGAACTTCGTCCATAAGTCTTAATTCGTGGATATATCTCTGAGTGCTTTCGAGAACTACGGGGAAGAGTCCCTCGCCTGTTATTGCACTGAGCAGACCGTTTGTCTTGAAGAAATTCCATAGTGCGGTCTCGGAGTAGTTAAGGTATACCGCATTGTTTACATGACCGAATGAGTCAAGCTCATATCCGCGCACGGTAAGACTGTATGTGACGTGTTTCATTGTCTGCCAGCCTCCGCAAGAGTTTTTTCAAACATTCCCTTTGAGGGATCTTCAGCGCCTTCCTCGGCGCGTGCCATAGTTTTGGTTATGGCTCTTACCTGAGTGAGAGTCTTTCCGCTGAGAAGTTCGCGTACAAACGCCATGGTTTCATCGAACGAGTTCTTGTTTTCGCTTAGCTTGGTTACAAGACCGGCTGCGAGTGCGTCCTTTGCAGAGATCATTTCTCCGCAGAGTATCATCTGAAGCGCCTTTTCCTTGCCGAGAAGACGGTAAAGCCTTTCTATACCGCCCATACCCGGGACAACACCGTGCATTATCTCCGGAAGACCGAGAAAAGCTGACGGAGATGCTATCCTGAACTGACAGCTCAGCGCAATCTCAAGTCCGCCGCCGAAACAGCCGCCGTTTATTGCAGCAGCAGTCACAAGAGGGAGCTTTTCGATAGTACGCAGAAGCTCTCTTGCTTTTTCGAGTTTTTCTGTGAGAGCTGAGGTGTCCTCACTCCCGAAAAGTGAAACATCAGCACCGTGGGAAAAATGTCTGCCCTTTCCGACAATAACAAGAGCTCCTACCTGGGGATTTGCGTCCAGCCAGCCGAGGAGCTCTCTCTGGTCGATGAACTCCGGCTCTGTAAGCAGGTTCTTCGGACCGTTGTCGATGGTAAGAACGGCAATGTTATCCTCGGCGTGAAGCTCTGAAAGATTTGATATCACCGTTGTTTACCCCTTTACTGATTTACTATATCGTTTCCGTACTGGTAGATCTTGCAGAACATTTCGACAACGTCGCTCATAGTGTCCATAGGTGACTTGAGCATATACTTGCCGATGCTCTGGAGTTTGATATCGAGATCGTACTTGTCTGCTGTCATCTCGATAAGCTCAACGAACATGAGTGAATCGCTTCCGAGGTCTTCCTGCGGATTGGTATCCATAGTGATCTCGTTCTTTTCGACTTCGCACTCTTCTGCGTAATAGTCGAAGATCATGTCCTTGATCTCCTGTCTGATCTGATCTGTAAGTTCTCTCATTTTAATAGCCTCCGTATACCAAAGTAAAATATATGTGAAAATTCACACCTCTTCCAGAGTGTAAATTTTACATTTCGCCTTGTTGACTCTTGAAAACTTCTTCACAGCACCGTTAGCGCTGACATCAAAGAATTCCGTAACGCCCATTTTTTCAAGTTCCTTCAGAGCGAGATCCCAGCGTATGGGAGTATAGACGTTTAGCTGGTTTTCACGCAGAACGCCTTCGCCTGTTGTTATGATACTGCTGTCAAAACCGGATATCATAGGATATATCGGATCCTTGTACTTCACAGAAGCACAGAAGTCAACATATTCCTTTGAATAAGCCTTCATGACAGGGTGGTGATATGCAATACCTGTGCCGAAACTGAATGCTTTGAGCGCCCCTTCCTGGAGGGCATAGAAAAGGGCTTTTTCTACTGCCTCAGCCTTGCCGCTTATCATAACGTGAAAAGCTGAATTGCCGCTTCCGATGATAATATCATCTTCGCTGAATTTTGAGCTGAGGAGTTCGTGTGCGCTGTCATAGTTCATGCCTATTATGACGCCCATATCGAGCTTAACGCTGTGTTGTTCGAGGGATCTCATTGTAGCACGGTTCATCATTATGATGCCGTGAGCAAAATCATGGCTCACAGAGCCGAAGCAAGCACTGATGCTCACTATTCCGGAGCTGTATCCCGCGCCTATATCCGGGATAATGCCCTGGTCGATGTAATATTCATAAACGACTCTGTCGCATATGAGGGAGATTATCCACTCAGCGACTCTGCCGTCGTACGCTTTGTTTTTGTCAAGATCCTTATCAAGACCAAGTTTACTGAAAGCCTCATCAAGGTAGTACTCATACTTCTCCATAAGTACTGGCGGAAGGTTAATCAGAAGTTTTTCTGGTTTGGAGCCTATACCGTTAAAGAGAAATGCGCGCTTATTCAATTCATCCCAACCTTAAAGAACAATTTATGTTAGTTTAATCTTAACATTTTGACAAGCTTATGTCAAGCGCTAAAACGCTGATTAGCAATTTTTGGATAAATGAATATAAACATCGCAAGATTATAACATGAAATTATATACATTCATTATTATACTACGTGTATACGGATAAATAATTACGCCAGCGGTGTACAATATAAAACAATTACGTGAAAATACGTTAATTATATATAAAACGTCTCTGTTGAAAATATACACGGTAAACAAATAATCGGTCTATCATTTGAGAGTTATACTCTCAGTTTAACGGGCGAATCCGGAGAATTATAGAAATATCGTGCTTCACTATGAAATGTGTACAATAAAGGACAGCCGATATTGTCTAAAACGTGGAAATTTACTTTTTTGACAGTTTATTTATTCTTTGCGCTTGAATTATGTGCAAGATGTGATATAATAGTAATATGAATAACATTACTAAATTTACTAAATGGAGGTTTGTCCGATGAAATGTAGAATTATTACTATTGAACGTCAATACGGCAGCGGCGGCAGCGTTATCGGTAAGCTCGTAGCTGAAAAACTCGGAATCAACTGTTACAACAGACAAATACTCGAAATGACTGCGGAAAGGTGCAGCGTTTCACCGGAATATCTCGAAAGTGCAGAAGAAAATGTGCCGACAAGTTTTCTCTATTCACTGCTGCTCTCAGCAAATCCGGCAAGATCAATGGAGGATGATCTTCCTCTGTCGGATAAGGTCTTCCTTATGGAGAGCCGCATAATAACTGAACTCGCAGGTAAGGAAGAGAGCTTCGTTCTCGTAGGAAGATGCGGAAACTATATCCTTGAAGATCAGGGATGTTTCAGCGTTTATATCTATGCTGACCGCGCTGCCCGCACAGAACGTGCTATAAAGGATTACGGCATTGCTCCGAACAAGGCCGACTCCACAATGAAGAAAGCTGACAAGCGCCGTGAGACATTCTACAATGTCAATACCGGAAAGCTCTGGCAGGACAAGGAACATTATCACCTTTGTCTCAACAGCGCTGAGCTTGGCGATGAACTGTGCGCAGACATTATCGTTAAGGCTTTCAATGAATACAATTCAAAGCATAAAGACTAATTTTTTATATCCTTTCAGAGACGGCAGTACAGAAATGTACTGCTGTTTTTTTGTATAACTGCCGGTTTTTATGACATAATAAAGCCGGGTGATGAATGTGAGTACAGTTATGATAAGAGCAGTCATATTATACGTGCTCGTTATATCTGCGGTAAGGCTTATGGGAAAGCGTCAGCTCGGCGAGCTCCAGCCGTCGGAGCTCGTTGTGACGATACTTGTATCCAACATAGCTACCCTGCCGCTCGAAGATGCGGATATACCTCTTGTTGTCGGTATCACGCCGATACTCCTGCTGGTGTCGTTTGAAGTCATCATGTCTCAGCTGAGTCTGAGATCACCGCTTGTGCGGCGGCTCGTATCGGGAAGTCCCAAGATAGTCATACGTGGCGGAAAGCTCGAACCCGATGTGCTGAAAGAACTGCGCTTCTCGGTGGATGATCTGATGACAGCGCTGAGGGGCAAGGATGTTTTTGATATATCAGAGGTTCAGTTTGCGATCGTCGAAACGACAGGCAGTCTTTCTGTTATGAAAAAGCAGACAGAGGATGTGCCGACACGTTCGGATATGGGACTTGCGCCGGAATGCTCGGATCCTCCGCAGATAGTTGCGGCAGACGGAGAAATGATACAGCAGACAGCAGAAACACTCGGTCTTGATGAAAAGAAGATAAGCTCCGTATTGAAAAGCTGCGGTGCAGACCTGAAAGATGTGTTCCTTATGACTGCTGACAGCGGCGGACACTGCTGCATTGCTTTGCGTTCCGGCGGAAAGCTCCTTAGTGCGGAGGCGAATGTGAAATGACGAGAGTAAGGATAAGTGCAGGTATTCTTCTGCTTCTGCTCGGACTGTGCATATTTGCCGGTATATGGACTGACAGGAGATGCAGCCACCTGATGAGCCGTATAGATTCGGTCGGGGAGTTGTATGCTTCCGGAGATATTGCAGGTGCTTCCGCAGAGGCTGGGAAAATGGAGAGCGACTGGGAGGATTTCCGGCAGAAATCAAAGGTGCTGCTGAAAAACAGCAAGCTGACTGATATTGACCGTATCTGTTCGAGGATAGTTCATCTGACGGAATGCGGAAGCGAGGAAGTTCAGGCAGAATTGTCAGAGCTGAGACATATGCTGCGTGAACTGAAAAGCAGCGAAGTTCCGCATATCAACAACATCTTTTAGGAGGGCGAATGAAAAGGTTATTGTTTTCAGCGGCGGCGCTGATTTGCCTGACCGGCTGTTCTTCCGGCGGCAGGATACACGAAAAGGCTTACCTAAGAGCGGTGAGTGCGGACTGTGGTGACGCAACGGAGCTGACGCTGGCTTTCTTTGCGGACGAAAAGCCTGTTACGGTCAGCGGCAGCGATATGGCAGGAGCTCTCCGTGCAGCCGAACTGAGCATAGGCAAGGAGATATTCACAGGCTTTACAGAACTTGTTATACTCGATGGGAAAGACGCAGCCGGTGCGGAGACTATGGAGTATATGCTCAAAGAATGGAGTGTAGCTCCGGAGTGTATCGTCGCATACAGCGGCAGCGGACGCGCTCTGCTGACAAAAGAGCCGCCGGAACGTCTCAGTGGTATGGTCAGGGAAGCTGTCCGGCAGGGGGAAGCCCCCGGGAGCGGCCTTGTCAGAGTTCTTGGCAGGTATTTCAAAGACGGCAGAGCCGATGCCGCAGACCTTGACGAATTGTACAGTATCAGCTGATATGCAAACAAAAAAGGACGCTTTATGCGTCCTTACGTCTGTCGAAAGAGTCAGCACGGGCGCTCGGAAAGCGCTCCTACAATTGCTGATATATCGTGATTATAAGCAGTGGCCAGTTATGCTCGCCCGAAAATAGATCAAAACAGTTTTTAACAAGAGCAAAGGTTAAATTGTTCGCGCCTTGATCGTTAATTCTGATGGCGTACTACGCCGTATTCATCGTCCAGCCTGTAATACGGGCAGGAGTAGTTCGTGCCGTTCAGGAAACGGTACATTTCGTCCTCGTCGAGATTGACCATACATACGTAGCAGTCGTAATCATCGTCGTAGACGTAGTTGGTGCAGGTCTCGCAGTTGGTGACTTTCTTCTTGTCCAAGTCCGGCACCTCCGTTATATCTCTTCCATAGAGAGCGTTGCAACAGCGTTGAGACTTTCATCTGCTGTGATACCTGCGAGGAGGTTATAGCTTCCCTGACAGGCTATCATAGCGCCATTGTCACCGCAGAGAGATTTCTCCGGCATGAAGAATTCAAAGCCTTCCTTTTCGCAGGCTTCCGAAAGTGCTGCGCGGACTCCGGTGTTTGCGGAAACTCCTCCTGCAAGTGCGACTTTCCTGTAGCCGAGAGCCTTTGCGGCATTTATTGTGTGCTCGGTGAGGACTCCGGCAATAGTTGACTGGAGACTTGCCGCGAGATCGTTTGTGTTGACCTCTGTACCTTTCTGCTGTGCGTTGTGGAGCATATTTATAACTGAGGTCTTGAGTCCTGAGAAGCTGAAATCAAATTCGTTCCCTGCAACTGACGGTCTCGGGAGTTTTATTGCGCTCGGATCACCGGACTGTGAAGCCTTGTCGATGTGGACACCGCCCGGGTAGGGGAATCCCATTGCTCTGGCACATTTGTCGAAGCACTCTCCGGCGGCGTCATCGCGTGTACGACCTACAACACGGAACTTTGTATAGCTGAGCACCTCGATGATATGGCTGTGACCACCGCTTGCAACAAGGCAGAGATAAGGCGGTTCGAGAGTAGGGTGGGTGAGGTAGTTCGTAGCTATGTGTCCGGCAATATGATGAACGGGTATAAGCGGCTTTCCGCATGACATGGCAAGAGCCTTTGCAAAGCTTACACCGACGAGCAGAGCTCCGATAAGACCGGGCGCATAAGTTACAGCTATGCCGTCGAGGTCGGAGAGCGATACTCCGGCTTCGTCGAGCGCCTGACGGACAACTCCGAGAATATTTTCACAATGGCGACGCGAAGCTATCTCTGGTACTACTCCGCCGTATTTTCTGTGCTCCTCTATCTGTGTGGAGACGACCGACGAAAGGATAGTGCGGCAGTCCTTTACCACGCTTGCGGCTGTTTCGTCGCAGGAGCTTTCTATTCCGAGTATAAGCATAATAAGACCTCTTTTGATACATCGCCGCAGACGGGCGGTGTGAAATACTGAAATTGACCTTACCATTATATCATAACGCTGTGCAAAAAGCAAGAGCCGCTGTCGTGTGCAGCGGCTCGGGGAGATTATGCCGGATTCTTGAAATATTCGTACTTGTCTATTGTCTGACCGGAGGAGACTTTCGTGTAGTAGCGGAGAATGAGCGAAGCATCATCGGCGGAGAGGACTCCGTTGCCGTTAACGTCGCAGGCACTCATTTCAAATGCTGTTGCTGTGTCTGCACCGCTTGAGAGCTTTGTGAACAGGCGGAGCGCATAGGAAGCGTCATCGGCTGTGAATATATTATCGCACATCGGATCGCCTAACCACGGAGCTTTTGCGTCCTCACCGGAATAGTGTTCGTTTACATAGTCATCAACGGTTATAGCGGCTGAATTGCCGTTAGCTTTAACGTCGCTGTCGGAGCTTGTGACTGTGAGGAAATTGCCGTCCTTGTCAACAAGGCGGAGCGTTATCGGAGAGTCGGAGTGTTCGGGCTTTATGACGTAGCTCAGTCTGTAAAGTCCTGCGTTTTCACCCTCTGTGATTTTTTGTCGGAGAAGTCGGTGATAGCTGTCACGCCGTCCTCGCCCTCGATGTATGCCCTGGCGACATCGTCACTGAGTTCGGCATAAAGATCAACGGTCAGTTCTTTGTTCATTCTGATAGCAGAGCGCTGAACATTGCCGCTGCTTTCTTTAATAGTTTCAAATTTACAATAATCATTTGCAAATTCTTCGGCGGTAGAGCCTTTATAGCCGTATATTGTTCCTGAGAACTCAGGTTTGTTTTTTAGTTCTACTCCAACAGATGGAAGTCCGTCTATAAACACCATTGCAGTTTCGATTTCGCGTTCATTATTTGTTATAGCCCATTTTTCAACTAATTCCTCCGGATAATCGTATGGAAGGAACTCGTACATTCTAACTTTTAATTCAATATTTGGATTTAAGAATGTTACAGTTTTTAGATTAGGGAAATTTTGAAGTATATTGTAACCTGCTTCTTTGCAGGAAGCCGGGAATACAATATCAGTTATATTCTCGTTATTTGCTAAGTTAAAAGCTTTTTCTACCCCCTCTGGGATAACGACTTTTCCATCGCAGTTTTCAATACTTATTACCATATTATCAATAATAACTAAAGGGGTGTCTTCTTCCTTTTTCTCTAACAACTCTGTTCCTTTGAACGCATCGACTCCAATAGAAGTGACACTATCAGGGATATTTATATCAGTTAGATTGACACAGCCGCCGCAGCACGCTTGAATGATTTTTTCATAATATACCTCCGTCCCCGGCCTGGACCGGTGTTATGTATAACTAAATTCTAATATATTCCATAGACGTTGTCATGGTTTTGACCGAAAAAATTTTTTCGCAAAGGGGTTGTAAAAGGCTGCCGGATTTGATATAATAAAAATAAGCGCGATAGTTCAGTCGCAAATTATTTTAACGGAGGTGGCATTAATGAGTTCTGACCCTTATGGGAATTTATGCTTGAAATTTCTCATCCGGCGGAAGCTCGCTATGCTCTCCGACTTTCGCTGGAAATAACGGCGAAAGGAGCACGATCTCACGGCGGAGTGCGCCCGGTGAGATCTGAAACTGAACATGATAAAATTCTATTCTACTCAGGACGGTTCTCTCTCAGAATGTGAAGAGCCGACAGAGGGATGCTGGATCTCGGTAGTTGATCCTACTCCCCAGGAGGTAGTTGAACTGATCGAAGTCTATGGTCTTGACAGCGGCTTCGTGAAATCCTCACTCGATGAAGAGGAGTCATCACGTATCGAGCGCGAGGACGAGCAGACTCTCGTTATCATCGACACCCCTGTATCATCTGTGGACGATGACCATACCAGGAACTTCTATACGCTCCCTATGGGCATTATCCTAACAGATGACTATGTATTTACTATAAGCATAAAGGAAACTCAGATAATCACAGAAGCACGCAAGGGTATGATAAGAAATCTTCGCCCGGCGTTCAAGACACGCTTTGTTCTTCAGATACTTCTGAGGATAGCGGCACTTTTCCTTATGCACCTTAAACAGATCGACAAGATCTCATCCGCAGCCGAGCAGCAACTCCACGATGCTATGAAGAATGAGCTCCTCATGCAGCTCCTTGCGCTTGAGAAGTCGCTCGTATATTTCTCAACTTCACTCAAAGCTAATGAAGCTACGATAGAGAAGATATTCCGCGGCAGAGTAATAAAGCTCTATGACGAGGATCAGGATCTTCTCGAGGACGTTCTCATCGAGATGAAGCAGGCCATCGAGATGGCGAGCATATACACGGGTATCCTTTCGAGTATGATGGACGGCTTCTCGTCTGTTATCTCAAACAATCTGAACCTTGTGATGTGGCGCTTGACCATTATGACGGTAATACTCGAGATACCGAATATCGTATTCGCGTTCTACGGCATAAATACCGTTGATCTGCCGATACCGTATACGTGGTTCCCGATAGTTCTGACGATATTCCTGACGACCGTCACGACGCTGATACTGCTGAAATGGAAGAAGCGGTAGAGATTTTTTGGATTTTTTTAAAAAAGCTCTTGACAAAACGGTTTTGCCGTGATATAATAATAAAGCTGTGATTTTACACAGTTATATATCGTATTCTAAAGACAGCTGGCAGGTTAAGCCCGTAAGTCCCGCCGAGGAATAGCAATTGATAGAATTATCATTGTCCTTTCCGCACTGTCGGTAAGGACATTTTTTGTTGCTTCTGAATACGATGAAAATTCATTCGGAGGTGAATACACACAATGCCAAGCAATGCTGTACTCGAAGCGAAGAAGGCTAAGGTCGAAAAGCTCACAGACATCATCAAGAACTCTGTTTCTGGTGTTCTCGTTGATTACAAGGGTATCACCGTTGAGGAGGATACTAAGCTCAGAAAAGAGCTCCGTGAGGCTGGCGTAAACTACTTCGTAGAGAAGAACACACTTCTTCTCCGTGCATTCCAGAACTGTGGTATCGAGGGCTTTGAAGAAGCTCTTAACGGAACAACTGCTATCGCCGTTTCTAACGATGACCAGACAGCTCCCGCAAGAATCCTCGGTAAGTTCGCTAAGGAAGCTGGAGACGAGAAGTTCAACCTCAAGGCAGGTTATGTTGAGGGTGAGGTTTACGATGCTGCCGGTGTTCTTGCACTTTCCAAGATCCCGTCCAAGGAAGTTCTCCTTGCACAGCTCGTTGGTTCCCTTCAGGGTCCCCTTCAGAAACTCGCAGCTACAATCAAGGCTGTTGCAGACAAGAAATCAGAAGAAGCTGCCTGATCGTCTGTGTTACATTCGGGACTTTAAGTCCGCAGCTTAATACTATCGCCGTTTAACGGCAAATATATTTAAAAGGAGATTATTATCATGGCTTCTGAGAAGATCACAAAATTTGTTGAAGATATCAAGACTCTTTCTGTTCTCGAGCTTTCCGAGCTCGTTGACGCTATCCAGGAAGAATTCGGCGTAACAGCTGCTATCGCTGCTGCTCCTGCTGCTGGCGGTGCTGCTGGCGGTGCTGCTGCTGCTAAGACAGAGTTCGACGTAATCCTCGCTTCCTTCGGTGATGCTAAGATGGCAGTTATCAAGGTTGCTAAGGAAGTTCTCGGTCTCGGCCTTAAGGAGGCTAAGGAAGTAGTTGAGTCTGCTCCTAAGGCTCTCAAGGAAGGCGTTTCTGAGGCTGAGGCTAACGAGCTCAAGGCTAAGTTTGAAGAGGCTGGCGCTACAATCGAGATCAAGTAATTTTATTGGCGCAGAAGCGTCAGTTGAATACTTATGTGATTCATATCCGCACCGTTTGGTGCGGATATTTTTTTACCAAACTGTAACTTTTTTGTAAACATCAGCCAAAAGCTGTTGACATAGACGAAAGTATATGTTACTATTTAGGTGGTCGGAAAAATCTATTATGGAGGCGATAGGTATGACTTTAAAGGTTAAACACAAGATGTATGAAAGCATCAAGCACAGAGTGGACAGACTCGAAAAAGCTGTCGATGCACATCTGCACAGAATGCTGTATTCCGGAAAAGTCGTAGGGCTCATACAGAAGGGCGGAAAGCACAAGAGAACTCTGTATGAAGTGCAGCTCGACGAGGGTACTATCGTTGTGTGCCAGATCGGTGAGGAACTTCCTGAGGCTACTACACATATCGAAGTCAAGGATCGTGTAGAGATTGAATATCAGGCAGGTTCCCTAAACAAAGGCAATATAGTTGCTGTATGATGGTAAGGTTGTGAACAATGAGAAAGATGATCGTTAATAAATAAAACGCTGTCGGCAGTGTGCTGGCAGCGTTTTTACTGTGCGGTCTTGCTTTATTCTCTGATATATGATATAATACATATATTATACTATTTTATGAAAGGTTTACTATGGATAACTCTGACTTATGGAAAATTGTACTCATCATATCTATGATGATATTTTCCGCTTTATTCTCAGGTACTGAGACCGCTTTTTCCAGTGTCAACAAGCTGCGTCTCAAGAACTATGAGGCACAGGGCAGCAAAAAAGCTGCCAGAGCACTGAAACTTGCAAATCGCTTTGATGAGGTGCTCACAGCCGTTCTTATAGGCAACAATATCGTGAACATCGCGGCTTCTTCCGTCAGCACCCTGCTGTTTATCAGCATTTTCGGCAGCAACGGTGCGGCTATCTCGACTATCGTGATAACCATACTCGTTCTGACTTTCTGTGAGGTGCTCCCGAAGTCCTACGCAAAGAAGAATGCTGAGAAGATAACGCTTGCATTCGCCGGACTTCTTACGTTTCTTATTGTAGTTTTCAAGCCGTTTGTATTTCTCCTCAACAAGCTCTCTGCGATTTTTGACCGCGGAAATAAAACTCCGAGCGTTACCGAGGACGAGCTCAAGTATATGATCGACGAGATCGAGGAAGAGGGCGTTATCGAGGAACAGGAGAGTGAACTTGTCAAGAGTGCTCTCGAATTCGATGATATTACTGTAAATGAGATACTTATTCCGCGTGTAAAAGTCATCGGCGTTGAGGTGAATTCCTCTATCGACGAGATAAAGGAAATATTCAGCAGCGAGATGTATTCGCGTATGCCGGTCTATGAGAAGAGTCTCGATGATATTATCGGTATCATCACGAACAAGGCTTTCTTCAAGATGCTCGTTGAGGGCAGGAGCGATATACGCGGCATTATCCAGGAAGTTCCGCATATCGCCGACAGCAAGCTCATAAGCGAGGCTATGAAGGATATGCAGCGTTCAAAGGTCCACCTCGCCGTTGTTATTGACCAGTACGGCGGTACAAAGGGTATCATCACCCTTGAAGACATCATTGAGGAGCTCGTCGGCGAGATATACGATGAAGACGACGAGATAATCGCAAATGTTGTAAAGCTCGCGGATGACCGCTATGAGGTCGCCGGTGATCTGAGCGTCAGCGATATGCTCGAACAGATAGGGCTTGATGATGATATGGTCGATACGGAGTGTACCTCCGTCGGCGGTTGGGTGACTGATGTTATGGAACATATCCCCGATGCCGGTGAGACTGCCGAGACAGGCAGGTTCAGGCTCACGGCAAAGGAAGTCAGCGAGCAGACCGTTGATAAGGTCATAGTTGAAGTTCTTCCCGAACCTGAGTCCGATGATGAAGATGAAGAATAAGAAAACCGCTCCGAGAGGAGCGGTTTATTTTATGTGTTTGAAACTGTTTTGACATCGGAGGCGTCGCAGTTAAGCTGTAACTATAACTAAATGTAATATTTTGTTGACATTATACTAATAACGATGATATAATTTGTTAACATTTTGCATTGAAAATGATTTAGCCATATGCTATAATAAACATCGGGGAATTACTATTACATCCGTACCAAGCAATCAAGCGAAATCAAGAAACAAATCTATTTATCTATCAACCAAAAGGAGTATAATTATGAAAACAATTAAAAGAATGATCTGTACATCTCTTGCTGCACTGACTATTGTATCCTCATCTGCTGCTGTCGTTAATTACGCAACAGATAACAACTTTAACACTTCGATCAGTGCTAATGCCGCAAATGATCCGGCTGCTCAAGCACAGGCTCTCATCAATTCGATAAACAAAAATATAGATAAAGCTAATAAAGAAATTAAGGACTGTGAGTACCGTATCGCTTATTTGAAGAAACAGCTGAACAATGTAAACAATCAACAGGCTAAGCAAAATATAAGAGAAGAGATCGCGCGTTTGAACAACCGCATTAAGGTGCTTAAAGATTATAAAGCAAATCTCCAGAACATACTTAAAAGCTTATATTTCAAGCAGTATACCGGAAATTCTTCCTCTCTCGTTGACGCGCTGAAAGCTATAGGTGCTGGATATAGCTTCAACTACCGCAAGGAAATTGCCATAATAAACGGTATAAAAAATTACACAGGTACTGCAGCACAAAACACTAAAATGCTGAATCTTCTTAAGAAGGGTAAGCTTTTGAAACCTGACATTACAGCTGTTGTGTTCCCTGTATATCCTGCGTGATAAACTGCAGAGCTTTAGGCATTGATTAGGGGGACTTTTAGTAAAATTATAAAAAGCTGTATCGTTAATACGATACAGCTTTTTCATTTTGTCAGAGTATTACGTAAAATACAACGTCAAATATAAGTGATAGAAGGATGTTACACCATACCACGAAGCCACCTAAAAAAGTCTTTTTCGCTTGCTTGGGATCACGCTCAATCTCCAATTTGTAGTCGTTTGTGCGCCTGACGAAAAAGTGAGTGACCGGCAGAGCTATCACAGCGAAGGCTTTCACACATATCTTGTATATGCGTTCTTTTTTCACTGACATTCTCAGTAGATCAGGAGCGGTGAATACTGT
This sequence comes from Ruminococcus sp., assembly GCA_016290875.1. Lineage (GTDB taxonomy): Bacteria > Bacillota > Clostridia > Oscillospirales > Ruminococcaceae > Ruminococcus. Next base: position 54,116 of record JAEEVL010000009.1, read on the forward strand.
TACGCACGCGGCTACTACGCACAGGATTACAGAGAGTATCACCAGCATTCGCCAGTAGTATTCTGCGTGTTCGCGCTTAAAGTCCTTTGGAATGGCTCGGGAGGGATTTTTCGGATCGTACAGGACAGTAACGGCTTGTCCCTCTGAAAGCGCCGGATCACCTTCCTCACACTGCATATTTGTCTTGTAATCAATGCCATTAATAGTGTAATTTACCTTGATGTTATACACCTGCCCCTTGGGCTTGGGGCTGACAGCAAAACTGCCTTTGGTCATTTTGGTGATGATGCCGGTCGTTTCCTCGGTAAGATCGAAAAGCTTTACTTTATTTTTGTACCAAAAGAGCATATACACAGCGAAAAGGATAGTGAAGACAGTGACAGAAGCATATATAATAAACAGCATAGCCTTATACCTCTTTATAACAAGGGACTGCCGCGAAGAGCGACAGTCCCGTTATGTTTATTCGTTTGTGCAATTAAGATTACTTGTTGAGGTTAGCCTCGATCATGTCGAGCTCATCGTAGAGAGCCTGAGGGATGTTACCGCCCTTAGCCTTGATGTCCTCGTTGTAGTATCTTCTCATCTCAGCGATTTCCTTCTTCCACTCGTCCTTGTTTACTGTAAGGAGCATTTCGAGTGCGGAAGGTGAAACCTCGTCCTCGATACCCTTGAGGTTGATATCCTCAGCCTTTGGAAGGAATCCGATAGGAGTCTCAACAGCGTCAACTTCGCCGTCAACTCTCTTGATGATCCAGTCGAGAACTCTCATATTGTCGCCGAAACCGGGCCAGAGGAAGTTGCCTTCGTCGTCTGTTCTGAACCAGTTTACGTTGAAGATCTTAGGAGCCTTGCTTCCGAGTCTTGCGCCCATTTCGAGCCAGTGTGCCCAGTAGTCACCTACGTTGTAGCCGATGAAGGGCTTCATAGCCATAGGATCGTGACGGAGAACGCCTACTGCACCTGTTGCAGCTGCAGTTGTCTCAGAAGAAACAGCAGATCCGATGTATGTACCGTGTGTCCAGTCGAATGACTGATATACGAGGGGAGCAGTTGTAGCACGTCTGCCGCCGAAGATGATAGCAGATACCGGTACACCCTCAGGATTGTTGAACTCAGGTGAGATGCAGGGGCAGTTCTGAGCGGGAGCTGTGAATCTTGAGTTGGGGTGAGCAAGCTTCTTGCCCTCAGCTGTCCAAGCTTCACCGTCGCACTTGATACCTGTCCACTCTGTTGCATCCTTAGGCGGATTCTCGTTGAGCTTCTCCCACCAAACTGTGTTGTCTGAGTTGTCAAGAGCAACGTTTGTGAAGATAGCGCCGTTCTTTGTGCAAGCGAGAGCGTTGTAGTTGGACTTAGCGTTTGTTCCGGGAGCAACGCCGAAGAAACCGTTCTCAGGGTTGATAGCGTAGAGTCTGCCGTCCTTGCCGGGCTTCATCCAAGCGATATCGTCACCAACTGTGAAGATCTCGTAGCCGTCCTTCTTATATCCCTCCGGAGGAATGAGCATAGCGAGGTTTGTCTTACCGCAAGCTGACGGGAATGCAGCTGTGATATACTTGATCTCGCCGTTGGGCTTCTTAACACCGAGGATGAGCATGTGCTCAGCCATCCAAGCCTCGTTCTTACCCTGGAATGAAGCGATACGGAGTGCGAAGCACTTCTTGCCGAGGAGAACGTTTCCGCCGTAAGCAGAGTTGATAGACCAGATTGTATTCTCCTCAGGGAACTGAACGATGTATCTCTTCTCAGGATCAACGTCAGCCTTGGAGTGGAGACCTCTTACGAAATCGTCGGAAGTATCACCGAGATTCTCGAAAGCCTGCTTGCCCATACGTGTCATGATATTCATATTGAGAACAACGTAGATTGAGTCAGTTACCTCAACGCCTACCTTAGCGAGAGGAGAACCGATCGGTCCCATGGAGTAAGGGATAACATACATTGTTCTTCCCTTCATAACGCCGTCGTACATAGGTGTGAGAAGAGCCTTCATCTCATCGGGAGCCATCCAGTTGTTTGTAGGACCTGCGCCCTTCTTTTCCTTAGAGCAGATGAATGTTCTGTCCTCAACACGAGCAACGTCGTTAGCGCGTGTTCTGTGGTAGAGACAATTGGGGTATTTCTCAGGGTTGAGCTTATACATTTTGTCCCAGCTGTCATCGGGGAGGGAAGTAACCTCTTCGATAAGAGCGTCGAGCTGCTCCTTTGAGCCGTCGATCCATACGACCTTCTCGGGCTTACAGAGAGCTACCATCTCGTCTACCCACTTTAATACGTTGGGATTTTTTGTCAATGACATTGTATTATACCTCCTAAAAGTTTATCATATAGAATGCAGGCGTTTCCGCACTGCGAATACAACTGAAAAAACTCAATCGTACCTCAAATATTATTATATTATATTTTTGTCAAACTGTCAATAGCACCGGGACGGATAAAAACGGAATAACGGTATTGCAGTAATAATATGGCGTGGAATGCAGTTGCGTTCGTGCAACCTGCGGAAAAAAGCGGACTTTTATCATAAATTGCGGACGAATACGTAAATTTTATGTTAAAGCGCAACAAACTACTTGAAAAGTCTGCTGTAAAATGCTATGATAATAATGTCGGCCTGTTGGCCAGATCAAGAAAAAGAAAGGATATAACTATGCAGAAACTTATAAGGGCGATCGTAAATGTTTTCCCTAAACCAATTCGCGATCTATATTATAAATATGAAGAGAAGTGGCTTTACCTGTTCTTCGGAGTCCTGACAACTGCTGTCAGCTTTATCTCGGCAGGCATAGCCAAGAACCTCCTCGAGAGTGCCGGCATGGGCAAGGATGCCGTGTCGAACCTCAGTACCTTTATCTCATGGATATGCGCAGTAACATTCGCATATGTCACAAACAGACTGTGGGTGTTCGAGTCGAAGGCAAAGGGAGCAAAGGAACTCGCTGCTGAGGCTGCTTCTTTCTACGGCGGAAGAGTGTTCACGCTCCTTGCTGAAATGGCTATAATGTGGCTCGGCTACTCACTCATAGGTATTAACTACTGGGTGACAAAGATTGCTGCAAATGTTATTGTGCTCATCCTGAATTATGTCATAAGCAAGCTTTTCGTCTTCAAAGACAAGACCGGCAGCAAGCCTGCGGAGAGCACGAATGACTGAGAAGGTGAACATAGGCGGAGTTGAGATAGCAAAGACGGCGGCTCTTGCGCCTATGGCGGGTGTCGCTGACAGAGCTTACCGCCTGATGTGCAGGAAGTACGGTGCGGCTTACGTTGTGAGCGAAATGGTCTCGGCGAAAGGTATTTGTTACAGCGACAGAAAGACTGCCGAGCTGTGTACCGTCACCGATGAAGAGCGTCCTATGGGGATCCAGCTGTTCGGCAGCGAGCCTGATTTCATGGCAAAGGCTGTCGGGATAGTAAAGGATTATTCACCTGATATAATAGACATAAACATGGGATGCCCTGTGCCGAAAGTAGTTGGCACAGGGGCTGGTTCGGCACTGATGAAAGACGTAAAGCTTGCGGCTGAGGTATGCGGTGCAGCTGTTAAGGCTGCCGGTGATACTCCGGTCACGGTCAAGATAAGGAGCGGCTGGTCCGGCGATACTGTCAATGCTGTTGAAATGGCGAAGGCGCTTGAAGCTGCAGGAGCTGCTGCGATAGCTGTCCACGGCCGGACGAGAGATCAGTTTTACAGCGGCGAAGCAGATATAGATATAATACGCCGCGTGAAAGAAGCTGTTAGTGTTCCGGTAATAGGAAACGGTGACATAACCAATCTTGATTCGTGCCTGCGTATGTATAACGAAACCGGCTGTGATCTTGTAATGATCGGCAGAGGAAGCTACGGAAACCCGTTCGTTTTCGATGAGATAGCTGCTCATTTTGACGGCAGGGAATACGTTCCGCCGTCACTTGAGGAAAAGATGTCGGTAATGCTTGAACACATCAGACTCATGCTCAGTCTCAGCGAAAAAAACGAGGAGCTTGCTATGCACGAAGCGCGTAAACACGCCGCCTGGTACATGAACGGTTACTACGGTTCAGCCAAGTTCAGAGGTCGCTGTTATCAGCTTTCTTCCTATGCTGAAGCAGAAGCTTTAGCCGAAGAATTTGTGACTTTGCAGCATTCTCGGGGAAAGTTGTGAGCATATTGCACAAAAATGGTTTAAAAATTTCGTTTAATTGCCCAAACGGAGCGTAAATGATAAGACTTGAAACCTTGATTTGGCTTAGATACGCGGTTTCAGAGATTTTACACTACAGTTAAAAATAAAACTGAAAGTAATCTCAAGCGGTTTTGATACAATTGGTAATTGAAATATTAGAAATAATATGTTATAATAATGCTACGGCGTAGTGTATGCCGTAAGAACAGGAGATATTAATGAAACTCAGAAACATTAAAACTATCGCACTGTGCAGCGTTCTTGCAGTGTTCTCTGCCTTTAGCACAGGCTGCGGAGGTATGCGTACTATTGCGAATACCAGTGATGCGGGAACTTCTTCAGAGGCTGCTTCCGGCGATAATACCGCTTCCGGCGAAGATGGTTCCGGAACCGGTGAAGCTGTTCAGACAGAATCCACAACAGAGCCTGAGGCTACGGAAAAGCGTGTTCACGTTGTTGCTGCCGGTGACAATCTGATACACTATTCTGTATACAAGAATGCAGAGGCTCTTGCAGGCGGACAGGGCTACGATTTCAAGCCTATGTACGAAAATATGCGATATATCGTCGAAAGTGCGGATGTTGCCATACTCAACCAGGAGACTATAATCTCTCAGAGCAACGAGATCCGCGGAGCTAACGGCGGCGCGCTTTTGTTCAATTCGCCGGTGGAGGTCGCTGACGCGGTCATCGACCTTGGTTTTGATGTTTTTACTATGGCAAACAATCACCTCCTTGACTGCGGAACGCAGGGACTGGAGGAATCCATAAAGTTCTGGAATATGAAGGCTGAGTCGAACGACATAACGACTCTTGGTGCTTACCTCAATGAAGAGGATGCCAACCGCATCCGCGTTCGTGAGGTTAATGGAGTTAAGATCGCATTCCTTGCATATGCAGAACACATAAACGGTTTTGAGCAGCAGCTTGTTGGTTCTCAGCTGAGAGTTATAATGAATGAAGAAGAAGACGTCATCGAGAGGCAGATCAAAGAGGCAAAGGAGATCGCAGATGTCGTTATCGTATCAGCTCACTGGGGCACTGAGGATACCAACATTGTAAGAGATGACGTAAAGGTGCTGGCTCAGAAAATGGTAAACTGGGGCGCTGATGTTATTCTCGGCTGCCACACTCATACAGCAGAGACTATGGAATGGCTCACAAGAGACGACGGCTCGAAGGGCTTTGTATTCTACTCGATGGGCAATTTCATATGTGCTCAGACAGATAACTTCAATGTTGTCGGTGAGATCCCAGATTTTGACATCGTTGTCAACGATGTGACCAAGGAAGTTAAACTCGAAGATGTAGGAGTTATCCCGCATATCATCCACTACGAGGCTCCTTCCTTCAACAACCTTAAGCTTTATCCGTACAGCAAATATACTCCCGAGCTCGCAGCTGTTCACGGACTGCCGACAGCAGTACCGAGAGGCACTTATACAGACTTCGGCTGGGATGTAATAAATCAGATAATTGACGCTGCAATTCCAAAGGAATTTCAGAAGTTGGATAAATGATATAAGTAGTTCAAAAAATCGTCACAAACGGCTTCTTTTCCACTTCTTGCGCAAAAAGTCCGATTGTGCAAACCGTGCAAAAATCGCTTTAGCCGTTTATATAAAATACCAAAAACGAAACAAACCTATTTACTTTTTTTTCGGGCTGTTATATAATGAAATCAAGAATATAAATATAGATACTGGGATTATTAGTCTCATCATGGCAGTATGATGTGTCTCGCACAGCTTTGTGCAGAGTACAGTTGGTGCGGACAGTTATGCCCTGAGGGTATGTACATATACCCTTATTGGGGTGCGTCTGTTCTGCTGCGCTTTTTGCTGTGCCTGTGGCATGGCGGATGCAGACCTGTACTGTGCACAAGGACCGCATTAGGCGGTTCTCGTGGTGTGTGCCGTTGGGGAACCTTTCTCAATGGGGTAAGACAGATATAATCAAAGGGGCGACCGTTCCTTTGTTATATAACATTATTAAAGAAGGAGGAAAATTCAAATGAAGACAAAAAAGATAGTCGTAGGAGCTATCGCCGCTTCAATGCTTTCACTTTCAGTATGCTCAATTGCACCGGTTGCTTCCGCAGCTGACGATTATGTGCAGATTTCCGCCAGCAAGGTTACCGCTGAGGCAGGTGAGACTTTCGAGGTGTCAGTATCCCTATCCGACATACCTTCTACAGGTATCGCAGGCGTTGATGTAGCAGTTAAGTATGACAAGTCAATCCTTACTGTTACAAGTGTGGAGGCTGGACCTATCACCAAGACAGGAGCAGAGAGCAAAGATCCGTCAGTTACATCTGACACTCCCGTATTCGATTACGAAATTTTACAGAGCGAAGGTATGGTAGACCTTATGTGGGCTACTATGGTAGACGACTCCAGCTACTGGATCAAGTCCGATGGTGTATTCTGCACTATCAAGGGAACTGTTTCCAGCAATGCTAAGGACGGAGATTCTTCTGATATCAGCTTTGTACCTACAAGCAGAAGTGAAAATACTGAATCGGACGCTCAGAACAGCGAAATAAGCATCGGCTATCTGGATAGTTCTAACAAGTCAGTTGCTTACACAGTTAAGACTACATCAGGTTCTGTAACAGTAGGAAGCGGAACACTCCAGCCTACAAAGCAGGGCGACGCTAACTGTGACGGTGATGTAAACATCGCTGACTGTGTTCTCGTAATGCAGGTTTCAACTAACCCCGATAAGTATGCTCAGGGAAAATCTTCCTACAGCATCACAGCTCAGGGCGAAGTTAACGCTGACGTAGACGGCAAGAAGGGCCTTTCTAACTCAGATGCTCTTCTCATCCAGAAGTTCAAGCTCGGTCTTATAACAAAGTTTTGATTCCATGATTATCTGATTTGTCCCCCTTACAAAGGAATACAAACCTAATTTGACTTAGTTTAGTAATAGGCTTTAAAACCTAAAGAAAGGAATTATTACAGATGAAAAAGTTTATCTCTGCAGCTACTTGCGTTGCAATGGCTGCATCAATGGTAAGTGTTGCTGCACCTGTTGTTAACGCTGCAGATGCTACAAAAACTATTACACTGGCTGCTTACAGCGCAGCTGATTCTGCTTATTCTTCAATGGGCAGTGATATCCAGGTTTCTCAGGATGATATCAACGCAGGAGACGTTACAATCCCTGTTGCTATCTACCTCACAGAGCAGACAAACGACTGTGAAGTACTTACTCTTCCTGTAACTATCAAGTCCTTAGACGGAAATGATGAAAGCGGAATTTCATTTAAGGCTTATAATGCAACTGAGGCTTACTTCTCAAAGGCAAAGTCTTATAAGACAAAGGACGGCGTAAGCTTCACCACTAAGGCTGCAGTACCTTTCGATGGTACAGTAGATGATATGGATGAGTACACAACTTATGGTACATTTACTGCTGTAACTGATACAAAGCAGGAGTCATTTGGTATCACAACACCTTACTACTGCGCAAGCAAGCTTATCGGCGGCGGTTATAAGTGGTTCGGTGAGAAGTCTGATGACTATCCGGCAGCTGTATTCGATATTGTTCTTCCTAAGGGAACAAAGGCTGGTAATTATTCAGTTGAGTTCTGCGATTTCCAGAAGCTCACATCTTCCGAGAAGGAGAGCTGCCTGAGCATCGATGCTAAGGATAAGACATCAGGAGAAAAGATCACATACGATAACGTTGCTCCTGGTGCTAACAAGCTCATAACAAAGAACATGACAATCAAGGTTGGTGAGGGTCAGACTGTTTCTACAACATCAACTTCTGAAGAGGTTACAACAACATCAACTGTAACAACTACACAGAACATTGGCGAAGGCGACCTCACACTCGACTTCGGTGAGTATGAAGCAGAGGCTGGCAACTCAGTTAACGTAAATGTTAAGCTTACTGCTGGTGATGTTGCAGTAGCTGGTATGGACGTATTCTACCAGATCGATTCTCCTCTTAAGATCACAGGCTTCGGCGGTTCAGCTGCAGCTTACAACGCTACAGTTGAAAAGAACGAGGATAAGCTCGAGCAGAACTTCTTCGCAGTAGGTTCCGACGGTGAGCCTGTTAAGGGTGAAGTTGGCGAGTCAGTATTCAAGTGCAAGGTTACAATCCCTGAGGATTGTCCTTCAGGCGATTACAAGATCTCCTTCAAGTCAATCGAAGCTTACAAGAGCGGTCAGAACTCTGACAGCTGGGATGTAAACGTTATCCCTGGTGTTATCCACGTAACTGGACCTAATCCTGGTACAACAACTACATCAGAGTCAACAGAGACAACAACAACAACTACAGCAACAACTCCTGTTAGCGACGCAGATCTCGTACTCGACTTCGGCGGTGTGTATGAAGGCGAAAAGGGCGGTAATGTAAACGTTACAGTTGAGCTCACTGAGGGTGATGTTGCAGTAGCTGGTATGGACGTATTCTACCAGATCGATTCTCCTCTTAAGATCACAGGATTCGGCGGATCATCTGCAGCTTACAACGCTACAGTTGAAAAGAACGAGGATAAGCTCGAGCAGAACTTCTTCTCAGTAGGTTCCGACGGTGAGCCTGTTAAGGGCACAGTTGGTGAGTCTGTATTCAAGGTAAAGGTTTCAATCCCTGAGGATTGTCCGGACGGTGAGTACACAATCACATTCAAGTCAATCGAAGCTTACAAGAGCGGTCAGAACTCTGATTCTTGGAACGTAAAGGTTATCCCTGCAACAATCAAGGTTGGTAACCCTGTTACAACAACAACTTCTGAGACAGAGACTACAACAACTACAACTGTTACAACAACTGGTGAAGATCCTACACCTACAGGCGGAGAGCTTACACCTGCTTACGGTGATACAAACTGTGATGGTCTTGTAAACATCGCTGACGTTGTTGTTCTCAACAGACACCTCGCTGATAAGACTGGTTATCCGCTTACTGATCAGGCTAAGCTCAATGCAGATGTTTACGATGCTAAGGGCGGCGCTGAGCTCACAGCTGAAGACTCTACAGCTATTATCAGACACATCATTCACCTTCCCAAGTACAAGACTCTCCCTGTTGATTCTTCCAAGCTTTAATTCTGTTCTGAACTAAGAAAAAAGTTTATTGAATAAGAGCGAAAAGCTCGGAAAGGAAATGCACAGATGAAGAAACTGCTTTCCGCGGTAACGTCGATTGTAATGAGCGCGTCGCTCATTACAAGTGCATTTGCTTCCTCAGTTAGTGCTGCCAGCAGACTATCTGCTGAGCAGCCTAACATTAGTATAAGCAATTTCGATGATATCGCGACTAATAATGTTGCTGCATCAGAGAGCGACCTTACACTTGACTTTGGTACATATACTGTAGACGCCGGCGGTTCAGTTAACGTAAACGTTAAACTTGCTGCTGGTGATGTTGCAGTTGCTGGTATGGATGTATTCTACCAGGTAGATTCACCTCTTACCATCACTGGCTTCGGCGGTTCGTCTGCAGCTTACAACGCAACAATCGACAAAAACGAGGATAAGCTTGAGCAGAACTTCTTTGCAGTAGGTTCTGACGGCGAACCTGTTAAGGGCGAAGTTGGCGAATCAGTATTCAAGTGCAAGGTTTCAGTTCCTGATACTTGTCCGACAGGTGATTACAAAATCACATTCAAGTCAATCGAAGCATACAAGAGCGGACAGAACTCCGAATCTTGGAATGTTGAATTGATCCCCGGTGTTATCCACGTAAACGGAACAACAAGTGGTTCCGGTTCACAGGAAACATCTACAGAAATCGTTACACAGGCTCCTGGTGATTCAGACATCACACTTGACTTCGGTAAGTACAGTGCTGCTCCCGGTGAATCTGTTAACGTAAATGTAAAACTCGCTGCAGGTGATGTTGCAGTAGCTGGTATGGACGTATTCTACCAGATCGACTCACCTCTTAAGATCACAGGCTTCGGTGGTACATCCGCAGCTTACAACGCAGCGATCGACAAAAACGAGGATAAGCTCGAGCAGAACTTCTTCTCAGTAGGTTCTGACGGTGAACCTGTTAAGGGCGAAGTTGGCGAGACTGTATTTAAGTGCAAGGTTTCAGTTCCTGAGAATTGTCCTGCAGGCGATTACAAGATCACATTCAAGTCGATCGAAGCATACAAGAGCGGACAGAATTCCGATTCTTGGAATGTTAATCTCATTCCCGGTGTTATCACAGTTAGCGGTACACCTACAGAGATTGTAACATCTGAGGATCCTACACAGGCTCCCGGAGATGCAGATCTCGTTCTCGACTTTGGTAAGTACGAAGCAGAGGCTGGCGGCTCAGTCAATGTAAGCGTTAAGCTTGCATCCGGCGATGTTGCAGTAGCTGGTATGGACGTATTCTACCAGATCGACTCACCTCTTACAATCACAGGATTCGGTGGTTCATCCGCAGCTTACAACGCAACAATCGACAAAAACGAGGATAAGCTTGAGCAGAACTTCTTTGCAGTAGGTTCTGACGGCGAACCTGTTAAGGGCGAAGTTGGTGAGTCTGTATTCAAGTGCAAGGTTTCAGTTCCTGAGAATTGTCCTGCAGGCGATTACAAGATCACATTCAAGTCAATCGAAGCATACAAGAGCGGACAGAATTCCGATTCTTGGAATGTTAAGGTAATTCCTGGTGTTATCACAGTTGGTAACCCTGGTCCTTCAGAATCAACAACAAACGGAGAAGTTCTTACTGAAACAACAACAGTAACAGTAACAACTGTTCCTCCTGTAAGTGGTTCAGTTGAATGGGTTATCCCTGAAGTAAATGCTGATCCCGGTGAGACAGTAGCAATGAAGGTAGTAGTAAAGAATTCTGATCTTGCTATCGGCGGTGCTACATTCGGAGTAAAGCAGGATTCACCTATTAAATATGTATCTATTTCAGATGCAAGCTCTGGATACGATGCTGACATCGAAGCAAACAATGATGATCAGGAGTTTGAGTTCAGCAAGATCACAAGCACTGGTCTGAAGGCTGCTGATGGTTCAGAAGTATTCACAATCAAGTTCAAGGTACCCGAAGATTGTGCAGGCGGTACTTACAATGTTAAGTGGTCCGATGTTACAGTAAGCGATATCAACGGAAATATCATCACTTCCAAGGTTAAGCTCACAAACGGTAAGATCATCGTTAGTGATCCTGTTCCGGAAGGAAATATTTCTTGGGTACTCGATAAGAAGACAGCTAAGCCTGGCGAGACTGTAAAGATCTCAGCAGTTGTTTCTGATAAGAACGGTGCTAAGCTTCCTGTTGCAGGTGCTCAGTTCAAGTTAGATGCTGCTTCACCAATTTCTTATGTTGGTATCGACAACTCTACAACAGCTTATGATGCTGCTCTCGAGCCTAACAATTCTGATAAGGAATTTGCTTTCGCTCGTACAGATGGTACAGGTTATGCTGCTGCTAACGGTGCAAAGGTATTCACTATTGAATACAAGGTTCCTGCAGACTGCAAGCCCGGTACTTACGCTGTTAAGTGGTCTGACGCATTTGTCAGCGACACAAACGGCAGAAACATCACTGAGAACGTAACTCTCGTTGATGGTGCTATCCAGGTTATTGACGATACTGAGGGTTCAGTAGAGTGGGTAATTCCTGAGAAGCAGGCTACACCCGGTGAAACTGTTCTGATGCCTGTAGTAGTTAAGGGCAGCTCAGATCCTGCACTTGCTGTTGCTGGTGCACAGTTCATCATCAAGAATGCTGATGGAATCAGCTATAAGTCTATCGAAGGTTCAGATGCTTACAAGGCAACAATTGAGTACAACAATACTGATAAGGAGTTCGGTTTCGCAACTGCTGACGGTGTTGGTGTAGCTGCATCAGATGATGATGTAGTAATGGTACTTTCATACACTGTACCTGAGGATTGCGCTCCTGGCGTATATCCCGTTGAGTGGTCCGGTGCATTCATCAGCGACACTAACGGTGCAAACATTACTGATAAGGTAACACTTACAGATGGTTTCATCGAGGTCGTTGATCCTGAATCAACAACTACAACAACAACTACAACCGGTGAGACAACTGAGTCTACAACAGTAACAGTTACAACAGTAACAGTTCCTGAGGGCTCAATCGCATGGCAGATCGACACTAAGGACGCTCAGCCTGGTGATAAGGTAACTCTCGACGTAGTAGTTCTTGATCCTAATGGTGCTAAGCTCCCCGTTGGCGGCGCTCAGTATTCAATCAAGGAAACTTCACCTATTGCATTCGGCGGCTATACTGATTCTTCAGCAGCTTACGGTGCAGTAATTGAAGGCAACGCAGATGACAGAGAGTTCGGTTTCGCAACAGAGACTGGTGCAGGTGTTGCTGCAGCTAATAAGGCAGTAGTTATGACACTTACATACACAGTACCTGAGGATTGCGCTGACGGATTCTATCCTGTTGAATTCGATAACGGATTCGCATTCGTATCTGATACAAACGGATCCAATATCACAAAGAACATTGTATTCCTCAATGGTGGTATTAATGTTACAAGAGTAACAACAACTACAACTACTGAGACTACAACAGACACAACAACAAGCGACGCAACTACAGAGTCTACAACAGATTCTACAACAGTAACAGAAACAGAGTCTACAACTGAGTCTGAGACTTCTACAACAGTAACAGTTTCAGTTCCTGAGGGCTCAATTGCATGGCAGATCGACACTAAGGACGCACAGCCCGGTGATACAGTAACACTCGACGTAGTAGTACTTGATCCTAACGAAGCTAAGCTTCCTGTTGCTGGTGCACAGTTCGTTGTTAATGAAACTTCTCCTATTGCATTCGGCGGCTATACTGATTCTTCAGCAGCTTACGGTGCAGTAATTGAAGGTAACACAACAGATAAGGAATTCGGTTTCGCAACAGAGACTGGTGCAGGTGTTGCAGCAGCTAATAAGGCAGTAGTAATGACACTTACATACACAGTACCTGAGGATTGCGCAGACGGTTTCTATCCTGTAGAGTTCGGTAAGGGATTCACATTTGTATCTGATACAAACGGATCCAATATCACAAAGAACATTGTATTCCTCGATGGTGGTATTAATGTTACAAGAGTAACAACAACTACAACTACTGAGACTACAACAGAAACAACAACAACTGATGTAACAACAGAGTCTACAACAGACACTGACGTTACAACAGAGTCTACAACAGATACTGACGTTACAACAGAGTCTACAACAGATACTGATGTAACAACAGAGTCTACAACAGACACAGACGTAACAACAGAGTCTACAACAGATACTGACGTTACAACAGAGTCTACAACTGTAACAGAATCTACAACAACAGAAACTGAGTCTACAACTCTTGAGCCTGTAACTGTTCCTTATGATTCAATTGCATGGCAGATCGAGAGCAAGAAGGCTAACCCTGGTGACACTGTTACACTTAACGTAATAGTACGTGATCCTAATGCAGCTCAGCTTCCTGTAGCTGGTGCACAGTTCATTGTTGATCAGACTTCACCTATCGCATTTGCTGGTTACACTGACAAGTCAGCTGCTTACGGCAATGTGACAATTGAAGGAAACGAAACAGATAAGGAATTCGGATTTGCAACAGAAACTGGTGCAGGTGTTGCTGCAGCTGATAAGGCTATAGTAATGACACTTACATATGTAGTTCCTGAGGATTGCGAGGCTGGCTTCTATCCTGTTGAATTTGTTGATGGATATTCGTTCGTATCTGATACAAACGGCGGTAACATCACAGATAAGGTATACTTCCTTAACGGCGGTATAACTGTAGTAGTTCCTCCGACTGAGCCCGAAACTGAGACTACAGCAGAAACAACAACAACTGATGTAACTACAGAGTCTACAACAGATACTGATGTTACAACAGAGTCCACAACAGACACAGATGTAACAACAGAGTCTACAACAGACACAGATGTAACAACAGAGTCTACAACAGATACTGACGTAACAACAGAGTCTACAACAGATACTGACGTAACAACAGAGTCTACAACAGATACTGACGTAACAACAGAGTCTACAACAGATACTGACGTTACAACAGAGTCTACAACAGAAACTGACGTTACAACAGAGTCTACAACAGACACAGACGTAACAACAGAGTCTACAACAGAAACTGACGTAACAACAGAGTCTATAACAGATACTGACGTAACAACAGAATCTACAACTGAGTCTGAGACATCAACTACAGTAACAGTATCAGTTCCTACTGGTGCTATTGCATGGCAGATCGACACTAAGGACGCTAAGCCTGGTGACACAGTAACACTCGACGTAGTGGTACTTGATCCTAACGGCGTTAAGCTTCCTGTAGCTGGTGCACAGTTCATTGTTGATCAGACTTCACCTATCGCATTTGCTGGTTACACTGACAAGTCAGCTGCTTACGGCAATGTGACAATTGAAGGCAACACAACAGATAAGGAATTCGGATTTGCAACAGCTGATGGTATTGGTATCGCAGCAGATAACAATGCAATTGTTATGACACTTACATACACAGTACCTGAGGATTGTGCTGCTGGATTCTATCCTGTAACATTTATTAAGGATTACCTTTCTGTATCTGGTACAGAAGGCATCGACCTTACAAAGAACGTTCTCTTCCTCGATGGTGGTATCAATGTAATCCCTGTTCCTACTGAAGAGGAGACAACTACTACAACAACTGATGTAACAACAGAGTCTACAACAGATACTGACGTTACAACAGAGTCTACAACAGACACAGATGTAACAACAGAGTCTACAACAGATACTGACGTTACAACAGAGTCTACAACAGACACAGATGTAACAACAGAGTCTACAACAGATACTGATGTAACAACAGAGTCTACAACAGACACAGACGTAACAACAGAATCTACAACAGATACTGACGTTACAACAGAGTCTACAACAGATACTGACGTTACAACAGAGTCTACAACAGATACTGACGTTACAACAGAGTCTACAACAGACACAGACGTAACAACAGAGTCTACAACAGATACTGATGTTACAACAGAGTCTACAACAGACACAGACGTAACAACAGAGTCTACAACTGAGTCTGAAACAACAACTACAATCCACGTTCCTGAGGGAGCAATCATCTGGGACGGCGATGAAGCTGTTGGTTACGCTGGCGATACAGTAACAGTTAAGCTCATAGTTAAGAATCCGAACGGTGCTGATGTACCTGTTTCAGGTGCTAAGTTCGCAGTAGATACACCTACTGGCTTCAACGTAGTTGACGCTTCCGGTTCTGACGCTTACAGCGCTGATCTTACTGAGTCAGGCATAGGCTACAAGTTTACAACAAATGACGGATCTGCTATCAATGCTGCTGATGGTTCAGTAGTAGCTGAGTTCCAGATCAGTATTCCTGAGAATGCTAAGGCTGGCGATTACACAGTAGACTTTACTGATGTAAGAGTTAACGGTGATGCAGGCATTAATGTTACTAACTACGTAATCGTACTTCCTGGTAACATTAAGGTTATTCCAAAGCCGGTTGATAAGACAACTTATGCAGTTCTCGACACAACATACGGCTTCTACTTCAGCCACGATAACGGTAAGACAACAGGTCGCGGATTCTCAACCGATATGGTTAAGTCTATCAAGATCATTGATGTTGTTGATGGTATCGAGACTGAGAGAGAAATCGACAGATCACTCATCAACTTCGGCGGTGCAACACCTGCAAGCGTATTCACAGCAGATGGCATAACAGGTAAGAGCCTCGACGAATTCAAGTATGAGATCCCTGTATACTACGGCGAAGAACCGCTCCTCGACAAGGATGGCAACCAGTGCACAGTAACTGCTTACATCGGCGTTAAGGGTGATTCAGACCTCGATGGTATGGTTCTCATGTTTGACGCTTCAAGCACTCTTAAGTACTTCACAGCAATGTCAAGTGGTAAGGCAGCTAGAGAGACATTGTTCTCAGACAGCAAGCTCGTAAGCGGACCTGATGATATCCTCGACGACTTCTGTGCATTCCTTGCGAATGTAACAGCAGATGAATATGATCCCGACAACTGGAGCAAGACTAAGGAGAACAGAACATTCCGCGCAGATGACGCAAGTGCTATCCTTAGATACTACACCAGAATGTCAACACTTACAGCTCTCGGTGAAGTTGATGACGACACCAAGCAGGCTGAGTGGGATACAATTTGTCCTGACAGAGCAAAGTCAAAGGCTTGAGTTTAACTTAGGCTAACAATAAAGAAAGCAGACCTTCGGGTCTGCTTTTTTTATTCCATATTTTGTGGATTGACACTGCACTTGCTGAGTGTTATAATGTCTGATAGAAAGCGGAAAAACAGGCGCTTGACAAATATGTACAAAGCACCCTCAATATATTAGCAGTTTTGCCGTTTTGGTTGTGTAATAAGCACAAAAATGAACTTGATTAATCGTCAATAATTTTTGAAAAAAATACACAGTATTGCTTGACTTATCAGTATTTATGTGCTAAAATGGAGTTATGAATTTTTGGGTGAAGTGTATCCATTTGCATATACTAAGCCAAAAATGCACCCGAATAAGGCTTTCATTGTACAAAACGGAGACAACTTCGGGTAAAAAATATGTTAGAGAGGTATAGAACAATGAAGAACTCATTATTCAAGAGAGCCGTTGCGACAGTAGCCGCTGTTCCGCTTGCTCTTACGCAGAGTCTGACTTGCTCATTCGCTGCATCTGATGTTTCAGTTCCTGTAAGTGTAGCAGCTGCTGAAGACACAGACACATCATTCACACTCCAATCTCTCCTTCACATTGCTCCTGACGATGAAGATCAGTACTCCGACTGGAACTTCACAGCGTCAAATGCAATCGACAAGCTTCTTGCTGAAGGCAAAACAGCTGGAAACATCAATCTTTCAAGCATTTTTGATGTTGTTGCTGCAAATGCTGGTCAGTATAAGGAGATCGCAGAGCACATAATCGCAATTACTACAGAGACAAAGTATGAGATCAATGAAAATGGAGATATCGTTCTTTCTGCTAAGGTAGGCAATATCTCAGCTGCACTCAGTGAAGTATTCAAGAATTCTTTCGGACTTCTCAATGAGAAGCTTGCTGAAAAGTACTGCGCTCCCGAGCTCAAGAATATCGATTATACACAGGTTAAGGCTTCAGGAAGCATTAAGATCGTAGTTGGTTCTTCTGATCTTGCAGCAAGAACTAAAGTGCCCGTAACATTTGGATTTACTCCTGATGAAACAGGCAAGGAGCTCGGCACTGCTGAATCTATTGACTATATCTACAATAAGCTCCAGGAGTACAAGCAGGTTGCTTATGCTGCAATCGATGCTGCTACTTCTGACTTCGATAAGGCTGCTGCTAAGGCAGATGTAGATGACAACATCGGCAAGTACGAGAGACTTACAAACTTCCTCACAAGAAATCTTAATAGAGTTCTTACAGAGACAAAGTCTGCTGAGTATGATAACGTAGCTGCTCTTATTGCAAGACTTAACAGATCTAAGTTCTTACAGAGACACAATAAGCAGATCCCTGAAAACGGTGCTGCTATTGCTGAAAGCAAGAAGGTTCAGAAGCTCTATAACAAGGCTAAGAACTTCTTCAACAAGAACGCTAAGCCTTACACACTCGATATCGAGGCAAGCGAGCTCGGTGCTTTTGCTGATTCACTCTATGGAATCAAGACTGAGACTGTAAAGGGTAATGCTTCTTTCGTTGCAAACTTCCCTGAGGATGAGTTTGAGGCTCTCGACGCTTACTACGCTGAACAGGGCGAAGAGGTTGATCACGAGAACACTTACAAGCAGGTTATCGTTAATGTTGATGCAAGTAAGATCGATGGCAACAGCTTCACAGTTGATGTAAAGATCAAGAGAAACCTTGTTACAAAGCCTATCGAGACTACAACAACTACAACAACTGAGACTACAACAGATACTGATACAGAGTCTACAACTTCTGAATCAGAAACAGAAGAGACAGAGTCTACAACAACTACAACAGAAACAGAAGTGACTGAGTCTACAACAACTACTACAGAAACAGAAGTAACTGAGACTGAGACAGTAACAGAAGTAACTGAGACTGAGACAGTAACAGAAACTGAAACTGTAACTGAGACAGAGACAGAGACTTCAGGTTCTACTGTAACTGAGACAGAGACAGAGACTTCAGGTTCTACTGTAACTGAGACAGAGACAGAGACTGACTCTTCAACAACTGTAACAGAGACAGAGACAGTAACTGAGACAGATACAGAGACTGACTCTTCAACAACTGTAACAGAGACAACATCTGAGACAACTGAGTCTACAACAGAAACAGTAACTGAGACAGAGCCTGTTGTAACACTCGCACTCGTTGGTACACCTTACGTTAACAACGAGGGTGATGCTGATAAGAGCGGCTTCGTAGCTAAGTATGGTTTCTATACTCAGATCGACAAGGCATTCTCATTCAATCAGGTTGAAAAGCTTGAGCTTACAATCATGTACAAGCAGGATATTGTTGATACAGACGGAAAGGTTAAGACTGTTTCAAGAAAGACTGCTATCGACATTTCTGACAAATTCAACTACGGCGAGGCTACTCCCGGAAGCGTATTTGACCTCACAAAGGCTCAGAAGTCACAGTTCAAGTATGAGCTCGCTATCTATGCTGCAGAAGACATCTATGCTCCTGCTGAACTCGGCGGAGAAGTAATTCTTGCTAAGGGCACAAAGCTCACAAACGACTTCGATGAAGACATCCTTGTACCTGTTTACATCGGCGTTAAGGGTGATGCTGACCTCAACGGTAAGATCACATCTGACGATGCTTCACTTGCACTTAGATTCTATACACAGCTTTCTAAGCATGATGCTGATTCAACTGCTGTTCAGCTTTCATCAAATGTTATAGCTAAGGCTAAGGACGCAGAGGGTAATGATATAGATGATCCTAACGGACTCTATGACAACTTCGCTGCATTCCTTATCGATACATACACAGACTATGCTGGAGCAATTCCAGCAGAGGAAAACTGGAGAGTAGGTAAGAAGGATATGTTCGCTGGCACAGGCAGCAGAAAGTATGATGCTACTGATGCTTCTTACATCCTCAGATACTACACATGGGCTTCAGGCCAGGGCGACAAGGTACTCACTATTGCTGATCAGGCTGCAGGCTGGGATTACGCAACAGGTAAGGCAGCTGAATAATTCAGCTTGACAGAATAATCAATTATTAAGAATGTTTAGCCTGCCGTCCCTCAGGCGGCGGGCAACATATAAAACAATCTGAAAGGAAAGAATTACAATGAGAAAGAATAATCTGAAAAAGGTATTCGCTGCTCTTGCTATGTCAGCAGTAGCAGTATCAGCAACATCAGTAGCTGCTTCAGCTTCTGATTACACAGACGCTATCAGAACAGGCCAGGCAAACGAGGCTGTTGAGTACAACGCTTCTGCTTACAAGGCATCTTCTGCTTACCAGAGTGCTGATGGAGCAACAATCACTCCTACAATTTCAATCGATAAGGTTGAGGTTAAGGAAGATGGCGCTGCTGGCTCTACAGTACCTGTTAAGTTCAAGGTTTCCGGAGCAAGCGGCAAGTACGCTTCAGTTGGTGTTCACTTCGTATATGACCAGAGACTTACAATCGGCAACATCACACAGCCTAAGTCAATCGTTAATGATGAAACAGGCGATGAGACATATGTAGGTTCAAGCGGACTTTCACTCAGCCAGTCAAAGATCGAACCCGGTCTTGCTTTCTTCGCATTCATGGGTAGCGACAACAATGGTCAGGATGGTGAACTCGTTACTGTAAGATTCACACTTCCTGAGGACGCTAAGGGCGGCGATCTCTATCCTATCGGTGTTGAGTTCATGTCCAACGCAACAGCTGAAGATGGTTTCGGTGATGTTCCTCGTACAGATGCTGGTAAGCTCATGCAGGCTTATGTATTCACACAGGGTATTGAGAACGGTTACATCTCAGTAGTTGGTGAAGAGCCTTCTTCTGAGGAAGAGTCTTCTGAGGCTTCATCTGAGGAAGATACAACAGCTGAAGATACAACAGCTGAGGATAACACAGATGCAACAAACGCTGAGGAGACAACAGGTGCTCAGACAACAGCAGCTGGTTCTACAACAGGCGCAGCAGCTACAACAACACAGAAGGCTGAGGATTCAGTTCCTACAGGTGTTGCAGGCGTAGGCGTTGCAGTTGCAGGTCTCGCAGTAGCAGTTGGTACAGCATTCGTTCTTAGAAAGAAGGAAGACTAATTAATTAGTCGCTGTAAAAGCTAAATAATCAAGGCTCTCCGAATGGAGAGCCTTTTT
Source organism: Ruminococcus sp. (assembly GCA_016290875.1). Lineage (GTDB taxonomy): Bacteria > Bacillota > Clostridia > Oscillospirales > Ruminococcaceae > Ruminococcus. Next base: position 74,601 of record JAEEVL010000009.1, read on the forward strand.
CTATCAGTATACATCTTTGCGAATGGGTGGTGTGTAGTTCACGCCGCCCATTCCGTCTATATCAGCGCGTTTCATCGCGCCGAATATCCTGTCCTTGAAACCGGGATCGCGGTGTTCGAGTTCGCGGATAAGTTCTTTTGTGCGCTGCCTGTTGGTGTGACCGTCGGCAGGACAGGGTGACTTGACAATGGGAAGTTCCGAACGCCTTGCTGCCCTGCGGATATCCTTTTCAGGAGCGAGAAGAAGCGGCCTTATCATATAGAGGTCTTTCTTGGCAAGATGTGTGACAGGGGAGTAGCAGCCTATTCGCCCCTCAGTGAAGAGGTTCATTATGAAGGTCTCGACAGTATCGTCGTAGTTATGACCGAGGGCAATCTTATTACAGCCGAGAGCAACTGCTTCATCGTGGAGCGCTCCGCGCCGCAGGTGTGCGCACAGACTGCACGGATGTTTTTCCTTGCGGACATCAAAGACAATGCTGCCTATCTCTGTGAGTATGACTTTATGTTCAATGCCGTATGATTCACTGAGCCTTGTGACGGCGCTGAAATCTCCGGGAGTTCCTCCAAACTGTGGATCAAGAGTTACTGCTGTTATCTTATAATCTATACCGATGAAACGGCGCAGCTGAGCGAGTCCGGAAAGAAGAACAACGCTGTCCTTTCCGCCTGAGACTCCGACACAGATGTGATCGCCGTTCTGTATCATATCATATTCCTGAATTGCTTTGCGCATATAACCGAGTATTTTCTGCATAATATCCTCCTTTTTCAAGTATTATAACATATAATCATGAAAATAGCAATGAGAAAACTTCTCCGGAAGCTGTATCTGAAATAAATTATGGTAATTTTATGGTCTAAAGCACCCAAATCTTGCGCAATTTTCAGAAATTTGTGCTCAAACTATTGCAAATCTTAACGGAATGTATTATAATATGAATAGTAAGCTATCGGTAAAAATCTGACTATCATCTGATAGTCCCTCGGCCATCGGAGCCGTTCAGTTTAAAGGAGAGAGGAATTGAAATGACGCCACAGCTAAAGAATCTGTTGATAATTCTTGGAGCTATTGCAGTAGTGCTCATCCTCGCTATACTGCTGTTCAGTGGTAACAGCCGTTTTCGCAGGATAATGAGTGCTTTTCTTGAGGACAGCGGCGCTTCGCGTCAGCCTGCAAGGGCAACTCATAACGGTGTTGCTCAGCGCTATGCTCCTCAGCCACAGGAGGAAGAAGAGGTGCAGAAGAGTACCTCAGAGCCTATAGTTGTAATGGCAACTCTCATACGAAAAAGTGACGACCGCCTGCGTATAATTGAGAGTACCGGACAGGAACGCATTGTCGATCCATACTATGAGCTCGTATTCGTTACAAACAAAGGACGCAAGCTGAAGATCGAGTGTTCAGCGCAGGCTTATGACAGAGTACCGTTCAATCAGCAGGGCTCTCTTACATACAAGCGCAATGCACTTGTTAAATTCAAGATCTATGGTGATATGATCTACAATTGACAGAATCATGGCGGCGATATGCCGCCTGTGTTTTTTCTTGACAGAAAATAAACAATCCGGAGGGGCTATGGTCAATTTCAATAATGAGTGGGATAAGCTGCTTGAGGGTGAGTTTGATAAAGACTATTACCTGAAGCTCCGCGCGACTCTGATAAATGAGTACCGCACACAGCGAATCTTCCCGAATATGTACGATATTTTTAATGCGATGAAGTATACCTCATACAGCGACGTGAAGTGTGTCATCATAGGGCAGGACCCTTATCACGGCGAAGGTCAAGCTCACGGTCTGAGCTTCTCTGTGCGAAAGGGTATCGCTCCGCCGCCGTCACTCGTGAATATCTTCAAGGAGATAAAGGACGACGTCGGTATAGACAATCTCGGCAAGCACGGTGAGCTGACAAAGTGGGCAAAAGACGGCGTTCTGCTGCTCAATTCAGTTCTGACCGTCCGCGCGGATCAGGCAAGAAGCCACCGCGGTCTCGGCTGGGAAAACTTTACGACAGATGTTATCAGACTTCTTAATGAGCGTGAAAAGCCGATGGTGTTCATGCTCTGGGGCGGCGACGCAAAAGCTAAACAGCAGTTCATTACTAACAGTCATCATCTTGTGTTAAGAGCAGCGCACCCGAGTCCGCTTTCAGCGTACAACGGATTCTTCGGCTGCAGACACTTCTCGAAAGCGAACGCCTTCCTGCGCTCAAACGGTATGAGCGAGATAGACTGGTCAATAGATTAAGGAGGCCACAATGTACGTAAAGGATATTTTCAAGAAGAAAACAGTATTTTCATTTGAGGTATTCCCACCGAAAAAGACGAGCTCGATAGAGGTTATCTACAATACTCTCGATGAGCTTCACGACCTCAGACCGGACTTTATAAGCGTTACTTTCAGTGCCGGCGGAAGCAGCAACAATGTTCTTGCCTGTGACATCGCTTCGCGTATCAAGGAGAACGGAAACGTTCCTATGCTCCATCTTCCTTGCATAAACTACACGCGCGAGGAGATAGATGCTACTATAAACGAGATCAAGTCACGCGGAATCGAGAATATTCTTGCTTTGCGCGGTGATCTTAATCCGGATATCCCGCCTAAGAAGGACTTCCGCTATGCGAGCGACCTCATTACATACATAAGACAGAGCGGTGAATTCGATATTGCGGGTGCCTGCTATCCTGAGAGCCATCCCGACTCGATGTCTCTTGGAGAGGATATACAGAATCTGAAGAAAAAGGTAGAGGCTGGTGCGGATCACCTTATCAGCCAGCTTTTCTTTGACAATTCCTCATTCTATGAGTTCCTGTGGAAGGCAAGAGCTGCCGGTATCAATGTTCCGATCGAAGCCGGTATCATGCCCGTTGTAAACAAGAACCAGATAGAGCGTATGGTAACTACCTGCGGTGCAAGCCTTCCAAAGAAGTTTGTAAAGATAATGCAGCGCTTTGAACACAGTCCGGAGGCACTGCGTGATGCCGGAATAGCATATGCTGTAAATCAGATCGTTGACCTCGCGGCAAGCGGCGTTGACGGAATACACCTTTACACAATGAACAATGCCTATGTTGCTCGTAAAATAACAGAGGCTGTTTCGGGGATAATCAACATTGATCGCGATTGACCACATCGACAAAGACGAAGCTGCACGTTACATGGGCGTAAGGGAGGTACCGGCGGATAATATCGCTGTACTCCTTGAACGTTGCGAGAAACGCGTTCTCGAGGTCATCAGGCCTAATTACGTGTACCGTGAAGTAGCACTTGAGCCAACGGATAACGGTATACGTGCAGACGGCATGAACGATCTGCTTACCGGCAGTGATATAGCGCGACATCTTACAGGCTGTACAAAGGCTGTGATATTTGCGGCAACGCTCTCGGGTGAAGCTGACAAGCTGATAAGACAGGCTGCGGTCACTGATGTAGCGGAATCCTTTGCGATAGACTGCCTTTGCAGCGCCGCTGTGGAACAGGTTTGCGACAAGGCTGAGGAAGAGATATTTGTGGCTATAAATGCTCCTTACAGAACGTGGAGATTCAGTCCAGGTTACGGAGATCTTCCGCTCGGTATACAGGGGAGCTTGCTAAGGATGCTGAACGCTCAGCGTCGTATCGGACTTACTGTGACTGACAGTATGCTCCTTATCCCGTCGAAATCCGTCACAGCGATAATCGGTATATCAGACAGTCCTGTCGCGCGCGGAAAGCATGGTTGCGGCAGCTGTAATATGCGTGAAAATTGTGCTTACCGCAGGGGCGGTAACACCTGCAAAATGCGAACTTGATGTTAACAAAATATTACTTATACCTAATTAACAAAGTGTTGTTTTTTAAGTCTCAGAATTGTGATATTCTGACTATAAAACGTCCTTATTTATATGAAAAATGGATATTGACAGTGTGTTCATAAAAATGCTATAATATAGAAAAGTGTGTGAATTTAATACCCTGCCGTTTATCCTATCAGGGCGTAGAAGGAGTTTAGCTAATGAAAAAATTAAAGTCATTCCTTTCTGCCGTATTTATGCTTGCCGTGACCTTAGCTGCAACCGGCTGCGGAAGTTCAAGCTCCTCCTCTTCTTATAATAATCCAATGGACGAGGATAAACAGGAGACACTTATTGAGATTGCCAAAAGCTCTGGTGCGCTTGAAGGCGAACTTGAAAAGAAAGAGATCACCTTTATCTCAAACTGGGACATCAATGCTGATGAACAGACAGGAAAGAAGACTCCTGCCGATCTTGCGCTGTTCCAGGAGATATACGGCGGTAAGATAAAGCTCGAACCATGCATGGACGCTAACCGCTTCGACGTGCTCGCCGCTTGTGTGAACGGCGGTACAGGCGCGGATATGTTCTATACCGGCAGTTTCGATGCTTTCCCGAGATGTACGCTTAACAATAATGCGCTGTTTGCTCCGAGTGATGATTATATCGATTACAGTTCTCCTCTCTGGGAAGATGTGCAGGACATAAACGATATGTATACGATCAAGGATAAGCATTACATCTCTGTTATCCAGGAAACAGGCGACGTGGTCGCTTGTGTATATAGCAAAAAAACGGTACAGGAAGCCGGTCTCGAGGATCCTGCAAAGCTCTATGCAGAGGGCAGATGGACCTGGGACGAATTCCAGAATATGCTTGAAAAGTTCGTGGGCTCCGGAGATCAGCACTATGGAATTGACGGCTGGTTCTTTGAGTTCGGTCTTATGAATACTATCGGTATCCCGCCCGTAGGATTTGAAGACGGCAAACTCGTTTCTCATATCGCTGATCCTTCTATGGAGAGAGTTCAGGAATGGCTCTACGAACTTTATCAGAAAAACTGCATCGCTATCGGTGTGGGAGACTATGGCTGGGAGGATAAGCCGTACTATATCGGTGAAGGTAAGCTCCTGTTCTATCCCGTAGGACTGTATGAGTTTTACAAGACTCACGATATGTGGAAGGAAAGATTCGGTACGGACGATGTGTTCTTCGTTCCGCTGCCTAAGGATCCTAAAGCAGACCAGTACTATATCCCGACCGGCATCGAATCCTATGCTTTTGTAAGCGGCGGTGCAAACCCTGAAGGAGTAGCAAAGTACCTTGACTGCAAGCGCTTCTGTGCAACGAATGATGAAGCCTGCGCGATCGCAGATTCCATCTTTATCGACGATTACGGCTGGACCCAGGAAATGGTCGATATGAGAGAGGAAATGAACCGTCTCGCAAGGGAAAATCCTGTTATCGACTTTTCAAAGGGCGTGAACAAGGATTGTGCCGATATCGTTGATACAAAGCTGAGATTGACATCAAGAGGTACACCGTGGAATGAAACTTTCAATTCTATAAATCCAGCAATAGATAAAATAATAGACGAAGTAAACGCATCTCTTGAATAAAGAGTGTAAACAGCAATATCCGTGATATAATAATACCAGACATCAAAAGGAGGGTTGATTATGGAAAAAGTTCTTGTAACCGGAGGTTGTGGACTGATTGGTCAGCATATATGCTCCGGACTCCTTAAGAAAGGCTACGAAGTCGTAGCTGTTGACAAAGAGTCGGGTATCTATAATGAAGGAAAACTTAACTATTCGTTTGTTCAGGCGGCGCCTGATGATAAAAACGCTTATGCAGAGATTTTTGATAATCACAGGTTTGATATAGTCGTTCATGCAGCTTGTACTGTTGATAACGACTTCGGACCTATAATAACTGATAAAGAGATCGACATCGCTAAGCATTGTGATAAATTCATATACCGTTACGCAATGACAAGCGAAAGTGTAAAGAAGTTTATTCTTCTTAGCACCGACCAGGTTTACGAATTTCCGAAAACACGCGAACCTATCAGAGAAGAGGATGAGCTGAAGCCGCATACAAATTATGCTGAGCTCAAATTCGCTTCCGAGAAGGCACTCGTATCAGAAATGATACACCATAAGGACGAAGACGGCGAATATAAGATAATGTGCTGTGTAGTCCGCTATTCACCTGTATATACCCACGATTTTACCGATAATCTCATCGCTAAGATCACAGATCCCAAGGACGGCGCGATGTTTGTCTACGGAAGAGGACAGTATGGCTTCCAGTTATGCTGTGTTCACAATCTCGTTGATTTCATCCTGTGCTACGTTAAGAATGCCGATAACCAGACTTATGCAGGCGTTTATAACGTGAGCGACAAGCTCCTTACTTCAGCGGCAGATATAATCGCTTTTATGCGTCAGCATCATCGTCTCGGCGCTGTTATCCAGCGTTCACCGGGCGGAGCGATGTTCAAGCTGAAAGGACTGTTCACCGTGAACAAGGATGAAAAAACGAACTATCGCTACCTTGATCTTTCAAAGCTTGAGAACAATAATATGCTCGACAATACGAAAGCGGCAAAGCTCGTTACTTTCCGCTGGGACATAAACAATTCCAAATAAATAATATAGCAGTTTTACGCACAGCACTCCCCGGCAATACCGGAGGTGCTGTGACGTATGCGGGGGAATTAAAAAGCCATAGAGGAGTTTACACTTCTCTATGGCTTTTTTGTCAGTCAACAACTGTGTAGTTATCAGCTGCGTTTTCTTTTGTAGCGTGTTCTGTAACATTGAGTACCTTAACCTTGAGCGGGCGGGTACCCATATTTATCTCGATTATGTCGCCGACCTTAACGTCATAGCTCGCACGGGCTATCTTGCCGTTTACAACTATCTTCTCGGCGTCACAGGCATCGTTTGCAACTGTCCTGCGCTTGATGAGACGAGTTACCTTGAGGTATTTGTCGAGGCGCATAGATACTCCTTTCTATAATACATAAGGGGACGGTCATCCGTCCCCTTTATATATGAAACTATTACTTGTTTACAGCGTCCTTGAGAGCTCTGCCAGCCTTGAAAGCGGGAGCCTTGCTGGGGGGGCAAACCATAGTCTTCTTAGTTCTGGGGTTGATGCAAGTCTTTTCGCCTCTCTCGCGAACCTCGAAAGTACCGAAGCCAGTGATAGAAACCTTCTCGCCCTTCTCGAGAGACTCGTGGATAGCAGCGATTGTAGCTTCGAGAGCAGCGCCTGCGTCCTTCTTGGTGCAGCTTGCCTTATCTGCGATAACGTTGATAAGTTCTGTTTTGGTCATTTTAGTATTCCTCCGAATCAATAATATGTTTGGCTTTTGCCCAATAGACATCAAGTTCTTCGATCGGAAGCTCTTTCATATTGAGCTTGTCCGCGGCGGTAAGCTTTTCCGTTATGGAAAAACGTTTTATGAATTTTTCTGTGGAAGCCTTGAGAGCAAGCTCGGCATCGATACCGAGGTGTCTTGCAGCATTTACACAGGAGAATAACAGGTCGCCGAGTTCTTCTTCTATATTCTTAGCGTCACCGGCAGCTATTGCTTTATCCAGTTCAGCCTTTTCCGCTTCTATACAAGCGACTGCATCGTCTGCACAGCGGAAGTCCATACCTGCACGCATTGCACGCTTGCCGACCTTCTGAGCTCTCATAAGAGCCGGAAGTGACTTTGCAACGCTTGTGAGCGTATCGGTATAGGTCTCCTGACCTTTAGTTTCCATTTTGATAGCGTCCCAGTTCTTTAACACCTGATCGGTGGTATCTGCTGACACATCTCCGAAAACATGGGGATGGCGAATGATGAGCTTTTTGCATATCTCATCGCATACGTCGTCGAAGCAGAAAGAAGAATTCTCCTCCTCTATGCGGCAATGGAACACGACCTGAAGCAATACATCACCGAGTTCTTCGCGGAGAAGATCGGTATCTTCAAGGTCTATCGCCTCAATAACTTCGCAGGTCTCCTCCAGAAAATCATTCCTGATAGAGGAATGAGTCTGTTCTCTGTCCCATGGACAGCCACCCTCGCTGCGAAGAAGTCTGACGATATCGATAAGATCGCCGATAGAATAATGACTTTTCTGCTGATATTCGACCATAAGAAAAACTCCCTTAATGACGGGCTAAATACTATAATACCCTATTTTTCGGGAAATTGCAACCCGTATTTGAATTTTTTGTCAATTTGGCAAAATAAATTTCTGAAACTCGCTACCATTTGTATAATTATACTCATAGCGGCGCGTATCTGCGTAATTTAGCCTAAATCAGGCTCTGTCAACAAAGCCGACCTTGTGGTAAGCCTTGGATACTATCTTGCCTGAAATGCGCATTGCTTTTTCTGCGCCCTTGGTGTAACATTCCTTTAAATATGCCTTGTCAGCAATGAGACGGTCAAACTCTGTGCGTACAGGTTCAAGGTTGTCTGCAACAGCCTCTCCGACTGCAAGCTTGAAGTCACCGTAGCCCTTTCCTGCGAACTCTGCTTCGATAGCAGCGTAGTCCTTGCCTGTTACGCAGGAGTAAATGGACATAAGGTTGTTGATGCCGTCCTTGCCCTCGCGGTAGCATACCTCAGCGTCGCTGTCGGTAACTGCACGCTTGAACTTGCGGATTATTGTATCCTTGTCGTCAAGGATGAGTATGCAGGCGTTGGGATTCTCGTCTGATTTTGACATCTTCTTTGTCGGATCCTGAAGAGACATTATCTTTGCGCCGACTTCTGTGATATAAGGCTCGGGGAGCTTGAAGAAGTCGCCGTAACGCTGATTGAAACGCTGAGCGATGTTTCTTGCGAGCTCGAGGTGCTGCTTCTGATCAACGCCGACAGGTACGAGGTCGGCATTGTATGCGAGAATGTCAGCTGCCATAAGAGACGGATATGTGAAAAGTCCTGCGTTTATATCGTCAGGGTGCTTCTGGCTCTTGTCCTTGAACTGTGTCATTCTTGAAAGCTCGCCGAACTGAGTGTTGCAGCAGAGTATCCAGTTGAGAGCTGCGTGTGTTACAGCGTGACTCTGAATGAAAAGTATGGACTTTTCGGGATCAATGCCGCAAGCCATGAGCAGAGCATAGGACTTGAGAGAGTTCTGACGAAGAACGGAAGGTTCCTGCTTTACAGTTATTGCGTGCATATCAGCAACACAGTAAATGCAGTTGTAATCGTTCTGAAGCGGTGCCCAGTTGCGTACTGCACCGATGTAGTTGCCGAGTGTGAATGTGCCCGTAGGCTGGATAGCGCTGAATATAAGTTTTTTATCGTCCATCTGACAAGCTCCTTACTTGGAAGCGGCTCTGCGCATCTCTGCGTCGTCCTTGAGCTGACAGCTTCTGAGCTCGTTAAGTACGCGCTGGTAAAGAACGTATACGTTACGCTTTTCCTGTTCTTCCTCGGGGATGATGCCGGCAGGGATAGCTACCTTGTATACTGCATTCTTTGTGAGGAGATATACATTGTTTGTTCTGCCGATAGGAAGATCGAACTGTCTTACCTTCTCAGCCTTGGGGATGAGCTGTCCTGCGTTTGCAACGAGGTTGTGAGTTGCCTGTACAAGGTTTCTGTACTTCTGTGAAGCTCCTGTGTACTCACCGCCGTTGTTGAAGTAAAGGTTAGCTGCTCCGTTGATGAAGCATACCATTGTTGTGAGGACATCAGGACCGAGCGGAATATCGATAACTACTCCGTATACTTCGTCCTTCTTGAAGTTTGTGTCAAAGAACTTTGCGGGGAAGCTGAGAGCCTGGCCTCTTGTCATGAGGTATTTCTGTGTGACAGAATATCTGCCTGTATTAAAGTTTGGCATAATTATTTTCCTTTCAGTTTGTAATTTATTTATGTGCCGGTGTTTCCGGCTGATAGCTGATGCACATATTTGCTGTCAAACAGGTGCAGAAGCTATAAGTTTCATTATCAGTCGAGCATATCGCGAGTCATACGTGCGAGGATCTCCATACCCTTTTCGATCTGCTCGTTAGTGGGAGTTGAGTAATTGAGTCTGAATGAATGGCTTACGTCGTCGTTGCTTATGCTGAAAGAGTTTCCGGGAACGACAGCGATCTTATACTCCTGTACAGCCTTTTTGCAGAATGCGTTCATGTCGCAGTTGTCGGGGAGGGTACACCAGATAAAGAGACCGCCCTCGGGCTTTGTATAGGATATCTTCTTTGAGAAGCCATTGTCTATATAGCTGCACATAAGGTCGCACTTCTTGCGGTAGATGTCGCGGAGCTTGTTGAAGTGAGCTTCACGGTCAACAGTAGTCATAAATCTGTGCGAAACTACCTGTGCCCAGATATTTGAATGTACGTCGGAAACCTGCTTGCAGACAACGATCTTCTGAATGATCGGTGCAGGAGCAGAAACGTATCCTGTTCTGAAACCTGATGAGATAAGCTTGGAGAATGTGCTTGAGTAGATTACTCTTCCCTCTGTATCAAGGCTCTTGATAGTGGGAACAGTCTCACCGGCAAATCGGAGCTCGCCGTAGGGATCGTCTTCGAGGATTATGAAGTCATAGCGGCAGGCAAGTTCGTAAACAGCCTTTCTCTTGGCGAGGGACATTGTTCTGCCTGTGGGGTTCTGGAAGTTAGGAATGAGGTAGAGGAGCTTGATATTTTTGTTTGACTTTAAAGCAGCCTCAAGCTTTTCAAGATCAATGCCGTCCTCTTCCATATCAACGCCTACGAGGTTGACGTTGTAAGAGCGGAAAGCGTTGAGCGAACCGATGAAGCTCGGTGACTCGCAGAGGAGAGTATCTCCCTCGTTGAGAAGTACCTTACATGAGAGTTCGTTAGCCTGCTGTCCGCCTGATGTGATGATAAGATCATCAAACTCGGGATGGAAACATCCCTTTTCCTGCATCCAGCCTTTGAGAAAGTCGCGGAGGGGAGTATAACCCTCTGTGATGCTGTACTGGAGTGCGAGGATGGGATCGTCGCGGAAGAGCTCTGCTGAGATCTCAGCGATCCTCTCCTTCGGGAAAGCCTCGGGAGCCGGGTTGCCTGCAGCGAACGATATTACTTCGGGATCTGCTGTGAATTTAAGTATCTCTCTGATGGCAGAAGCCTGGAGCTTACTGACTTTATCTGAGAATTTATATTCCATAATATATACCAGCCTTTCGGATAGGATTATTTTAGCATACGGCCTAATCTATATTATACCACATATTTCCGGATTCTGCAACATATATTTTTGTGAAAAGAGCAAATTTATAAAGGAGAACTATTCGGACAATGAAAAAGCAGACTTTCCTCAAGGGTTCGGTGATACTTATGGCTTCGGCAGCGGCTGCAAAGGTGCTCGGAGCGCTGTTCAGGATACCGCTGACGAATATGCTCGGCGGAGTTGGCATGAGCTGTTTCAGCTGCGCGTACAGCTTCTTTATGCCGGTCTATGCGCTCATAGTTACAGGTATCTCATCGGCCGTTGCGCGTATGACGGCTTCGTGTGTGGCTCTCGGGATGTATGCGAATGCTAAGAGGATAAGGCGTTTGGCACTTGTTATATTTACGGCAGCCGGATTTCCTGCCGGAGCACTCATGGCATTATTGGCTGTGCCGTTCAGCGTTTATTCAGTCGGGAGCACAGATGCAGCTACGGCAATAGTGATGATAGCTCCGGCGGTAGTGTTCAGCTGCATAAGCGCAGTCGAACGCGGATACTATGAGGGACTCAGCAATATGTATCCGACTGCGGTGTCACAGGTAGTCGAAGGGATAGTCAAAGTCGCGGCAGGTCTGTGGCTTTGTGGTTATGTTGTCGGGAACGGTGATTGCCTTATAAGACTATTTCCGTGGGCAGGTGATATACGCGCACTTGCGGCTGCTGCCGGTATACTCGGAGTCACACTGTCTACAGCAGGAGCGGCACTGTATTTTGCGGTGCTGAGATTTTTTTCGGGTACTCCTGACAGCTCTGAGAATACTCTTGAGAGCCGCCGGAGCATTGCCTGTCAGCTTGTTCGTGAAGCGCTGCCGGTCGGTGCAGGAGCTGTTGTCACTAACCTCTCAGCGCTGATAGATATGTGGACGATAATAGGTCTGATTTCTTACAGCGAAACTTATACCGGACGCTTTGAGGGCGTATCTGCCGGTGAAGTGCCGCAGTTTGTATATGGTTCGTTTTCCGGCATAGCGCTGACGGTGTTCAATCTTGTTCCGTCCGTTACAAATATGCTCGGAAAGGGTGCATTGACCTGCATAGCGTCGGCAAAAGGCTGCGGCAGTCCGGAAGCGCTTCGGCGCGGTACATATCAGGCTTTGTTCACAGCAGCGGTCATAGCGGTGCCTGCATCTGTCGGGCTTGGAGTGATGGCACCGGAAGTTCTCGGACTGCTGTTCCCGCGTCAGTCAGATGAGGTGAGTCTGTGCATAAGCTCGCTGAGGTTTCTGATGCCGGCTATGCTTTGTCTTTGCATGGCATATCCGTTGTTCAGTATGCTTCAGGCGGTTGGAAAGGCATCTGCGCCTCTGAAAATAATGCTCGCAGGGACAGTAGTCAAACTTGCAGGAAATCTTCTGCTGATACCGCTCGTAGGCGTTGATGGTGCGGCGGTATCGACTTCGCTTAGCTACATTTTTATCCTTGCGGCAGCTATGAGGATATACTTCCGTGAGACAGGGATAGCTCCGGAAAAGGGAATGTTTCTCGGAGTCGTCTATGCCGGAGCAATGTGCGGCGGAACGGCATATTTAGCGGCAGAGCTCGCAGGTGACAGCAACTTGTTAAGGATTGCGGCAGCTGTTCTGACGGGCGGTTCGGTCTATGCTGCTGTACTGTGGGCAACTCTCGGCAGAAAAACAAAAGCCCCGTAAAAACGGGGCTGAATTTTACTTCTTTTTGAGTTCATCGGGGAGCGGAACTATATCATTCTTGGTTACCTTGACTTTGATGAGCTCTTCCTTGTTGTCACGGTCTTCTCTTGTCGGGAAGAAGCCGACTGTGAACTCATCAGGGAAATCCTTTAAGCAGAATCCGCCGACAACGCCGTTGAATGTGCTGTTTGCGCTGACTGTGAACGGGCTTCCGAAATACTTGTCGCTGAGATTATTGATTGCGTAGAGCTGTGTGCGGATGTTTCCGGAATACTCTGTGTCATCGGGATAAACGATATAGAAGTTATTGAGGGTACTGAGTGTGTACTCGACATCAGTATCGTTCTTGATAGTTACATCAAGGTAGAGATAGTGCTCGTCCTCTTCTGTCTGTACGCCTGCATCGTAAATCTTGTTGAGGGTGAAGAGAGTCTGGTTAGCGTTAACCTCCTGAGCAACGTCAGCGGTTGCGACCTGCTTGGCAACATTCTCGCCCTCTGCGTGACGAAGCACGAAAGAGCTGCTGCTGCCCTTCTTATCCTTGTTACAGCTTGTAACAGGGGCAACAACAAGTAATAGTGCCGCAGCTACGGCTGTGATCTTCATGAATCTCATATATAAAACCTCCGGTCAATTCATAATTTATCAATCATAGTATAGCACAAAAGAGTCACGGTGTCAAGCAAGCTATATTTCACACGCTTGTCACGTATCTGTCACAACCTGTCCTCTTTTTTCTGTAACATATATAGTATATATTTTTTTAAGGAGGAATAAAATGTCAAAACAAAAGCTGGCTGCGTTTGCGGCGGCGGTAATGATGACCTGCGGAATGGTAACTGCAGAGACTTCACCTGTGCTGTCACCGTTCAGCAATGCAGCTATTGAGACTTCAGCAGCATCGACTAAAACTACTGAGGACTTTGTAAAGAGAATGTATGAGATAGTTCTTGGCAGATCAGCTGATTCAGCCGGTCTTAAAAACTGGACATCATTGCTCAACAGCAGAAAAAAGACAGCCGCTGACATTGTAAACGGTTTCTTTTTCTCGGACGAGTATAAGAAAAAGAACAAGTGTGATGAAGCTATGATAAAGGACTGTTACAGAGCTATGCTTGACCGTTCGCCTGATTCCGAAGGTATGGCGACTTGGAAAAAGCAGCTCGGCGTCGGTATGACGATACAGGCTGTATGCAAAGGTTTTGTAGGAAGCAGCGAGTTCAAGAAGCTGTGTTCATCATATGGTATCACTCCCGGAAGCATAACGCTTATGAATGCACGCGATGAAAACTATGACCGTACTTATTTCGTAGCACGTCTCTATGAGAACTGTCTTGGCAGAAAGCCGGATACTTCCGGACTCGAGAACTGGTGCAAGAGATTGAAAAACGGTGCGACTGGTTCAACGGTTGCAGAGGGATTTGTGTTCAGCAAGGAATATCTGAACGCGCTCAACAAGAAGAAAGACTATGTGTTCAGCGACAGCTATGTGACTATGCTTTATAAAGCCTTTCTCGGAAGAACTCCTGCCGATAGCGAATTGACTTCCTGGACTGAAAAGATGAATGACGGCAATACGCTGCAGTATCTGTTCAACGGTTTCCTGATGAGCAATGAGTTCAGAAAGCAGTGTGAAAAAGCTGATATCAAGGTCGGAAGCAAGCTGAAAGATCCCGGTGATATAGATCCGGCTGTATATCCAAGTAAGATGCTCGAGATAATAAACAGGGAGCGTGCTAAAAAAGGCGCTTCACCGCTGAAGATGCACACGGCTGTTACAAAGGTCGCATTGATGAATGCTGAACGCACCCGCGGTATCAGCAGCACAGCTGTTGACATAAATAAGATGTTTGCAGACTGCGGACTGAACAGCAAAAGCAGCGACTTCTACTATTTATCCAGCATGGTTCAGTGCGTAATGTTCGATAAGCACAGAGATGGTGAAAAGTATACTATCGCTACATCTCAGGCGGCTGTCGATAACCTTCTTGCCAATGAATACGGCAGGAACAGGCTTCTGAACCCGGATATGAAATATATCGGTATTTCCACATACATAGATGATGTCGGTGATTCTTTGCGCAATATCAAACGCCTTAAATACCAGGTAGTAGTTGCCGGCTGATGACTTAAAACAAATATATCAAAAGGAGAATTATTATGTCAAAAAGAAAGATAGCTGCTTTTGCAGCAGCAGTATTAATGACCTGCGGAATGGGATTTTCCGGAACTTCAACAGCACTTTCACCGTTCAGTAATACAGCAGTTGAGGCTTCTGCTGCTTCAAGCAGTAAGGGAACAAAGGAGTTCGTTGAAAGAATGTACGAGGTTGTCCTCGGCAGAGAGCCTGATACTTCCGGACTTAATAACTGGACCAAAAAGCTCAACAATCACACAGCAACAGCTGCTGATATAATCAATGGTTTCTTCTTTTCGGACGAGTATAAAGGAAAGAAGAAAACATCAGAGGAAATGGTGACAGACTGCTATAAGGCTATGCTTGATCGTTCACCTGATTCTACAGGAAAAGATAACTGGAAGAAACGACTTGATGTTGGCATGAGCATTCAGGCTATATGCAAAGGATTTGTTGGCAGCAACGAATTCAAGTCATTGTGCAGCTCCTATGGAATAAAACCAGGCAGTATTACTCTGAGATACGCTAAGGATGAGAGCTATGACAGAACATATTTCGTTTATCGTCTGTACAAAAACTGCCTTGGAAGAAATCCGGATGGAACAGGACTCGAAAACTGGTGCAAGAACATAAAGAACGGTCTTACAGGCACAAAGACTGCTGAGGGCTTCCTTTACAGTAAGGAATTCAGAGGAAATCTTTATGACTCAGAAGGCGATATCTTCAAGAAATATGTGGATGTTCTTTACAGAACTCTGCTTGGCAGAGAGGGAGACAGCAATGGCGTTGCAAACTGGTGCTCAAAGCTCTATGACGGCACTTCATTCGCACATATTGCAAACGGTTTCCTTTTCAGCAATGAGTTCAAATCACAGTGCTCAAAGGCCGGTATAAAGCTTGGCGACAAGCTGTCTGCTCCTGAGAATGATCCGATCGACAAGTATCCTTCTGAGCTTATCGACTATATCAACAAGGAACGTCAGAACAGAGGACTCGTTCCGCTGACTACTACTCCGGCACTGACTAAGCTTGCTGCTGCCCGTGCAAAGGAAGTTAGTCAGGCAAGTTCGAGCGATAATAAGAACCATATCAGACCTAACGGCAAGGAATTTGAAACAATATTTGCTGATTACGGTATATCCAATTACGCCTGGGACGGCGAGAGCATCGTAAAGAGCGAATACTATGAATTCAATGATCTTGATAGCAAAAGAAGGATCCAGTTCGATTCTCCGAGCAATGTTATCAATGAAGCTATGAAATCATCAACGACAAGGGATAATATGCTTAACTCCAATTTCAAAAATATCGGTGTAGGTGTTGTTACCGACAAGGATAACAGCCGCAGCTGGGCTATCGTCTTCATAGGCTGATAGAATACGTAATATACAGAGGAGAAGCATCATGTCAAAGAAGAAAATAGCCGCTTTTGCGGCAGCGGTACTGATGACTTGCGGTATCGGCTTTTCGGGAGCTTCAGCTGCTCTTTCGCCGTTCGACGTTACATCTGTCGAAGCGTCTGCCGCAGATTACTCAAATGACACCAAAGGCTTTGTAACGAGAATGTATGATGTAGTTCTCGGCAGAAAGCCTGATACTGCCGGACTTAATAACTGGACCAAGAAACTCAACAACCACACAGCAACAGCTGCTGATATAATCAACGGTTTCTTCCTCTCTGACGAGTATAAGAACGCGGACAAGTCATATGATGACATCGTTGCCGACTGCTATAAGGCAATGCTCGACCGTTCACCCGATTCGGAAGGAAAGAGCAAATGGTGGCGCTGTCTCAAAAGAGGTATGACTGTACAGGCTGTTTGCAAAGGCTTTGTCGGAAGCAGCGAATTCCAGAAGCTCTGTAAAAAATACGGTATAACTCCCGGAGATATAACTCTCAGATATGTGCGTGACGAGAACTATGAGCGTACAGATTTTGTATACCGTCTTTACAGGAACTGTCTTGGCCGTTTCCCTGATACAGACGGACTTGAAAACTGGTGTAAAAATCTGAAAAAAGGTGTTACCGGTTCAGAAGCTGTAAAGGGATTCATTTTCAGCAAGGAGTACAGAAAACTCCTGTATTCTGAGTCGTCTGACGACAAGCCGAGATATGTGGCGATGCTGTATAATACCCTTCTCGGCAGAGAAGCTGATACGGCAGGCCTCAACAACTGGGTAGATCAGCTAAAAGCAGGAAGATCATACGAATTTATCGCAAACGGTTTCCTTTTCAGCAACGAGTTCAAATCCCAGTGTGAAAAGGCAGGAATAAAAGTCGGCAACAAGATAGCTGCTCCGGAAGATGAGCCGTTGTACAAATATCCGGCTGAAGCGATAGCTCTTGTAAATAAGGCGCGCGCTGAAAAAGGTCTGCCTGCGCTGAAAGTTGACCGTTCGCTTACAAAAGCAGCTGAAGTCCGTGCGAAAGAAGCTATCGAGCAGATGGCAAAGATACGCTCTGAGCGTACTGCGCGTACAGATCTGCTGAAGGAATACGGCGCTGAGGGATATAAGAGTTCTGATGAGTGTACACTCACTTCAAAATATGTTCCGACGAACGATCTGTACGGCAGTCCGAAGCTGAAGTTATCTTCGCCGAATGATTTTGTTCAGTTCGCGCTGGACAATGAAGTTCAGAAAGAAAAACTGCTCAGCTCAAAGTACAAGTATGTTGGAGCGGCGGTTGTCTGCAACGAGCAGAATGACCGTGTATGGTCGCTGATATTCACAGACTGAGTATCGTTCCGAGGCCTGAAATGAAAAATGCCATAGTATTTCTGATCTCAGAAATACTATGGCATTTTTGTATGCAGAGAATAAAAAAACAGTCCCCTTAAAGGGGACTGTCAGTATTTCCTTATGTAACGGGATTATTCAGCAGAAGGAGCTGAAACAGGACAAACACCTGCACAAGCACCGCACTCAACACAAGCGTCTGCGTCGATTGTGTACTTTCCGTCGCCCTCAGAAATAGCGCTTACAGGACATTCAGCAGCGCAAGCACCGCAGCTGATGCACTCGTCAGAAATAACATATGCCATAATTAAATGCACCTCCGTAAATTTAAGGACAACGTCCTCATTACTTATATTTTAACATATTCTGATGAAAAATCAAGAGTATTTTGTTAGCATAGACTTACTAGATTTACTCTGCCTTTGCGTTTTCTTCGGGAGCAGGAGAGCTTTTTGACTCTTCCTTGTCAGAAGCTTTCTTGGAATTTGCCTTTTCAGCAGCTATCCTTGCAAAGCAAGCACCTGTACAAGCCCAGAATATCGGGGAGTAAGTGATGTTGCTAGCACCAATGAAGAATATCAGTATTCCGCATACAGTCATAAAGAAAAATGCTGTGTTTATCTCACTCTGATTCTTGCGGAGCTTCTTGAATACTGCGATAACTGCTAAAGCAAGTAGTATCACAGTGAATACAAGAGTCGGGATACCGCGTGTAGCAGCTGTATAGAGATACTCGTTGTAGGTCTTGTCGAATGTGCCCTTGTTTACGATCGTAAGGTCGTTTATTGCAGCGTTGCTGTTGAGCATACCATATGTATATATCTGAGGATATACGAGCTGCTCAGGACCGGTTCCGTAGAGCTTGTTCTTTTCGATTATACGCTTTGTTTTCTCGCTGAGGTAGGAGTAAACGTCGTATGTGTCTTCGATGTCAACTGCGTCAGGATTGTAGGTGCCGCTTGCTGAGACTCTCTGATAAGCGTCATCACTCCAAAGGATTTGACCGTCGTAAAGATGATAGCCGTCTTGTTTGCCTGACATAGTTGTTCCGGCGATAGTGATACCGATAGCAGCTGCTGCGATCGCAGCGACAGGCTGGAGAAGTCTTACCTTAGGAGCCTTTGTTACGAATACAGCTATGATGCCTGCGAGGATACCGAGTGAAGCACCGCATACACCCATGAGAGTTCTAGTGAACACCATTACGAATGCGAAGAGACAGGCGCTTACTGCTGATAAGATGCGCCACTTCTTGTTTTCGTCACAGGCTGCTACTGTAAGTGCAGCTGTGAGTGAAAGTGTGAGCAGCATTGCGAGGAATATCGGAGACTGTGAAAGTCCGTCCGGTGTTACAGTCATTACAAGCAGAGAGATGTCTCTGTATGAGATGTAGAGAAGCTTCTTTGTGAATATCTGTATCATCGCTATGACAGCATTCAGGAAACCTATACTGATTATCGCATAGAGGAACGTTTTCAGTCCTTTGGTGCGGCGTATGGAAGCAGCTGTAAGGAAGAAGCAGAAGTAGAATATCGTTGCAAGAAGTCCTTCGCCTCGCTGCGGGAAACCGTAGAAGCCTACGTTATAGTCGTATGAATTGTAGAGTGAAACTGTGCTCCAGCCGACGATAGCGGCAAAAACGAGTGCAGGTACGATGAGAGCTCCGCTGACATATTTCTTTATCAGGGCGATGAGAGCGAGTATCATACATATTACGCCTGATATTGCAAGCCCGACTGTTGCAGCAGAATAGGTAGTGGTATCACTGACCTCGGGGATGATAGTAAGCAGGGATGTTGTAAAGCAGGCTGCGATGAGTCCGAACGAAGCGAGCTTTGAGTACTGTTCCTCGGTCATATTGAGTATGAAATTCGATTTGTCCGAGGATTTGAAGATGGTTTTTGCCATATTTATGACCTTTCTTTCTTTAATGATTTTGTTATGCAGCTGAAACTGTTACGGTGTATTCGCCGTCTATCAGTGAATTGATCTCAATTCTCAGACCGGTGTCAACAGACTGTGCGCCGTTTTGGTCGTACCATTTGAAGCCGCTGACAGAGCCGTCTATTACATCTCCGGCGAGGAAGAAGTTGCTGTCATTGTAATTTGACTGATCGTCGCGCAGAATTCGTATGAATCGTCTGCCGGTATAGTTGTTGGTATATTCCGAACCGTTTTCATACTTGTATCTTCTGTATGCGGGAGAGCCGTACAGCGAGGCGTCTACGTGGTAGACTCGTATTCCGGTGCTGTTGAACTTGTTTATCCACCAGCGGTTGAGCATATCACTGTTGTTGTTATGGTAGGTTGCGTACTCTATCAGGAAGTATTCCGAGTGGTACTTGCTGTCGAGATCTCCGCAGGGGATAAGCAGACAGTTGCCTTCGTCGGTCTGTGCATCTTTCAGTTTGAACGACTGTGAGCCGACAGAGCTGTCATATACCATTATCTGATCTTCTCTGTACCAGCCAAGCTGGAGTTTTGATACAGCTGACATATCTGAGTCGGTGTCTGTGTCCATCATTTCGTATCCCGCTATGCCGTGCATTCCCTCTGCGTCAAAGTTCGGGGTATTGTCATTGTTGTAGAGATAGTAATCCGGGAGTCCCATACAATGACCGGTCTCATGGATATAGGAACGGGTGAATTCTTTATATTCATTGTTGTTTTTCAGTTCACGGTTTCCGGTGATAAGATGACCTATCATCTTGCCGTCGATCCTGTGCCAAGGATTGAACGAGAAAGCGCTCGGTCCAGCACACGGCCACCAGTAATCGTCGCCGGCTGCTTTGGGTACTGATATAAGCGTTGTATCGATGTAGCCGTCGTTATTGCTGTCAAACCTGGAGAAATCTACCGAATTGTCAAATGCGGCGTAGCATTCACTGAGGAGATTTGCTCTGTTCTGGTCTTCGTAGTAGGACTTGTTCTGCTTGGCTGTATAGTGGAATACCTTTCCCTTGAGGTCAAGCTGTCCTTTTGAGGCTCGCTGATAGTATGCGTGAACGCTCTCGAACGGATAATTCGGATTGTTCTTGTCAGCTTCGCCGAACATCAGCTGTTCTATGTATTCTTCTGACGGCATATATTCATGTTTGCAGTCGGGGAAGTCTACATAGAATACGACCATGCTTGCTTCGCCCTGAGATGGCAGATACTTTGTAACGTCGTTTACGGGAGGCGTTATGAATTCCCAGTCCCATTCGAGGACTTGCGGGGATTCGCGGTTGACGATCGCTCGTTTGAGGAGTATCAGATCGTAGACGTTTACTTTGCCGTCCCTGTTTATATCAGCGGTATCAAGATAGCCGCTCTCAGGGATGAAGTAGTTTTCTTCGCCTGTTATGAACATATACTTTTCTGATGCGTATATGTTTTTAGTGGTCAGGGAAGTACGTCCGAGCAGGAATTTTGTCATCAGCACAAGATCTGATATATTTACCATTCTGTCGTTATTCAGGTCACCGAGATAACCGCGCTCATGCCATCCTGCCTTAGCCGGCAGAGCAGCACATGAAAACGGTATTACCACTGCAGCGAGCAGTGAGATGAGACGCTTGAAATATTTTTTCATGATGGCCTCCCTTCGGTATAACAAAAGCGGCTGCTGAGACATGCTCAGTAGCCGCATAAGACGCATTATTTAGCGTAATCGGTAACTCTGCTTTCACGGATGAGGTTGACCTTGATCTGACCGGGATAATCCATCTCAGTTTCGATCTGCTGAGCGATCTGTCTTGCGACGAGAACCATCTTCTCATCGTTGATGACTTCCGGAACGACCATGATCCTGACCTCACGTCCTGCCTGAACAGCAAAGCACTTTTCAACTCCGTCGTAGGAGTTGCAGATCTCCTCAAGCTTCTGGAGACGCTTGATGTAGCTTTCGTAGTTTTCGCTTCTTGCGGCAGGTCTTGCAGCGGAGATAGCGTCGGCTGCCTGAACTATGCAGGCGATAACTGTTCTTGGCTCGACATCGTTGTGGTGAGCCTCGACAGCGTGGATAATAACGGGATTCTCGTTATATTTCTTACATACGTCAACACCGATCTGAACGTGAGAGCCTTCGATCTCTGCTGTGAGAGCCTTACCAATATCATGGAGCAGACCGGCACGTCTTGCAACGTTTGCGTCTACGCCGAGTTCTGAAGCAAGGACTCCGCAGAGCTTAGCCACTTCGATAGAGTGATCGAGGACGTTCTGACGGTAGCTTGTACGGAATTTAAGACGTCCGATGAGCTTGATGAGCTCATGGTTTAGACCGTGGACGTTTGTTTCGATTACGGCACGCTCACCTTCCTGCTTGATACGGTACTCTACCTCGCGGCGAGCCTTATCGACCATTTCTTCGATACGGGTGGGGTGGATACGTCCGTCAGCGATGAGCTTTTCGAGCGCGATCCTTGCGACCTCACGGCGGATTTGATCGAAGCAGGAGAGTGTGATAGCTTCAGGTGTATCGTCGATGATGAGATCAACACCTGTGAGGGTTTCGAGGGTACGGATGTTACGTCCCTCACGGCCGATGATACGGCCCTTCATCTCGTCATTTGGGAGCGGAACGACAGATACGGCTGCTTCAGAGACCTGATCTGCTGCTACCTTAGCGATAGCGAGTGAGATGTAGCTTCTTGCCTTTTCCTGACATTCGTCCTTGACCTGCTGTTCATAAGCAGCTATCTTGACTGCCTTTTCGTGAACGAGGTCGTCCTCGAGCTTGGAGATTATGTACTCCTTAGCCTGGTCTCTTGTGAATTCAGAGATCCTTTCGAGAACATCGAGCTGACTTTTCTTGATAGTTTCTGCCTCTTTGAGTTTTTCGTCGGCAGATTTGATCTTCTGGTTGAGAATATCCTCTTTTTTCTCGAGGTTATCGTTTTTCTTATCGAGATTTTCTTCTTTTTGCTGCATACGTCTTTCCTGACGTGACAGCTCTGCTCTGCGATCCTTTATTTCCTTATCTGCGTCGCTGCGGAGCTTATGTATCTCATCCTTTGCTTCGATGAGGGCGCTTTTCTTCTTGTTGTCAGCGTCCTTTTCTGCGTCTTCGATGATACGCTCAGCCTGCTGTTCTGCGGAGCCCACGATAGCTTCAGCATCGTGCTTACGCTTTTCAACGCCGGCTTCAACGCCCTTTTTGTAGAACATAGCGTAGCCGACACCTATACCGGCAGCCAGAGCAGCAATGATAAGGACAATAGCGATAATCGGATCCATACAGTGCATTACCTCCTTTTCGTAAAATTATAGTTTGTATCATAAAACTTTACTACTACAAGGCGGTAAATGCCGCATTATTTTATTCATTTTTTAAATATATTGATCAAGAGTCCCGCAATAAGAACTCACAAAACATAGCGGACGCACAGCGCCCATAATTTGTTTCAGTTATCATATTTATACAACGGTCTGTAATATCTCTCTCCATCCCGCTAATGATGTAAAACAAAGCTGCATATACTGCCATAGTAATATTATGCAAATAAATACAACATAATTATTATATACCATTTCTTGTGATATGTCAATATCAATTCCCGAAATGAGAAACGGATTATTATGTTTTTATTTTTGATTATATCTGCTCAGAGAGCTTTAAATCGAGGAGTTCTTCTGCGTTGCGGAAGAATATCCGTTCAAGCTCTGCGTCGGTGAGCGGCAGGCGTTCGAGCAAGCTGATCTCACCGTCAGGATCATCCCAAGGACAGTCACTTCCGAAGAGAACTCTTTCAGCGCCTTGCTTGCGGATTATGCGGAGGAACTGCTCGTCGCTTATATATTTTGAGACTACGCCTGTGTCGAACCACAGGTTGTCGTATCTGCCTGCAAGGAGTTTTTCAACGTCGTTCCACAGCTTGATACCGCCCATATGAGCGGCAACTATCTTCATTTTGGGAAACATTCCGGCGATATTGGCAAAGCTCTGAGGAGGAGCGAGAGGACGTTCCTTGCCGTAGGGATCCCAGCCTGCGTGAAATACGGCAATTAGGTCTTCTGCGGCTATACGCTCGTATATCGGGAACATTTTATGCTCGTCCGGGGAGAAGAACTGGTATTCCGGGTGAAATTTCACTCCGTAAAGTCCGAGAGAGCGTATTCGTGACACTTCCTCGAGTACGTCCGGAGCATCAGGGTGTACCGTGCCGCAGCAGAGGAGACCGTCACCCATTATCTCGGCTGCCCAGTTGTTGATAGTTGTCTGCTGGGAAGGCTTGGTTGCGATCGGAAGAAGAAGTCCACCGGAGATGCCTCGTTTCCTGAGAAGTGAGCGAAGCCCAGAGACTGTTCCGTCGGTCGCAGGTGTTATGCCGCTCGTATCGGAGAGCCCTGAAATAGCTCTTTCGGCGAGCTGGTCAGTGAATGCATGAACGTGAAAATCAAATATAGTCATAGTTTATTCCATTACATGCTCCATAGCATAGTAGAAGATCGTGCGTACGTGCTCATCGCAGAGTGAATAGAAAATTGTTTTTCCATCACGGCGCGAGCTGACAAGACGAGCCTGTTTGAGGACTCTCAGCTGGTGTGAAATGGCTGATTGAGTCATATTCAGCTCATTTGCTATATCGCAGACGCATTTTTCGCTCTGACAGAGGACGAAGATTATCCTTATCCTTGTAGAGTCGCCGAATACCTTGAGGAGCTCGGCAGCGTCGTACAGAGCTTTTTCATCCGGTGTCACTCCGGAGAATTTTTCGGCGAGTGTTTTATTGTTTCCGCAGATATGGTCTTCCATATTTACCTCCATCAAAGTAATCTGAATATCAGAAACGCTGCTGCCGGTAGAACGATCATACAGAAGACAAAGCCGGCTATACAGGTGGATATCGAAAATCTGTCAAAGACGTATTTGCCGCTCCTGTCAAGCAGTACGGTGTATGTGCTGCTGCTTTTGTAGAGCTTGTTCTCTTTTATGCCCTCAGAGGGAAAGACGTTCGGGTACTCCTTGCCGTCGATGATGTAATAGGCGGCGTTGAAGCGGTTGTAGGGGCTTTTGGCGATACGGCTGAACTCAGCCTTGTGTGAACGTGCAAATATCATTCTTATGAAAAAATATATGAAGAAGAGAGCCATTGCCGCGATGCCGAGCAGAATCAGTCCGGATGCGATCATGAGCAGCGTAAAGGGCTTGAATCCGACAATTAGCAGTACGACTGCAACCACTGCGATAACAGCGACAAATTCCATAAGCTATCCCTCCTTTATATCTTATTATAGCATAATCAGGTGAAAATAGCAACACATATTGAACTAGCGATAGTTTAAACAATGAACGGATTAATAAAAAATTCAGAAAAACTTGTTACGAATATAACACAGGAAGTCCTATCTTATGGTATAATATATAATAATTGTACTTATAGAGAGGAGGCAGTCATATGAACGCAATACCGATCGATCCTAAAAGCGATAATGTTGATGTTATTGAAGATTTTGACTGTTCCACTCAGAGCGAAGCGTATAATGTAAAATTCAAGGAATGGCGCAGAAAGAAAGAAAATCCCTTTGCCTTCCGTTTTAAAGCAAATAAACGCGAGACCGTATTCAACGACAGCCGCGGATTTGAAACTCCGTCACAGGCAGCTGAGGAAAAACGCGTTATCAACAGACTGATGTTCATTCTCGGCATATCTATGCTGTTTATGGTCACTGCAGACAATATCATAGGCAGAGCTTCGGCTGCTGCCCTCGGACTGCTCGGCTTTGACATACACGCCACAGTGTTCAGCACTATGATGTACGGCGAAGCTTCTTCTGTAGTAAGCGTTGTTATACTGGTATCACTGATAAGAGGTATAGTTCCCATTATATATTCCGGTACAAAGCTCAGACTTCCGCTCAGGATAGGATATATGAGCCGCGTACAGAGCTCGGTCGAGATAATCAATGCCATAGCTCTTACGCTGATAGCCTGTACTATAGTCTGTCTCCCAACGGCTTACTCAGGTTCAGCTAAGGAGATATATGAGTTCTTCAAAGGCTCGAACACTGAAGTAACTCTGTGGGGACAGAAAGAATTCGTATCTTATGCGATGTTCTCGATACTTGTCTTTCCGCTGCTTGACGTATTGTTCTTAAACGGACCTTTGTTCACAGCACTCAGACAGTTCGGTGATCCGTTCGCTATCATAATAACCATGACATCAGCGTGTCTGCTAACAAGAGATTTCAAGGAAATGCCGGCGGCACTCCTTATATCTCTCATCGCATCCGTGACTATGCTGCGCAGCGGAACTATCATGACTGCTGTTATCGTACACGTAGTCTATAAGATGTACACTTTCGCTCTGATAATGCTCGAGGGCAGCACTTCGGCAAATATGCTGCTCATGAGAAATATGTTCATGATCTCTGCTCTCGTTGCGGGAGCACTCGTATCCGGTACTATCTATTTTGTAAGAAAGAAGAAATCGAAGAACAGTCACTACATAGCAATGTACCACTCAGATACAAATCCGGTCAAAAGACTCGGCATCGCAGCAAAGAGTTTCCCTTACACGGCTGTTGCACTTCTTTGTATAGCGGAAGCTGCTATCAAACTTATCATGTAGGTGCAGAATGGATAAATATATGGAAAGAGCACTATCGCTCGCACGGGAGGCTTACGAAAAAGGCGAAGTCCCCGTCGGAGCGGTAGTTGTAAAAAAATCAACAGGCGAAATAATAGGCGAGGGCTCGAATATGCGTGAAACTGCTAAAAATGCCCTCGCACACGCCGAGATAATCGCTATTGATGCGGCGTGCAAAAAACTCGGCGGCTGGAGACTTCCGGACTGCGCTATCTATGTCACTCTCGAACCGTGTCCGATGTGCTGCGGCGCTATAATCAATTCGCGTATCGATGATGTTATATTCGGAGCATACGATCCGAAAAGCGGTTCGGCTGTGTCTGTTCAGAAGATGTTTGAACTGCCGTATAATTACTTTCCGAATGTTACCGGAGGAGTTATGGAAGAGGAATGTGCAAAAATTCTTTCGGATTTCTTCAAGGAGCTGCGTCTGAAAAAGGCGTCAAAGCACGTTTTATCCGGCGAAAAATGCTGCTGAAAAATTTTTTTGGATTTTTTTCAAAAAACGCTTGACAAGCGTTCCAATTTCTGATATAATATTAAAGCAGTCAACCGATGACTGCAAAATGCGAGTGTGCTGGAATAGGCAGACAGGCACGTTTGAGGGGCGTGTGTCGAGAGACGTATGGGTTCAAGTCCCATTACTCGCACCAAAGACCTATCGTGAATACGATAGGTCTTTTGTTGTATATGGAAGTGTAGCTGCTCCGTTTTGAGAGCAGCTATTTTTATTATAGTTGAAAAATATCGTCGTAACTGACTTTTAATATATTTTTAAGCAGGATTATCTCGTCAGGATAGAGGTGACGCTGCCCGACTTCAATTTTTGCAAGGGCGCTTCGAGTTATGTCACAGCCATTTACTTGCAAACGAGCAGAGAGCATCTCTTGCGTAATACCGGCTTTTTCACGCAGTATGCGAATGTTGTTGCCAACTGCCTTTTCAATGTCTTTGTTCATAATATACAAATCCTCCGTAAAAAGTTTTGCACCTGAATAAGTGCAAAATATATTGACTTTATTATAGACGTATGTTATAATAAAATTGCACCTAAATAGGTGCAAAACTCGCACAACAAGGAGGAATCAATTATGGCTAATAGAATAAGACGAGTAACATCCCAAAGAGAATTTGAACAAGTCATTGATGATTTTGTTACCACTGGTTACAAAATTGAGTCAAGAGGAGAGAACAACGCTCTGCTGAAAAAGTATAAGAAAAAGAATCATGGATTGGTTGCTCTTTTAACGATTTGGTGGACCTGCGGAATTGGTAATCTGATTTATGCCTTTATTCCAGCAAAAGTAGATGACGAAGTTTTGGTTAAGCTTGAATTGCCTACGAATGGCTAATAATCAATGCTATTCCCTAATAACATAATACCGGTGGAAGCTCGCGTTCTTATGAATGTGGGCTTTCGCCATTTTTTATGGATGAGATAAAAAATCCTCCTATTCAAGTAGACCTTAAAAGGCTGTACCATCGCGGTACAGCCGGTTATTTATAATATAAAGCATATAAGCCCTGAGCAGCCGTCATTGATGACACGTTCGAGAGTCTCCTGCAATTTCAGCCGTGCTTCTACGGGCATTTTGTAAAGCTTTGTGTGTAGTCCTTCATTGACGAGGTCATGGAGTGATTTCCCGAAGATATTGGACTCCCATATTTTTGTTGGATCATCGTCAAAGCCGTCGAGCAGATACATCACAAGCTCCTCGGACTGCCGCTCCGTACCGACTATCGGACTGATAGTGGTGTTGATGTTGGCTTTCATCAGATGTATCGAGGGGGCGGAGGCTTTAAGTTTGACTCCGTATTTGCCGCCCTGACGGATTATTCGCGGCTCTTCAAGGGAAAGCTCTTCAAGTTCCGGCATAACGATGCCGTAGCCGGTTGCTTCGACCTCAGCGAGTGCCGGTTCTATTCGCTGATACTTGCGGCGTATCTCGTTAAGCTCCATAAGCAGCGGCATGAGGTCGCTTTCGCTCTCGATTTCTATGCCGGTAGTCTCACCGAGTATCTTGTAAAACAAACTGCTGTCGAGCTCTGCGGTGATGGTCACAGAGCCTTTGCCGAGGTCTATCGCCGTGACTCCGGCGCTGACTACGTGCGGACACGCTGACATGGCTTCTGCGGCGGAAGCGGCTTCACGGACGATGTGTATATCCTTTGCGGCTTCACGGATACAGTCGAGTATCTCCGAACGCAGCCAATGACCTTTTTCGAGACTGTTTATCCAGCGTGCTGTTCGGATGTTTATCTCCTTGATAGGGAACGAGAAGAGAACCTCGCGGATTATGCCGCGTATGTCTTCTTCCTCAAGGTCAAGGCAGTTCACAGGGAGAACTTTTGCATCATAGCGTTCGGTGAGTTCTGCGGCGAGAGTTCGTGCTTCCGGTGAATCAGGTTCGATAGTGTTCATTATTACGATGAAAGGCTTTCCGAGTTCTTTCAGCTCGCGGATAACTCGTTCCTCACACTCGGCGTACTCGCTGCGGGGAATGTCAGATATAGAACCGTCTGTTGTTATGACAAGTCCTATCGTGGAATGGTCTGTGATGACCTTCTGTGTACCTATCTCAGCCGCCATATTGAACGGTATCTCTTCGTCAAACCACGAAGTCATGACCATACGCGGCTGTTCATTCTCTATATAGCCGAGGGAACTTGGAACTATGTAGCCTACACAGTCGATGAGCCGGACATTGAAGGCAGCTCCGTCTCCGAGATCAACCTCAACAGCTTCTTCGGGAATGAATTTGGGTTCGGTGGTCATTATAGTCTTTCCGGCGGCGGACTGCGGGAGCTCGTCGAGAGCACGTTCGCGTTTGAATTCGCTCCGGATATTGGGAATGACCAGTGATTCCATAAAGCGTTTTATGAAAGTCGATTTTCCGGTGCGCACAGGGCCAACGACGCCGATGTATATGTCGCCGCCTGTGCGTTCGGCGATATTGCTGTATATATCTTTAACCATACTCTGCTCCTTACATTGTTATTGCTGATCATCAGGTGACTATCGGTATCAGCAGCATACCGCCGCTTTCAAGGCGGTCGCCGTTGAGTTCGTTTTCCTCCATTATCGCGCGGACACTTGTGCTGTAACGCTTGGCGATGTTCCACACATCTTCGTCGGGGACTCCGAAATACAGCTTTATTGCATAGTCGCCGTCCCGTGTCTTTCTTGCGGAATCATCGACGTTCAGAGAAGTAACAGCTTTAAGTGAAGCTGAGCCCGAAACGGATATATCTGCCGCGATGTCTGCCTTTGCTGTGAGAACTCCGTCAGATGAGATGTTGTAAGAGACCTCTTTGGTGCTTATCTCTGCGGAAACTGCAGAACCGCTGATGTCGTCGCCGATCACGATAGTCTCTTCAAAAGCCTCGTCTTTGTCCGGCATAGAGATCATTCCGGCAGAGTCACGGACGATCATGGAATAGGTGAGCATACCGCTGATAATTACGGATACTCCGTCTTCTCCGGTGCGTGTGTTGATGTTCTTGGGAGTACACCACACGGAGTATATCGTTTCAGGTACGGAGTCGCCCTCAGCGAGCTTTGCGGTATGGCGAAATCCCTCGCTGTATGATGTGGGAAGCTGTTCAGCGTGTATCTCGGAGAGTTCAACGCTGCATGGGTACACAGTCGAGTAAGCGTCAGCGGCTACCATTATATCGGCATTTTTGACGGCACGGCAGGCAAGGCGTATCTCGGCTTCACAGCGCAGGGCGCGGTTTTCGCCGGTCTTTCCGGCAGTCGGAGTTATCTCACAGGTCACGACTTCGGGAGATATCCTGCATATGAAAGTTTCATCTATGCCGTCAATATCGATTATCTGACTGTAAGGTATAGTGAAGCTCATTGCTTCAACCGAGCCTTTTTCGCCCTTTTCACAGGAATAAAGAACATCAGCTTTTAGTTCGCCTTTTGCGAGGAGCTTTCCGGAAATGAGCTTCTGTTCGTACTCTTTTACAGTGCAGCGGCTGCTGATGATGTTTGCTACTGACGGCTGTGCGGCTGAAAGCTCTGCCTCTTCACTTACACGGAGCTGTTTGTCGGCTGAGAGCTTTTTTGCCGCATAGCGCAGGGGAACTCTCTTGACCTGCATATTCATTCCAACTGCATCTGATATCACTTCCTGCTGTGACTGGCAGGTCACTGAAGCTTTTACGGATACAGCTCCGCGCAGGTCAAGTCTACGCTTGTTGACCGCGCGGAAGTTGATATGGTCGGCTTTGGGAACGAGGAGTACCTCAGGAGATATACAGTCAGAGCCGAGGTCAACTGTTTTCTGAAAATCCTGTGTCTGTGTTACCGAGCGGAGAACGCTGTCGCCCTCGCCGCAGTAGAGTATGCTGATGCCGCAGTGAAGTTCGTAGGATAGCTTATCTCCGCTGACCGTCCAGCCGGTTATCACGGGCGTTACTTCGCAGCGTATAAGGCGGAAGATATCGGGGTAATAGTCCGGGAGTATGTAGTCCAGTTCAATCGGCTGTTCCTGTACTCCGTCGTATATGCTGACGGCGGCAGGTATGGTTTCTCTGCTTATTTTAAGATCCATAGGGGAACCTCCTTGAATAATGCTTTGTAATATGATATTCGCTTATAAGTACAAGTATTCCGGAAGGTAATAAAGAAACACATTTTATCAATTTAAATATTGTTATAATATAATTGATTTAGAAAAGGCTTGAAATCGTTGAAAAGGCGTGTTATAATAATAGTATTATTTTCAATTGGTTAATATATGCCGGATCAGGTAAGGAGTTACCGGCAGACATCTATGTGAAAGGATCATTATGGGTACTAAGAGAATACTGGCTTTTGTGTCAGCCGCACTCCTTGCGGCAGCTTCCGCCGGATGCGGCAGCAGCAAAAGCTCCAATAAAGAAAGAGAACATTCAACTCTGGATATGTCCGTCGACACCGTTGGTGGGGGAACTGCTGCTCAGACAGAGAGCGGCGAAGAAACAACGGCTGCCGCTGAGACTACCGCTCCGCCTGCAACTAAGCACGTAAGTCCTGTTGAAAAAGTTTCCGCTGTCTGCAATACGCAGTTCAATGTGGATACTGTGATACAGCGTGCAGACGGCAGCAACACTTTAAAGATACCGCTCGCTGAGTTCATTGAGCCCGGCGACGAGATCACTTCATTCACTTTTACTATCTATCCGGGTGACGGCGCGAGCAATATCGGTACTTTCAAGGGCGGATGCGGAATATCCGTCACGGAAGACTGCTCCGCAGCTACCGATGAGGGTTGGTATCAGTCAGCTGATTTCTCAGTCGCTACCGAAGGCGCCTACGGAGAGATAACATGGAACGTACCGGCGGAGATAAGAAGCAGCATATCTCCGGAAGGAGAAGTCCTGTTCGGCTACTGGTGGGGAAATGTCACCAGCCTCAGGGTAGAGAGTGCCGTATGTACATATACGCGTACGCGTGATGTGCCGGTTGACGGAACAGTTTCCAAGGAAATAGGTGAAAGCGTTGAATACAGCGCAGCAGACAATACAGTGAAGATACCTACTGCCGGATTCCTGCCGGAAAATGCAGTGCCGGAGGTCGTGGTGTATGACATAAGCTCAGGAGGAGACCTCAAAAAGTTCACTGGAGCTTTTATGTATGAATCTTCAGCAGGTAAGTATCAGTCACCTGATACAGCAGTATTTACCGGAGATTCATCACTTTCACTCACATGGTTCGTGCCTGATGATGTGAAAAATTGTATTGCAGAGGATGGTGCACTTGTGCTTGGATACTGGTGGAGCAAGCAGCCTTCCGTGAAGGTGGATTCCGTCACGGTGAAATACAGTCAGGGCGACGGCACAGTAAGCAAACCTGCCCCAAAGGCAGAAACAACTACTGAGCCTGTCACAAAGGCTGAAAAAGAAAAATCAAGCAGCAGCTTCAGAAGCGCTGCACAGATAATCAGCGAGATAAAGGTCGGCTGGAATCTCGGAAACACCCTTGAATGCTATGATTACAAGGAGTGGACAACAGATGCCGAGACAGCATGGGGAAACCCGGCAACGACCAAGGATATGATAAAGTCCGTAAAGTCGGCAGGCTTCAATGCTGTACGTATCCCTGCAACATGGGGCGAGCATATGAGCGGTTCGACTATCGATAAAGCATGGCTCGACAGAGTTCAGACGGTTGTCGATTATGCATATAACGAGGATCTCTTCGTCATACTGAATATGCATCACGATGACTATGTATGGTTCAGACCGAACGAAAGCGAATATGCTGCCTGCAGCGAAAAGCTCAAGAGCATATGGACTCAGATATGCAGCAGATTCGGTGATTATGGTGACAGACTCTTATTCGAGGGTATGAATGAACCCCGAACAGTCGGCAGTTCAGCCGAGTGGAGCGGCGGTACTCCTGCGGAGCGCAAGGTCATAAACAAGTATGAACAGGATTTTGTTGATACTGTTCGTAAGTCCGGAGGAAACAATGCTGAGCGTACACTTATAGTCACAACTTATGCGGCATCTGCCGAGACAGCTGCTCTCAACGACGCAGTTGTGCCGAACGGCGGAAATATCGCTATATCAGTACATTACTACGCACCGTGGAAATTTGTCAACGGTTCTGACAAGAGCTTCGGTGACAGTCAGAAAAATGAGCTTGCTGGCAAATTCAGCGAGCTGAAGAGCAAATTCGCTGACAAGGGCACACCTGTTATCATCGGCGAGTTCGGCTGCTTTGCGGCTGCTGACGAGGCTACACGTTCGCAGTACTATCAGTACTATGTATCAGAAGCCAAGAAGAACGGTATCAAGTGCTTTGTATGGGACAACGGTATCTTCAGCGGCGATGACAGCTACGGTCTCTTCCACAGAGAAGCTCTCAGCTGGGAGAACGGTATACTCAACGGCGTTATGAACGGCGCAAAATAAGCATTATCAGGGACGATGACAGCATCGTCCCTTTTTGTTTGGATGAAATGTGGGCGTTAGCTGCATATCTGACTTAATAATGTCTGTTTTGGGCAGTATCAACATTACGGGCGGTCAAAATTCGTGATAATCGACAAATATTGAATCTGACAATAATATTAACTTCACTTTTTTTAACTGATATGTTATAATAGCATTATGAGTAACTTTACGCTGTTGACACAGGAGGTGTATCTGCGGTAATGAAAACGCTATATGTTTCGGATCTTGACGGTACGCTCCTCGGCCCGGAAGCTGAGATAACGCAGTTTACCCGTGACACGCTCAACAAGCTCTGTGCAGAAGGGATTGATTTTACTTTTGCGACAGCAAGGTCGATATATTCAGCTCTTCCGCTTACTGAGGAGCTCGGTATCAATGTCCCGTGCATCCTTATGAACGGAGTAAGCATTTATGACATTCAAAACCAGAGATACGTAAAGAATGAGTACATACCTGTTGAAGCGTCTGCCGCTGTGCTTAGAGCATTCGAGGCGAATAACGTTCGCTGCTTTATGTACAGGATAAACGATGACGGTCTGCTCGTGTGCTACTACTCAGAAATAACGACAAAAGTTATGAGGAGCTTTGCAGAATCCAGAAAGAAGCAATACCTCAAGCCGTTTGAACAATGTAAGCGCCTTATCGATAAGGCAGACGGCAATACCGTCTACTTCACTACGACTGGTCCGCGGGATGTACTTCTGCCGGTCAAGGAAGAAATTGAAAAGATAGACGGCGTTGACTGCGCTTTCTACCTCGACATCTACAACGGCGAATGGTATCTCGAGGTATTCTCTCACAGAGCCTCGAAGTACAACGCAGTAAAGTTCCTGCGTGAAAACTACGGCTTTGAAAAGGTGGTCGCTTTCGGAGACAATCTCAACGATCTTCCGATGTTTGAAGCGGCTGATGTCAGGATTGCTGTCGGTAATGCAAGGGACGAGCTAAAGGCTGCCGCTGATGCAATTATCGGTACTAATGCTGAGGACGGCGTTTCAAGGTGGCTTATTGAAAATCATTGATAAACTGATGAAAACAACGGCGCAAACCGCCGTTTACATAATATGGTAATCATAACACGAAAGGAAATACATAAAAATGAAGAAACTTATGCTTGGAAACGAAGCCTTTGCAAGAGGCTTGTACGAAGCCGGATGCCGCGTTGTTTCGAGTTATCCCGGAACACCCTCTACTGAGATCACAGAAGAGGTCGCTAAGTACGATGAGGTCTATGCTGAATGGGCTCCGAACGAGAAGGTCGCTATGGAGACAGCTCTCGGAGCATCTATCGCAGGTGCAAGAAGCTTCTGCGGAATGAAGCACGTAGGACTCAACGTAGCAGCTGATCCGCTTTATACAGCAGCTTATACAGGTGTGAGCGCAGGTATGGTTATCGCTGTTGCTGACGACCAGGGGATGCACTCCTCACAGAACGAGCAGGACAGCCGCCATCACGCTATCGCAGCTAAGGTGCCTATGCTCGAACCTTCGGATTCAGGCGAATGTAAGGAATTCGTAAAGCTCGCTTTCGAGCTTTCAGAGAAATATGATGCTCCGTTCATCGTAAGAATGTCCACAAGAGTTGCTCACTCACAGAGCATCGTTGAAGTTGAGGACAGACAGGAGCGCGAGCTTATCCCCTATGAAAAGAACGCTCAGAAATACGTTATGATGCCTGCATATGCAAAGGGCAGACACGTATTCGTTGAAGAGCGCACAAAGAAGCTTATAGAATTCGCTGAGACAACACCTCTCAACCGCACAGAGATCTCTGACAAGGCTGAGTTCGGTGTTATCACAAACGGCGCTGCTTATCAGTACGTTAAGGAAGCTCTCGGAGACAAGGCTTCCGTACTCAAGCTCGGTATGGTAAATCCTCTCCCCGTAAAGCTAATACAGGACTTTGCTGCAAAGTATGAGAAGATCTACGTTATCGAGGAACTCGACGGTATCATCGAGCAGCACTGCCGCAATATCGGCGTGAACAATATCCAGGGCAAGGATATATTCGGTTATATCGGCGAGATCAATCAGGCTGTTATCGCAGATAAGCTCCTTGGCGAGAAGAAGGAGTTCACAGCTCTTGAAGAGAACATTCCTATGAGACCGCCTGTTATGTGTCCGGGATGTCCTCACAGAGGCCTTTTCTACTGCCTCAGCAAGAATAAGATAACTGTTTCCGGCGATATCGGATGCTACACTCTCGGAGCTGTTGCACCGCTGTTTGCCGTTGATACAACTATATGTATGGGCGCTTCTATCTCAGGTCTCCACGGCTTCAACAAGGCTCGCGGAGCAGAGTCAGAACACAAGACTGTTGCTGTTATCGGTGATTCAACCTTTATGCACAGCGGTATGACAGGCCTTGTGAATATCGCCTACAACAACTCAAATTCAACTGTCATCATCCTTGATAACTCTATCACAGGTATGACTGGTCACCAGCAGAACCCCACCACCGGCAAGAACCTTAAGGGCGATCCGGCAGCAGCCGTTAACCTCGAGGAGCTCTGCAAGGCTATCGGCATCAAGAGAGTCCGCGTAGTTGATCCTTATCATCTCGCTGAGACTGAGGCTGCTATCAAGGAGGAACTCGCAGCTGACGAGCCTTCCGTTATCATCTCACGCCGTCCGTGTGCTCTGCTGAAGTATGTAAAGCACAATCCGCCTCTCAAGGTAAACGCTGACAAGTGCGTAGGCTGCAAGATGTGTATGAAGCTCGGATGTCCTGCTATCTCAATGCGTGACGGCAAGGCTGTTATCGACCATACACAGTGCGTAGGCTGCGGAATCTGTCAGGAGCAGTGCAAGGTCGGCGCTATCGAAGCGTAAGAATATACAATAATTCACATATCCGCGCTACGTGCCGTTCCGGCGCTGCAATAAATATAATCACATAAAACACACTAATAATCGAGGTAATACCATGAAGATAAGAAATATCAACTGTCCTTACTGTAATGTAGCTATGAAGTATATGGGAACAAAGCGCATACAGCTCGGAAAGAGCGGTCTTATATTTGAACATCTCGACCAATGGCTCTCCGGAGCTCTCACTGCGAGCATATATGAATGTCCGCGATGCGGAAAACTTGAATTTTTCAGATACAAAAAGCCTAAAAAGGAGCAATAATGTTACAGATGAACATATATGAGGAGTTCGCACACTGGCTGGACTCCCTGCTTGAAAACAATGATATTCCCGAAAGCGCAAAGGCTTTCTGCTTCAATCTCTATGAGGAGTCGGAAGAAGATCACATCTACGGCATTCAGCTTATAGCAGCAGGAGAATTTGATCCTGCCGACACAGCAGGCGATTGGGCTTGCGAAGAAGTATGGAGCAGCGAGGAAGATATCTTCACAGTTGACACTTCTGACGAGGAGGACACCGGCTGGAAACACGCACAGGACCTTTTCAAGGAAATGGTGAAGGAATACCTCGAAAGCGGTACTTACAAAAATGTGCTTCTCGGTGCTGAGGGCAATGCTATCGGTTTTGTTGACGGAGAACTGGAGATACTCTGATATCTCGACAGTAGTAAATATACAAGGAGAAAAAAATGGAAACTAAATCTATTATGATAGTCGGCGTAGGCGGACAGGGTTCGCTTCTCGCTTCAAGACTTCTGGGAAATGTGCTTCTTGCACAGGGTTATGATGTTAAGGTCAGCGAGGTACACGGAATGAGCCAGCGAGGCGGTTCTGTTGTAACATATGTAAAGTACGGTGAGAAGGTTTATTCTCCTGTTATCGAAAAGGGCGAAGCTGACGCTGTTATCTCATTTGAGATGCTCGAGGCTGCAAGATGTCTGCCTTATCTCAAGAAGGGCGGCAAGCTCATCACATCCACACAGCAGATAGATCCTATGCCTGTTATTACAGGTGCTGCACAGTATCCCGAGGATCTTGCAGGAAAGATCAAAGCTGCCGGTGCTGAACTTATTGCAGTTGACGCTCTTTCACTCGCTGAACAGGCTGGTACTGCAAAGGCTTCAAATGTAGTTCTTATGGGTGTATTCTCTGCGATAACAGACTATCCCGAGGAGCTGTGGCAGAAAGCTCTGGAGCAGTGTGTTCCGGCTAAGTTCCTCGAACTCAACAAGAAGGCTTTTGAGCTTGGAAAAGCTGCTAAGTAATAACTGATATCAACTTGACATAAGAAATCTTATTTTAAGGAGTCTGAAACCAATGGAAAAATATTGGAATCCGGAAATTGAATGTATGTCCCGTGAGGATATGAAGAAGCTGCAGGACGAGAGACTTGTTGCACAGGTAAAGCACGTTTACGACAACGTGAAGTATTACCGTGACCTTATGGATGAAAAGGGCGTAAAGCCTGAGGACATCAAGTCAACTGATGATCTTCACAAGCTGCCTTTCCTCAGCAAGGCTGACCTGAGAGATGCTTATCCCTACGGACTTCTTGCAAAGCCGCTCAGTGAATGTGTAAGAATCCATTCTACCAGCGGTACGACCGGAAAAAGAGTAGTAGCATTTTATACACAGCACGACATCGACCTCTGGGATGAATGTGTAGCAAGAGCTATCACAGCTGCCGGCGGTACAAATGAGGACGTATGTCAGATCGCATACGGCTTCGGACTCTTCACAGGCGGTGCAGGACTCAACGGCGGTTCTCACAAAGTCGGCTGTCTGACAATGCCTATGTCATCAGGAAATACAGAGCGTCAGATAACATTTATGCAGGATCTCGGTGCAACTATTCTCTGCTGCACACCTTCATATGCTGCATATATCGGCGAAACAGTTCAGGAAATGGGACTTACTCCAGATGATCTCAAGCTCAAGGCTGGTATCTTCGGTGCAGAGCCCTGGACTGAGGAGATGAGACGTTCTATCGAGAAGTCTCTCGGCATCAAGGCTTACGACATCTATGGTCTTACTGAGACCAGCGGTCCCGGCGTTGCTTTTGAGTGTTCTGAGCAGACCGGTATGCATATCAATGAGGACAACTTCATTCCGGAGATAATCGATCCCGAAACAGGTGAAGTTCTTCCCGAGGGCGAGGTAGGAGAGCTTGTATTCACAAGTATCACCAAGGAAGCATTCCCGCTTCTCCGTTACCGCACACGCGACCTCTGCGTTCTCAGCAGAAAGAAGTGTTCCTGCGGCAGAACTCTCATCAAAATGGCTAAGCCTATGGGCAGAAGCGATGATATGATGATCATTCGTGGTGTAAACGTATTCCCGTCACAGATCGAGACAGTTCTCATTGAACAGGGATATTCACCGAACTACCTCATCGAAGTTGACCGCGTAAACAACACAGATACTCTCGACATCAATGTTGAGATGAATCCGGAGCAGTTCTCCGATAAGGTCAAGGATATGCAGAAGCAGGAGAGAGCTCTTGCAGACGCAATGAAGCTTATGATAGGCATCAATCCTAAGGTACACCTTGTATCTCCGAAGTCTATCACAAGAAGTGAGGGCAAGGCTGTTCGTGTAATCGACAAGCGAAAGCTCCACGACTAAGATAAATAGCCCGCAACGGGTTATAATATATTAAAATCACAGGAGGAATCATTATGAAAGTCAAAATCTTTTCAACAAATTTTATGCCTGAACAGGAGAAATACGAGAAATTTGCGACATTTGAGAACGAACTCAATCAGTTTATCGAGTCAGTAAAGGTCATCGACATCAAGTACAGCACTACTGCAAGTATGTGTCACGATGCTCAGACTCACGTTAATGAGTATATCGAGGATTTCTCAGCTCTCGTTATGTATGAGGAGAAGGGCAGCAACTAATTCATAAAAAATAGCTGTTATCCTTGCAGGCACAGCGCTCTTGACGGGCGCTGTTTCCTGTGGCTGTTTTTTCAAAGCTCTCATAATCTATAAGAGGAGGACTGAATATGGCAAACGTAAAACAAATATCAGTTTTTGTTGATAATAAACCCGGTCAGGCAGCTGGGGCTATGCGAGTGATAAAGGAGAACGGAATTAACCTCAGAGCACTCAGCCTTGCAGATACTGCTGATTTCGGCATAGTAAGATTCATTGCCAACGATACAGAAAAAACTGTGGATATACTGAAAGCAGCCGGCTATCCAGTTAATGTTACAGAAGTCGTAGCTATCTCTATACCTGACACACCCGGTCAGCTCAGCCGCGTACTCGATGCACTCGGCAACGACAACGTTAATGTTGAGTATATGTACTCATTCCTCGGAACATCTGACAGAGCGGTTTCTTTTGTTATCCGTGTTGATGACAACGCTCACGCTTCAGATGTGCTTACAAAGAATGGTATTATTCAGCTTACCGAAAATGACATAGCTGAAATGTAAGATATGCACAAATCTTGTTAGCTGTGGTAAAATTATTTTGAAAACGCTTGACAGTAATCTTCACGTTGATGTATAATGTATTTATAGACTAAAATAAATACGAGCATGGAAAAATTATCAACAGGAGTGATTAATCATGGGTCTTTTTGACACTATCGGCAGCATGGGTAAGGGTGCTTCCGAAAAGGCAAAAAACGTTTCCGAGGCTAACAATCTCAAGAGAAAGATCCTCTATGAGGAGGAGCGAATCGTTGAGATCTTTACAGACCTTGGAAAGAAATACTACAAGAATCCGGACGGTGATCCTTCGGAACTCAAGCTTCTCTGCGATGATATCGACCAGAGACGCAGAAGAATCAAGAAAATGCGCTTTGAACTGAATGGTATCAGGGGATACAAGATCTGTCCTAAGTGTGACGCAGAGGTAAACGAGCGTTTCCAGTTCTGCGGACGCTGCGGTGCAAGACTCCCCGACATCGAGGACGAGGACTTTATGTCACTTGAACCCAACGATTACTATACAGAAAGCAGCAATAATTTCTTCAACGCGGATTCTAACAAGAATTATTGATCAAAAAGCTGTTCTGATTTATTCGGAACAGCTTGATTTTTTAAGGGAATACCGATGAAACGTATAAAATACCTGATAACGCTTTTGTTTTTGCTTATATTTGCAAACCTTCCGTTACTATGGGCAGATGCGCCTGTTACGGCAGGCGTTAAGGCTGCCGTGACTTTTATAGCTGCTCTCGAATGGCTCATTGTATTCTTCACAGGCTACCAAAGGCGGAAAACTCCCGGCGGAAGACTCGGCGGACTCAAAAAAGGCATAGATACCATACATATCACGGGTACAGCCGCTGCGATAGAAGCAGTGCTGCTCATCTTATGGCTGACGCTCACCGATCACAGTATCGCACTGATACTGACGGCGGTCGGAGTACCGCTCGCAGCGTTGGGACTTCTGATGATCTCGGGTATGTTCAGACTTGTGATACACGGCAGGCAAGTGAAGATATCACGTTTTGCACTGCTAATAATGTTCTGGTGGGTACCGGTAGTTAATCTCTTCGTTATCCGCAGTTTCTATAAGAACGCAAGGCGTGAGTTCATGATAGAATCGGCAAAGGAAGAACTTGATACGTCAAGAGAAGCAAGCACAGTCTGTGCTACAAAGTATCCGCTGCTGCTCGTTCACGGTATCTTCTTCCGCGATTGGCAGCTGGTGAATTACTGGGGAAGAGTTCCGGCTGAGCTTGAAAGAAACGGTGCAAAGGTCTTCTACGGCAAACAGCAGTCATCGCTCGCAGTTGCTGAAAGCGCTGTGGAGGTAAAGTCAGCGATAGAAAGAGTTATTGCAGAGACCGGTGCTGAAAAGGTGAATATAATTGCTCATTCAAAGGGCGGACTTGACTCAAGATATGCAATCAGCTGTCTTGGCATGGATAAATATGTTGCAACTCTTACTACGATAAATACACCGCATAAGGGCTGCGATATGGTGGACTATCTGCTGAAGAAAGTTCCCGGAAGCATTGTTAATATCATAGAAAAGCGATACAACCGCTTTTTCAGCAAGCTCGGAGACAAGACACCGGATTTTATGGCTGGTGTGCGTGACCTGAGTGCAGTCCGGGCGAAGTCTTATGATACAGAGATGCCGGATTCACCGCAGGTCTCATACAGAAGCATAATGACTGTTATGAAGAACTCACGTTCGGCAGGCTTTCCGCTGAATATCGGATATTTGCTCATAAAGAAGCTCAACGGTGCAAACGACGGTCTTGTATGGGAAGATTCCGCTAAGCACGGTGAACGTTTCAGACTTGTGACCAGTGACAAAAAGCGCGGCATAAGCCACGGTGATGCTATTGATCTTATGCGTGAGAATATCGAAGGTTTTGATGTCCGCGAATTCTACGTAGGATTGGTCTCTGAACTGAGGGAAGAGGGCTTCTGAGTGCCGAACTGCTGCATTAT
This sequence comes from Ruminococcus sp., assembly GCA_016290875.1. Classification (GTDB taxonomy): domain Bacteria; phylum Bacillota; class Clostridia; order Oscillospirales; family Ruminococcaceae; genus Ruminococcus. The sequence goes on from JAEEVL010000009.1 coordinate 115,947, forward strand.
CCTCCGGCATATGAACCTTGCCGGTATGCACAGTACGAACCAATAACAGGTGAACGGCAGACATATCTGCCCGAGCAGATTTAATGGTATCTCCGAATAATCCCACACTTCCCAGTGCATTATAATATTATCGAAAACTCCGACGGTGAATTCTATCGCAGTTATGATAATTGCACCGATGAAGCAGCTTCTGATGAGTGTAACGGTCTCGCGGCTGTTGATACCGTAGAGCACGGCGAAAACTATACCGCCGGTGAGTGACATAGTCCAGTGGGTATAACCTCTGCCGACTATTTCGACAAGACTGTAAAGGAAATATCCCATCAGAAATGCAAATAAATACTGTGATGATCTCATAGTCTGACCTCAAATCCTGTTTTTTAGTATTATTGACGCAAGATATTAAATTATACTGTAATAAAGGAGTATTATTATGCGAAAAAGCTGTATACTTATGCACATCTCGAGTTTGCCGTCCGAATACGGCATAGGCAAAATGGGAAAGCACGCATATGAATTTGTCGATTTTCTCAGAAGTGCCGGTGTAAAGTGCTGGCAGATACTTCCGCTGTCACCGACGAGTTACGGTGATTCACCGTACCAGTCTTTCTCAGCAAATGCCTGCAATCCCTACTTCATCGACTTTGAGACGCTCGAAAGTGACGGACTGCTCGAAACACATGAGTATACCTCTTTTACGTGGGAGAGACAGCCTGACAAGGTCGATTATGCGCTGCTGTACGAAAACTGCTTCAAGGTGCTGAAGATAGCATATTCACGCTTCAAGCCGTCTAAGGTGCCGGAGTATAAGGAATACTGTGAGGCTAATGCGGAATGGCTCGATGAATACGGTCTGTTTATGGCGCTGAAAACGCGCAACGGCGGCAAGCCATGGTTCGAGTGGGAACACGATTTGGTGTATCACAAGCCACAGGCTGTTGCTGATGCTAAGAAACAGCTCAAAAAAGAAATAGAGTTCTATAAATTCATGCAGTTTGAGTTCAGCCGCCAATGGAAGGCTCTGAAAAAATATGCCAATGACAGCGGCATTGAAATAGTCGGTGATATACCGATATACTGCGCACTCGACAGCGTTGAAGCCTGGGCAGACCACAAGCTTTTCTGGTTCAACAGAAGACGGCGTCCTGTATGTGTTGCAGGCTGTCCGCCCGATGAATTCTCACCGACCGGTCAGCTTTGGGGAAATCCTCTTTACGACTGGGACTATCATAAGAAGACCGGCTATAAATGGTGGATAAACCGTATTAAAACGGCTTCGGAGTTTTATGACATTGTTCGTATCGACCATTTCCGCGGCTTTGAGAGCTATTACACGATACCTTTCGGCAACAAGGACGCTACTGTCGGAGAGTGGAAAAAAGGTCCGGACTACGAGCTGTTCAGACTGGCTGAGGAAAAACTTGGCAGGCTCAATATCATCGCTGAGGACCTCGGCTTCATAACACCAGAAGTAAGGGCGATGCTTGACAAGTGCGGTTATCCGGGTATGAAAGTGCTTCAGTTCGGCTTCTCGGATGGTAAGAACGACTACCTGCCGCATAATTTCACGACGACAAACTGCTTTGCATATACCGGCACTCATGACAATGAGACTCTCAACGGCTGGGTGGATACACTTGACAAGAAATCGCTCAAATTTGCCAAGAAATACCTCGGAGTCAGGAGAAAGAGTGAGATACCTATGGCAGTCGTAAAGGCGGCGTGGGGAAGTGTGGCGGAGGTTGCCTGTGCGCAGATACAGGACTTTCTCGACAGCCCGGTTGAGGACAGGATGAATACCCCCTCGACTCTTGGCTGCAACTGGCAGTTCAGAACGAAAGCGGCTGATTTCACGCCGGAACTTGCAAAGAAGATACGCAAGCTGAACAAGATGTATAACAGATAATAGATTTCAGATTTTAGAATTCAGAAATCAGAGCTTAGAAAAGAAACTTATAATGCGAATAATGATTCAAGTCAACAATAAATCAGGATTGGAGTTAGAAAAATGGACAAGAAATTATTTATCGAAAAATTCACAGGCAGACTTCCTAAGGATATAAAGTCTGCAACACCGCAGCAGCTCCATAGCGCACTCGGTGATACAGTTATGGAACTCTATGCTGACCAGTGGAGTTCAGCTCGTCAGGAGCATCTTTCAAAACGCCGTGCAGCTTACCTCTCTATGGAATTTCTTGTGGGCAGAGCTGTTTTCAACAACTTGCTCGTGTTGGGTATCTATGAAGATGTTGATTCTGTTTTCAAGGAGCTCGGACTTGACCTTGCTGACCTTGAGGAGATAGAAGATGCTGCTCTCGGAAACGGCGGTCTCGGACGACTTGCAGCTTGCTTCCTTGAAAGCGCTGCAACTCTCGGACTTCCTCTCGACGGCTACGGCATACGCTATAAGTATGGCCTTTTCAAGCAGTCTATTGTGGACGGTTTTCAGAAAGAGGACATAGATGACTGGACAAGATACGGCGATCCGTGGTCTGAGCGCTGCGATGAAGATACAGTTCTCATAGAATACAGCGGACAGACAGTAAAGGCGGTTCCGTATGATATGCCGATATTTGCCTACGGTACGCAGAATGTAGGAACTCTGCGCCTTTGGCAGGCTGAACCGGTAAAGGAGTTCGACTTTGATACTTTCAACAAGCAGGACTATCTTGAAGCGTCAAAGGAAAAGATCTACGCTGAGGACATATCCCGTGTCCTCTATCCTAACGATGATACCAACGAGGGTAAGAAGCTTCGTCTAAAGCAGCAGTACTTCTTCAGCTGTGCATCTCTGACAGATATTCTGCACAAGCACAAGGAACGCTTCGGAACTCTTGATAACCTTGCTGATTATATTACTATACAGCTCAATGACACGCACCCTGTTATCTCTATCCCCGAGCTTATAAGGCAGCTTGTTGACAACGAGGGATATACCTTCGAGAAGGCTCTCGGCATAGCGAAGAAAGTGTTCAACTACACGAACCACACTGTTATGCAGGAGGCTCTTGAAAAGTGGTGGATAGGACTTGTACAGGAAGTGCTCCCGAGAATATATGAGATAATCGTTCAGATAAACGAAGAGCTCATCGCTGAGCTGTATGCATCAGGCACAGAAAAAGACAAGATAAACCGTATGAAGATAATCAAGGGTGAGCTCATTCATATGGCTGATATGGCTTGTTATGCTTCGAGCCACATAAACGGTGTTGCGGAGATACACACGCAGATACTCAAGGATACTGTTCTTGCAGACTGGTACAGCATCTATCCTGACCGCTTCCGCAACGAAACAAATGGTATCACTCAGCGCCGCTGGCTCGCGCTCTGCAATATGGAACTCTCGGCGCTCATTACTGAACTCCTCGGCGATGAAGGCTGGGTGACAGATCTCGGCAGACTCAGAGAACTTGCAAGATTTGCAGATGACGAGGGAGTGCTTCGTCGTTTCATCGACATAAAGCAGCGCAAAAAAGCTCAGCTTGCAGAATACATCAGCGAGCATGACGGCGTTAAGGTCGATGCAGACTCGATTTTTGATATTCAGATAAAGCGTCTCCACGAATATAAGAGACAGCTCCTCAACGCATTCTCGATACTCTGGATATACTACGGCATAAAGGATGGAAGTATCACAAACTTCAAGCCGACAACCTTCATCTTCGGAGCTAAGTCTGCTCCCGGTTACCGCCGTGCAAAGGCTATAATCAAGTTCATCAACGAGATAGGCAGGATAGTTTCAAACGATCCGGATACCCGCGATCTGATAAAGGTCGTTTTCGTTCAGAATTACAATGTTTCCTATGCTGAGAAACTTGTTGCAGCTGCAGATATATCCGAGCAGATCTCAACAGCCGGTACAGAGGCAAGCGGTACCGGAAATATGAAACTCATGCTCAACGGCGCTGTAACTCTCGGAACATTCGACGGTGCTAACATCGAGATAGTACAGGAAGCCGGTGAGGACAACAACTACATCTTTGGTGCAAGAGTTGAGGATCTCGAAAAGCTCCTGCCGCAGTACGACAGCCGCAGAGCTTTTGCAGGTGATCCAATGATAAAGAAGGTCGTTTCTTCACTTATCGACGGAAGTGTTTCTGATGGCGGCAGCGGCGATTTCCTTGAATTGTACGCTTCACTGCTTGACGGCGCAAGCTGGCATGAACCCGACCACTATTATCTTCTTGGTGATATAAGGAGCTATGTTGAGACAAAGCTCCGTGCTAACAGTGATTATTCTGCTGACAGACTTGCTTTTGCAAGAAAGCAGTGGCTGAATATGTGTAATGCCGGAAAGTTCAGGTCTGACCGCACTATCGCAGATTACGCAGAGAATATCTGGCATATCAGCTGAGAATAGTAAGATTTCAGGAGACGCCCTCTCTTGCAGGGCGTCTCCTCTTTCAAAACAGTCCACCGGACTGTTTTGAAATTCACCTCTTGCGGAGCGCTTTGTTGTGTGTGGGGCTTTGCCCCACGCCCCACC
>JAEEVL010000048.1 GCA_016290875.1 Ruminococcus sp.
TGGCAGCGTGATCCCTAAGAGCAAATTCACGCAGGCTTTGCATCTTGCAAGGTCAGCGTTAGCATACACTTTTTTTCACTGCGAAATTTTTTTGTTTTACCCCTTGACATTTGATAGCCGGTCTGCAAACCAAAATGGGGCACGGGTTCTCCCGTTTTCAGCAGCAAACGGAACGCCGTTTGCTATGCTTGCCGGTCTTGCGGACCGACTTCCGCACCGTAGGTTTGTCCGTTTTTCTCCCTCTGATATATCCCCCAACTCGCTCCACGTTGCGCGACAATCGCATTCAACGGGAGCGGTGGGGTAGCTATACCATTTTCACTCTGAGGACGGCAAACAAGGGGCTTTCTGTGCGTGTTTCATTTCTTATCAACCGAACATTGTTGCCATAGACATTATAGCTGAAGAAAAAAGGCGCTTACTTGATTTATAATTATCATGTAATATATATCTTCCTTCTTCGTATTAGTATATATTCTATTGTATACTTAATATATAAGCCTATGACATCATGACACAGCCCCTATGACAATTCAACTTTTGAATCGAAGTGCAAGCTCTGCGTTTTTCAGCTTGTCCTCGTCCATATCATAGTTCAGGAATGCGACCTCATAAGAGTTCTCGACCTGACGACCGTTATCGGCATAGTTGTTGTGTATGCGAATGATATCCTTCTGCGCAAGAGTTTTCAGTGTGCGCTCAACATTGCTCACCGACATTGCAGTGTCTCTTGCGATACCTGTGCGGCTTATGGTCGAACTTTTCTTTTCCTCGTCATAGTGACAGAGTAATTCCATCACCACCTTGAACTCGGCAGGCGTAGTGATGTTGAGATACTCCAGCGGAGAGTTAACACCGTTAGTGTATGCTGTGCAGTTGATAACGTTCAAATCTTTCATCTACATCTTCCTTTCGCGTTTCGAGTTTAAACTTGTGATGTCAAGAGTTGTCCGGACGTCTTAACTGAGTACAGTATACACGACCGCTTGACAAAAGTCAATAGATATAGTATACTATCTCTACCGTGTTCAATCTATAATCTATTTTTATGAACAAATTGTAAACTTTTAGTTTTTAGCTATTTATACAGCTGTTTTAAAAGTAAAACGCAGTGTTATGCGCTCTGACGAAATAGAACACTATTTCTGAAAGGAGTTATTATGTTTGAGATAGAAGCACACTACCATGACAGAAAAATATATCTTTCCGACGGCAGAGTTTATCCGCTCGGAGAGATACTTCTGCGCTATTTTTCAAAGAATTTTTATGACTTAGGTGAACTGTTTGACGTATGTGAACGTGCAAAATCGCAACTGAACATCAGTTCCTTGTTCTGTCCTGCTGACATAGGAAAGTGTGCACAGGAAATAGAATTCACATACGATAGCATCATGGATATTGCGAAGTCACTTCCGCCCTACGACACAAAACATTTCAGACACGGTCTGCTGAGAAATCTGTTCGCGTACTACAACGACATTTTTGATGAGCCGTTCTATGAGGACTCGGAGTTTGAAGCCACCGACTACAACGAACACTTTGTCAATGCTGAATGCACTCCTGTGTCGTATGAAGAAATGTACATCACAGAAAACTTGAACGAGTTGAGAGCGCTATCTGATTACGAATTTGACAGCAAGAAGGTTTTCAGCAACTATGAAAACAGAAAAGACGCCGCAGACTTCAAGACTTGTATTGAGCAGATGACGAACGAGTTCTCAACTTTTATCGAGGACATTATCCGCGTCAAGAAAATCTTTATGCCGTTTGTAGACGAGCTTTGTGACCACAACAGTTATCCGACAACTCAGAAAGTGATTGACACATTTCAAAAATATAGGGGCGTTATATCAAGCGGAAGTATGTGCATGGGACATACGATTCTCGATACGAAAAAAGGTCCCATACTCTGTGAGACCTATCGTTTCACATCACTGGGAGCCTTTCTGTATTTTGAATTGTTCAAGTGCATTGAAGAGAAGTTCATGCCTGTCAAGTGCCGCAACTGCGGACGCTGGTTCATCATGAAGCACACCACTTTCTCGCACTACTGCAAACGACTCATAAGCAGTAACCCGCCCAAGTCCTGCCGCGACAATGCTATGCGTCACAACTTCAAGGAAAAGATAAAGAATGATCCTGTATGGGAAATCTACAACCGTGCTTACAAGCAGCACTACGCTCGCTTCATGAAAAAGAAGATGAGCAAATCCGAGTTTGCCGAGTGGGGCGACTACGCTATTGAGTTGCGGCAGAAGGCTGCTGACGGTGAGTTGGATATCGAGGAGTATCAGGAACTGATACGAATTTAGTACGCATTTTGTTTTAACAAACCTCTTGATTAAATCGTTCTGTTGTGGTATAATAACTACACTAAACGAAAGGAGGCAGAGCCATGACTTACGAACTGAGGCACTTTGATACTCCGCTGATGCGTTTCACAGCAACAGAAGATACAAGCTCACCCGAGATAGACATTCTCTGGGTAAATGAAGAAAAAAAGGCATTGCTGCCTCTTGATATGACTATTGACGGCGACAGCGTTTCACGTTGGCTGAGACACAGAACTATACCGAAGAACCGTGCATACGTTCACAGCTTTCTAAGTAAATGCGGACTAAATCTCAACCGCCCTATGAACATACTCAGCGTATCAAAAGGTTTGTCGCTGAACGACTGCTACTGGGTAGTTGAGGAAGGCTTCGAGGGCTGTTTCTCGCAGTATAACCTGTACGAGAACAGACTCAGCCGAGTGCTGGGACTTATCGCATTCACCGGCTATGGCAGCTCAGTGAGAACATCTCTTGCTTCGTGCCCAGAGTTCACAACGAATGGTATGCTGCCTAAGTGCTGGCGCAGAGAAAATGGTATTATACGACTTTACAAGGGAGGAACGAGCGGAGCTTCCAACACGGGAAACGAGCCGTATTCAGAGTTCTATGCCGCTCAAATCGCGGAAGCTCTTTGTATCAACGCTATCTCCTATGGACTGTCAAAATGGCAGGGTGAGCTGTGCTCCACCTGCGAACTCTTCACAAGTCAGAACTACTCCTTTATGCCGATAGGCAGACTTGTCAGCAAGGGTGGAATGAAAGCTGTCCGCGATTATTACAAGTCACTGGGCGATGAATTCATTGCCGCCCTTGACGATATGCTGGTACTTGATTCGATAATATGCAACGTGGACAGACATTTCGGCAACTTCGGATTTCTGGTGGATAACCGCACAAACAAGATAACTGCTCCTGCGCCGCTGTTCGACCACGGCAACTCTCTGTTTAATCTTGCAGGCAGGGACGACCTTGTCTCCGATAAGGCGCTCAGCGATTATGCGGATACGCTCGTACCGTGCGTGTATGATGACTTCATAGGCACCGCCAAACAGGTGCTCAGTAACAGGCACAGAGAAGGACTGCGCAGACTGCTCGACTTCCGATTCAAGCGTCATTCAAGATATAATCTCGACAGCAAGCGTCTGAAGCTGATCGAGGAGCAGATTCACAAGCGAGCAAAGGAATTGCTGAAATAATCGCTTAATAAGTATAATAGCCGCAGAAGATGTCTTCTGCGGCTTAGTTATTATCACAAATTCAATAATCACCACATCTTGTATACTGATAGTGTACAGAGTACCTATTGTACATTTTTAGTGTACACATTTTTGTGATTGCAATTTCAGATTCAGCGTTGTATAATTATGGTAGAAACTCAAAAAGGGGTAGCTTCCTATGTTTTTATTGGAGAGTAATGAAAAAATTGGCGAATATCTGAAGAAGCTGACAAAAGAAAGAGGCTTTGAAAAAGATGTTGATATCAGCAGAGCGTATCTGAAAGAGAAAAACAGAAATATTGATTTTACAGAAGATGATTTGAATCAACAATTAAAAACGACAAAAAACACCTTTTCCAAAATCCTCAGCGGAAAACAAGGACTTACACTTGAACAGCTTTCAATCATTTCAAATCTTCTCTGTGTTTCCTGTGAGGAGATACTTTCAGCCGGAAAGAACTACGCTCCCACAAGAAATCACATCACAAACTATGATATTGCTCAGTCACATGACAGAAAAGTCTGGGACGAGTACATGAAGCGCGAAGACGGACTATTCTTAAACTGTGACGAGTACCGCAAAACTGTTATTGACTACGCTCTTGAATTCAAGAACTATGCTTTTATGAAGTATCTTCTCGAAGAAAACTTTATATGGTTCGTAGACCCAAATGCAGATGTCTGGAACTATTATGGTTATAGAGCAGGAACATCAATAAAGCATAAAGAGCTTCCTGGAAACTATCCGGAGAATCCCCTTCCTACAGAAATACAATTCCAAGACAGACTCAGGACACAAACTATTGCGCTGGCAATAGAAAACGAAGATTACGATATTTTAGAATCCCTCCGTGCGAGAGAAATACCCGAAATGCACAAATTGACTTGGAACGGTATCAATCCTACTTTTATTTATAAAAATGAAGACCTTATCAAAGCAATCGCAATTTCTGAAAACGAAAAAATCATCGATTATTTCTCTGATGAATTTACTGTTATGAGTATCAATAACAAGGAAATTACAGTTGTTTTTCCTTATTTAGGTGATGTTATTGAATCGATGCTTAATAACAAAAAAGAAAAATCAGCCGAAATCGCTTTAAAGAAAGCGATTTCACATAATAAAGCCGTTTTCAGCAATATCAATGACATGATAAAAAGAGCCTGCCAATTACACCATGATTCTCAGACGGAACAAATGGAGAGACTTATAAAAGTATGCACCGAAACAGGCTGCAGTGTAAACGATGCGAATGTGATAAAAAGCTTTAAAGAAAACGCAGATAATTATAAGTATATATATTCTGCGTTTCATATTGATGAATATAACTATGTATCCTTTCACTATCTTGATAATGGACGGTATTCCGATATCATGACAAATATCTGTAAAGTGACAAGTAAAAAAGCTTCTTCTGGTATTAAATCACTTGTCAAAGAACTAAACGATTGGTATAACAGGATAATTTTACTGGGAGGTGAAAAATATGCCGAAATACTGCTTTAATTACGAGTCCGGAGAATATGAGTACATCGACAAAAACGGTTACAGCTGGGATCAGAACGACTTCGTTCATAACTGGGACGACAGCGAATACCGCCGTGAAGAAGAGGAGGAAGAACGCCGCCGCTGGGATGATGATAACAAAGACGATTGGTAAAACATTAGCCGCAGGAGACAATCTCCTGCGGTCTTTATCATTTCAGCTCCCAGCCGTTGTCGCCGTGGTATATCATCAGCTTTGTCATACCGCCGTCAATGCAAATATTCTCACCGGTGATGAAGCCAGCCTTGTCGGAACAGAGGAACATCACCATATTGGCGATATCCATTGGATTTCCCACACGTCCGCAGGGCTGCTGATATGCGTCGGGACCTTCGTAGACCTTATACGACGTATCTATCCAGCCTGGGGAGATGGAGTTCACGCGCACCTTTCCTGCAAGGCTCACCGCAAGAGCATGAGTAAGGGCAGCTATACCGCCTTTTGCCGCAGTATAGCTCTCGGTCTGAGGCTGACTCATACGGTCCCGGGAGGACGAAATATTGATGATACTGCCGCCTTTGTTGAAATGCGGAGCGAACAGCTTCGACAGGTAAAAGGGCGCAGTCACTCCCACTGCGAGAGCGTACTGAAACTCCTCATAGCTGCACTCGTCAATGCCTTTCATCAGCGGCAGAGCGTTGTTCACGAGGAAGTCGATATGTCCGTGCTGAGCTATGACCTGCTGTGCAAACTTTTCAAGCACGGTCTTGCCGGATATGTCTCCAACGAAGTGGTCGCCCTCAGCCTTGTCGATAACACACACTGTTGCGCCATTTTTGCGGAATTCCTCAGCTATGCACTTGCCGATACCATTTGCACCGCCTGTTACTACAGCTACTTTGTTTTTGAACATATTTCGCTCCTTTATTTCACCAGTCAATTAATATTTCGTCCAACAGAATACAATCTGGCGGAATTTCATCGCTGACTTCAATAATATCTCCTATCCATGCCCCAGCTTCTCCGTATTTTCCATAACGAAAAAGGACGGGCAAAGGATCAATTTTATCAATTATATTATTTCTACTGTCGAGAACTCTTGTATGTCCGAGGGAATAATACACTTTCTTCGTGTCGTTTACTGTGTATCTAAAAGTCTTTCCCTCTCTGAGAAAAAGTCCCTCATATGGATTTTTAATGTCTATCCCATATTCATTTGGCGGAATATATCCATCACTTTTAAGGCAATCAAGATAGTAGCCTATTTCGTTGCGGACTTCTTTTTCAGTAACTTTGAACAGCCCCGAAACATTCTTATAGGTTTCATATACGGTATCAAAAAGATAACCTGAGCAGTTACTTTCTTTGCTGTGTCTTATTATAGTTTCAATAACATTGTTTTTGTTATTATCAGGAGCATTACATTCATCTCCAAGGAATACAATGCGACACCCCTTCCAATCTGTTGCAAGAAGATTATGTAAAGCTCTAAGAAAAATATTATCCTCAAATGTTGATTCCCGGCTTTTTTGTCCTAAATCGAAATCACCAGGCTGAATATATTCTTTTTTATCCACATTCACCCAACTAAAATATTCACCCATATCGCTTCCTCCTGTATGTCCATAACACACCTTTATATCAACGATTGCATTGATAATCTTTTTCATTGATTTGCGACTATTTCTCCCGTCCAGTCAATTATTCCGCCGAATTCATAGATATGTGTATAGCCCATATCAGCCAGCTTTTGTGAAGCCTCCTTGCTTCGGCGACCGCTTCGGCAGTATATGAGAATAACCTGGTCGAGGTAGGGCAATTCCTTCGGCTGCTCTGTGCCAATGGACTCGTTTGGAATAAGTATCGCACCGGGGATATGACCACTGTCGTATTCGTCCTGCCGCCGAACATCGACAATAATATGACCGTCCTCAGCCTGCATCATTTTCTTAGCCTTTTCCTGTGTTATTTGCTGATAGGTTGCATTTTCAGAAGCAGTAGTTATCTGGACTTCCGACTGAGCACCTTCCGACGAACTTGTCCCATTGCCGCAGGCTGACAGTAACAAGAACACTGAAGCAGCAACTGTCAGTACTATTATTCTCCTCATTTCACACACCACCTTATTCCTTTAGCTATACGCTTCTCAGGCTCATTGAAGTGTCCGCCTTCATTCCATTCAAGGATATGACGGGAAACGTTTTTATCGCCGCACACAAGCTCATACTGCCTGCGAGTGCAGTCACTGACAGTCGCCATAATACGGTCACGAGCCTTTTCCTCACGGTCGCCGAGGCTGAGATATACGGAGCTGTTCTGCGGAGCGGTATGGCTCTCGGCGTAGCTTATCCAGTCCCCGAACCACAGCGAGCCCGAACAGCTTATAACTCCGCTGAACACCTGACTTTCATAGAACGCCCACAGGCTGAAAAGACCGGCGAGCGAGTAGCCGCATAGGATACGCATTCCTGTCAGACCGTACTCCTTCTCGCAGCAGGGAACACAGTCATTCATGAGCCAATCCAGCGTTTTGCGTCCACCGCCTGAGAAAGACATCTTCTTATTGAGCGTAAACTCCCACGGCGAGAATTCAGCGTTCCAGTCTTCGACCTCATAAATGATATAGTTGCACTTCACGTCCTCGCATAACGCAAGGACTTTTTCAATCGTCTCGGAGCTGTTCTTCATCTCACCCCAGTATACCGTAGGCAAGTCAGCACCTTTTATCACAATATGGCAGGTTCTTCCGCTAATGTCCATTATTTCACTCTTTTCTATATATCATGATGCAGACACCGATTATTCATGGCTGTTTAGGATTTTCATAGAATAACACTATTTTCAAGAAGTTGCTTACTTTCCCGCCAATCAGGCAACATTACTTGTAGCAAGTTGTAAAACTGCTTTGAATGATTTGGATGAACAAAATGGCAGAACTCATGATACACTACATATTCAATACAATTCTTCGGGGCTTCAATTAATCGTTTGTTTACAAACAATAAAATGATGTCTATAACACCTTGCTTGTACATATTATTATAACTTAAAAAGTGCAAGTTTTCAATATATAAATGTAAATATAAACAGCCGCAAGAGACTTAAAATCCCTTGCGGCTTTACTGTTACCGAGATAATTCTTCAACAATCTCTCCCAGAAGCTGGCAGCTTTCGGGAGAGAGTTTTTTATTAGATGTTTCATTACCATTCCTGAATACAGAAATCAACTTATTGACAATAGCAAGCTGCTGATCGGTCAGATTATATGCTGAAATACGTTCACGTTTCTCTGTACCTGACAAATAGTCCATAGATACGTTAAATATTGCGGCAAACGCCTTGACGGTGTCAAACGTAGGAGATTGCAGTCCCTTTTCATAACGGCTGATTATAGAGCTTTCCTTATTGATTTTACGAGCAAGCTGCTCCTGAGTGAGTCCTTTTTCTTTTCTCAGCTTTTGGAGTATTATACCAAAATCATATGCATCTTCCACAAATATCACCTCGGCAATTTGACTATATATCAAATTATACCCCATATATCTTGATAAATTTGCAGAATGATGATATAATATTTGATATATAAACGAATTTGCAGATGCATATTTGAAAATATATCAAAAAGGAACCATTATGAACAAACAAGTAAAATCCAGGCAGCGTGTAGCCGACCACGGAGAAGTATTTACGGCTGAGCGTGAGGTAAAAGCCATGTGCGACCTTGTATTGCCCGAAACACAGCGTATTGACAGCCGATTTCTCGAACCTGCCTGCGGTGACGGAAACTTCCTCGCAGAGGTGCTGAGCCGCAAATTAGCTGTTGTACGGAAGAAATACAAGCGGAGCACCATTGACTATGAAATGAACTCCCTGCTGGCTGTGAGCAGCCTTTACGGTGTAGATATACTGGCGGATAATGTTGCCGCCTGCCGTGAAAGACTTTACAAGATGTGGGCAAAGCAGTACAAGTCGGTATGCAAGAATGAGTGCAGCGATGATATGCACCGTTCTATCCGCTTTATACTGGAGCGCAACATTGTCTGCGGAAACGCTCTCACGTTATGCTGCGTTGATGAAAACTGCA
>JAEEVL010000049.1 GCA_016290875.1 Ruminococcus sp.
ATCTATCTTGAAAAGATCGAGGAGAACAACCGGAAGATCGCACAGCTTGAAAAGAACATCAAGCGTGATACCGAAAAGCGTAAGAAGCTCATGGAGGATAATCGTATCCTGAGCTACAACGCTCTCTGCGAACGCTACAACTGCGGTACGCAGGAACTGCTTGACATCATCATGCGTGAACATGACCAGGCTGAGATGCTAAAGGCAAGCGGAGTGTCTGAGAACGATCTGTTTGATCTCTGCGACAAGAAAAGCTCAGAGAACGGCAAAAGCTCTGAGAGCGATGCCGATGAGGACCAGATGTCATTCTATGATAATGAATGATGTGCTTACAGTGAAGTAAGCATTTCCCCGTAACCATTCGGGAAGATTTTTAAGGACAAAGACAGCAGGAAGTTTGAAAATGGAACGAGCTGTCGGAAAGGATAGTGTTGAACGAACGAGATTACATCTACCGTAGAGAGAGATAAGGTAGTTGAGCTGCACACAGCTTCGGGTATCAGGGTGACATATTCCTCGCCTGAGAGTGTTCCCGATGTTATCAAGAGACAGAAGCTCAACAGGATGTATGAAATTCTGAGTGGTGCAGAGCGCAGCAATTCAGAGAAAAACGAAAATGAATAATAGTGCATATCGCTAAAATTCATAATTACACGGACGAATCTGTGTAAGATGCTTGCAATTGAAGCCGATATGCGCTATGATATAGATGTGCGTAGATCGGCTTTCATTTGCATAATGGAGGTCGGTAAAAATGAAACAAACAATTCAGCAAAAGGGACTGACGGCGATTTACGTCCGCCGTTCCGTAAGTGACAGCTTTAAGGGCAATAACTCGCTGTCGATAAATGCCCAGAAGGAGGAGTGCATCAGGTTCGTAGGCGATGAACCTTATCGTATCTATTGCGACGATGGCAAGAGTGGTAAAGATGTCGCTCACCGTCCTGCCTTTATCCAGATGATGCAGGACGCTCGTGACGGACTTATCAGCAGGATCGTTGTGAAGAAGTATGACCGTTTCAGCAGAAACATGAGAGAGTATCTCAACATTACGGACGAGCTTGACCGCTATGGCGTTTCCGTTTATTCTCTGTCTGAGCCTTTCAACACAAGCACAAAAGAGGGGCGTATGATGAGGAACAATCTTCTGAACTTCGCAGAGTTTGAGCGTGAAACGATCGCTGCCAGAGTTGCCGATGCCTACAATACGAAAGCCCGTGAAACTGGTTTTTATCAGGGCGGTAAAATGTATTATGGCTACGACTCTGAGCGCAGGACAGTGAAAGGCAAAACTGGTTCGGTGCTCATTCCCTCGGAACAGGCTGAGTCGGTTCGTATCGCTTTCTCGATGTATCAGCAGCCGGAGTGTTCTCTGAAAGATATTATAGAATTCTTCAAGGAGAATGAAGTCGTTACACGGCGGACAGGAGCGTACAAGTCGAGGGGCAGCATCAATCAGAGTCATGTTTCTCTTATTTTGGAAAGTCCTCTCTATGTGAGAGCCGATAAAGATGTTTACGCCTATTTCCAGTCGAGAGGTTTTGAGATCGTCGATGATGTAGAAGCCTATGACGGCGTACATGGCGTATTCGCTCACAAGGATAATGACGGAAAGACCTATGTCAAGGTCGGCTATCATGAGGGACTTGTTGACTCCAAAACTTGGCTTGCGGTGCAGGACAAAAAAGCCCATAACCGAAAGTTCCCGAATAACGGCAAGGCGAAAAGGTCATGGCTTGTGGGAATGTTGAAGTGTCCGCACTGCGGTTATAGCATTCAGCTCAACATTCAGCACAATAAGGAAAGAACTAAGACTTGGCGGTATCTGATTGATTTCGGTTTCTCCACGGCTCAGGGGTGCAGAAAGCGTACTCTGAAAACAAAGCTCGACGATGTGGAAGAAGCTGTGTATATCGCTATGTGCGACAAAATAAAAAGCCTTGAGGTCGCAAGGCACGAAGAAGATACTCCCGATGCCGAAACGGAAAGCCTCAAAGCTGAGATACTGAAATACGATGATGATATTCACAAGTTGATGGACAAGCTCCCTGATGCCGACGAGGTACTGTTCGCCTACATTCAGAAGCGTATCAAGGAGTTCCACAAGGCAAAATCCAAACTGGAAAGCAAGCTCCAGATGAAAAGCCGTAAGCACAGGGCGATCGATACGAAGCCCCTGAAGGAGCCGCTGAAAAATTGGGATAGCCTGACGATAGATGCCAAACACGAGATCGCTATGATGATGATCGATGCGGTCTATGTGTCCGATGAGGACGGTATTCACATTCAGTTCTGCATCTGATCGGTGCAGAAATTCAAGCAATTTATATGTAAGGCTTTCAGACGGGCAGACCTGTATAGTTAGCGATACGGGTGCGCTCCTTGAAGCCATTGCCCGCAGGCTTTAGCTCCCAATCGGTTTTCTGGTCGCCAAAGACCGCAACCCAGTTGTCGAAGTGCTGTAAGCCGTGGTCACGGAGGAAGTCATACTCCAAGTAACGCATCATGGTGTGCAGCTCTGTGATAGAATTGCTCAGAGGTGTGCCGTAGGCAACACCTTAACAACGATTATTTGGTAAAGTTTGGACGGTTGGTTTTACAGCAATAAAACCGAAAGGACAGATACAAATGATTGATGCGATGTACAATTACAGACAGGGTGAGATCCACTCCGCTGAGTTCTCTGAGGAGTTCAACAAGCTCTGCATACCGTTTGAAGATTCGCTGAGCGAGGAGCAGATTGATGTATTCCACAAGATACTTGACTGCGTGAGCGATACCGCTGCTGCTGAAATGAGGGCTGCCTACAAGGTCGGCTTCAAGGACGGGGCGGCATTGATGAAAGAAATTCAGGAATAAAAAGGCGATCTTACCGACTAATACAATAATTACCCTAAGAGCTATGCTTTCCAAATAACGGATAGTGTAGCTCTTTTCAGATTCTTATAAAACAAAAGCCCAGTGAAAAATATAGATTTTTCGTTGTTGAGCGATTGACTATTTGTGCAGATTGTGGTATAATATTATCAAGTATAACTTCGCATAATTTAGACTTATCGGAAGTGGAGGTGCAATTATGACCATACTCTCAAAAAAAGAAATGTCTGAGGAAGATATTAAACTTCAATATATCACTCCTGCTATCCTCGCAAAATGGGATAAGAGCAGAATTACAATGGAAACAAGGATCACCGACGGTAAGATCTGTCTGAACGGAAACTTTGTTCATCGTGATAAGAATAGCGCCAAGTTTGCCGATTATGTCCTGTATTGGAGCAGCAGTTTCCCCATAGCGATCGTTGAAGCTAAGGACAATAACCATAGCGTATCATTCGGCTTACAGCAGGCTATCGCTTATGCTCAAATGATGGATGTACCTTTCGTTTACAGCTCCAACGGTGATGCTTTCTATGAACACGATATGCTGACAGGTATGGAGCGTGAGATCGCACTTGATGATTTCCCTACACCTGATGAGCTTATGGAACGATACAAGGCAAATGCGAACGGTGGGCAAGGTCTGTCTGAGAATGAGCTTGCAGTCATCAGCCAGCCTTACTACTCAAGCCAGAATACCTACGAGCCGAGATATTATCAGCGAGTGGCAGTAAACCGTACTGTTGATGCTATTGCTCGTGGTGTAATGAGACTACTGCTTGTCATGGCAACAGGCACGGGCAAGACTTATACTGCGTTCCAGATCGTGTACCGTCTGCTGAAAAGCGGTATGAAGCGTAAGATACTGTATCTTGCCGACAGGAATATCCTTGTGGATCAGTCCATTCAGCAGGATTTCTCTCCGCTTGAAAAGGTCATACACAAGATCAATGTTGCTAAGGATAATAAAACGACGATCACCTCACATCAGGTCTATTTCTCGCTGTATCAGCAGTTGATCGGTGATGATGACAAGGAGCATTTCTCTGAGCTGTTCGATAAGGATTTCTTTGACCTTATCATCGTAGACGAGTGTCACAGAGGCAGTGCCAAAGAGGACAGTAAGTGGCGCAGGATACTGGAATACTTCTCCTCGGCTACACAGATCGGTATGACCGCTACTCCGAAGGAGACAACATATACTTCTAACATTTCGTATTTTGGCGAACCGATCTACACATACTCCCTCAAAAACGGCATTGAGGACGGATTTCTTGCTCCGTTTAAGGTCATCAGCATCACAACAGACATTAGTGACGGCTGGAGACCGCTGAAAGGACAGCTTGATTACTACGGCAACGAGATTGAGGACAGGATATACAACAATACCGACTATGACTACAATATCATCATTCAAGACCGTATAAACCAGGTAGCCCTTGAAATTACGAACTACCTTATCAGCACAGACCGTATGCAGAAAACGATCGTATTCTGTGCGACTGAGGACGCTGCGGAGCGTATGAGAGTGGCTCTCGTCAATTTCAATGCGGATATGGTTGCTCAGAATCCTGATTATGTGGTGCGTATCACAGGCTCGGACGAGTACGGCAAGAGCAAGCTCGATTACTTCATCTCTGTCGGCTCTCCTTATCCTGTTATCGCTACGACTTCCAAGCTCCTGTCTACGGGTGCTGACTGCAAAATGACAAAGCTGATCGTGCTTGATGAGAATATCGGCTCTATGACCGAGTTCAAGCAGATCATCGGCAGAGGTACCAGACTGCGTGAAAAAGAGGGCAAGACGCACTTTGTAGTTATGGATTTCAGAGGTGTGACAAGGCTGTTCTACGATGAAAAGTGGGACGGTCCGGTTGAGATTGATCCGAACTATCACGCTCTGACAAAAACAGGACCGGACAAACCTGTTCCGCCTCCTGCACCTCCTCCTGAGCCGCAGGAGAAACCTTATGTTGATGTGAACGGCTGTACTGTCCGTATCATCAACAAGGTGGTATCGGTGTACGATGCCGACGGCAAGCTCCTCCGACATGAGAACATCATAGACTATACAAGAACAAATATCCTCGGAGAATACGCCGACTTAGAGCATTTTATCAGAAGTTGGAACGGCGAGGAAAAGAAAAAGACCATATCTGAGCTTTTCAAGGAACACGGAATTGACCTGCAAGCCCTGAAAGAATCACAGGGTATGGGCGATATTGACGATTTTGATTTCATCATTCATGTTGCGTTCGACAAGAAACCGCTGACACGCAGAGAGCGTGCGAATGATGTGAAGAAGCGTGACTTTATCAGCAAGTACAGCGGAATGGCAAGAGAGGTCATTGAAGCTCTGCTTGAAATGTACTCCAACGAGGGAATCTATCAGATAGAGGATACGCAGGTGTTGAAGCTCGATCCGTTCATCAGAATGGGCAAGCCTGCGGCGCTCGTCAAGCTGTTTGGCGGTAAGGACGGCTATTTGCAGGCGATCCGTGAGCTTGAAGAAGAAATATACAAGGTGGTATCCTAAATGAGCAATAACTATGTTTTAGGTCTCTCACCTACAGATTTTGAAAAGCATTGTTATGATATTTTAAAAGGGTATGCTGAAGAAGAAGGTCTTAAAGACTTCACAATTACACACAATGTAAGAATTGAAACATATGACGGAACTTATCAGATCGATGTATATGCTGAATTTACTGCACTTAATTCAAAATTCAAGGTTTTATGTGAGTGTAAACAATATACTTCATCTGTAAGCAGAGAAAAAGTTGCTGTTTTACATGATAAAATTGAGAGTATCGGTGCTCATAAAGGAATACTACTTGCTACAAGTGATTTTCAAAGTGGTGCAATTCAGTACGCAAAAGCTCATGGAATTGCCCTGATAACTGTTGAAGATCATACATTGAAGAATCACTCATTTTCAAATGAAAGCGGTATCCTTGATGAAAATGATCCATTTGCTTATTGTGTGTTACATATGCCTCCGGTAGTTGCATCTGTATATAGTGAAGATATGAATGAACCACAAAGGATTTATCCTACAAGAGCTATGATTGGAAAGTTAATGTTGGAGCAAACAAAACGTATAAACGAAGCATATGGAACAGATATAAAGCTTCCGTTTATTGTTGAGGAGGATGAATAATGAGCAGTTTAGGTAATTTCGTAAAGAGATTACGAGATATTATGAGAAATGATGCAGGTATCAACGGCGATGCACAGCGTATCGAACAGATTGCTTGGCTGCTGTTTCTCAAGGTTTATGACACAAAGGAAGACGACTGGGAATATTACGATGATGACTATGAGTCTATCATTCCGGAGGATTGCCGTTGGCGTAATTGGGCGGTAGATGACGGCAAGGGTACAGCATTAACGGGCGATGATCTGCTTGATTTCGTCAATAATACGCTGTTTCCCACGCTAAAAGGCATACAAGTTTCAAAGACTACGCCTATCAATAAGGCTATCGTTAAGACAACATTTGAGGACACCAATAACTACATGAAGGACGGTGTTCTGCTCCGACAGGTAGTCAATGTCATTGATGAGCTTGACCTCACCAATTATGAAGAAAGCCACGCATTTGGCGATATTTATGAATCTATCCTGAAAGAGTTGCAGAGTGCAGGCTCGGCTGGTGAGTTTTACACGCCCCGTGCTGTGACCGATTTCATGGCTCAGATGATAAAGCCTGTGATTGGTGAGAAAATGGCGGACTTTGCCTGCGGTACGGGCGGATTTATCATCAGTTGGCTCAAAGCCCTTGAATCGCAGAAAAAGACCGTTGAGGACAGAGCTGCGTTTGACACCTCGGTTTACGGTATCGAAAAGAAGCAGTTTCCGTATATGCTTTGTGTCACAAACCTTCTGCTCCATGATATTGACACACCGAGAGTATATCACGATAATTCGCTGTTAAAGGATGTTCTCGACTATACCGAGGACGATCAGTTTGACGTAGTGCTGATGAATCCTCCATACGGCGGCAGTGAGAAAACGGAAGTCAAGAATCATTTTCCGTCCGATCTTGCAAGCAGTGAGACGGCTGACCTGTTCATGTCGGTCATTATGTACCGCCTGAAGCAGAACGGCAGAGCTGCGGTCATTCTCCCTGACGGTTTCCTGTTCGGTACGGATAACGCAAAGGTCGCTATCAAAAAGAAGCTAATGAGCGAGTTCAACCTGCACACGGTCATTCGTATGCCGCACAGCGTTTTTGCTCCGTACACCTCTATCACTACCAATATCCTGTTCTTTGACAGAACAGGCTCGACTAAGGAAACATGGTTCTATCGTCTGGATATGCCCGACGGGTACAAGAATTTCTCCAAGACCAAGCCGATGAAGCTCGAACACTTTGCTCCTGCTATTGAGTGGTGGAGTGACAGACAGGAGATCACCATTGACGGCTTTGACAAGGCGAAGAAATACACGGCTGAGGAGCTTGCTGAGAGAAATTATAATATTGACCTCTGCGGTTTTCCCCATGAGGAAGAAGAAATACTCCCTCCGAGAGAGCTGATCCAGCAGTATCAGGAGAAGCGTGCAAGCCTGAATGCGGATATTGACCGTATTTTGGAGCAGATCACGGGTATTCTCGGTATCAGCGATATGGAGGACTTGACATGACAGCACAGCAACTTAAAAACTCCATACTTCAAATGGCGGTGCAAGGCAAGCTCGTTCCGCAAGATCCCAACGATGAGCCTGCAAGCGTACTGTTAGAGCGTATCAAAGCCGAAAAACAGGAGCTTATCAAGGCAGGCAAAATCAAAAAGGATAAGAAATCCTCGGAGATATTCAGAGGGGCTTCCCGTAATTTGCCTTATACCTACTGTGAGCAGATTGGCAAGGAAATTCGGGATATTTCGGACGAGATACCTTTTGAGATTCCTGATTCGTGGGAGTGGGTACGCTGTTCTACGCTCGGTGCTATTATTCGTGGCAGCGGAATTAAGAGGACGGAAACGGTTGAAAGCGGTTTGCCGTGTGTGCGCTATGGAGAGCTATATACAACCTATAACACTTCCTTTACTGAAACCATTTCATTTATACCGAAGGAACTATTTGAACAATGTAAGCAAATTAGCTGTGGTGATGTTCTTTTCACGCTGACAGGCGAAAACAAGCCTGATATAGCGAAAACTGTTGCCTACTTAGGAGAAAGTCCTGTTGCTGTTGGCGGTGACTTAGCTTACTGGACGCATCATGGAATGAATCCTCTATATCTTGTATATTTTATGTCATCGCCGTATGCTATCGGACGAAAGGTCAATCTTGCAACAGGAGATATTATTGTCCATATCTCAGGCGATAAAGTAGGCTCATTCCTCATTCCAGTACCGCCGCTTGCTGAACAAGATAGAATAGTCGCTCAAATCAACGAATTAGAGCCTATTATTCAGGAATACCATTCAAAAGAACAAGCTGTTTCAGCACTCAACACCGCTTTCCCCGAAGCCCTGAAAAAGTCTATCCTACAAGAAGCAGTACAGGGCAAGCTCGTTTCGCAGAACCCTGATGATGAGCCTGCAAGCGTGCTGTTAGAGCGTATCAGAGCCGAAAAGCAGGCGCTTATCAAGGCAGGCAAGATCAAGAAAGACAAGCACGAATCGGTCATCGTTACAAGGGATAAAATTCCTTATGAGATCATAGACGGGAAAGAACGTTGTATTGCCGATGAAGTGCCGTTCGAGCTGCCGGAGA
>JAEEVL010000027.1 GCA_016290875.1 Ruminococcus sp.
CTCAAGGCTCCCCGTGCTGTATCACCAGTCTTACCGCTCTTCCTCTCGTCCGACAGCTTTATTATTATATCATCATTATCTACCTTTGTCAACTAAAAATATTGCCGTTGAATCGACCTGTTTTTATGTATATTTTACCGTATTATATTTTTTATATACCACAGGAACGCCAGTAGCCTTTTGCTGCTAATAACATTCCTATACCTATGAGTACTGCTGTCTCTTTGAACCATCCCTCCGAGCGCATGGAGCTTTTTACATCTATTCTGTTCATTCTATTTTACTTTAGAAAGGCATATATGAACCTTGCTGAAAACATTACCGTTACGCCTACCATTACCCAATACAGCACTATGTTCTTCTTCATCGCGTCTTCGTACTCAAATCTCTCAGGCTGCTTCGGATCGTAAATGATAAGCTCCTTCGCTCCGACTTTCAGTGGTTGATTGTAGCCGGCCTTATCGACTGCTTCGATCATCTCGCCGTCAACTTCGTAGCGCATCTTGTGTGCATAACCGGCAATCTGCTGTTTTTTTCCGCGCGTTATCTCAGATACCTCTACGACTTCCGCAAGCACTGTAATGCCGTGCTTCTTTATATATGTTAGTTTTTTCAGCTGAATTAGCGACACTATTATTATTATAATGCCGACTATTGCCCAAATCAATTCCTGCATTTTATCACCTCTTTGCAATAATAGCATTTTTACGGCTTTTTGTCAATAAAACGGACATCAGTCGATGTCCGTCTTCTCACATACAGTATTTATCGTACTTAACTTCGCCTTTCGCCTTTTCGGGATAGTGTACGGCAAGGAAATTGTAAATCTCTGAAATCTCGCTGTCTTCCGCACCCATTATTCCATTCGCCTGCTTATCGTAGACATTGTCCGCTATCGCACGCAGGCAAACATAATTCCATGAGTTTTCTCCTGTTCCGACTTTGAATCTAAGTTCTGCCCATATTTCATGGTATTCCCTGTGCTTATACCACTTGAATGCATAACTGAACGACTTCACTTCTGACATATCAATATCGTACTTCACCCAGAACCATTTCCAGCTTATCCTTTTCTCATCGTATCTCACTACCGTCATTTTGAAGCTCATATACGCCTCTGTTATAGTTACTGCAATTAAATACACTACTGAATATACAATGACCAGTTTATAGTGTTTGTCATCTAAGATGAGCGTAGGTATCAGCCACAATAACACAACAAGAGGTGTTGCAAACCAGCGCATATCCCATATTTCTTCAGGCTTGTAACATATCTTCTTTTCGTTCATAATCCCTCTCATTTCACAAAACGGACAGCCAAAGCTGTCCGTTTCTTTATATGTAGTTCTTATGCCATTAACTTGACCATTACAGCCTTCTGTGCGTGGAGACGGTTTTCTGCTTCCTCGAAGATCTCGTTTGCGTGAGCCTCAAATACCTTCTCTGTTATTTCCTCTTCGCGGTGTGCAGGCAGACAGTGGAGTACCATTGCGTCTGTGTTTGCAAGTGCCATGAGCTCGTCGTTGATCTGATATCCTGCGAAAGCCTTCTTACGCTTTTCAGCTTCGCCTTCCTGTCCCATTGAAGCCCATACGTCTGTAATGAGTACATCTGCATCCTTAGCAGCCTGCTTGGGGCAGTCTGTCATCTCGAACTTGTCGCCGTACTGTGCAGCAAAGTCAAGTATTTCCTTAGGAGGCTGGTAGTCGTTCGGGCAGGCGATAGATACTGACATACCTACCTTGAGTCCGCCTACGATAAGGGAATTTGCCATGTTGTTTCCGTCACCGATAAAGCACATCTTGAGCCCGTCAAAGCTGCCCTTGAACTCACGGATAGTCATAAGGTCAGCAAGTACCTGACAGGGGTGACAGAAATCTGTAAGGCCGTTGATTATCGGGATAGAACCGTACTGTGCAAGATCTTCAACTTCCTTCTGCTCGAATGTACGGATCATGATTCCGCTGAGGTAGCGGGAAAGAACTCTTGCCGTATCCTGAACAGGCTCACCTCTTCCGATCTGAAGATCATTTGAGGAGAGGAAGAGAGGATATCCGCCAAGCTGATACATACCTGTCTCAAAGGAAACTCTTGTACGTGTAGATGCCTTCTGGAATATCATACCGAGTGTCTTGCCCTTGAGGTGGGGATGCGGAATGCCGTGCTTCAGCTCATACTTCAGCTGATCAGCAAGGTTGAGGATGTCTATGATCTCTTCTGTGCTCAGGTCGAGCATTTTAAGTAAATGTTTCATATTTTCTACCCTTTCTATCTATGCTTATTTTTGCTTGTTCATATCGCCGAACGTCTTGTCAATTGCGACTGCAAACAGCGGTATATAGTCATCAAAGAACTTATTGTCAATGTCGATGTCATAGTGCAGCTCGCCGCCGACCGTGATCTTTGTCTTGATTATTCCGACTTTTTCGCCGTCGCTCGTTATATCGAAATTGTGTCGGTCCTTGCTGACAAGAGCGAACTTCATATTCTTTCCGTCTGCGGTTATCGTAGGATCGAGGAAGAGCGACTTGCATTCCATTTTAAGGAATGTTACATCGTTCAGTATTATGCTGAATGCCGGCTTCTTATCATCACCGGTCTGGACTATCGTATAGAGGACATAGTTGCTGGCATCGATAAGATTATACTTCTGACCGAAGCCTTTCTTCTTGATAGTATAGATCTGTCGCTGTTTTTTATCCTCGACAACATACTTATTACCGCCTTTAGGCATTAATAATAGCTCCATACTCATTCCTCCAGTATGCTTATCAGGATACCGAGTCCGTCTTTAAGCTCATCGTAAGAAATAGTCAGCGGCGGCAAAAGTCTGACCTTATCCTTAGCCGTCAGCACGAGAAGTCCCTTGTCGAGTGCAGCTCGTGCGACCTCAGCCGCTTTCTTTGTTTTAAGCTGTATCCCTACCATAAGACCAAGTCCGCTAACGGAGCTTACCTCGCTGCATTTTTCAAGTTCACTCTTGATAAACGCAGCTTTATTGCATACCTCATCGAGGAAACCTTCGCTTCCAAGCCTGTCAAGAACTGCCAGGCCGCCTGCACAGGCTATCGGATTTCCGCCGAAGGTCGAGCCGTGTGTGCCCGGAGTGAGAACTCCGCTGCATTTTTCATTCATAAGGCAGGCACCCATAGGGAGTCCGCCTGCGATGCCCTTTGCGAGTGTAGTTATATCAGCCTTTTTTCCGAAATGTTCACCGGCAAGGAATTTTCCTGTTCTGCCCACACCTGTCTGTATCTCGTCAGCGATGACCAGTATATCCTTGGGAGCACAGAGATCGTAGATGGCATCAACGAACTCCTGGCTGAGCGCATTTACTCCGCCCTCGCCCTGAACATATTCGATCATTACTGCACATACCGTATCGTCGAGCTTTTGCTTGAGGTCTTCGATATTGTTTGCCTCAACATTTATGAAGCCCTCAACAAACGGGAAGAAATAGTTATGGAAAACGTCCTGTCCGGTTGCTGAAAGTGTCGCGATAGTTCTGCCGTGGAAGGAATTCACAAGGGTTATGATATTGTGTCTGCCCTTGCCGTACTTGTCGAAGCTGTATTTCCTTGCGACCTTGATTGCACATTCATTTGCTTCAGCACCGCTGTTGCCGAAGAAGATATTTGTGTATCCAGTCATAGCGCAGAGCTTTTCAGCGAATTCAGCCTGTACCTCTGTGTAATAGTAGTTTGAATTGTGCTGGAGTGTGCGTACCTGAGCGCAGACGGCGTCAGCCCACTTCTCGTCGCAGTATCCGAGAGAATTGGTACCGATTCCGCTGCCAAGATCAATGAATTCTTTGCCGTTTTCATCGACGCAGCGTCTTCCTGCGCCCTTCTTCATAGCCAGCGGCATACGTCCGTAGGAGTGTGCGATGTGTTTGTCGAATCTTTCCATTACCTTATCATTTGAGTTCATATTATTTCTCCTTCCGACTGTGCCGCAAACCTGCAGCAATACTTCCAAACATTTAGTAGATACATATTAATTATAACGCCATTTATGCAATAAAATCAATAACTTTAACATTATATTGAGTAAAATTTCTGTTTATAAGTAAACATTTTTATGTTATATGGACTGTTTCATGTAAACTGTGTTCCAATTCCCTCGTTGGAGAGTATCTCGATGAGTATCGAGTGGGGAACTCTGCCGTCGATGATGACAGTCTTGTGGACACCGCGTCTTACAGCCTCAACACAGCAGTCGATCTTGGGAATCATACCGCCTGAGATGATGCCCTGTCTCTTGAGGAAAGGCACCTCGCTGACATTTACTTCGGGAATAAGAGTCTCCGGATCGTCCTTATCACGAAGAAGTCCTGCGATGTCTGTCATGAGGATGAGATTCTCAGCGCCGAGCTCAGCTGCGATACGTGCAGCTGCTGTATCAGCATTAACATTATATGTGTTGCCCTCTTCATCAGTTGCAACTGTTGCGATAACGGGAATATTTCCGTTTGCAAGAGCATCGAGGATGGGCTTGGTGTTTACCTTTGTTATCTCGCCTACCCAGCCGAGGTCCTGACCATCGTCTGTGGTCTTCTTCTCAGCCATGAGCATTCCGCCGTCTATGCCGCAAAGACCTACTGCGCTGCCCTTGTGCTGTGCGAGGAGCTGAACGAGTTCCTTGTTGACCTTGCCGGAGAGCACCATCTTTACAACATCAACAGTAGCATCGTCTGTATATCTCAGACCGTTCACGAAACGGCTCTCGATATTGAGCTTTTTCAGCATATCGTTTATCTCAGGGCCGCCGCCGTGTACCAGTACGACCTTTACTCCTACGAGAGAAAGGAGAACTATGTCAGTCATTACAGCGTCCTTGAGTTCTTTATTGGTCATAGCGTTTCCGCCGTACTTGATAACGAGTATCTTGTTGTTGTACTTCTGAATGTAAGGCAGAGCGTCTATGAGCACCTGTGACTTATCCTGATTTGAGATCTTAACCATTTCTAACACTTCCTGAATAATTTAATTTATCTGAGATCGCCTGTATGAGAGTAACCGATACTCTCTGTGGATCCTTAATGCCGAATATTCCTTCGTTTTTATTGGTAATTATACCCTTGGGATTTGAATATGTCGCGTTGAATGTGACATAACCTATGTCACGCGGACCTGTTTTATAGTTCACACCTCTTATAGATGTAAGATTTATTCTGTGTGGCGTACTGCCCTTTAGTATTATCAGCGAGTTGTCTGTAATAGCATAGGAGCGGTTCTTGAAATTGCCATCCTTCATCAGAAGAACGGCGCATACTACGGCACCTATGCTCACAACTCCCAAAATTGGGAACAATATCAACGCCAGCACTATAGCCACCGGAAGGCATCCGGTAGCACAGCCTGCACCGCTTTCACTCGCAGTTGCATTCTTTTCAGCAGCTCCGCACCAGATGATATACTCGCCCGGCATGAGAAATCTTGCAAACTTTGCTTCGAGCTCGCTCTTCTGCTCATAGGGCGCGAGCTCACTGTTGAAGTCCTCATATGTCTGTTCGTGATCATGACTGCACTCCTGACGGTATTCTCTGTAATCGGTGTGCAGATCCTGATCTTTATAGGTCTGTTCGTGACTGTGACTGCATTCTTCACGGTATTCATCGTTGCTCCGAATATAGTCGTCATCATATTTTGCGTTGATACTTTCATTATATTCATCGTAATCATCGCTTTTTTTCCTGCCGAACATATGCAGTCACCGCCTTTCGTTCAACTATAATCCAAGCCCTTGACCGCGTTTACCTCACGACGGATAACAGATGCAGCATATCCGGGGTTCTTGATGCCCCTGATATAGGCGTATTTCGGTATCTTCACTCCGCTTTTCCTTACGACCAGTTTCTTGGCGATATATACACTTCCGACACGTCGTTCACTATAATCACAAATACGGACGCGAATCTGCCGTAAAAAATCATCTGCCACTATGTCCTCAAGCGGTATGGATATGAGTTTTCTTCCCTCACGCATAAGGATTCTGCGGTCAGTAAGAGCATATCTATATTTTTTGCTTTTCTTCAAGATAAGAAGAACAATACCAAGCAATATACTCGCAATACCTAAGGGCGGCACGAACCATATAAAGACTATCGGTTCGACTATCAGAGCCGCAATAAAAGCAGTCCTGCATCCCATATGACTCTCTTGACCGGTAGCGCCGGGGTACATACTCTGACTCCATATTATACGCTCGCTTTCATCGATATATTTCTCCATGAAAGCTGCTGTCTTTGCCTGATCCTCATAGTCATTTTCGTCGAAGAATTTACTGTAGAAGCTTTCGCCATCTTCTTCATCGTCTTCGTCTATCTCAGGATCATACTCGTCGTCATCAAGACGCTCTTCATTCTCGAAGTTTTCATCCATATTATGAACGATAGTCTCCGTTGATCTTTACATAATCATAAGTGAGATCACAGCCCCATGCCATAGCTCTTCCTCTGCCGTCGCCGAGGGATATGAGTATCTGTATCTCTTCTTCACCGAGAACCTTCTTTGCGAGATCTTCGGAGAATTCTGTCAGACATCCCTGATGTCCGACTGTTATCTTGCCAGCCTTTGA
Source organism: Ruminococcus sp. (assembly GCA_016290875.1). Lineage (GTDB taxonomy): Bacteria > Bacillota > Clostridia > Oscillospirales > Ruminococcaceae > Ruminococcus. Next base: position 6,580 of record JAEEVL010000027.1, read on the forward strand.
AGCTATATCTATATCGACCTTGTTTACGTCGAAATCAGCGTCGGAATAACCGATAGCACAGTAGATACGTCCTGCATTTGCGTCCTCACCGAATATCATAGTCTTGAAGAGACTTGATGTGATAACGGACTTCGCAACTGTCTCTGCTATCTTGTCGTTCTCAGCACCTGATACTGAACACTCGATGAGCTTTGTAGCACCCTCGCCGTCTCTTGCCATCATACGTGCAAGATTCATCATTATTGCATAGAGAGCGTGAACGAACTTGCTGTAATCCTCGTTCTCATCAGCAACAAGAGCGTTTCCGGCAGTACCGGAAGCCATGATGCAGACCATATCGTTTGTGGAAGTATCTCCGTCAACGCTTGCGCGGTTGAGAGTTACCTTTACGATATCGCTGAGAGCTCTCTGAATGAGCTCTGCTGATATAGCTGCATCAGTTGTGATGAATGTGAGTGTGGTAGCCATATTCGGGTGGATCATACCGCTGCCCTTGAGCATACCGCCCATTGTGCAGGTCTTGCCGCCCATCTCAAATTCTACTGCTATCTCCTTGGGCATAGTGTCAGTAGTCATAATTGCATCGAGCGCCTGAGCGTTTCCGTCATAGGAAAGTCCCTTTGCAAGTCCGGGGATGCCGTTTGCGATAGGCTCGATAGGAAGCACCTGTCCGATAACACCGGTGGAAGCTACGATAACATCATCAGCAGAGATGCCGAGTTCCTTAGCTGTGAGCTCACACATCTTCTTAGCCTTTTCCACGCCGTCAGGATTGCAGGTATTGGCATTTACTGAGTTTACGATAACAGCTCTTGCCTTGCCGTTTCTGAGGTGTTCCTTTGTAACGAGGATAGGAGCGCCCTTTACCTTGTTTGTAGTGTAAACGGCAGCAGCGTTACATTCTGTATCTGCAACGATCATAGCGAGATCGTTTTTCTGCTTTGTATCGGGAAGTGCATTGTTTGCAGCAGCATTAGCAGCCTCTGTATCAGTAAGCGGCTTGTGAGCAAGTCCGCAGCGCACACCGTTTGCGCGGAATCCCTTGGCAGCACATACACCGCCTTCCACGAATTTGACATTTCCGACCTGTTTGAATTCCATACTTAGTCTCCTTGCTTATTGCACGCTTCTGCTATCTTGGTCTTGAAAGCGGAAGCGATCTTGAGATATTCCGACTTTTCCTCTTCGCTTGCCCATTCACGCTGCAGAGCAAGCAGCTCAGCTTCATCAAGTATCGGCTTGATGTCGCTGTAGAAAAGGCAGAGGTATTTTTCCTTTGATCCATAGAGAGTGCTCATAAGCTGACCGTCGTATATCTCACCTGCGAAGGGATCCCTGCGCAGTATATCGACAGCTCTCTTCATAGCGCACTTTGAGCACATTCTCTGTCTGAGCATACGGCAGACATCTGCGATAGTCAGCTCGTCCTCAGTTTTCTCAAGAATAGCGTTGAACCATTCCTGAAGCGGGTATGTATCCTCCTCATCGGGGATATAATCATACTCATAGATTTCTTTCAATTTCATCTTATGCATAACATAGCCCTCCGTTGGGGTAAAGAGCAAGCGTTATACGAGACCGGTCGTCTCATCAATGCCCATCATTATATTCAGGCACTGAACTGCTGCGCCGCTTGCGCCCTTACCAAGATTGTCGAGTCGTGAACAGAGAAGTATCTGTTCGTCATTGCCGAAAACGAATACCTGCATTTTATTCAGACCGCTGAGGGTATTTGAAGCGAGGAAGAAGCTCTTCTGCTCGTCTGCCGGCATAAGGGGCATAACTTCGACCATCTTTGCGCCCTTATAGTGCTCGGCATACATCTTCTGTACCTCTGCGGCTGTAACTGCCTTGGGGAGAGTTCTGGTCTGAAGCGGTACGCTTACGACCATTCCGCTGAAATAGTCACAGACCATAGGGTTGAACATAGGAGTATATTCAAGTCCCGAAACAGCTTTCATCTCAGGAAGATGCTTGTGCTGCTGTGAAAGCGCATACTGTCGGGGACTATTGAATTCATAGGGTTTATCGCTGCCCTCATATACGGCGATAGCCTTCTTTCCGGCACCGCTGTATCCGGATGTCGCATATGCAAATACGGGATAATCCTTGGGGATTATGCCGCTGCTGACAAGGGGATATACTATCGAAGCGAAGCCGCTGGCATAACAGCCGGGAACAGCTACTCTGCGGGAAGTCTTTATTTTTTCTCTGTGTGCTGCCGAAAGCTCCGGGAAGCCGTAAGCCCAGTCCGGATTTGTGCGGTGAGCGGTAGAAGCGTCGATGATACGAACATGGTCGTTGTCAACGAACGATACTGCCTCTCTTGAAGCATCATCAGGCAGACAGAGGAAAGTGAAATCAGACATATTGATAAGTCTTGCACGTTCAGCAGGATCCTTGCGCTTTTCCTCGCTTATCTTGATAAGCTCGATATCGTTTCTGTCCTTGAAACGCTCAAGTATCTTCAGGCCGGTAGTACCTTCCTGACCGTCTATATACACTTTAACTGACATAATTACTTCCTCACTTTTTCTTTTTATTTTTCTTTCGCTGGATCCTTCCGTTGACCTTGCGGTCGTACTTTTCACGGTACGGATCCTTAGCGCCGGACTCGTCCTCGATGAAGCTGTGCCATACATTCACGACAAGAGTGAATGTCACTATGCCTATCAGCCACCAAAGATGTGCTTTAGGCCGCACAGCAAGCCACAAGCCCATTACGAGCTCGCCTGCCATCCAGAGTATTCCGGTGAATATGCAGAGTCCAATAGTAAATATAACGTCTTTTTTCTTCATCAGCCGATCTGCTCCGCAAGAGCCTTTTCAGCTGCTTCTATCTGAACCTTTACAGCGTCGGGGGAAGGTCCGCCGTAGGACTTTCTCTCACGGATGCAGGTATCAAGGCTGATTGCCTCATAAACATCCTCGCTGAAGTTCTCGGTCATTGCCTTGTAGTCTTCAAGAGGCAGAGTTTCGAGTGTGAGACCTTTCTCTATGCACTTGGCAACGAGAGTTCCTGTTATCTTATACGCGTCACGGAAAGGCATTCCTTTCTTTACGAGATAATCAGCGCAGTCAGTAGCATTGATGAAGCCCTTTGCAGCTGCATTTCTCATATTATCCTTGATTACGCGCATTGTTGCAAGCATGGGAGTGAAAGTTCTTACGCAGAGCTTTACGTTATCGAGAGCATCAAATATGGCTTCCTTGTCCTCCTGCATATCCTTGTTATATGCAAGCGGTATGCCCTTCATCATAGTGAGGAGGGTAACGAGGTCACCGTTGACTCTTCCTGTCTTGCCGCGGATAAGCTCGGTAACATCAGGATTCTTCTTCTGCGGCATAATAGACGAACCTGTCGCAAAAGCATCGTCGAGTTCAACGAACTTGAATTCCCAGCTGCACCAAAGGATTATTTCCTCGGAAAAGCGGGAGAGATGTGTCATAAGAAGTGACATTGCACAGCAGAGCTCTACACAGTAATCACGGTCAGAAACACCATCAAGGCTGTTCTCCATGGGAGCTGTGAATCCGAGAAGTTCGGAGGTCTGCTGACGGTTTGTCTTATATGTAGTACCTGCAAGCGCACCGCATCCGAGCGGACAGTAGTCCATACGCTTTGCAGCGTCGCTGAATCTGCCGAGGTCGCGGAGGAGCATCCATACATATGCCATAAGATGATGTGCAAGTGTGATGGGCTGTGCTCTCTGAAGGTGTGTATATCCGGGCATTACTGTCTCGGTATGCTCTTTTGACATATTGATGAGAGTCTTTATGAGCTCTACAACAAGGGACTGTATCTCCTTTACCTCATCACGGAGGTAAAGTCTGAGGTCAACAGCTACCTGATCGTTTCTTGAACGTGCTGTGTGGAGTCTCTTTCCCACATCACCGAGACGCTTTGTGAGCTCTGCCTCGATGAACATATGTATATCCTCAGCATTGGGATCGAGTTCGAGCTTGCCGGAGTCTATATCAGCAAGTATCTCTTTGAGTCCGCCGATTATCTCAAGGCTGTCCTGCTTGGGGATTATGCCACAGTCGCCAAGCATTGTAGCATGAGCGATACTGCCCTGTATATCGTGGCGGTACATACGTCCGTCAAAGGCAATGGAAGAATTGAAGGCATTAACCCCCTCGTCCACCTGCTTGGAAAATCTTCCTGCCCACATCATATCTGCCATAGTATTTCTCCTTTTTAAGCCGTTAGCTTTTAGCCTTTAGCTTTCTTTACAAAATTCATAATTCATAATGCATAATTATGGTATCGCTTACGCGATAAAATTTAAATCTATCCGCGAAAGCGGACACCGAAATTATGAATTAAGCATTATGCATTATGCATTGACTGTAACAAATGCTTCTCAAATATACTTATTTCTGTAGTATAAGTCCTCACGCACTGTGAATCCCATATGTTCCCAGAAAGCGTTTCCGTTTTCGTTATGCTTGAAAACGACAAGCAGCACCTTGTTTATGCCCTCTTTGCGGAGAGCTTCCGCAGCGCTGTCAACGAGCATTTTTCCAACGCCCTGCTTCTGATATTCGGAAAGGACCGATACATGGTGGAAGATGCCTCTTCGTCCGTCATGCCCTGCCAGAATAGTACCGATTATTCTGCCGTCATCCTCTGCAACAAAACTCGTTGTGGGATTGCGCCTGAGATACTTTGCAAAGCCTTCGGGACTGTCGTCAACTGGATTAGTTCCCTCATGATTCTCCCAGACTGCGGCAACACCGTCCCAGTCATCAGGAGTCATAACTCTGACTTTCACCATGCTCTTTCCTCCTTTCGGGGAGCTTTACAGCTTTATTTCTTGTCTTTGTAGGCGTAGCCGAAATTTATAGGCGGAGCTGTTACGGAAACATAGACGAACTCGGTATCGCCGTCGTTGAGGAGACCGTGAACGTCCTTGTCAGCAAAGCGTACGACATCGCCTGCTTTGAACTCCCTGGTCTTATCGTCCGCAAGGAGAAGTTTTCCGGAACCCTTTGTCGCATACCATATCTGCTCGGAAGCATCATGGGTATGTCTTGGCTGGCTTGCACCAACCTCAAGATGAACTTCTGTAATAGTTACCCTGACACTCGTTGAATTCTCAGGATTGAGGAGCTGTCTCGAAACGACTCCCGGATTTGAGAGTTCAACTATGTCATTTCCGCTGATAAATTCCATTTTCTGCACCTGTTTCATATAAAGTCATAACAGGCAGGAGATACTTCTCCCCTGCCTGTACAAGAATATGATCCGTTGATTACTTGTTGTTTCTCTTCTTGTCGAGCTGAGCCTTTACCTTGATCGGGAGACCGAAGAGGTTGATGAATCCGGCAGAATCAGCCTGGTTGTAAACCTCATCCTCATCGAATGTAGCAACTTCCTCATCATAGAGAGTGTAAGGAGAAGTTACGCCGGCATTGATGATGTTGCCCTTGTAGAGCTTGAGCTTAACATCGCCTGTAACTGTCTTCTGTGTCTCTGTAACGAAAGCGCTCATAGCCTCGCGGAGAGGTGTGTACCACTGACCGTTGTAAACGATGTCAGCGAACTTGATTCCGAGGTACTGCTTAACTCTTGCAGTTTCCTTGTCGAGAGTGATTGTCTCGAGAACTTCGTGAGCGTGGTAAAGGATAGCACCGCCGGGAGTCTCGTAAACGCCTCTTGACTTCATACCAACGAGACGGTTCTCAACGAGGTCAGCAAGACCGATACCGTTCTCACCGCCGAGCTTGTTGAGTGTGGAAACGATCTCTACGCCGTTCATTGACTTGCCGTCGATAGCTGTAGGAACGCCCTTCTCGAAGTGGATAGTAACATATGTAGGCTTGTCAGGAGCATCGATAGGTGAAACGCCCATCTCGAGGAAGCCCTTCTTCTCGTACTGAGGCTCGTTTGCAGGATCCTCAAGGTCGAGACCTTCATGAGAAAGGTGCCAGATGTTCTTGTCCTTGGAGTAGTTTGTCTCTCTGTTTATCTTGAGCGGGATATTGTGAGCTTCTGCATAATCGATCTCCTGGTCTCTGGACTTGATGTCCCATTCTCTCCAGGGAGCGATGATCTGCATTTCGGGAGCAAAAGCCTTGATAGCAAGCTCGAAACGAACCTGGTCGTTGCCCTTACCTGTACAGCCGTGGCAGATAGCGTCAGCGCCTTCCTTTATAGCGATCTCAGCGATACGCTTAGCGATGATCGGACGAGCGAAGGAAGTACCGAGCATATATCTGTTCTCATAGATAGCGCCAGCCTGAACTGTGGGGAAAACATAGTCCTGGATGAACTCTTCCTTAAGGTCTTCGATGTAGAGCTTGGAAGCACCTGTCTTGATAGCCTTCTCCTCGAGACCGTCGAGCTCTGTACCCTGTCCTACGTCACCTGAAACAGCGATAACTTCGCAGTTGTTGTAGTTTTCCTTGAGCCACGGGATGATGATAGAGGTGTCAAGACCGCCTGAATAAGCGAGAACGACCTTCTTAATATCCTTCTTGTTTGCCATGGTTATTACCTCCTGAAAAAAAGCCTTTTTATCCGGCATTGATTTGCGTTATACTCTTATTATACACCCTAAGAAAAGAATGTCAAGGGGTATTGAATAAATATTCATTATTTTAGAAAATATTCGTGTTTTTCTGTATATTATTCATCTTCTGAGTCGTTATAAAAATCATATTTGCACTCCGGGCACTTAGGATAATCCGAATCTATCCTTGCGCCGCAGTTCGGACAAGTCATCTTGTCTATCTGAAGATCTTCGGGCAGTTCAATATCCATTATGAGCTTGTGACATTCATCGCATTTCATAGCCTTAAAAAACGGCACATATCCGCCCGAGCAATTTCCCAGTTTTATGTCTTTTATCCAGCTTCTGTCTTCAAACCAGCCGATCTCACCTTTAAAGCCTGTGATCGAATTTGACTTTGGCGGAAAGCGCACCTCGCCTTCATCCATTTTATTTCCGCAGAACGGACAATCCATAGTATGCCCCCCTTTGTTTTATGTACTAATTATATCACTCCCGATAAAAACTGTCAACGCTCAGGCAAAAGATCATCTTCTGAACCAAAGCGAATAAATATCCATATCTTTCTTCATATTTGTGCGCATTTATGAATATTATAAACTATTTTTGTTGCACTGGGCTTCCCGGCATTACACCGGGCATATATTACAAGGTGAAATTTCCGTGTTGGATTTTCAACTGTTTTGTACGATATACCGATTTTTGGTGATATTGCTGTAATTCGCTTGCTATTTTTCGTGTTTATGCTATAATGATAGTATAGATTATAATATGCGCGGAGTATTTAGAGCTTCGCACTAACGGAGGTCAAACTCATGGGAGAGAAAAACAAAAACGGAACTAAGATCACTATACTCGGCGCCGGAAATGTCGGCGCAACTATCGCATATACATTCGCTGTTGCAGGTACCTGTTCCGACGTTGTACTCGTCGATATAAACAAGGCAAAGGCTACCGGCGAAGCTATGGACATCCGTCAGGGTGTTTCATTCGGACATAACGTAGAGATCATAGACGGAACATACGAGGACGCAAAGGATTCCGACATCGTCGTAGTTACTCTCGGTCTCGCAAGAAAGCCCGGTCAGACAAGACTCGACCTCGCTCAGGCAAACGTAAACATCATCAAGGAAGTAATGCCTCAGATAGCACGTTTTGCTCCTGATGCAATTTACGTTATCGTCAGCAACCCTGTTGACATCCTCACATACACTATCCTCAAGTGTACAAACCTTTCACCCCAGCAGGTTATCGGTTCAGGTACAGCTCTCGATACTTCACGTCTGCGTTCTGTTATCGCTGACCATGTCGGTCTCAGCCCTAACAGCATCCACGCTTACGTTTTCGGTGAGCACGGTGATTCTTCATTCATCCCGTGGTCACTCACAAACATCGCAGGTATCCCCATGGAGCAATACTGCGAAGATCAGGAGCACGCTGACCTTGACGAAGAAGAGATCATCGACGAAGTCCGCAAGGCAGGTGCTGAGGTAATCAAGAGAAAGGGTGCTACTTTCTACGCTATCGCTATGAGCGTAAACAAGATCTGTGACTCTATCCTCAGAGACGCAAACAACATCATCACAGTATCGACTCTCATAAATGACAGATACGGCATCAACGACATCTGTCTCAGTCTCCCCTGCGTTATCGGTTCAAACGGTATCGAGCGTGAAGTTTCACCTAACCTCACAGAGGAAGAGGTAAAAAAGCTCCAGAACAGCGCAGCTGCTCTCAAGAGCGTTATCGCACAGATAGAATTCTGATAGCACAGGTATTGCACGTATCTTATATATATGGTATAATTGAGCCGTGGAGCATTTGCTCTGCGGCTTTTGATTTTATGTTGTGCAGAGGAAGTGCCCCCAGCGGCATTCCCTGCGATTACTTATAAGGTGGTATAAATATGAGTCTTAACGACATTCCCTCCGGTGAGAGGGTACACATAGGCTTCTTCGGCAGAAGAAACGCCGGCAAATCCAGCGTCGTAAACGCTGTTACAGGTCAGGAACTCTCAGTAGTATCCGATGTTAAGGGCACGACGACTGATCCGGTCACAAAGGCAATGGAACTGCTCCCACTCGGTCCGGTCGTGATAATAGATACTCCCGGCTTCGATGATGAAGGCAAGCTCGGCGAACTGAGAGTCCGCAAGACAAAGCAGATACTCAACCGTACTGACATCGCCGTTCTCATCGTTGACGCCACAGCAGGTCTCACTGAAACAGAGCGCCAGCTTACAGAGATATTCGCCGAAAAGGATATTCCTTACATCGTTGCATACAATAAATCAGACCTCACCAAAAAAACAGACTGCCGCGAAAATGAAATATCTGTCTGTGCTCTCGACGGAACAAATATATATGAGCTGAAAGAGAAGATCGCCGCTCTAGCCAATACCGACAAAGAACCGCGCCATCTCATCGCAGATCTCATACAGCCGAACGATCTTATCGTGCTCGTTACACCGATAGACGCTGCCGCACCAAAGGGACGAATGATACTGCCGCAGGTGCAGACTCTCCGTGATGTTCTCGATGCCGATGCTATGGCTGTATTTACCAAGGAATTCCAGCTTGAGGACACTCTCCGCAAGCTCGGCACCAAACCGCGTATGGTCGTTACAGACAGTCAGGCTTTTGCAATGGTGAGCAATATAGTCCCCGATGACATACCGCTGACTTCCTTCTCGATACTTATGGCACGATACAAGGGCTTCCTCGAAGCATCAGTCAAAGGAGCTTCCGCAATAAACAAACTGAAAGACGGCGACACAGTTCTCATATCCGAAGGCTGTACGCATCATCGCCAGTGCGGTGACATAGGCAGCGTAAAGCTCCCTGCACTCCTCAAAAAGACTACCGGCAAGGAGCTCAACATAGAGCTCAGCTCAGGACGCGAGTTTCCCGAAGATCTCTCGGATATAAGCCTCGTTATACACTGCGGAGGCTGTATGCTCGGCGAACGCGAAGTTGTTTTCCGCCGCAAATCCGCCGAAGATCAGGGAGTACCGTTCACGAATTACGGTATTGCTCTCGCTATGATGAACGGCATATTGAAACGCTGTCTGAGCGTTTTCCCCGATCTCGCAGAAACTGTCAGCTAAGGAGACAACACTATGCTCTCAACTCTTGATATTTATATCGCATTTGCGCTCATAGCTCTTAACCTTTACGGAGTGAAACGCTACTGCGACTACAAAAAGTCACGCAGGGATTTTGAAGAGAGCCATCAGTTCCCGGGTATGTTCAGCCGCCGCGGCGACTTTTTCAGAGAATACAAAAGAGAAAACCGCGAGATAAATTTTATCCTGTTCCCGTTCATCATACTGCTGATGTATGTAGTTCTCAGAATTTCCGGAGTGATCGAGAATCCTTTCTTCTGATAAACAAAAGCTCTCCCGTAAACATATAATAAACAACGGCTGTATAAATACGATACAGCCGTTAATACTATATACGCAAGACATTCAGGGAGTGTTCCCTGACAGCCTAATATAAGACCGGGAGATAATGATATGTCAGTAAAACGCGGAGAAATCTATTACGCCGATCTCAGTCCCGTTGTAGGCTCTGAGCAAGGCGGTGTAAGACCTGTACTTATCGTCCAAAACGACGTAGGAAACAAGCACAGTCCAACAGTCATAGCGGCGGCGATAACCAGTCAGCGTGACAAATCACGCCTGCCGACTCATATCGAAGTGCAGGCAGACAAGTGCGGACTCGCCAAGGACAGCATAGTCCTTCTCGAGCAGATACGCACCATAGACAAAAAACGGCTGAAGGACAAAATGGGCGAGCTTGACCTGCGTTCGATGAACAAGGTCAACACCGCGCTGTCCATCAGCTTCGGACTGGAGATATAACAGGAGGAAAGATATGCTTACAGACGTAATAAAAGCATTCATAGCCGGCGGAGCTATCTGCGCCGCAGGACAGATACTCATAGACCGGACAAAGCTCACTCCGGCGCGAATACTGACAGGTTTCGTAGTTTTGGGAGTCGTGCTCTCAGCAGTGGGCATATACGGACCGTTCGCAGACTTTGCCGGCGCCGGAGCCACCGTGCCGCTGACCGGTTTCGGACATCTTCTTGCAGAGGGAGTCCGCGAAGCAGTAGACGAAAAAGGTTTCGCAGGAGTGTTCACAGGAGGTATAACCGCAGCAGCCGGAGGTATCACAGCGGCGCTTGCGTTCGGACTGACCGCAGCAGCTTGTTTCCGCCAACGCGACAAAGATTGAATCAGCATGGAACATTATTCTATGACATAAATAACAAGGAGCTGCCAAACTGACAGCTCCTTTATTCATCAATATGTAGGATCAGGATAGACACGATACATAGGTTTTCCAGAGCCGCTGTAATTCGCCTTTTTACCCTGCTTGCAGCCGATCCATATCTCGATCTGCGACGGTTCATCGGCACGATAGCACACAAACCAGCGATTGAGCGTATCCTCGCTGTCCTTAGGCTCATACTTGGCAGGCACGTTGACCTTGCCTTTGGAGTTTTCCATCTGAGCATTCAGCTGATACACAAAAGGCTGCTGCTCCTGATCTATATTTACCCATTTGCCGTTTCTGTTCGTGTCGAGCACAGCTACAGGCATAAGTGTGTACGGAGTGCCGTCACTGTCGATCTTGTTATAATAAGGATTGCCGCCCCTGATTATGCTCTTGTAGCTCGAACCCTGCTTTGAATAGAAGGACTCCATAGCATGAGTATATACAGAAGCTCCGCCCCTGGAAGAACTCTTCCACTCGATACGCCTGTTTTCAGTTATTATCTGATTAACATTGTTGTGTATCTCTTTTGCGGAAGCTATGTCGGAAGTACGCCTTGCTTTTCTGACAAATCCCAGTAAGGACGGGATAAGAAATGCCGCCAGTACACCAATGATAGAAATGACAACTATCATTTCAATTAATGTAAAACCTTTTTTCTTTAACACGTCACTCACCCCTTGCTCTATATGCAGACGACTCAACTGGTTGATTTACATATAGTATATCACGCAAGATGGATGAAGGTCAACGAATCACACAAAAAATTTACAATTCGTATACGTTATGCACAAAGCACACGTCTCATTTTTTATCAATATGCCGGCTTAGGATAAGTCCTATACATAGGCTCGCCCTTACCCTGACTCTGACTGCCGCCGTTGCCTACCCACAGCTCTATTTCACTGTGATCATCAGATCTGTAACAGATAAACCAGCGATTTACAGGCTTAGAAGCATCCTTAGGCTGATACTTTATCGGTATCTTTGTATTAGTGCCGCTATAACCGAGATCTGCATTGAGAGCATCGACAAAATCTTTGTATTCCGGCTCGGTTTCCGTCCAGTTCCAGAAAGCGCCGCTGCAGCCTGAACCTCCGTTCATAACAGCAACAACGATAAGATCATAATTGTCGCCTGTTACCGGATCTGTCTTATGCCATTGAGGATGCTGAGTTGCCTGAGAATCGTCATAAAACGACTTTTCAGCCTGTTCGTTTTCACTGAGAAGTGACATGATGTCTTCTGAGATCTTTCTTCCGCTCGACATATCGTGAGTCTTTCTTGCCTTAGCGATATAACCTGTAACAGAGGGTACAAGTATCGCAGCAAGAACGCCTATGATAGCGATAACGACAATGATCTCGATGAGCGTAAAGCCCTTTAGCCTATTCTTTTTCATAAGATATTCCCCACCTTTTCAGTTGTTATCAGCTGCACCACCTAACGTGCAGACACCTTATACTGACACTATACTGAAATTATACTTTTTCACCTACATTATATTATATGAGAAGTGGATTGTCAATAAATCAAAGAGCAGTTTTTTATGAATTTTGTAGTTTTTGTGCCTTGTTTACAATTTGTTATTATTTGAGCGTCCTCCATTATATCTCTATGTGTAAAACGCTCCGGAATATCTCTGTACAGTTTACTCGCAGTATATTCGCTTTGCCGCAGCAGCTTTTTCGAGCCATTCTAACGCCTATCGTCAGCATTAACAAGTAGTACGTGCTTATCAAGAACAATTTTGTCAATTGTCACGTTTTTGATTCTTTCTCATTTTTTTACTTGACTTTTCTTGATTTTTGTAATATAATAATTAAGTCGCAGGTACGCCTGCAGTAAATTTGGCGGCATAGCTCAGTTGGCTAGAGTACTCGGTTCATACCCGATTGGTCGTTGGTTCAAATCCTACTGCCGCTACCAAGAAGGCCCGTTGGTCAAGAGGTTAAGACATCGCCCTTTCACGGCGGAATCATGGGTTCAATTCCCGTACGGGTCACCAATTTGCAATCCCACAGATGGCTTAAAATAGCCGTTTGTGGGTTTTCTCTTTTCTTAAAATTGTGGTTTGGCACTTGTTTGGCACTTATTATCTTTTAACTATTAATTTGGGTATCCGCAGAGCTTTTGCTCTGCGGTACTTTTTTTGCTCATAATGCCAGTGCCTGCTGCTCAGTCTCGGCTTCGGTATCGTCCTCGACAGGACTTTCTTCCTCTGTGCCTATATCGTTTGTGAAGCTCAGCGCATTGCTTATTGCATCGCAGTTGCGAGCCTTGGCTTCCTGAAACATATGAGAATACAGGTTCAAGGTAGTTCCTACGACGCTATGTCCCATGTCCGATGATACCGCTACTACGTCTCCGCCTTCAAATATCAGGAGCCTTGCATGGAGATGCCGCAGGGAGTGGATATTCTTGAACGGCACTCCGATACGCTCACAGTAGCCTTTCAGCCATTCAAACGGTGTCTGCGGATTCATCGGTGCTCCGTTCCATTTGGTGAACAGCCTGTCATGGTCTTCCCACTTGGTTCCGAGCTGTGCAGCTTCTGCCTCCTGCTCAGCTTTGAAGTGTTTGAGCAAGTTCATTATAGAGACAGGCATCTTGGACACTCGCTTTGACTTTCTTGTTTTCGTAGTGTCGGTATAAATGCCCTTCTCAGCAGTATACTGTGATGTGCGGCGGACGTGGATAATGTTGTTCTCAAAGTCGATGTCTTTCCATTCCAGTCCCAACATTTCACTGCGGCGGTAACCACTGTATATCGCAAGCAGCAGGTAGACCTGATACTTCATCGGCTCACCTCTCAGGTTCTCATACAGCTTCTTCACCTCATCAATGGTGTAGATCTGTTTCTCGTCCTGTTCCTGTTTCGGCACATATACTCGTCTGCAAGGGTTGTCCGTCAGCATTCCCATGCGTATCGCATAGCTGAATACGTCACTGATAAAGCTCAGGTGATGCACTGCCGTTTTCCTCGACAGCGGCTTACCCGTGTTCATATTCTTGCCATTGACAAGCATATCAGTCACGAACTTCTGAATATCACGAGCCGTTATCTTGTCGAGTCGCTTGTGCCCTATGGCAGGATAGACACGCTTGGTGAGCTGTTTCATTCGTGCGTATGAGGTTGGTCTGAGATTGACTTTGGCATATTCCTCAAACCACTGCTCTGCGAATTTCTCGAACTTGACAGCCGATGTTATCTGTCCCCTCTTGCATTCTTCCTCGAACAGAACAGCCTGACGAGTGAGTTCCTTTTCAATTTGCTTCGGTGTCATACCTGGCTCAGGCTTGTAGCTCTTGAACTGATTTCGCTGCTTGCCGTCTACACCATAGCCGCATGACACTCTTATCTGGTACGTTCCCTCGGAACGCTTTCTTATTGTCGCCATATATTTAAAAACCTCCGTTTCAAAACTATGGCGCATTTCCTCCACCGACATTATACCACAGGTCTGCGGAAATGTCTATCAGAAATGCGCCGTTCGTGTTATAAATCTACTTTACTGATAAAATCGCTCACGCTGTTTCTCCGCGGAGGTATCTCAGGAAAAGCTCCTTGTTGATGAGATACTTCTTGCCTGCCATGATGTGCGGTACTTGGTCATTGATGCACATCTGACGGACTCTGTACTCGGTCAGCCCTTCCACAAGAGCTGCCGCCTCCTTTATGGTAAGCATAACGATTTTTGTTTCTGTTTTGTTTTCAGCCATTCAATCATACTCCTTCTATTTGTCTTGTTCATGTTTCCTGTGTGAATTAAAGTGTTCATTTTCATCTTTCCTTTACTAAAAATTAAAGGGTACGGTGCTTGCCGTACCCTTTCCATTTGATTGTTATGTTATTTCAGGTTCTCGCTCCTGCCGAACAGCACATCAATTATCAGTTCGGCACAGTCACGAAATCCCTGTATGTAGCTCTCCGCTACGATTGTCTCAGATAGCATTCCCTGCATATCCGTTATCTCGTTCAGCAGCTTCTTATCGTCAGCCGACAGCCGTTTCTCCAGTGTGTCGCACATCTCCAGCAGCTCCAGACTTTGCTTTGCGTAGTTGGAGTCCTTCCTCACATCGTGCTGACACGGTATGACGTTTCCGTAGTATAGATCCTGCAACTTCATCGCCGCGGTCACCTCCTGACCAACAATCATACCACAGCTCGCTGTCGAAGTCCATTCACCAGACCTGACGAAAACCGGCTGTTGAAACAAAGCACACCTCACAGGACTATCCCATGTGTATTCCAAGTGCTTCCTTCCGCTCTCGTTCCTCTGCGAGTGCCTTGCTGTCAACGTGCTCCCGAGCGTACTCGGTATCATCAGCTGGCTCGTCCTCAATTATCGAAGCCATAGTTGCAACGCCGCCGACAATGCTATCAATACTGACTGCGAGATCACTATCCACTTGGCTGCCTTCAATCTTATCTTGTGCTTGTACTCGTCGAGCTCTTTCAGCTTCAAGCCATATTCCTCGTTCAGCTTCCCAGCCTGTGATGACAGGTCCGCTGTTGCTTTCTCCAGTTGAGCCGTTGCTGTTTCCGACAGTTCCGCTGCCTGATTCAGCAGCTTCTGACAGGTCGCTATGGTATCTCTCTGCTCGGAGCGTACTGTTTTCAGCACCTGTTCCGTTTCGGCTTTCGTTGATAATATCGACAGTGTTTGCAGTATCTCTAACTGCTCCTGTGCCATTTCCTTGTTGAGTGCTATCAGCGCTCTCCAGTTGGAATCGAGCACTACCACTGTCGGCTGAGTGTCCGCAGCTGCCGACAATTCCTTGTCGTACATCTGCTGCAATTCTTCTTGTTTCGAATTCATACTCCATATTCTCCTTTCTATACTTGTCGCCATGAAGCTTGTTGTCACGGCACTTTCTGCCATTGGGACAAGTGTAGGTGATGTATTTGCGGTTGTCCTCCCACCTGACATTGTAGCCCTGCTGTTTCATCATATAGCAGAACTGCTTTCGTGTCTTTGCTTGTTTCATCACTTGATTGATGACGTTCATCAGCTCCCACTTGAAGCTCTCACCACGCTTGGCTGACCTGTACTCGCTGTCGGAGAGGAAGTCCTTATTCATTTTCTTCTTGGGAGCATCAAGGACATGAACTCCGTACCGCTGACAAATCTCATCGCTGAGCTTCATCAACTCCTCGACACTCTCCTTGTTGGAATGGTACTTCTTCCCGTCCTCGAAGCTGACCGAGTTGAACACGAAGTGTGAGTGGATATGCTCTCTGTCGATATGAGTTGCCACTACAACTTCATACTTCCCGAATGCTTTCTCCGCAAGCTCCACCGCTATTTTGTGCGCGAGCTCGGGTTCAATCTCGTATCCGCTGGGGAAGCTCTGCACCAGATGATAGTACAGACGACCGTCGGGCTTATGATACAAGTTCTTGGTCGCGGTCATTTCATCGAGCGCAGTCTCGGGCGAGCAGTTGACTCCCGTCACGAAACGCTTGTCCTCTGACACGGTCTTCTCCTTTCTGCTGACGTAGTTGAGGACGTTCTTCATGCCGCCAGCGGTCTGGGTTTTGTTGTTGATGAAGTGAATGATAGGCATTATCTCACCGCCTTTGCTATGTCGCAGACGGCTGCTGTGACAGCCTTGTGCTGCTCCAAAAGCTCGTCCAGTCGGACGGAATGAAGCCGTCCCTCATGAGCCAGCATTGCAATCTGATTGAGGTTGCGTCCGATAGCTTTCTGCTGCCTTGCGACCTCGTCCAGTCCGTCAGCCACGACTATCTTTTTGTCAAACGCCGACCTGAGAACGAAGTCGCTCAGCGACAGCCTGTGACGCTCAGCCTTGTTGTGTATCCGCTCATACTCGTCATCGGTACAGCGGATAGTGATCGTTCTGTTCCGTTTTCTCATTATATCACTCTCCTTTCTTAGTGCGATTTTGATAGGGGGTTCGGGGTTCTCCCCGACCAGCAAGCGTTCGGCGGACTGCCGAATGCGATGCTGGCATTTCATACTTCCGTCGCCTGTAGTACTTCGTCAGCGGTTTTTTCCTCCTTCGCTGATAATAGCTATGCGGTATCGCCACACTCGCTCCACGTTGCGCGACAATCGCTTTCACCGTCGCAGGTGGGATAACTACCCGATTTGTGTATCGGCGGCAAATTTGGGCGTTTTTGTGCGTGACAGTAACTCAGCCGTGACAGTAAAACTACCGACACGGATTTCTACTGACACGCCCCGCAGATGAAGCTATATAGACGTTTGTGAGCTGTCAGGCAGTGCCTGCGTGACGGTAACAGTTCTACTGTCACTACTGTCACGCTCGCCGTTGTAGTGAAGAATAATAACTCGCCCTTTGTGAACTCTTTCGTACTTGAAATCAATTCCGTATTTGCTGAGTTCATAACCATTCTGAACTAAATCGCGCGTTACTCTGTTCGGATAAATAACTTCATCGGTAACTTTTTTCAATTCTTCAACCAACTCAGTCGCAGTACCTTCAAAGTGAATTCGCTCCTTGATGAAAAGATATACAGCGGAGAGAACAATATTGTCACGGCTCTTCTGCGTCGCAGGTTCATTTTCAACTATCCAGCGCATGACATCGGTATCGAAATGCATTCGCAGTTCAGTGTATTCAATGTCACGCCCCTGACAATACATGATCGCTTTTCCTGAGCCGCACTTTGTTTCCTTGAGCGCAAAGTTGCCGTCAGTTGCACCGCCGATACCTGTACTGCCTGTCATCATATTGAACGGATTATCGTCCTTAGCTTTTCGCATATGATGTATCATCAGTATGCATATACCTAAGCGGTATGCGACTTGTTTGAGTGCGATCAGTTCAGCATAGTCAGCACCATAACTCGACTCAACATTGCTGCGCACCATTTGCATTACATCGACAACAACTATTTTCAAGTCATCGTGCTCTTTCTTGAAGCTTTCTATCTGTTCTTCAAGACCTGCACCGATTTTATCAGCAGCAATCGCGAAGTGTAGATTCTCAATCGGATCAGCGTTCATCTGAAACAATCTGCGCTGTAGTCGCTGATAGTTATCCTCGAGACAAAGATACAAAGCAGTTCCCTGAATAGTTTCTCGTCCGAGCACCAGAACTCCTGTTGCAATGCTGAGACAGATATCCATTGCCAGCCATGACTTGCCTATCTTCTGTGTACCTGCAAGGACGTACAGTCCCTGCGTAAGAAGTCCGTCAATGATGAACTCCTTCGGCTTGAATACTGTTGTCAGTATTTCTTCTGCGGTTTTCGTCTGTAACATATTACTCATAGCATTCCTCCTTTCCTCATAAGATTCTCAGACACAGCCAACAGCTTTTTTCGTTACGGGCAACTGCTCGTGCGAACTATTTGTGTGGGCTGTGTCGGGCGATTCGTCACCTCCTGTTGTTTGCTGCCTGCCTAATAGCAGCATACATATTTGCACTAAAAAAACGCCCTGCCGAATGTCTCAGCAGAGCGTTGATGAAAATTGCCTCCATATATATACCGATGGGAAACGAAAAAAACGAAGATTGTAACGATTGGGAAGCAAATCTTTGTATAGATGCACAAGTGACAAAATAAAAGCATATATTCGATTGGTAATTTTTACCAGTAAAGAAAAATCCCCACAGCAACACTGTGGGGAGATGTTTACGCCGCCGGATCTTTATTGGAAGAACCATTGGGGATAGCGGTCTCAGGCGATTCTTTTTGCATAAAGATGATCTTACACTGTTCAAACAATGCCAATATCCGTTTATAGTTGTAGCTGACTAATCCCGGATAACCGAAGGCTTTAGCTTCTTCATAGAGCGAGATATATTCATCACGAAGCTTGTCCAATGCTCGTCGGCGCAGATCCTGCACTGCTCTCACAGTTGTACCCATTCTTTCTGCGATCTCATATGTATCAAGTCTACTCTTGAAGGAGCAGTAGAGAGCGCTGTACTGCTTCTCTGTTAGAACTTCCATCGCTTCCCTGAGAACCGGATCATCAAAAAGATCATCAAATCCGTTTGTGACTTTCCTTTCAGCGCTGAGTACAACAGAAGGTGTGTCCTGGAAGCGATGTTTTCTCGCTTCCGCACTTTCCCACTCGTTGTATTCTTCAAGACTGCAAGCCTTTCTGTTCTCATAATATCGCCTGTCAGAATTCAGCTGGTCTCGCTCGACCTTCTTCCATTCCTCAGACTCATAAAACGATGTCGCCTGTTCGTATGCTTCCTGACCATATGCCTCCTTATAGTTCTGTATCGGCGTATCCAACTCAAGAACGCTCGTATCGTTTTGCCTATGATGTCCATTCACTCTCTTCATGCGTTTTCCTTTCTGGCGGAAGGCTTACTACGTATGTATAGAATGAACGTTCTTGTTTGGTTAATGCTATTTTAGCACACGTTTGTTCGGTTGTCAATATAAAATCGAAAATTTGTTCTTTTAGCGAAACAAAAAACAACACCCTCAGCAAAGCACTGAGGGCATAAGAGCTTTTTAATACTTTATATTCTTGATCATCGCTATAATTTTAGATTTTCCGCTACGTCTCACTTATATCATTTTTTCATGAGAAGAGAATTAGTTTTGTTGTTCTGTATCTTTCAATTTACTTCTATAGTATTCTTTAGGTGGCAAAAATGATTTTTCCGTTTCTTTCCTTAAAAACATTGTTTGAAAATTCAATTCGCTATCGAATGCAATCATTTTGCGCCCAATATCTTCTAACCCTATATGATATAAGAATATGGAGAGAATAGTAGCTTTTAATACCTTTATTGAATCGCTTAGCTGTATAAACTCCAACACACCTGTTTTGTCTTTTTTATAATGTGAGTAATAGTTCCTTGTATCCCCAAGTTCTTTATAATAAATTTCAATTAGAATATCATCTTTTTGCTCTGGCTTTAAACTATCAAATTTATCTCCAACCTCTTCATCGGTTTCCAGATTATACTTTCTTTTTAGATGAGCTTTGATTTTTTCGTTATAATCATTATTTTTCAAAGGAAGCTTTTCTATGTTTAAAGCATTATTTGAAATGATTTTAAAATGTTTCTCGTCTAATTCCCTCAATCTATGTGATAATGTTGTTTTTGTTAAATACCCTTTGGCTATCCACTCTGCTATTTTTCCGACATTTTTTGAATTATATTTCCAGTCAGGAAGCACTTTATGAAATTCATTTTCAAATACTGGACGATCTTCAACATTATAAATTTTTGACTTAATTATTTTTATGGTTTTGCTTAGTGCCTTATTAAGAGCTTTTTCTGTTTCAGCATCACCAGAAATTCTTGTATGATATCCATCTAAAAACCGCATATACTCTACAAATACTTCTTCAGCAAATTTCTCTTTTTTATCATTTACAGAAAAGTAAATTCTTCTCAATAGCGAGAAATCATCGTTATTAAAGAAGTCTCGCCAATTAGAATAGTATAATTGTATTTTATTTTCGACGATATAAAAATATGTTCGAGGTTTATCTAAAATATCCTGTGTCATAAGATTATAGGAATAGTCATGATTTATAAAGAGCCAGCTTTTAAGATCTTGATCTTTAATAGTGAGTCTTATATCATTTGCATAGGAAACTTTTCCAATCAGTAATCCAAAGAACTGCATCAAGCACTCTATTTCAGAAGTAATTGCTTGAATATCAACCGGCTCTTTGTACGATACACGTATTCTTGGCTTTTTACTGATATTGATTTCAGTAGGATCATCAGCCATAATAGAATTATATAGTGATGAAGATTCAAAGTATATCTCAATCTTAGGATTATCTGATTTAATAATAATATTTGGCATCGGATATTCACCAGCTGCTGGTGTATCATCATCAGTATAACAATAATAAACAGTATCCATTCCAAGCCAATTAATTAGCTCAGGGATAATAAACGAAAACTCCGTTATTCCGGATACATTCAATTCTTTGGAGAATTCATAATTCTGCATAAGAACATAGTCTACTCTATGCGATAATGTATTAGCGATTGTCTTATGGTTGCCTCCATTTGTATAGCCCTCAACAAATACTTTATAACTATTATTTCCATCTTCGCCAATAAATGCCATTTTAAAAGGAGGCACGAAAAAGCGGCTATAAAACTCTATATGATTGCCATCAATTATTAGTTCGCCTATTTCAATTTTATCCTTTTCAGACTCTTTGTAACAAGTTCCTATATGTCTTTCCATAATATCTCCCATATAAAAATGTGTATTTTTTAGGTGCTATCCTTCTTAATCGCTATTAAAATAATAATCCAGATTCCTCACATTACCAAATTTCTTCTCAACCATATTCTTGAAATTATAATACTCCGTTTTCGTGCATATAGAGCCGATTCTTCTTGCAATATCAATAATACTATGTTCATGAACTAATTCTTCCTCTAACCATGCAACAAATGCAGGCTTATTCATCATTATTATTTTTAATACTCCTTCATCAGTCATCTTCCTCAAACCTAAGCTGAATAGTGTTGAATATTTTACCGGTTTTAGATTATCCCTAACTACTGCAAACCTTGATAATATTTCCGATAATACATCCAATCTTCCGATATCCTCAAGAACATGAAATGATTCCATTATTTCTGATGATGCTCTATTAACATTTGGAGATTTTTCCTGAGCATATAAATCAACTTCTTCAAGCAAATCTAACATATATTCTTTATTTTCATCTGTATCGGGATACAGATTAATTAACTCTTCATTAGGTGTAGGTTCAAAAGATGAAAGAAACTCAATTGAACAATCAATATCATCATCATTAAGCGCCTCAGAAAAATCATCGTTTTGTTCCGACTCGTCTGTTTTGTAGTATTCAAGCATTTTTATTGAAAGTTTCGCTCTTTCTTCTTCATCCTCAACCTTATCGCACCACATTTCAAGAAGTTCAATTGCGTTCTCATTTGGCTCCCACCTATCTGACAAAGGCATACAATTATCAATTATTTTATACCATGAATCTTCTTTATAAGGATTGTTATATACTAATTCAAGCAATTCATTTGCTTCCATTAGTTCGTTATTTGATATTTTCTTTTCTATTATTCTACCGCAGTGTTGAGGAACGTATCTATACATCAAGGAGAAATATGCATTTTTTATTTCTGGTGTTTCAAGAATTATTTTTTCTACGGTTTCTTCTCCAAGTATTTTTTCACAATCGTATGCTACCGAACCAGTTATATTGTATGAATGATAGCTTTTAACCTCATCTTCGTATCTTTTTATCAGATAAACCCACATTTCTATTGCAGTATTAACATCTATAGATGCCATTTGTGAAATTATATCAGAATAATGAGAACTATTCTTTCCAAAGTTGTTTTTTAGAATATCAAAGTTTTTTAATAGTATTTCTTTTTTCTTTTCTTTGCTAATATTCATATCGTTATCACTCCATTAATAGTCAAATTCAAATGTGTTCCCTGAATAATTATCGCAAACCCATTCCCATTGTCTTATTCTTTTTTCAAAAGATAGATTCTTTAATGGATTTTGGATATATACAGCTCTAACTTTTTTATCGTCCTGTATCATCAGGCATATATAATAATTGTCACCATATTGATGAGCTGCCGTATACTCGTTATTGGTAATTGAGAATTCGCCACTGTTTTTTATTGATTTTACTTCGATAAGTCGTGTTTCACCAGTAGGCGTAACGCTTTCAATATCGTAACCGATATTCTTTTTGCTGACATCGGTTGCCTTGTTACCGAATGAAGCTTCAATTTCAATGCATTGTTGTTCTGCACTTCTCCATTTGGATATATGTGGCTTTACAGTGATTATTTTTTCTTCAATAGTTTTTTGTATTGGAGCAGACTGAGATGTGATTTGTTTTGCTTTGATATTGGTTTTTTTCTCTAACCATTTAATACCTTCGTTCCCAATATCATTTTGCAAGGACTTACTTACGGTTTCATTCACGGATACACCAGTGGAAGAAATCTCTTTAATACTTAGAATACCTTTTTCAGTAAGGACTTTTACGTCATCAAGCCTTTTTGAGGATTCTGACTGTGAACTAAAACGTTCGCTTCTTACAATTCTGCTTAGTATTTTTGATTGTGTTTCTGCTGTCATTGATTCAACTAAGCATTTATCTTCCATCAGAGTAATTAAATCTTCGTTTGAAACTGTACATTGTGAGTACTGTGATATAAATTGATCAACAGCCTCATAATTGTCGTATATTTCATCAGCAAGTGAACAATTGTGAATGAAAAATGATTTCTTTCTTAGAAGATTAATCTCTGCTGGTTCTAACCAATTTGGAAAGATTTTATATTCACTTATTCTTATTGTATAACCATTATTAAGCCTTATGGTACACTTATTAAGTATAATGTCTTTAAGTTGCTGTCTAAGAAAGCTATTGCTTCTGGAAAAGAAAGAAACATTGAGGAACAATGAAAATATTTTTTTGTATTCTACGGATAATTCGCCATTTAACGCAGTTTGAATGATACTTACAATTAAATTGGCTATTTGAGTTAATGAGTTTTCTGTGTTTTTATCGTATGTTATATGCTTACGAGATGGATCGGTTGAAAAATCAGCATTTATTTTTACAGGAAATGTAACTTTATCATATGTTGGTAAATAACTATGAAAAAGCTGTTCTTCATCTTTGCACTCAATTATGCACTTTTCTTTATTATCATATTTAAAACCTATTGAACATTCATTACTACTATATATTAGCCAAGAGAAGCTTTTTTCGTTGGCAAAATTAATGTACTGCACATTTGATACTGTATTTCTGTTTAATGTGATCTGAGCAGTAAATGAAGGCAACTCAAATGAACAGGAAACAACATTTTTAAGAAATAAAAAGTAACCATTGTCTACTGACTTTATTTCATCAATAAATTCGCTGATCTTAGCATTTTTAAAAAGAAAAATAGTATTGTATCCTTTTTCTTTTACTTCAGTGAATAGATTATTAAGTGCATTACTAACTTGTACAAGTAAAGGAATACGTATCATCGGTATATTTGACGTTGGTAGATTAAGCCTATTGGAACAGAGTGATTTACTAAAAGAAAAACTTGTATCGTCACTATGTATTATGATTTCATCTGTAAGGTAGGACGTGCTTTTGAATCCAATTCCTCTGTAGCCGATGCTTTCACCTCGTTCTTTACTACTTGCACCCGAGCGACTAATTGCAATAACATCTTTTTCGGTAAAAGGATGTCCATCATTTGCAAATAGCAGATCATTACCTATATTCTTTACCAAAATATGCTTTGAACCGCAATCGTCCGCATTTTGAAGAAGCTCAACAAAAATACGACCACTATAGCTTTCGGACATATATTTTTCCATAGCAGCCATGTCCGAAAGTAATTGTGGGGAAGCTGTAGCCTCTTTTATAAATTCATCCGAGATATTTTTGACAATATTATAAAGCATTATTGCATCTCCTAAGATTATAGATAGTCAATTAGATTTACATTGATTGTTGCTTGGTTTTCCTCATTAGCAAGCTTAGCGTGGCTTAAAAGTAATTCAACACATTCTGAAGAAGGTTCAAATTTCATGTAATTTGTAAGGGTTTTAAGTAACTGTCCTATTCCATCTTCATAAGAGTGATTACTTATAAATTTTCTATTATTTTCTAATATATGAAGATATTCATCCAACTCAAATAGCTTATTTGAACTTGCAAGTTGTTCGAAGAATTCATCAGAATGTGAATAATATCTTTCAAATACTGATTTTTTTATAATTGGGTGATCTTTAAGTAAATCTAATGTATCATCAATCCCGAAATTTCTTAAATAATTGTTAAATGGGCATAGAACTATAAAGTACATATTATTACAATATCTATAATCGTCTTCGTAGTTATTATATTTAGTTAAACAATGCTCCCACATATTTACCGCTATATTCTTATCAAGACTATACATTTTTTCTATTATATCATTGATAGTTCGTAAATAGTCATCATTTTGATCATTAATCTTAGATTTGAGTTTTTCAAAACTATCAAGCAGTATTTCAATTTTTTTATCATTCATGAATTATTCCCCCAAAATATACAGTATTTTACGATTAAATTATACCATATTACAGCGCGAATATCAATAGTTTTTATTGAACTCACATAATTGTCGGTAGCAAATTGAATTCGTGCTTAGGATAGTTCGATATATGTGTGAAATATTTAACTGATTTATAGTTAAAAGAAAATGGACTTATTAGCATTTAGCAACGATGATATTAGACAGTTGAGTTCTTTGCTCTATAGATTAAAGTATTATTATATAAAAAAGGCAATACCTATTTAGCGGTGATATTGCCTTTGTTTCCATTTGATTTGATTAAGTTTTCTTTAATAAGTGAAGCTTTCGTTCCATTATCTCTTCTGCTTATCTGCTGCCATACTTGAAAACTTATACGTTCTATGGTATAATGTGTAAAGATTGAACGATACTAACCACAGTAATATGTGAGGGAACAAGTATGAAATGTGAAGATATACGAAAAATGGCTCATGACATCATTGAAAGCGGCGCTGTTGAGTCGGACTATATAGAATACAAGAGATCTGCTGAAACAAGAGGCAGCATACTTAAGACTGCCTGTGCATTCTGCAATAACTATATGAACCGTGAGATTGGACTTATCTTTATCGGCGTAGAGGAAGTCAACGACGAGGAAAACGGTATCAAAGCAATCCCTATGCGCCCTATATCAGGCATCGACACGGGCAATATTGAACCAACAGAAAACGCTTTAAAATCGTTGCTTTCAAACATTACCCCCGTTCCTAAATATCAGCTTATCCAAGATGAAATAGATAGTAGAACATATATTATTATCGCCGTTGAGCCCGGCAGCGACGGTCCGTATGAGACTAAACAGCAGGCTGAAACCGATAAGTCTATAAAACTGAAGCCCGGCAGGTATATTCGTGTCCGCCGCGATACAAGGCTTCCTAATAAACGAGAGGAATTCGAACTGCTTAAAAAGTTTGCGGATTTTCATTTTTCATCTGAACTTAACGAAACTGCAACTATTGACGATCTCAATTATGAATACATGAAGGAATATCTCATAGCTACCAATGCAAAGCCTGATATTCGCTCTATGCCCAAGGTTGATATGGCACAAGCAATGGGACTTATCAGCAAAAACGATTACAGCGGTTATCGTGCCAAGAACTTCGCTGTTCTGATGTTTGCGGATAAGCCACAGGAGTTCATTCCTTATGCTCGAGTTGAGGTCATCCGCGAGGCAGTAGGCACCGACAAAATGGTATCACAGGTGTTTGACGGACCAATCTGGATACAAGCAAAGCGTGTCATTGATTACTTTAGCGAGACGATAATGTCCGCATATACAGTTCGTGAGCCCGACCGTGTCGGACACAGAATGGTCTACAATTATCCGCTTGCAATGTTCTCCGAGCTTGCGACCAACTGTATACTCCATAAGGAATATAGCAGAAAAGAATACATTGGCATTTATATATACAAGGATCATATCTCATTTATCAATCATAACAGACCTGTTCCGCCTGTTACAATTGAAGCTATGAATAATGATACTGAGTTCCGTGACAGAGTGTATCTCAATCCTGAGTTGAAGGAAATGTTCTTCTCCCTTGATTTGATAGAGTCATACGGTTCAGGTATACGCAGAGCAAAAAATGCTATGAAGGAGAATGGTTCTCCGGAGCTTGTCTTTGAGCCAAGCAATGATACTGACGACTATACTATGGTTACAGCATATATCAATGAGGAATTTGCAAGAATTCAGGCGGAGGAGAACGAAAAGAACAACCGCCAAGAAAACCGCCAAGAAAACCGCCAAGAAAAATCTGACAATATAGAAAAAGCTATCATAGAGCAACTACTTCTTGATCCTAAAATCACAAGAAAAAAACTCGCAGTGTTGCTCAATGTCAGCGAACAAACAATCAGATATCGCCTTGAAAAGCTCCAACGAGAGGGAAAGATATCTCGTAAGGGTTCAACCAAATCCGGAGAATGGATCGTAACAGAATAGTTCAAAGAGAGGTGCTTACCAAGTAATTTGGCACTCGAAATGGCACTCTAAGTGGCACCCGAATGGCACTCGAAACGTGAGCCTCAATGAAGCGATTAACACCTCAATGTATAAGAAAATAGCATGGATAAACGCTCCTTTTTCAGAAGTATCCCTGCTATATATTCATTGAACGTTGGTTTACTTTTTGGAGGACAATGCGCCACTTTTGGCACTTGTTTGGCACTTATTGGTACTAAAAATCGTCTGAAATCGCTTGAAGTTACTATAATTGAAGCTTCAAAAATCCGCGATTTACAGCTATTTTCGCATTTTACTAAAAGCTACTAAAATGCTCGGGATTAATTCAATTCCCGTACGGGTCACCATTAATTGGTTACTGCAAATGGCTGATTTAAGCCATTTGCAGTTTTTTATTATTTTAACCAACTACCCGTAACCACTTACTGACCACTTATTACCACTTTTAACTATTTTCAGATGTGCCGCAGAGTTTTTGCTCTGCGGTCATTTTTATGTCCCGAACTGCTCATCGCCGCGGTTCTGAACGTCGTATTTCACGCACTCCGCAGGCTGATGAGCGAACTTCAGAGCGTTGGTGATAGCCTCGCAGTTGCGAGCCCTCGCCTCCTGGAACATATGGGAATACAGATTCAAAGTCGTACCTACGACGCTGTGGCCCATATCAGCCGAGACCGCCACCACGTCCACTCCCTCGAATATAAGCAGACTCGCGTGCAGGTGACGCAGGGAGTGTATGTTTTTGAAGGGCACTCCCACACGTCCGCAGTAGCCCTTCAGCCACTCGAACGGCGTCTGCGGATTCATAGGCTCGCCGTTCCACTTCGTGAACAGCCTGTCGTTCTCCACCCACTTTGTCCCGAGCCGTCGCGCCTCGATAGTCTGCTCCGTTCTGAACCGCCTCAGCAGGTCCATTATTATCACTGGCATCTTAGATACACGCTTGGAGCTCCGCGTCTTGGTGGTGTCAGTGTAGATACCCTTCTCTGCGGTGTACTGCGAGGTTCGTCTGACGTGGATGAGGTCATTTTCAAAGTCTATGTCCTTCCACTCAAGTCCCAGCATTTCACTGCGGCGGAATCCGCTGTATATCGCAAGCATAAGGTACAGCTGATACTTCATCGGCTCGTTTTCCAGATTTGCGAACAGAGTCCTCACCTCGTCCAGCGTGAATATCTCCTTTTCAAGCTGCTCCTGCTTCGGCACGAACACTCGTCTGCACGGATTGTCGCTCAGCATACCCATTCGTATCGCGTATGTAAACACGTCGCTGATGAAGCTCAGGTGGTGGACCGCTGTCTTGCGTGAGAGCGGTTTACCTGTAGTCTCGTTCCTGCCGTTTATCATCATGTCGGTGATGAAACGCTGAATGTCGCGCGCAGTCAACTTGTCCATTCGCTTGTGTCCCAGTGCAGGATAGACACGCTTGGTGAGCTGTTTCATTCGTGAATACGAGGTCGGTCTGAGGTTGATCTTCGCGTACTCCTCGAACCACTGCTCAGCAAATCTCTGGAACTTTATCGCTGAAGTGATCTGTCCCCTCATGCACTCTTCCTCGAACAGCACCGCCATTTTGTTGACTTCCCTCTCAATCTGCCGCGGAGTCATTCCGGGCTCTGGATAATAGCTCCTGTACTGATTGTGCTGCTTGCCGTCGACTCCGTAACCGCAGGAGACTCTTATTTCATACGAACCGTTTTTTCTTTTTCTGATAGCCGCCATATATAAAACCTCCGTTCAATAATACGGCGCGTTTCTACCAAGGACATCATACCACAATGCGGCAGAAAAGTCCAGCGGAAACGCGCCTTTTCGCACTATTTATTTACGCAGTCTCCCCACGCAGATACCTGAGGAACAAGTCCTTGTTGATGAGATATTTCTTGCCAGCCATGATGTGCGGCACCTGGTCGTTTATGCACATCTGACGGACTCTGTATTCTGTCAGCCCCTCCACCAGTGCAGCTGCTTCCTTTATGGTCAGCATAACTATTCTTTCCTCGTTGTTTTCACCCATTCTATTCTCCTTTCGCCGAACGTCAGTTGTTCTCACGAATGAATGCTACGGTCATTTTTATCACTCCCTTCAAAGGTCAAATGGGCACGGTGTTTTACCGTACCCATGCCATTGCTATAATGCTATTTCAGATTCTCGCTCCTGCCGAACATCACGTCTATAATAAGTTCGGCGCAGTCTCGAAAGCCCTGTATGTAGCTTTCCGCTGCCATTGTTTCGGACAGCATTCCCTGCATATCCGTTATGTTGTTGAGCAGCTTTCTATCGTCAGCCGACAGCCTTTTCTCCAGTGTATCACACATTTCAAGCAGCTCCAGACTTCGCTTTGCATAGTCGGAGTCCTTTCTCACATCGTGCTGACACGGTATGACGTTTCCATAATACAAATCCTGCAACTTCATCGCCGCGGTCACCTCCTGACCAACAATCATACCACAGCTTTCTGTCGAAATCCATTCACCAGACTGGACGAATGTTGGCTGTTGATACCGAGCACATCCACTACAAGGATATCAGATTTCACGATACCCTTTGATGATATAGACGCCGTCACGTTTCGTTACTTCGTCTACTGACCGAACGAATCGTTCTGTCAGCTCATACCTTCCGATATGGATGATTTGAAGGTGCTGCCGTTTCAGCAACGCCTGTCGGTACTGAACAATCTGTTCACCACCCCATCGTCATGACGGGATATTTCATTCCGCCATAACGAATGTCCATTATGGGAACTCGGTGCTGAGCAAGGACAGAGTGCAGTCCTGTTTTGGAACTTCGAGTACCGTTACGGTAGTCGAGCTCCGAATATTAACTCACGGACGTTTTACCCATGAGTTAGTTGAGTCCTTGATTCAGGGAGTCATAGCTTATCCCATGTGTATTCCGTGAGCTTCCTTACGCTCTCGTTCCTCGGCAAGTGCTTTGCTGTCAACGTGTTCCCGAGCGTACTCAGTATCGTCATCGACAGGCTCGTCCTCAATCATCGAAGCCATAGCAACAATGCCACCGACGATATCAGGTGCAGCACTTCTATCAGCACCACCAGTCGGAGCAGTCTGAAGCCGTGACTTCTGCTCTGCTCTTCGGAGCATTTCAGCTGCGATAAGGTCTGCTCGTTCAGATTCCCAGCCTGTGAGACGAGGTACTCCACCGCCTGATCCAGCTTCGATACCTCTGCCGTCACGTTCTGTGACGTCTGCTCCTGTATCTCCTTCCCCTGTTCCAGCAGCTGATTGTATATCGTCTGCTGATTTCGCAGGTACCGTTCCATCTGTGCGTATGTCATTGTCTCGTCTGTCTGAGCCTTGACATCGAACAGCGTATCTGTCAGAAGTTTCAGCTGCGAGATCAGCGCCAGCCAGTTGTGTTCCTGGACACAGACCATAGTTGGTATGTCCTGTGTTTCCTCCAAATTCTGCTTGGAGGCTTCTTTCGCTTCTTCGTATTTCGAACTCATATTCCATATTCTCCTTCCTGTATTTCGCTTCGTGAAGCTTGTTGTCACGACATCTTCTGCCGTTGGGACAGGTGTATGTGATGTACTTTCGGCTGTCCTCCCACTTGACATCGTAGCCACACTGCTTCATGTAGAAGCGGAATTGTTTCTTGCTCTTGGCTCTTTTCATGACCACATCTATTGTATTGATGAGGTCCATTTTCCAGCTCTCACCTCGCATTGCAACACGATACTCGCCGTTGGTTATACCGTTGCTCTGCTTGTGAATCTCAAGTTTGCTGAGCGTTGTCACTCCATACTTCTGACATATCTCATCGCTGAGCTGCCGCAGGTCTTGCAGTGTGAACTTGTTTGAGTGGTACTTCAAACCTGTGTTAGCGTTGACTGCATTGAGTATGAAGTGCGAGTGTATATGGTCGGCGTCGGTGTGAGTTGCCACTACAACCTCATGTCCCGGGAATGCTCTCTCCGCGAACTCAACTGCTATCTTGTGAGCAAGTGCAGGCTCTATCTTGTAGCCGCTTGGGTGGGACTGGACGAAGTGATAGTACTTCACACCGTCAGTCTTGCCATACATCTCTCTTGTATTTTTGAACTCCTGATATGCAGTCGGCAGCAAACAGTTGAGAGCCGACACGAACTTTTTATTGTCAGTTTTATCATCGCGGCAGATGTAGTCCAGACTTTTCTTTCCGCCGCCACCGCCTTTCGTGCTTATCGCTGTGACCGTCGCCACTATTTCACCTCCCTCAGCAGCTGACCTATCAGCTCCGTGACCTTCCTGTGCTCGTCGAGGAGCGGCTGAAAGTTGACCGCGGTCAGCCTGTCCATGTTTGCAAGTGTAGCAATCTGATTCAGGTTTCGCCCGATTGCTTTCTGCTGTCGGACTATCTCGTCAATCCCAGTTGCGATAACAATTTTCTTGCCGAGAGCACACCGCATTATGAAGTCATTCAGCTTCAGTCCGTGCCTCTCAGCGAGCTCATGGATACGCCTGCTTTCTTCCTCTGTGCAGCGTATCGCTATTGTGGTATTTCGTTTTCTCATATTATCTACCTCCTGACTTTTGTTGGTGTATGCCTATGAATTGAAGTGGGTTCGGGCTTCTGCCCGACAAGCAA
>JAEEVL010000050.1 GCA_016290875.1 Ruminococcus sp.
TTTCATATTGACAATCAAATAATCATGTGCTAATATGCAGATAAGACCGACTGCTTTCACAATCGGTCTCATCATATACTCTTTTATTGCACTATTTTGCGTTTACACAGAATCTGGGATTGACTCATTACCGGAGATACGCCGCACTATGCTTAATATCGCTAAACGACTACATAAACGGATAAAGAATGAGGGCTGCCAAATGGCAACCCTCTTGAATATTCTATAAAGCGTTCTCCTGCATAGATGCAGTTACAGCGAATTAATACTTATTGTTGTATTTGCCGTTTTCAATGTCTTTGAGAACATTCTTGAATGCATTTATGTCAATAGAGTAGTTTGGACAACCTGTAGGGATACTCGAATCGGCGGTAAGCTCATATTCGCACATAGCGACAGAACCGTTACTATCGATATAATAGGTCAGTCTTCGTGTAGTTGTGTCGCTTGTCTTATAGTAGCATTCTACCTCATAGGACTCACCCTCAACGTACTCTGTGTCAGGCATTTCATTTTTCAGCATACCAACGAAATCTTCTTTCAGGAAGCCCTGAAGAGCTTCTTTTGATTTAGCGCTACTAGGAACGAACTCGCCGCTGGATGAGCTGCCGTAACGTGTTACAGTAGCAACCTGGAATTCGCCCTGAGTGAGATACATTCTATCCTGCTTAGAGAGATATTCGCTTGTATCAGGAACGTTTTTGCTCCAGATATTATTTATGCCGTTATCAAATGCTTTGTAATCAATATTAAATACTGCGCATCCACTGGTCTGATATTCAAAAGGACCGCCCAGGGGAATGCACTTTTCCATATGGAAATATGCTTTTCCACTGTCTGTAACGTTAATATAATACCATACATCGCCCTTGCGCCAGTTGATCGTATATCCTTGGCCGCCGAATCTATCGAAATCAGGAAGCTCTTTTTCTGATATAGCGGTTCCCTTGCCCCATTTAAAGTTGTTAAGGTATGCTGCAAAACTATCGTATGTCGCATCTGAACATGCAAAATCACTATAGTTGTTAAGACGGTGTATTCTGAAATACTTCTTAGTGAAATCTATATACTGTGAGATCGTTACGTTCTCAGCCTTTTTAGTCACTGTTGGCTCAGTAGCTTTTTCAGTTACTGCTTCAGTAGCTTCTTCGATTACTTCTTCTGTTGCTGCTTCGGTAGCTTCTTCGATTACTTCTTCGTTTGCTTGAGTGGCAACAACGTTCTCAGCATACAGTGTCGTTACGGTTGCTGTTTCGGTTGCTTCAGTGGTAACAGTGCCCTCTTTGGAAACTGTAGTTTCGGTTGCTTTTACTGATACTTGAGTGTAAACAACGTTATCATTATATACAGTTGTTTGAGTTCCTGTTTCGGTCGATTCAGTTGTAACAACGTTCTCCTCTGAAGGAGCAGCTTTATTTCCCTTATTTTTGTTGAGGAGTACACCTGTTGTGCCTATGCTTGCTGCGAGAACAGAACAAGCTGCAACGCTGCTGACTATACGCAGTGTACGTTTTGAAGACTTTATTCGTTCTGTACCGCTTACGACTTCAATATATCCATCTTCATCGGGAATGTTTGTTTCAATTTTGCTGTCCGGCTTAGTTGTTGAAAAAATGTTCTTAAAATTAAAATGTTTCATCTTCTTTTCCTCCTCATACTGAGCTATGCGGCGGTGTACATTCTCGATCATTTCCTCATGTTTCGACATATTCAAAACCCTCCGTTTCAAGTTGTGATCTGAGTGACTTTCGAGCACGGAATAATATAGATTCAAGACTGCGAAGACTCTTCTTCATTATCCTTGCAGCCTCCTTGTTGCTGAATCCTTCAAAATAAATGAGCCATAACACCTGCTGATAATTCTGAGGGAGCTTTCGCATCGCCTTGTGGACTGTTATCTGTTGTTCCTTTTTGATATAGGATTCCTCAACAGCAGCTTCATCATCAGTCATTTCGGGTGCTTCATCAATAGAAATATAGCTTCTCTTTGAATATTTGCGGAGATGGTCTACCGCAATATTTCTTCCTATGGCATAGAGCCAGGTCTTAAATGAGCTTTTTCCCTTGAACTTCGGCTTTTTGGTACCGAGCAGGACAAAAGTGTCTTCGGCAAGCTCTTCGGCTGTGGTAACATTTCCGACTATGCTTGTCAGATACAATATCAGACCGTCGCAGTATTCTATAATGATCTCATCCAATCCGCGTACATCACCTTCGTCACGAAAACGGTGGTAGCTACTTGCACCGTTGTTCATAGACTTACCCCTTTCTGAAAGCCTATCATCGAGCTTTCACTTATTAGACGATATGAGAAGAAAAAACTACGCACTAAATTCTGAATATTTTTTGGAAAAATCTATCTTTGTATAATATCACAAAAAGTGGTAGTTGTTTTTGTGCATTATTGCTAATCGGACTTGCCGGCGTAGTTTACCTATGTATTTTAGCATATTTTCTGTTGGATTTCAATATTTCACCGGTATCTGTGCAAAACTTTCTGCACAAGTTAGCAAAAAATAACGGGGCTCATTGAGCCACGACTAATGATTTGGTTAGCTTATTTGTATCACTCTTTGCCCTTCCAGTCGGCATCGAATGGGAATGGATACAGAAAACCACCGGGCAAATGCCCGGTGGTTTGTGATCATTATCTGATATTGATATATTCTCTCTTTAGGAGCATAAGGTCAAACACATTAAGCTTGTTGTCTGCGTTGAGGTCGGCAGCCTTCCAGTTTTTCAACTGAGTACCTGACTTTTGCAGAAGCCATTTCTGGAGTGTGACAACGTCTGCGATATTGAATTCGCCGTCAGCGTTTACATCGCCGTGCACCTTGAAAGCTTCGCTTATCTCGGATGCATTGAGAGCATTCCTGTATATCCTGATATTGTCGATACTGCCTTTGAAACAGGTATCGTCAGCGTAGTAGGACTTCCCGATGAAACAGCTCGTTCCGCTGCCCATATCCGCAAGCTGACCGTGAGTTTCAGTAGTGTGGCAGACTTCTTTGCCATCGAGATAGAGCTTCGTGTCCGCACCGCTTACAACGAGGGTGTAGTTGTGCCATTCTGTGCCGTTAAGTTCACAGATGAGCTCTGTTTCGTCACGCCACGAATTGGTCGTAGCGGCGAAGCGGAACAAGTCTTTTGCAACGCGGAAGAATACATATTTCTCGTTGTCCCTTCCTGCGGTAAATGTGAAGAAGTTGCCTTCCGACTCCGACTTTATGTCCATACTTATGGTATAATCGCGCAGACCGTCGAGCATACCTGCCGGAAAAGCCCCATAGGTGCCATCAGTTCCATCGAGGTATAATACCTTTCCCTTTTCAGCGTCCTGCTTTACGTTAGCATTGCCGTTAAGAGCGAGCATCCCGGTATCATTCTCGAAATCGATATCCAGGTAAGGTTCAGGCTTAGCGGCTTCACCAACAGGGGTTCCGAAAACCCTGACCTCATAAACGGTGGGCGTATACCAGTTATTTGTGGGATTGTTCTGGAGTGTTGCGTTCTGAACGTTCAGGCGGACGTAACGTGCCTTGCCGGAGAGCATATCACTGTTGAAACCGTAGGTCTTGGTGACTTCTTCACTGTTCTTGTTGGTGTGGTCGAGGAGCTTCGTCCAGTTCTGCCCGTCAGGACTGCCCTCGACTGTGTATGTGTAGTAGCCCTCGGAGCCCTTGCAGATGTACCACGAGGTTTGTATATTGGCAAGTTCGCACACTTGGCCAAGATCGACCTGCAAGTAGAAAGGCCACTTTTTATAGTCGCCGATAGCGGTGAACGAGCTCTGATATGAGCCGTCGAAAGCCTTCGCGGGAGAATTGCTCCACTTTGATGCAAGGGACGATGAAGCTGGTCTGTCCTGTGAGAGAAGTTCACCCTGCTGAACCGGGTAAAGGTCGCCTGTGGAGGTGTTGTACTTAAAGTACGGGTAGTAGTCATAGAACGCGAAGCCGTTGTCAAAATATAGCGGACAGAGCGTCGTTCCGCTTGTTGTGGAGGCTCTCAGCCAGCGGTAAGCGTGCATCAGATAATTCTTGTCCTGCATATTGACTATCCAGCCGGACTGCGAGGAGAATGTGGAGGTATTGCCGATACTGCGTAGCTCGCTCCACTTGCCGTACAGGTCATCTGTAACGCTGTATGCGCCGCTGCTTGGGTACCAGCCTGCCGCCTGCGAGGTGAAGAGGAAGTAGTAGCCGTCCTTTTTGATAAGGTTCGGGAATTCGCGGTACTGATCCTCAAAGAGCGTTTTCACGACCTCTGTGACGTCGCTGTAATCATCGTTCATACGGAAGATGTACATAGTCGCATTCGCACCCTGACCTTCTTTGTTTGCGGCAGCTATGAGGTAGCCTGCACCGTCATCATCGAAGAATATAGCCATATCACGAACCTGTATTCCGAGTGGATTGTAGACGTGGTGGACTGTGAATTGTCCGCCGGGAGTTCCTGTGATAACGAGAGCTTTGCCGTCACTGTAACCGCTTGGCTTCTCCCAGTGCGCCCACACAACGACCTTATTCTTTTCGGGAATGTAATCGATGTGTACCGATTCTATCTTGCAGCTTGAAAGTGCGGAATTCTGCGAGCTGTCCGCAACATTTCTTTCGTTTCCGAAACGCCTTCCGTCAGTGGAGGTAGTTTCAGCAAGGTAGATGTCATTTGTTCCAGAATGGCTTTTCAGGGAGTAGTTGTAGTATGTATTGCCGACCTTGTAGCCGCTCGTCTCATATACAAGGCTGCTGCCCTTCTGGTTATCGTAGGTGCTGAGTCCGGAGGGAAGGGAGCAAGGTGTGAGCTCTTTTACTGAGGAATAGCTGTCTTTCCCCTTTGATGTGACCTTGAGCTGATAATAGTAGGTCTGACCAGTCTGCATATCGCTGTCTGAGTAGGAATTCCCGTTTCCTGTGTAGACCGGAACGAAGTTCTTGTCGGGTGACGTTGAGCGATAGAGCGTGTAGCTGTCCGCAGATAGCGTAGTCTCCCATTGAAGCGCGGCATGATCTGCGCTGTTTCCGTCCGCAACGCAGAAGAGGTTTGCTACAAGCCCTATTTCGTCAGATATTGTGACTGAAACCGATTCCGCGCAGGAAGTACTGTTCCTGCCGATACCGCCTACATGCAGAATCAGCGCAGCACTGCAAATAACAGCAGCGGCTCGTTTCAGAAGTCCATTTTTTAGCAAGTTGATCACTCCTTTGTTTTGGAATCTGTTAAGCCTATTATATCATGGAAGTTTTTGAAATTGCAAGGCTTTTTTTGCGATATTGCTGTGATGATAAGCGAGTCAATCTCGTTGCTCGCAGTTTCTATTCTTTCGGGAGAAACCTTGACCTAGATATGGATGAGATAGGGAAGAGGGACATACAACGGATAAAAAAAGACACCCGCTCATATGAGCGGGATATCGTTATTCCATTTCTATTTTTTCAATTTTGCAGATATGCTTTCTGTTTCCGGCAGGAGCGTCTTTGTCATAGGTGATACCAACAAGAATGATTTCTCTGCCAAGTCCCTTGAACGAATCTGGATAGTGTCTGTTTTTTATCTGCTGGATTGCAGTTTCGGCATTTTTGTTCCATTTCAGCTCAATAACAAGTATAGGATAACCTGAGTCGTACTTAGGCAGGTAAGCGACATCTGCATAGCCTGCTCCGGCAGGAAGCTCCTCCCACTGGACATAGTTGTCACGGTAGGTATAGTAAGCAAGCTTTATAACGCTGCGGAGACTGTCCTCTTTGTTGTAATGAATAGGGGAGGTCTCCTCCATGTGTATCTTTTCTATCTGTTCAGCAACGGCTGATTCATTGGCCTCGATAGTATCGAGGAAAAGCTGCTCGCTTGCCTTCAGACGTTCAAGGGTTGCAGTATGATTGACTTCCTTGACAGCTTTCTGGAACTCCAGCTTTATTTCCTCATTAGGTATCCTAACTGTTTTATTTACAGAATCATATGCAAGATATCCGAGATGTATCATAAGCGTGAGTACATCATCTTTCCCGCGGAATGTCGTCAGGTCATTGGCAAATCCTGTTACGCTGACCTTAACATCTATCCCTGCAATAAGCTCAGCGATAGTTTTAGTCAGTCCGTTATAGTCATGGCTAATGTATTCCATAAGTCCTTCGGCAGCTGATGTTTCAGTCCAGTAGGAATCGAAATCACCGTATTTTGCAGCTTTCATAACTGAATTTGGATTGTATACCGAACCTGCGCCTTTGAACGAATATCCGTCATACCACAGCTTCATCAGTTCAAAATCAGCATTGTTCAATTTACAAAGTTCACGTACTTCGTTTTCGGTAAATCCGACATATCCGCCGAAATCACGGGGATTTACCATTGTGAATTCCTCAAAATCAGATATTGCAGATTGAGAGCCGTCCTTCTTTATGGGGAGAATACCTGTCATATAGGCAGCAGCTACAACTTTTGGTGTAAATGCGATGTTTTTGAACCACTCGCGCAACAAGTCAAGATATTGCTTCTGAGTTGCAGGTTCATCTTTTGCTTCTCTTATTACCGCATCCCATTCATCGATTATGAATACAAACTTTCGTCCCTGTTCATCTTTAGTTCCCTCAACGCACCGTAGAATACACTCTGTTAGTGACATATCAGGTCTGAGGTATGAGTGGGTTTCAATGAGTTCCTTCTGAAGTGCTTCTGTTATCATATTAGGAACATCAGAAAGCGGACGTTGAGTTCTTCTTGCAACAGAGATAAAGCTTGTTACATCAAAGCATATGGTGTTATATTGGTTTAGATGCTCTGTATAGGATGCACACTTGGCAATTTTCTTATCATCAAAGAGGGGGCGAGAATCACATGAGCAGTCATAATATGCTGACAGAGTTTGTGCAGCAAAGGATTTCCCAAAGCGACGAGGTCTGCTTATGCAAACAAGATTGTTATTAGTACCAATCCTTGCATTTATCAAGTCGATAAGCTTGGTCTTATCCACATATTCAGAGTTGTTTATCCTCTGAAATGCACTATTTCCGGGATTTACATATATGCCCATAGTTGCCGCTCCTTTCTTAAGTATCCATTGTACTCATTATAACATTAATAATCAGAAATATCAAGACTGTTTATACAATTCTTTTATATAATTTGCGGACTATGAAAAAACACAGCTGATTAATAATATGATATACGAATTAACAATAATGACTTGCTTATGTTGTATGTACTTGCATAATCAAATAATTCCCGGAAATACTAACCTCACAAAGTCAGAATGATTTTGGGAGGTAAAATATGAAAGCAACAGGTATTGTAAGAAGAATAGACGACCTCGGACGTGTCGTGATCCCTAAGGAGATACGCCGAACTATGCGTATCCGGGAGGGTGACCCGCTTGAGATATACACAAACAGCGAGGGTGAAGTTATATTCAAGAAATATTCAGCTATAAGTGAAATGAGCGAAAACGCGGTTTATGTAGCGGAAATAATGCACAAGATAGCCGGGTGTCCGGTTCTTATCTTTGATAAGGACCATGTTGTAGCGACAGCAGGTGTTCCTAAGAGGGAATTTGCGGAGCGCCGCGTGACGAGTCAGCTTGAGGAGCTGATGGAGAGCAGGGGACAGTATTATTGTCCGAACGGCAGCTGCAACAATTTCTTTCCGGCAGAGGGCGTGAACCGCACAGCGATAGCAGCTGTTCCGATGATAACAGCAGGTGATGTTACGGGAGCGGTAGCTTTCCTTAGCGGAGAGAAGTGTACAGAGGTAACTGATTTACAGAAAAGTCTTATCAATGCGGCAGCGCAGTTCCTTTCGCGTCAGATAGAAGGGTAGTTTGCGAAAGCAGATAAGAATTTTGTGGGCGGATAGCATCCGCCCTGTTTTTGTGTTATAATATAATGACAGGATATCTTTTTCCGTAAAAACTTTCTTTTTCTGAAAAATTTTTTTGATCTTGGTGTCAGCAACCAGCTTTCCGGTGCGAGTGTAGTATATGAAGATCTTCAAAGAGACCTGCAAATAAAAGTCAAGGGGTATAATGAAAGTTTCACATAACTTTCACAGAAGAAAAAGAAGACACGACAATAAGACCGCCGAAGCGGTCTGAAAAAAAGAAATGCAGTTGTAGCCG
>JAEEVL010000051.1 GCA_016290875.1 Ruminococcus sp.
ATATAAAACAGGACAGGTAGTTTACGAAGCACTGAAGCACGTAAATCTTGAAATCCTGGACGGTGAACTCGTTGTAATTCTCGGTCCCTCAGGCTCAGGAAAAAGTACGCTCCTGAATATGCTCGGCGGACTTGACAGTGCCACAAGCGGCAGGATATTCTTCGGAAGCAAGGAGATAACAGCTCTCGATGACAAAAAACTCGGAGAGTTCCGCGCTCTCGACGTGGGAATAATCTTCCAGTTTTACAACCTCATACCAACTCTGACGGCTTATGAGAATGTTGACCTCATGAATGACCTCGGACTCGATACTATGGATTCGCTCGAGGCACTCAAAATGGTTGGACTCGCTGACCGCAGGAACAATTTCCCCTCTCAGCTCTCAGGCGGTCAGCAACAGCGTGTTTCAATTGCGCGTGCTATCGCCAAGAAGCCGAAGCTCCTCCTCTGTGACGAACCTACAGGTGCTCTCGATACAAATACCGGACGGGAAGTCCTGAAGCTCTTGCAGGACCAGAGCCGCGTTCACGGCAGAACAGTTGTAATGGTAACACATAACGATTTGTTCGCCGAAATTGCTGACAAGGTGATAATGGTCAAAAACGGTACCGTCGAGGAAGTTATCGTGAACGAAAAACCAAAAGACGCTGACGAACTGGAGTGGTAGTTCATGAAAAAGAATCTCAGAAAAAAACTGCTCCGTGACCTCAGACACAGCGCAGTTCAGTTTACCGCTATTTTCGTGATGTGTTTCCTCGCGATGTTTATTATGACAGCGTTCGAGGCTGAAATTTCCGGCACTGATAACTCTGTGAACGAATACTTTTCAGATACGAATTTCGCCGACATCAGTGTCTCTTCCGAAGGCTTTACCAACGACGACCTTGCCGCTGTAAAGAATCTTCCGGAGGTTAAAAACGCTGAGTTCCGCACTGCTCTCAACGGCAAGGTAAGTCTCCCGGGCGGCGAAAAGAAAATGGAATTCAACTTCATCGAGGAGAACGATATCTCGCGTATGCTCCTCTCTGAGGGAACTCCATATCAGCCTGAAATGAGCGGTATCTGGATAGACACCGATTTCGCAAAAGCACAGAATATCAGCGTTGGCGACACTCTCAAATGCACCTGCGGAAACGTTGAATTCGCGGAAAAAGTCATGGGCATGATCGACAGCTCCGACCATTTATACTTCGTTATCGACGATACGTATACAGAGCCCGATAAAGGGGCTTACGGATATGCCTACCTCGACGCGAAAGAGTATCCGGGTGAGGAGCTGATATTCGATACTATCTTCGTTGACCTCAATACAGTTGACGGTCAGCTCTTCATCGGAGACGACGAAAAGGAACTTATCAGCGCCGCCTCAGAAAAAATAAAACAAACTATATCCAAGGAACAGCTCATCTGTACTAAAAAACAGAACGTAACAGCTTTTGAATACATACACGATGATATGGAGACCCATACAATGCTCGGAACTGTGTTTCCTGTACTGTTCATCACTATCTCGCTGCTCGGCATAATGTCCACGATGACACGACTCGTCGAAAAGCAGAGAACTCTCATCGGAACGCTGAAAGCTCTCGGTTTTTCAAGAAATGCCGTCATTCTTCATTACACGTCGTATTCGGTTGTTGTAGCATTGCTCGGCTCGGTCGCAGGTTCGGTCGCAGGCTGGTATACTCTCGGAAAGTATATCACATATACGATGAACACATTCTACTGCAATCCCTATTCGAGAATGGAGCTCTCGCCGAAGATCTTCATCACTACTGCGGCTGTATGTGCTCTCGCGGGACTTACGAATTATCTCTCATGCCGCAAGCTGCTCGTACAGCGTGCCTCTGAAATACTCAAGCCCGCGCCTCCTGCCACACAGGGTGCAGGTCCTGTCGAGAAAACATTCATATGGAAAAAACTCAGCTTCGCTGCAAAATGGAATATCCGCGACATCAGCCGCAACCGTATCCGTACACTGGTCGGATTCTTCGGCGTCGCACTCTCGGCTGCGCTGGTATTCACGGCTTTCGGAGCAAACGAGCTTCTCGGCTCGGTCGGTGACTGGCAGTACAGCGAACTCAATACAGCCAATTACATGGTAATGTTCTCGTATGATACAGCGCCCGACGTTGTCTATGACTATGCACGCCAATTCGACGGGCAGATGGTAATGAGCCTTTCAACAGAGCTTTTCTCAGGTGATAATCATTCACTCGAGAACGTCACAGTAACAGATGAGGGAAATCTCTATAATTATCAGAACAGCGACGGCGAATACATCGATCTTCCCGCTCACGGCTTTGCGCTGAGTTCAAAGGTGGCAGATGATTATGGCATTGGCGTCGGTGATATGGTGAGCTTCCGTATTCCGGGCGAAAAAAAGCTCTATTCCGGCAGAGCCGCGATAATCTATACTTCTCCTTCAGCACAAGGCATCGCTATGACCCGTAAATACTTTGAATCGCTCGGAGCAGAATTCCGCCCGAACATATTATACACTAACAAGACCGTTCCTGCTTCGTATGCAACAGAGCGTGAAGAAATAACAAGCATTTTCGACAAAGCGGCACTCATCCGCGCACTCGAGAAAGACAATGAACTGACTTCGACAGAGGTCATGTACATCATGGCTATTGCCGTTGCCATGGGCATAGTAATTATGTATAATCTCGGCGTTATGTCCTTCTCGGAAAAGGTACGTGAGATAGCAACGTTAAAGGTACTCGGATTCTCGACCAAGAAGATACGCTGGATACTTCAGCAGCAGAATATAGCAGTTACCGGTGCCGGAACCCTCGCAGGTCTTCTCTTGGGTAAAAAAGTCCTCATGTTCATGATGGACAACCTCGACGATGAAGCCGCATTCATCTTTCATATCAGTCCTCAGCCTTACGCTATGGCTGTCATCATATCATTCGTGCTTTCTATCGCTGTAAATGAGATAATATCCAGCAAGGTAAAGGATATAAACATGGTAGATGCACTAAAAGGAGTGGAATAAATGAAAAAAGGTTTAAAAGCAGCAATTATTGCAGCAGTATGTGTTGTAGGTGCAGGTTCAGGAGCTTACTGCCTCTTCACGCCCGATACAGTTAATGTAGTTATAGCAGAAAAAACAGATATATCACCTGTTCTCTCCGGTATAGGCAAGATCGAGGGCAGCCGCAAAGTTACGGTCTATTCCGACGTTGACGGCTTCGTAAGCGAGCGCTTCATCGTCGCAGGTGACAGAGTAAAGACCGGCGATGTGCTTATCGGCTACAGCGATGATACACAGCAGAAGCTCATCGCCGCCGCTGAGACAGATGTGAAATACAGCAAAAAAACTCTCGATGACATAAATGCTCTGCGTACCGAATATCAGAACGCTGTCAATACTGCAAACGCACAGATAGCTGACTGTGAGAAACGCTATTCTGAGATAGAATCCCAGATACGCACACTTACCTCTGATAATTACAGCACTGAATATTCTCAAGCAGCACAGAGAAATACGAATGATACTGATATAACTGCTCTTGAATTGCAGATACAGGACAAGCAGACTGAGCTGTCAAAGGCTGAGCTCGAATTCAAGGAGATCGAATTGCTCGGAACTGACGACACAGAAACTCTTCAGACTAAACTAAGCTCGCTCACCGAGCGGATACGCGGCTATCAGTCAGACATTTCAGCTCTCAATGAGCAGATAGCAAAGCTCCAGTCTGACAGCCTTGCTATATCCTCCGAGGGAATGAATCCCGATACATACAGCCAGTATCTGAGTCTGCAAAACGATCTCGAAGCCGTTATGCGCAAATGGACAGATGCCAAGACCCAGAAAGAAACTGCGCAGTCGATGCTGTCGGCATACAATACTCTCGGAGCATACGAGCAGCAGCTCGCACAGGACGAGCTGTCACTCTCATATGCTGAAAATGAGCTTGAAAAAAGCAAAGCAGGCACTTCTGCTCCCGTTGACGGCATCATCACTGAATGCCTCGTAGACGCAGGCGCTTACGTTGATAAGGGAACTCCCGTTGCGGAAATGCAGTCCGATGACAGCTATAAAGTAAGAATGATGATATCAAAGTACGATATCCCGTCAGTCAAGCTCGGACAGGATGCAGATATCAATGTAGGAAACAAGCAGTACAGCGGCAAGGTCTCCAAAATAGACCAGATGGCTGAAACGGATATCTCCGGCAAGGCAAAGGCAAGCATCGAGATACTCATTGATTCAGATGAAGCCTTTATCATCGGTCTTGACGCAGATGTTACGATACATCTCGAATCCGCCGAGGACGTTCTTGCAGTTCCTACAAGCTGTCTGTACACGGACGATGAAGGCTCTTACGTCTACATATATGAAAACGGCACCGTGGAAAAGGCATATGTCGATGTCGGCAAGAAGGACAGCAAGTTTGCTCAGGTAGAAGGTATCGGTGAGGGAGCTCACATTGTAAGCGAACCGAGTGCTGATAACTATGTTGACCAGAAAGTAAAAGAAAAGATAAAAAATAAGTAAGCTTTTTATTAGCACGGAAGGAAAGTACATATGATGACAATGTTAGAGGAAGCAATAATATACGCAACCGTCATGCACCAGGGTAAAAAGCGCAAACTTCAGAACAGAGCATTCATATTGCACCCTATGGAGGTCGCACAAGTGCTTTCTACAATGACAGATGATGAAGAGGTGATTACAGCCGGTATTCTGCACGATATCGTTGAAGATACTGACGGTACTCTCGCTGAGATAGAAAGCCGGTTTGGAAAAAGAGTTGCTTTTCTTGTATCGTCTGAATCCGAAAAAGAATATCCGGAGCTTGACCCTACTGCTTCATGGAAGCTACGCAAAGAAGATTCACTGGCCGTATTGAAAAACAGTACCGATATCGGTGTAAAGATGCTTTGGCTCGCGGACAAGCTCACTAATATACGTTCGCTTGCAGGAGAATAT
The DNA here is from genome assembly GCA_016290875.1 of Ruminococcus sp. GTDB lineage: Bacteria > Bacillota > Clostridia > Oscillospirales > Ruminococcaceae > Ruminococcus. Next base: position 4,946 of record JAEEVL010000051.1, read on the forward strand.
TCTGAAAAGGGTGAGGAAATATGGAAGCATCTTCATCAGAATGATCCTGCAATGCAGTGCTGGTACTACCGAAGCATTGCAGAGATAGTTGAGCTTTCACTCAATAAGACCGGTGCATTCAAGGAATACATCAAGCATATCAATTTCATTTGGCCCGGAACTTTCGATTCTGAAAAAGCTCGTTACAGAAAATATAAAGAAGTAACCGTAGACGGCTGCAAGATTATCGGACGCGGCGCAAAGGGCGAGGTCTATCGTTATGACGATGAGCTTATAATTAAAGTATACAATCAAAAAAATACCTATCGCGATGTTGAACGCGAAATCGCTCTTAGCCGAAAGGCTTTCATTCTTGGCATTCCTACCGCAATATCATTTGGTATAGTCGCTGTAGGAGACCGCTATGGAGCAATGTTCGAGCTGGTCGAATCTGATACTATATCGGCGTGTATTTCAAGAGCTCCCGGACAAACCGAAAATTATGCAAAGGTCATGGCTGATCTTGCAAGGGAGATTCACAGCATTGAGGCTTCGGAAGATGATACTTTTCCAGAGGCTGCTGAAAGGATAAGAGGGTATATCCGCGGTGGTATCGCCCACGTTGATGAAGCTCTTGCTGAAAAGTGTATGAAGCTCGTTGACGGACTGCCTGCTTCCGACAACCTTGTTCACGGCGATTTTCATACCGGAAATGTCTTCATGCAGAATGGTGAGCCGCTTCTGATAGATATGGACAGGATCTCGCGCGGAGATCCGATAATCGAAATAAGTGACCTCTACTATTTCTATGTTATGCTTGGTGAAAATGATGCTTCCGTTGTAGAGAAATTTATGGGATTCCCGTATGAGGATGCAAAGCGTTTTTTTGATTCGTTCCTTAAACATTATCTTGGAACAGATGACGAGAAAAAGCTGGGCGAGACAATTAAAAAGGCTTCTCTCATTTGCTGTATCCGTATGATAAACAAGCTGCATAAAAAAGGCTGCATTTCAGAACAGGAACGCAGGCTTATCGACCACTATATGCACGAATTATCCGAGCGATTAAATGAGATCGATTCTTTGGCATTATAGCATGAAAAATCCCCCTTGAATTTTCGATTCAGGGGGGATTTTTATACATCAAAAGATGTCACTTTTTGATATGCTGAATGAGGTTAATGGTAAATCCTGAGGGAGATATCATAATCGCGGATTTTGCAGATTTACTGGGGATAGCACGGTCACCGTAGAAATTCTTGAAACCCTTTGCAATGAGAAGGTCGTATGCCTCCTCAAAATTATCCACGTTCATTCGTATTGACACAAGGTCGTTCGGAACAGGAGCATCGACCTCGGAAATATCAAGGTAGAAACCGTTAGCGTCCTTCATTCTGATGCCGGTGACATCCATATCACCGATGCCCTCCTGTCTGTGGCGCTTCTCGAAGCCGAGCTCCTCAAAGAGCTTAACAAGCGGCTCAGCGTTCTTTGTGATGATCTGGGGATTGAAGGTTGTGATTTTCATAATTTTTACTCCTTTATTATTTCATTTTTTAAATGCTGCGAAAGAACTATCCCATAGCCCGAAGGAGATATCATCTCTATAATGATCTCCTTTATAAAACTTACTGCACAAAAAGCGTGTTCAACGATCCTTTCTGATATGATGAAAAACAAATAGTCTCTCCCCTTCGTCGTTCATCAGGACCGTATGTATAGCCGACGTACCTCTGAAAGGCTCACGCTGCATTTTATAGCCTTTCTTCTCATAGTACGCAATAGCCTCATCAAACTCACGGACATTCACGCGCATTGCGTAAAAGCCCTCTCTGTTCCCCTTCATTTCCTCAATCGAGGAGGTGAAGATATCGAGGCGATAACCATTGACAGCAAGAACGTGAAGCTTTATAACACCGGCATCGAGAGTATGAAGACGCTCAAACCCGAGTTCTTCACAATACTGCTTTAATGCAGCGTTAAGGTCATTCACATATATCATAGGGTAGTATGCAGTAATAATCACAATTAATCCTCCCTACAGTCAATCAGTCTTTGATATGCTGGCAGAGGTCAAATGCAAAGCCAGAGGGTGAGCGAAGCATACAAGACTTATTGGTTTTGGTATCTACTGTATGATCGCCCTTGGGATTTGTGAATCCTTTGGATTTCAAAAGCTCATATGCCTCATCAAAATTATCAACATTCATACGTATAATTGTCATATCCTGAGGGAGTCCGTCAACCTGCGCTATATCAACACAGAAGCCGTCAGCATTCTTCATGCGGTAATTTGTAATGTCTTTTCCGTTCTCATTGATAGTGATAGTGTGTCGTTTCTCGAAGCCGAGAGCCTCAAAGAGCTTGATAACAGATTCTGAATCCTTTGTAAGTATAAGTGGGTTAAAGGTTGTGATTTTCATTTAATTTCCTCCTTAGATAGATATGAAAGATATTTATTTATACGCGGCATCCGCGGATAAAACAAGTTGACGAGCAGAGTGTTTGAGAACAGGCAGCGTAAATCAACATTTTTTTATTAACTTATCAATTATTATAGCACAGATTGCACAATAATAATGCGCGTTTGTTTGAACATTTTATAAACAAATTATGAACAATCACAGTGAAAACATTTCACAAAACCATTTCGTCTCATAAACTGAGATTGCATCGGCGAATAAGTTGTCTCATTCTGCTAAAAGAACCTATAATGCCCCAACTGTTCCAAATACCGATGTATCAGGAACTTTCTAATTCCAAGAAAGAATATTAACAGAATGTTAATCACCCCCTCCGATAAATATGATATAATACTATATATATACATTATATTTGTATAGGAGGAGTCAAACATGAGAAAAAACGACGCAATAAAAAAAGTTGCATCACTCTTTTTCGCCGCAGCCATCGCTATTTCGACAACGCTCACTTTCTCAGTATATGCAGATGACTC
>JAEEVL010000052.1 GCA_016290875.1 Ruminococcus sp.
CTGCCCTTCTTCGCAAGCCCGTACCAGCCTGCCTTGCTGTTCAGCTTTCCGGTCTTGCTGTGCTTGGACTTGCCCATAGCACCGGTAATCATTCCGGTTGCAAAGTCAATGCCCATGAAGATGATCAGTGTCACCAGCGCGGAATCCCAGCCGCCGAAAAGCGCTGCAATTCCGCCGCCGATCGCGCCGATCACCGTACAGATACTTCCTTTCATGTTGTCACCTCCAGTACCTTGACCGTCCTGATCATAGGGCTTGTATTGTCTGTCACTGCCTTCCACGCGAGATAATATTCGACAGCAGATACACCGCTGCAGTCGTGCAGGACGGAGATATAGTTGCCGACGGATCCGAGCCAGCCGAACGGAACGGAGATCGCCTCGCCGCCGCTTAGTTTTTCATGAATGTATCTTGCCGTTTCCGCAGGCGACATCTGCTGACTGCTCTTGCGCACCAGCCACATTTCACTTGCATCGGTCGCTCCGGACTTGTAGGTAAGCAGAATCCTGCTTGCAGGTGTGATGCGTACCGGAGTGATACACATCGTATAAATGACAGCACCCCAGTTAAAGTCCGGCTGATTGTAGTAAAGCGAGTAGTCATTCTCTGCACAGCAGAAATGAGGATATACATCTGCAAAGCCTGCAATGCTGCGATAGCCGTCAATATAAAATGTGTAGATGCTCTCACCGTATGTGGTAAGAGCATCATTGCCGTTGCGGAACAGCGTCACCTCCGGTCTGCCGGACGGGATCTGCAGCACCTTCGGCACGAGTGTATTCAGCTTTTCGGACTCAGATGCTTGTACGCCCATTGTTACAAGGTTTCTCGCAAGCTGGTCGCGCTGCGCATCCAGTGCCGTCAGATAATTTGCAATGCTCATGTCGTCACCTCCACAATTGCCGCAAGTGCAGTCTCTACGCCGGAAAGCTCAGTCTCCACAGCCGACAGGCGGTTCAGAATATCCGAAACGGATGTGCGGCAGCCCTGCATATCATAGAGAATCTCTGTCTTGAAGCGCTCGAAAACACCCTCGTTCACGCCTACGCGCTCATTAAGGTTCATTGCGCTGGTGTATGCCAGTTCCCAGCGTTCAACGTGAGAATCTGTGATGCCGTTGAGCGTGGTGAGGTTGTGATGTGAATGCGCCTGTCTCGCCGCGCTTGCAATACCGTCAAGCATTTCCTGTGTGATACTGTCCAGCACATCCTTGTTGTTATGTGTATGCCGCTGTGCATTCAGCGTCAGCAGTGCTTCATTGATCGTCTGAATGTCATACTGTGTCCTGTCCTCAAACTGCTGCAAGCCGGAAAGCTCCTGTAGAAGCTCAGGCGTAAAAGCATCCAGTGTTGCCTTGTTTGCATGAGAATGAAAATCTCCGGTCGCCGCCTCGATCTCACGCTCGACAATGATTGTGACTTCTGATGTTTTCGGGTATTCAGACATATCCGGTGTTTCACCCGGCTCACCTTTGAGCGATGCAAGCCACTCGGTTTCCGTGCCGACATATCCATGCTCGACAGCAATCTCATATGCGGACTTGCCGTCAGCACCGTGTCCCGCTTCCTCGATCTTTTTCAGAAGCTGCGCATACAGATCAGGCGTCGGCGGAATGGGCGGTTCGTCATCGCCCACAAAGCCGGAAGGACGGATATTCAGCGTCACCGGAACAGTCGTTGCACGGACAGTCGTGTCGCTTTCGGTGTCATACACTGACTGCAACGGCGAAATATTCACTGTTGTTGAATAAAAAATCTCTCCATAAGAATATCGTTATAGTTGCTTAATATGAAAGCACAGTTGACTTATTTGAGTTGGCTGTGCTTTTTTATAGTCTGCAAATTATATAAAAGAATTGTATAACCAGTCTTGATATATCTGATGATTAATGATATAATGAGTACAATGACGCTCAAGGATGGAGCAGTTACTGTGGGAATATATGTCCCCCCCACTTGAAACACTGCATTTTAAAGGATCCGCAATTGAAAAGGAGTATAGCGCAATATGAAATATGAATCGTTGCTGAAGAATCTGCTTAACTATGACGATATTGTCATTCAGGTGCATCACAATCCGGATGCTGATGCAGTTGCTTCCGGATTTGCGCTTTGTCGCTATCTGGAAAAAAACGGAAAAAAGCCACGCTTTATTTATGCCGGAGAACGCGAGATCAGTAAGCCCAATATGCTCATCATGCTGAAAAAGCTTGACATTCAGGTTAGCCATGTCAAAAACCTGAATGAAAACGGCGTCCTGCCTCAGCTTCTGATCACAGTTGATTGCTTTCATGGAGAAGGAAATGTCGGCAGCTTTGCAGCGGAAAAAGTCATTGTCATCGACCATCATCGACTCCCGAAGGGAAAGAATGTTCCGGAACATTCAGTTATCAAGGAGAATTACGGAAGCTGTGCGGCTGTCATATATGAGTTATTCAAGGAGGTAGGCTATGACCTCAACGAAGAAGAGAACGTTGCAACGGCACTCTATTACGGCTTGTATATGGACACAGTCGGACTTTCGGAGATCAGTGAGCCGATGGATCGTGAGCTCCGCGATACCGCAAACTATAACAAAGCGCTTATCAGGTTGCTTATGAATACCAATCTGACGGAGGAGGAACTCTGCATTATTGGCAAGGCGCTCAGTTCATGCAAATACTACCCACATCCGGACAGTTCGACAATATCTGATGATCCATCTCTTCCGAAGCAGCAGAGCGCCTATACCATCGCGGGCAATTGCGACCCGAATCTCCTCGGCATCATCTCCGATACGCTGATTCAGGTAGATATGGTTTCAGACTGCGTTGTCTGCTGTCCGTATCATACCGGATACAAGATTTCTGTCCGCACCTGTACGGATTCTGTCAAGGCTCCGGATCTTGCCGCGTTTATTACTTACGGATACGGCGGAGGAGGCGGACATGATAACAAAGCAGGCGGATGTATCGACTATCAAAGCTCACTGCCGAAGGATATAATGGATTTTGTTGCCGACCGTATCCACGATTTCTTTACAAAGCCTGATGTCATTTTTGCAGGCAGGGAGCATCCCGATTTTGCCGGTGCAGAACGCTTCCGGAAAAAGGATGTCGTTTTGGGCTATGTTCCAACAGCAGTCCTCTCGCCGGACGGAGAGGATATACATATTCGGATGCTGGAGGGCGATATTACTTTGAAGCCTGATCCGGACATCTATCTTATGGTCGGCGTGATTGGTGAGGTCTATCCCATCAAGCGCGAAAAATTCGAGAAAAAATATGTAAGATGTGAGGATACACCGGATGTGTCTGCATATTATTATCCGCCTTCTGCACGTATCGGTCAGCGAAAAACAGGCAGACATCTCACGGAATATCTGCTCGGGTGCAAAGCATCAGGTAACAGCGAAATCCTTGCCATGAAGCTGAATAATTTTACGAAGCTCTATTCTCTTTGGGATCAGGAGCATTATATGTACGGCAACATCGGGGATTATTTGGCACATCCTGCACATGACGCAAACGACCTCTATATCATACGCGGAGATATCTTTTTACTGACATATGAAGGCTGCTAAGTGAATTATCTGCTCATAGTTATATGTAAGTCTCGCAGCGTATATGTACCTTTTTCACGATTACGTTTATCGTCTTGCAGAACGTCATATTAAGTGACAATGATTTCAGTAAGAGGTCGATATTTCGTCGTGAGAAATGTGCTCCCACGGTGGGATTTATGGAGGCGTATAGTCAAAAATTCATGGACAAATAATTTTATATATAGCTAAAAAGTCAGCTCCCGATACGGGAGCTGACTTTTTTGTATCGTTATACTGCCTTTCGTCGTGTGAATTTCGGCTGTTTTATTATTGCATACGTGGAAAGCATTTACAATATGCTGAAAAAATGATATAATATCTGATGTGAGCTGAAGCCACACTGACTTTTGACAGATAACTATTAACGGAGATAATCATGCAGGTAAAATATACGAATGAGAACCTTAAAAAACAGGTTAAAGAGAATATGTTCGGAATGAAGTTTCTGATAATAATGGAACTTTTCGGTGCTTTTCTGTGTTTCCTTAGTTTTTACAATGCCTATAAGGAATTGCCGAGCGAAAAAAGCTATATGTACTTACTTACAAACGAGCACCCGCTCGGACTGGTATTCGGAATAACCATACTGATCGTTAACAGCTTATGCATTTACTGGACGGGAACTCTGAATGTTTTCAAACACCTCCACCCTGCCTGCGGAAGCGTCCGGTATACCCCTGAGGAAATAGATGAGCAGGCCAACCATCCCGAATCTGTCTGGTATCCTTTGGCAGGAATATATTTAACACCAAATATGATCATCGGGACGCAAAAGGGAATGTCAGCAGCCGAATATACTGATATAGAAAAAGCCTATATGGGAGCAAGGTGGCATACCCAACGTTCAACTCCGTATTATACGCCGAGGAGTAAACAGCGGTACGATGATTACTATAAATACCAGCTTGTGATCATAACAAAGAACCACAGAAAGCTGATAATGAGCAACGCCGCTCATTTTGAAAAAGAGATCGTGGAGAAAATAAAGGAGAAATGCGGTCCGGAAGTATGGATTGAAAAACAACTACCTGAGAGTTGATATATCATTTCGCACATTTGAACAATTCTGTTATTGCATGGCAGCCCTCGGGCTGTCTCTTCGTATATATTCAGAATAGATCCAGCATACTGTCGAGATAGATCTCTTCACGAATAATAAGCTGATATTCCGGCTTTGTGAGGTAATAAAGCAGGAATTCAAGATTGACAGCACTTCCGAGTCCTCTGCCTTCTATTTTGAAATTAGAAAAACCAATGGGCAAATATGTATTGATGATGTCATCTGTACTGATAAATCCGGGATTTTGCATTGCCCTTGAAAAACGGTATCCGTCCTTTGCGTCAGGTGCTGTACAGATGTGCTCGGGACAGTTCTCTCCGAGATTCTTCCGACTAACATTTTCGTAGCACGCTTTTCTGTCTTTACAGTAGAACGAGCAGCATTCATTGCACAGAAATTCGACTTTATCTTTCTGGAACTGCGATAGTTTATCAAGTTTATCGTACAGTTTATTCAGTCTGAAATCAGGAATAACATATTTATAATCATTCCGGCCTATTTCCGCTAAAAACTGCTCGAAACCAGTCTGAACCTTTGTAGTCGATGAAACGAAATAAAGACCGGGATAATTATTTTTAATATGTTCAAGCAGAAGATCCGAGTGGAGTATCACGCCGTTCTGTACACCGTCGCTTACGGAGAAAAGCTCACACAAAGCATTGCATTTTCTGTCTGTGAGATGTTCCGGTTTTAAAAGTGAATTGCTGAAAGTGAGCCTTGAAGAAATACCGTATTCGTTTATAAGTGCGAGTACATCTTCAGCTTCACATTCGCCGAATCCGACACGTCCGCCGCCCCAGATACAGTCGGCAGGAGCACCATATACAGATGCTATTTCACACCAGTCGTAGAAATATTCCCGGTGCTCACGGTACAGTGGCAGAAACACACTGTACAGGTCATAGAACTCAAACAGCCCCGGAAGATGAAAATATGCTTTATTTTTTGCGATGTTTTCCATATGTAATCAAACCATTTCCTTTATTTTCAGACCATCAAAAAAATATACTTACTGCACTTCATGGTCTTTTAATATTTTTTTATTCTTGCTTTTATACTGCGTGTTTTAAGGTCAATATCGGTGTTGTTCCAGTTCTCTCCGAACAGAATATCATCGTTGAAGTGTGCAAAATCGGGAGCGAACTCACCGAGAGCATCTCTGCCTGCTGTCTGTACTATCTTTTCAGCCATGACGATCACTCCTTATATACCAAACGAATTGACCCACTCTTTCAGTTCGCTCACAGAAGCATTTGCACTGAAACGCTTGCCGTCCTTGATAACAGCACTGTCCGAAACACTGGGATGAAGCTCCTTAGCAGAATTGCCCATACCGCTTCCGCCGGATGTTGCAAATAGAATGATAGTCTTTCCCGAAAAATCATAGGCTTCGAGGAATGTATTGATAATAGTAGGTGCTACATACCACCATATCGGGAAACCTACGAAGATCGTATCATAGTCAGCGATATTTGCATCTGTATCAGCGATAGAAGGACGGAAGGACTTGTCTTTCATCTCGACAGAGCTTCTGCTGTTCTTGTTCTGCCAGTTGAGGTCTGCGTTTGTATATGGTTCTTCAGGGCGTATCTCATAAATGTCTGCCCCTGCTGCTTCTGCGAGATTTTTTGCCAGTTTAGCGGTAACGCCGCTTGCTGAGAAATATGCTACTAATGTTTTGCTCATGATTTATTCCTCCTTGATATTCTTTATATTGATTTACCGAGCTTATATGCAAGCTGTGGATATTCCGAACTTTCTGTCGTTCTGACAGTACCGCAGCCGTATCCGAGGATACTTCCGCAGTCCTCTAAATGCAGATAACGCACAAGTGTTTTGTAATGAGTTTCAAGAGCTTCAAACGTCCAGCCATCAGTATTCCACGCAGCAGAAATAAGCACTGACTTCATCTGCTTGCTTGTCAGGCTGGAATTGAAAGCACAGAAGCGGTCAATGACTGTTTTGAGCTGTGCTGAAAAGCCATAATAATACAGAGGTGTTACGAACACGATCATATCGCTGTCAAGTATCGCCCTGCGAATGAATGTCATATCATCATTCTGAGCACAATCGCCTTCATAACCACACGCAACACAGCCTGTACACGACTTCACATTTGCTTTGAACACATCAATTTCTGTAATGATATGTCCATTGTCCTTTGCCCCTTGGATAAACTTATCTGCAAGCAGATTTGACGAACCGTGAGTATTACCGCTGCTTTTGAGAACAACTATTTTCATACAGATCGCACTCCTTTTTTAACCCATACTTGCTTTCAGTATCTGAATCACTTCATCATGGTCAAGAACCTTATATCCGCCGTTGAGAATGAATGTTGCATCTGCGATGCCCTCGATCATATTCTCGGTTGCACCGAGGTCTTTCAAGTTCATCACGAGCCCTATCTCCTTCATCCAATTTTCCATTGCATAAAGGCCCTCTTTTGCAAGTTGTTCATCTGTCTTGCCTTCTCGGATTATGCCCCATACTTCTGTTGCAAAACGTGCGAATTTCTTCATACCGTAAGGCATGATATATCTGTAATACGGCAAAGATACCGCAGCCAAAGTCATACCGTGCGTAGCGTCTGTATAAGCACCAACTGCCTGACCGAGCATATGTACCATCCAGTCCTCGGACTTGCCTTTGCCGACAAGCGTATTCAGCGCCCATGTAGCTGTCCACATAATGTTGGAACGTGCTTCATAATTCTGCGGATTCTCCACAGCGATACGACTTGCGTGTATAAGACCTCTCATCAGTCCCTCGCTGATATAGTCGGAGGTGTTGTCGTCCTCTCCTGAGAAATACTGCTCGCAAATGTGATTGAAAATATCATAAATGCCTGCGACCATCTGATATTTCGGAAGTGTCATGGTGTATTTAGGATTGAGAATAGAAAACTTCGGCATTACATCATCACCGAACACATGACCTATCTTCTGCTTGGTGTGGCGGTTTGTTATTACAGAACCACCATTCATCTCTGAGCCTGTACCTGTCATAGTCAGTACACAACCTACAGGAATGATGTCACAGTCGGGCTCTTCAAAGCGTATAAAGTATTTATCCCACGGATCATCTTTGCAGTTGACAGAAACGGAAACTGCCTTTGAATAGTCGCATACAGAACCACCACCGACAGCAAGGATAAAGTCTGTCTTGTTCTCACGGGCAATAGCTACGCCCTCGTTCAGCTTGTCGGAAGTCGGGTTCG
>JAEEVL010000002.1 GCA_016290875.1 Ruminococcus sp.
ACATCTTCCTTTCGCGTTTCGAGTTTTTACTTGTGATGTCAAGAGTTGTCCGGACGTCTTAACTGTGTTCAGTATACACGCTCTCTTGACAAAAGTCAATAGATATAGTATACTATCTCTACTGAGTTCAATCTATAATCTATTTTTATGAACAAATTGTAAACTTTTAGTTTCTATCTATTTATACAGCTATTTTCAAAGCAATCCGCAGTGTTATACATTCTGACGAAATAGAACACTATTTCTGAAAGGAGTTATTATGTTTGAGATAGAAGCACACTACCATGACAGAAAAATATATCTTTCCGATGGCAGAGTTTATCCGCTTGGAGAGATACTTCTGCGCTATTTTTCAATGAATTTTTATGACTTAGGCGAACTGTTTGACGTATGTGAACGTGCAAAAACAGAGCTGAACATCAGTTCCTTGTTCGGACACATTAACTTTTTCTGAACCGCCTAAAAATCTGTGAATCTTTAATACTTGACAATTACAAATCATTATGGTACAATAACTCCGTTGCTATTTTTCAAAAAATAGTAACACACAATAGTATGTGAATTGGAGAAGAATCAGGAGAAATAACTATGTTAAAAATCAAAAAATCAATAATCGCAGTAAGTGTTCTGACAACTTTCCTTTCAATTAACTTGCTCAACGCAAGCGCCAATTCACCTGCAACCCACGGCAGATTACATATGGAGTACCATTATGTGCCTATTTTTAAGGATTATGCTTGTGGAAGCACAGATACAAATATTGGATATAATGGCAATAATGTAGATCAGCTTTGGGTTAAAACTACCGTAAAAGTAACTAACAAAAGCGGTGACACAGTAACAGAAAAGTCTGAGGGGTACGGAAATGATGCTTTAGAAGGTAAGAAAAGTGCAACCGCAAAAATCAGAAATATCAAGAAAGCTAATGGCACTCATTCTGGCGGATGCAAAAACGGTCCTTCAGCTACTACATACACCTCACGTACAAGATAAAACACAACATATAATAATATAATTACTATTTAATTTACTATACTTTATTCTCCAAGCCACAGCACTATTATTATTAAAATTTGTAAAACGGGATCAATATAATGAAAATTATAAAGCTAATATTTATTAACATAACAAAACTGATCCGTGAAAGCAGATCAGTTTTTATTTTTATTCTAACAGGAATCATAGCATCCAGTTTTGGAATACTATTCTATTCTGGATATTTTATGTATAACCATTATAACACGTATTATGCTTGTGAAGTCGACATAACTACTGACAGCAATAATTCATCAGAAGAATTAAAGCAGCTTGTTAAAACTATTATTTCTGAAAGCTCATTTAATACGCTTGTAATGAGCGAAAAAGATTCCGGATTTTCAGACACTGATGTTCTTGGAGTGTATTATGGAAAGATAGAGAATTTTTTGCTTACCGGCTCAGAATATACCAGTGATGAAACTAATCCAATTGCTTTCCTTTCTGAGGATATAGTAGAACAGCTTGACTACCATAGAAATATCACTAATGAAAATATCGTCTATGACGGCAAAACTTTTACTGTTTCTGGAATACATAGGAGTTTCTATGCATTCTGTGTACCCCCTCTATATTACATTGAAAATTATGATGTAAACAACATCCACATAGAACTAGACGATATTATATCAGATAATCTACGGAATTACTTAGATTCATCTGATATAGAATACAGAATAACCAATAATGAGTCACCTTTTAATTCAAGTGAATTCATTATTTCACTTTCCTTGATAATAATAATTTTTTCCCTTTCATTTGTTAATATTCTGATGATGTTTTCTTTCTGGAATATAAAAATGAAACAAACTTTTACAGTATATTATATATATGGCTGCAGTCGATTAAAAAAATTTTTTATTGTATCCGGACAGATGTTCTTTATATCATTTACAGGAACCATCATAGGTAGTATCCTATACGCTTGTGTATATAAACCTCTCGGAAAACTAAAGATAGTTTATTCAGATGATATTAAAGCATATATTCCTATCTTCCTGATAATACTTGCAGTACTACTTGCATTTTCAATTTACTGGGGAATTAAAACTTCGTTAACACAGGAAAAAACATTTATATTAAAGGAGAAATAAATGAAAGGAATAATAATATGTACTGCTGATCTTATAAAAAAACATATTAAACAGAATATAGTTCTTATGATACAAATAGCTGTAACGATATTGATATTTCTTGGATTCATCGGTAAATTACAATATATATCATCAAAATCTGACATAGCTGAAACGTTTAATTCTAGTAAAGCTTTATACTACACTCCTTTTTCATTTACGTCTCAGGATATTACTGCTGAAAAAATAATCAAGGATAATTCTTTGGATATTCTCGAAATCGGATGTGTAAATCATATGGTTATAAAGAGCAATGATAATCTATATTTATGTCTTGGTTACAATGATGCTATAATTGAACGATGCAATCTGAAATTATCATCAGGAAAATGGTTCGACGAATATGATAAAACTGACGCTATACCAATCATATCTTTGAACAACAGTTTTTCATTGAATGATACGTTAATGCTTGAAGACAATAACGGAAAAAAATATGAAGCAGTTGTAATTGGATCCATTTCACCTGATGACTATGTGATAGAGTTCAATCATTCAGGAAATAAGAATGTAATGTCTATAGAGTTTTTTGCACAAAAACCACAATCAGCATTTATCGTTCCATACAACAGTAAAAAACTGCCAACCGTAACAGACGATTTTGATCACAAACATTTAATTGATGATAGTCCTGGATTCGTAGGAGAACTTCTTTTCTGCAAAGAAAAATCAGATAATGTTACAATCGAAAAAGCATTTAGCGAATATGGTGAAATTACTGATATTGACCAGATGATAGAAAACTATAAAAGAGACATAAAATTTGATTTCATTTCAAACGGAATTATTTTATTTGTATTTACCCTACTTACTGCAGCTGGAATAGGCGGAATAAATGGTATGCAAAGTCGCCTTGACAGAAGAAATTATATAATTTATTATATGCTTGGAGCGAATAAAAAAGAATGTGCAGCCATTGAATTTCTCCGAATGTTTTCAATCGCAACTACTGGTTTCTTCATCGCTATATTTTTGTATAACGTATCTTCTATAAGAAATCTGCTATATTCAAGTGAAATAATGATAAACATATCAACTTTTTGTCTTTCGTTTATCTATATCTTATTTATTTTCTGTATAGTTTCAATGAAATATGTTATAGACCTTGGCAAAGGAAGCCTTATCGATCATTACAAAAATCAGGAGTAAAAATCATGCCTATCAAACTAACAAATATATCAAAATCTTTTAACGGTAATTCGTCGAACAAAATAAATGTCCTAAAAAAAATCGACCTTGAGATACAGGATAATGACATGGTTGCAATAATGGGACGATCTGGAGCTGGAAAATCGACTTTGTTAAATATAATAGGTTGCCTTGATTCTCCAGATGAAGGTGAGTATCTTCTTGACGGTCAGGACATCAGCAAACTCAGTAACTCAAATCTTTCTAATTTACGAAATAGTAAATTTGGTTTTATAATGCAGGACTTCGCCCTAATTGAAGATGAAACTGTTAGGCATAACATACTGTTGCCGACATATTTTTCAAGAACCAAAATCAATACAAGTTGTGAAGATCTTGCAAAAAAACTTGGAATATACAAGCTACTTGATACCAAAGCCAGTCTCCTATCCGGTGGAGAAAAACAGCGCACCGCTATAGCTAGAGCTATTATAAATGATTCAAAATATATTATTGCTGACGAACCAACTGGGGCTCTTGACAGCGTGAATGCCGAAATGATAATGAATATTATTTCAGATTTGCATAAAACAGGAAAAACCATAATCATTGTTACTCATGATATAATAATTGCTGAAAAATGCCAACGTGTCCTTACTATTTCTGATGGACATCTAGATTAATCATTGACAATCATAACAGTATAATGAAACAACAACTCATTACCTTGATATAAACAAGGATTATTGCAGATAACAGAATTTAAATAAAAGACTATTTATTCATAAAAGGAATCTTTTGCAATTTTGTTATTATAATTAACTGAAGGCCAGGCATAAATAATCTCCATGAACTAATAAAATCCAGAGAGTGTGTTGTTAATCCCGATTTTTCGCAAATTCAAATTCAGTATCTTCCAATGTTTGTGAGTTTGTTGATTGTCTGTCCTCCTTTCTGCTCCACATTTTATAACATTATCTTTTACAGCAACTTGCAGAGTCGATCACATAGTAATTAAAAATTCCTATAATCTTATTTTTACTGATACATCTAAGATAATCTTAACAGTGATACGCAATAATTACAATACAAACCATATTTTCATGATTAATCAAAATCGAATACTGAACAACTATGAAATATGTCACAAAGCGTTTCATGAATTATAGTAAAAAACAGGAACAATAAAAATCTTTGAGAGGATATTTAAGTAGTTTATTATTTGAATTTGAATTTAAATACTCAGATTATAAATATACTATACAAAATCCCGATGCTCAGCATCGGGATTTGTTGTCCTATTCGATTTGATTTTTGTTTTTCTGCGTTAAGAATATCTTACATCAGAAAGGTTTCACCCAGTAAGCTTCGTAATACTTCTGTATGAGTACCACCGTTATGAGCGGCTTTGTTCGTATTACTTGAGTGATGCGAAATATGATTCAAAATCAAGCTTGCCGTTTGATGATACATATGTATAATACTTGAGTATCATTGAAGCATCATCAGCCTTAGCGATTTCATCGTGATCGGAATCAGCACACTTCTTCTGGATAGGTGAAAGGATAGAACCCTCTGAACTCGAGAGGAGTACGTAGTTCCTCAGAGTTATACTTGCGTCCTGAGCAGTGTACTTGCCGTCAAAGTCGACATCTCCCTGGAGGATGTTGCCGGCAACTGTCTTGTATCTGTCGATAACATTGACAGGATAATCAGCGCGGTTGTTGAGACTCAGGAAAGTTGAAGTGAGCAGACCGTTATCGTCGTGAAGATCTCCGATAGTATAAAGGATATTTGCAGCGATAGCGAGGTGACCTCTCTGATTGGGGTGGAAGTCTCTCTCTTCTCCGGCGAGCTCGATATTTGTGAAGTAGCTTGCACTGCCGGGATTTTCGGCAGTAGGTTTAACGCCTTCCGGAAGAGCTGTGAAGTCGCTGTATATATCAGCTACCTGAACGCCGTCTAACTTCTTGATCTGAGCGCTGAGTTCGTCGATAACGCCCTTGAAGTTGCTGGTGATCATATCAGCTGTTGAGGAATCGACAGAAGCGCTGCCGAAGAATGCGGTTGTGAGCTGGAAAGGATTGTAAACAGTCTGAATGATGATCTTGGCATTAGGATTGATAGCCTTGATAGCGGAAACAGAATCCTTGATGTTGGGGATTATGATATTGGGGATAGTACCAACATATCCCTCATCGTCGTATCTGAGGTTAGCGCAGAGTTTTTTGAGTTCTGCACCGAGTTCGATCATATTTGCAGTTCCGCCGCCTGCATATGCCTTGACTTTTTCAATATCAAGGTATCTCAACAGATCGCTTATTGTAGGATCAGCCGGTATATCAGATGCTGAAACTCCGTCCTGGAGGAGCTTTTTCTTTGAACCGAATGTAAGAAGGCGCTTTGATGCGTAGTGCAGAAGGTCGTTTGCGCCGACAGAAATGACAATGTATTCAGAGTTCTTTACTGTTTTCTTGTCAGAGTCGGAAAGTGACTTTATCTTATTGAGCATATCTGTTGATGTAGCTCCGGAAACTGCGTAATTTGCAGCGGTTCCGCCGAGATAGTCAGCGCATATCTCACCGTAGTTGTGCTCGGAAGAGCTGAGACCGTAGCCGGCTGCTATACTGTCGCCGAAGAGCGCGATATCTTTATCGGTATCCGTACCTGCTGAAGAAACAGCAAGGGAGCTCATTGCAGAAGCCGCAATTGATGCGGATATAAGTAATGAAATGATTTTTTTCATTGGTAGCCTCCTTTCGGGATATAACCCTGTTTAAATTATATACTTTTTTGAAAGATGTGTCAAGACATAAAATATGTAAATATCAGCAGCAGAGGATAGCTGCAACTGTTATATTGTCCTTGCCTTTGTTGGCTAACGCCTTTTCAAGAAGAAGCTCAAGACGTTCCGACAGACTGCGTGGGAGCTCCATTATTTCCTCGATGTCGATAGGGGAAACATAGTCGGAGAGTCCGTCCGTGCAGAGTATCAGTATATCGCCGAATTCGATACCGCCGCTTATCGGAGAGATATCTATCTTCGGCTTTGTGCTGACGTTGCCGAAAGCCGGGAAGATGATATTCCTGTGGACGTGTGTGCGGCGTTCTGCGAGGGTTATCGAGCCCTCTTCGTAGAGAAGCTGCACGAGCGACTGATCGCGTGAGATCTGGCTTATCCTGCCGCTGCGGAAGCGGTAAAGGCGCGAATCGCCGACGTTGAAAGTCATGATGCTGCCGCGCTCGTCAACGGCAATACCGCAGAGCGTAGCCTGCATATTATGGTTGTCAGGGTTCTCCGTGCCGTACTGAGCAAGCCGGCTATGTATCGAAAGAAGTTCACCTGAGAGGTCTGTACGGCTGGTGTAGTGGAGTTCGCTTATCATATCAAGGCACATCTTTGAAGCGACTTCGCCGGATAATTCTCCGGAAACTCCGTCTGATACAGCTGCTATGAAAGGGGCATCGAGCTCCTGTTCGGAAGTTCCGTCGTTCAGGACGCTTTTTCCGATAAGCAGAGCGTCCTCGTTGTGTGGCATGATACCTTTATTGGTAAGACCGCAGCAATAGTACATATGTGTGATACCTTTCAGTTATTGGATATTGTAGAGGGCCATACCGTTGCGGCAGGTTATCTCAAGCAGTTCATCGACCGGTATGCCTTTTATCTCGGCAGCTTTCTCTGCTGTGTAAGCTATCATAGAACTGTCGCAGCGCTGACCGCGGAACGGCACGGGTGCCATATACGGGCAGTCTGTTTCAAGGAGCAGTCTGTCGAGCGGAACAGCTTCGAGCGCACGGAGAGCCTTTTTTGCATTCTTGAAAGTGAGGACTCCGGTGAAGCCGATGTACATACCGAGCTTGATTATCTCTTTTGCTGTTTCTGCCGAGCCGCTGAAGCAGTGAACTACGCCTTTAGGCTGGAATTCGCGCAGGAGGTCAAGAGTATCCTCGCAGGCATCGCGGCTGTGGACTATAACCGGCATATCGAGTTCGCGGGCAAGTTCGAGCTGCTCGCGGAAGAGCTTTATCTGATTATCGCGGTCGTAACCCTCATAGTGGTAGTCAAGACCTATCTCACCGACAGCGCGTACCTTTGGGTTTTCGCTTATTGTACGGCGGACCGTGTCGAGGTAATCGGCAGGATTTGAGTCAACTGATTCCGGGTGGACTCCGGCTGCCGCATAGATGTAGCCGTATTTCTGTGAGAGCTCTGAGTTCTCAGCTATGTCCTCAACGGATGAAGAGGCGAGAGTTACGTATTTGACACCTTTTTCCGGCAGTGAAGAGAGGATCTGTTCTCTGTCCTCATCAAAGGCATGGTCTGCGTAGTGTGCGTGGGTATCGAAGATATTGTTCAAGTGTATACCTCCGCTCACTTAGCTCTCGTCGGAGGCTCTGTAGGATCGCAGAAGTATTCCTCGGGCAGGTTCGAGATGAATGAATCGCTGGGGATGAAGTCGTTCTCAGCGTCTGTTCCGTCAACACAGGCAGCAAAAGCGATGCTTGAACCGTAATTGAACATATACTTTATAGCTTCCTTCTTCTTGTCGTAATCAACAGCTGTGATATTTGTATTTGGCAGCATATTGATTATTTCGGTGAAGTATCTGTCAAAGTTCGTAGCGATACGGTCGCCGTCGGAACCGTTTATCATATAGCTGATGATAGTTGCAGCCTTGAGAGCACGCTCAGGCTCGCCGCCGGGGAACTTGTTGTATGTGAGGTACATTGTGATCTCGTCAGCTGCGAGAGTTTCGAGTGTGCCGTCTCCGGGATAGCCGTTGAGCTTGATGTCAACAGGGTAGTTTACTCCGCCGAAGAGGTCACATACGTGCTCGAAAGCGTTGACATCGAATACCATATACTTGCTTATGTCGACTTTCAGAGCTTCTTCGATGAACTCCTCTGCAGCCTGTGCGCCGCCGCGGGTGTATTTATCCTTGAGAGCTATCTGAGTGCCCTCTTTTTCGGAATAGAGGATGGAGTTTGAAGGAACGCCTATGAAGAGAACTTCCTTCTTATAGGGAACGGAGCGCATTACAACGAAGGTAGCTGAAGCGTCTGACGCAGCTTCGGGATCGTCGAGAATGAGAAGAAGCGTATGGCTGTCCTCAGCGGATACGGAAATAGAGCCGTTTCTTGGCTGAGGTTCTTTTATGTCATCTTCTTTTTTACCGATGTAGTTATGGTAGATGAAGTAGCCTGCACCGCCTACGATGATCGTTGCGATGAAGATGGTAACAAGGAACGGGATGGCTATGCTTCCGGTTTTCTTTTTGCGTTTTTCTGACATTTTGGTACTCTCCTTTAAAAATGATACATAATATATCAAAATTGATTACTTATCGTATATAAATGCGATGAAAATATGCACAGTAAAATGAATAAAAACGTTTTTACGTTTTTGATGTTAAAAACTGGTTGGCTTCAATGCGTTTATCAACAGGTTTTTCAACATTTTCCACACTGAAAGTTAACTTTGAATGTTTAAACACATCATTCAACAGTCGGTTGAAAACGAACGTATCTTCACTCCGTAAAACTTCCGATGGGATAAAAAACAGTCGGCGAAAAGTATTTTTATTGAAATAAACTTGAAAAATCCTGCAAATGTGATATAATTAGTGTTGGGACTCTCGCCGCGGCCGGATAAAAGGATTGGGCAGGAGCGAAATACGCTGCCTTACAGAACCTATATCCGTACCGGCTTCATCTATGATGCGGCAGAGGTCATCGTTGCTGAATTCAGCGACTCTTTTGCCGCTGTTGTTCAGATAGGCAACTGTCTGATGAGTCCCTGAGCGGTATTCGGAATGATTATAATAAGCTATGGCAGCTGATGAACAGTCAGCCATAAAGTAGTTGCGTGTACGGTAGAGCTCCTTTCCTGCGCCGGTCTTGGAATAAACTATATCCGGATCGGGATTAGTACAGGTAAGGGTGTCGCAGTACATCTCGACATTGCGTAGTATCTCAAGCTCGACAGGACGAAAGCGTTCTGCGTGGCGGAGATACGGCATAGCGCCTATGAGCTTTATATCAGCACCGCTGTTTTTCAAGCGGATGATATACTGAGCTGCCCAGAGGTCTGTTCCGGTCGAGAGACCGTCTATGAAGCAGGTGTAACCGGCTTCGACAGCAAGATCAATGTATCTGCACAGCATGAGCTGTATCCCGGTGACGGTCAGTTCAAGAAAAGCATTGTCGTTCCGGTAAGGAATGACGCTCTTGATCCTGTGACCGGTTATACATACGGTCTTGTCAGGCTGAGGTATGAAACGTTCCGGCGGCGTCAGCCATATGCCGGATGTCAGTGATCTTAGCAAGTCAACACCTCCAATATCATACTATATGATTATAGCATAATACATTATAGATTTCAAGAAGTTTTTAAGATATGTAATATTATTTTAACCGCTTGTATTGCGAAAGAAAGGAATGATAGAATGAAACCCTATCTCAAAAGAGCCTGGGCAGAGGTGTCTCTCTCCAAGCTCAGACAGAATATGGAGATAATCAGGGGACTCAACTCGGACAGCACAGATATAATGGCTGTCGTAAAGGCTGACGCTTACGGACACGGCTATGACAGAGTCTGCCATTGTCTTGCTGAGGACTGCGGTATACGCTATTTTGCGGTATCCAATCTCGACGAAGCGCTGGCGGTAAGACAGCTCTGCCCGGATGCTGATATACTGATACTCGGCTATACTCCTCCGGAGTATGCTCACGAGATCTCGGAGAACAACATAATCCAGGGCGTTGTCTCCATGGAGTATGCACAGTCTCTCTGTCATAACAGCAAGGATAAGGTCCGCTGCCACATCAAGATAGATACAGGTATGGGCAGAATAGGACTCAGATATGATACTCCGGCTGAATGTGCTGAGGAGATAATCCGTATCTGCGGCATAGAAGGCCTTTCTGTTGAGGGTATATATACTCATTTCGCAGTTGCAGACAGCGATGATCCCGACAATATAAGCTACACCGATCATCAGCAGGCTTACATCACAGATACCTATGACGAGCTTGTCAGAAGGGGAGTTAAGCTGGAGCATATGCACTTCATGAACAGCGCTGCTACCTGTTACCGCAACGACAGCAGGAGTACTCTTTCGCGTGCCGGTATCATAATATACGGACTTCACCCTGATATCAGCCTTGATATCCCCGAGGGACTTGAACCTGTTATGGAGCTCAAAGCCGTTATCTCACAGGTCAAGACGGTTCCGGCAGGCACCTGTATAAGCTATGGCAGGACATTCGTTTCCGACAGGGAAATGCGTGTAGCAACAGTTACCATAGGCTATGCGGACGGCTATTCGAGACTTCTCAGCTCAAAGGGCGAGATACTTGTTCACGGTAAGCGCTGCCGTATAGTCGGAAGAGTCTGCATGGACCAGCTTATGATAGATGTTTCTGATGTGCCCGAAGCAGAGTCCGGCGACATCGTTACTCTCATCGGTCGCGACGGCGATGACATTATAACCGCAGACGAGCTTGCCTCGGTCTACGGAACTATCGGCTATGAAGTAGTATGCGGCATCTCAAAGAGAGTGCCGAGAATATACATTGACTGAACACTATATAATATGTAAGGAGAATAAAAATGGACGTTATCGAACTCACAAGAGAGCTTGGAAAGGCAATACAGCAGGACGACAGATTTATCGCATACAATCTTGCAAAGCAGGTGAACGACAATGACAAGGAGCTCAACGAGGATGTTGAGAAGTTTTCAAAGCTCCGCGAGGAACTCAACGAGGTAATGAAGGACGTCAAGTCTTCTGATACAAACCATCTCAAGGAGCTCGACGAGAACATAAAGGCTACATACAAGAAGATAATGAGCAACAAGAATATGATCGTATTCCAGGCTGCTCAGAAGAACCTTGAGGACCTTGTCAACAATATACAGCAGATAATCACAATGTGCGCTAACGGAGAGGATCCGGAGACCTGCCAGCCTTCAAGCGGCTGCTCGGGAAGCTGCTCTACCTGCGGAGGCTGCGGCTGATGGAGATCGACAGAAGTAAGATCTCCCCGATGATGCGCCAGTACTTCGAGGTCAAGGACAAGTATGAGGACTGTGTGCTGTTTTTCAGACTGGGAGATTTCTACGAGATGTTCTTCGACGATGCCATTAGGGTATCTAAAGCGCTTGAACTCACTCTTACCGGCAGGGACTGCGGTCTCGAGGAACGTGCGCCCATGTGCGGAGTACCGTTCCACGCAGCAGATATGTACATCAAGCGCCTTATAGATATGGGCTTCAAGGTGGCTGTCTGCGAACAGCTCACCGATCCTGCCGAGACAAAGGGCATTGTTGTCAGAGATGTTATCAGAGTCGTGACTCCTGGTACTCTCACTGACAGCAGTATGCTCGACGACGGCAGAAACAACTATATATGCAGCATTTTCTACGACGAGGAGAACAAGACCTGCGGTGTGGCTTCTGCGGATATTTCGACCGGTGAAGCTGCTGTCAGCAAATTTGAGGGCAAGGATATGGAGGCAGGAGTCATTAATGAGCTCAGCCGCATACAGCCGTCTGAGATAATATTTCCGGACAGCTTTTTCAGCATGAAGAATGTTGCGGATTTTGTAAAGCTCAGACTCGGAAGCGCAGTTACACTGCGTGATGCAGAGCGTTTTGCCCCGTCACAGAACATCGGCATAGTTACCGAGCTGCTCGGAGTAACAGACGCTTCAGAGCTCGGGATAAGCACCGACGGCGCGGACTGCGCTGCCGTATGCGGACTGTTTGAGTATATCAGGGACACTCAGAAGTCCTCTGTTTCGAGATTTACAGGTATTGAGGTAGTGGGCGAGGACGCATTCATGGGACTCGATCTCAATGCAAGGCGGAATCTTGAGCTCACGGAAACTCTCCGCAATAAGGAGAAGAAAGGCTCTCTGCTTTGGGTGCTCGATTCGACAAAGACTTCAATGGGCAGACGTATGCTCAAAAACTGGATAGAACAGCCGCTTAAAAGTCCGGCCAAGATAATCGCAAGACTTGATGCAGTTGAAGCACTCTACAAAAAGAGCGTTGTCATGGGCGAGCTCGCAGAACTGCTCGAAAGAGTATACGATCTCGAGCGCCTTATGACCAAGGTAATGTACAAAACGGCTACTCCCCGCGACCTGAAGGCGCTTTCAGCAACAGCCGCACAGCTTCCCTGCATAAAGGCAGAGCTTTCAAAGCTGAACGATTCAAAGCTGCTTGCAAGGCTGTGCGATGATATATCCGACCTCGGCGAGATAGTCAACCTTGTGGAAAACGCCATTATGGACGAGCCGCCTGTTTCCGTCAAGGACGGCGGCGTTATCAAGGAAGGCTTCAACGAGGAACTTGACAACCTCCGCCACATAATGAACAACGGCAAGGACATCATCGAGGAGATAGCACAGCGCGAGAAGGAGTCTACCGGCATCAAGAACCTGAAAATAGGCTTCAACCGTGTATTCGGCTACTATCTTGAAGTCACACGTTCCTACTATGATCTTATACCGGAAGGCTGGATACGCAAGCAGACTCTTGCGAACGCCGAGCGTTTCATCACAGAGGAACTCAAAAATGCCGAAAACTCCATACTCGGCGCAAAGGACAAGGCTCTCTCTCTCGAAGCGGATATATTCTCAGAGGTAAGAGACTTCCTTGCAACAAAGCTTGCACCCGTACAGCAGACTGCTGCTGCGGTCGCTGCGGTGGACGTTCTTTGTTCTTTCGCTGATGTTGCGCTGAGAAACCAGTACGTTAAGCCGGATATAGCTCTCGACGGAGCTATCGACATAAAAGCCGGACGTCACCCTGTTGTCGAGCTTATGCTCACGGACGAGGTATTCGTACCGAATGATGTTCACATCGACACAAAGGCTGACCGTATGTCCATAATCACAGGACCGAATATGTCCGGTAAATCCACATATATGCGTCAGACTGCACTCATAGTCCTTATGGCTCAGATCGGATGCTTCGTGCCTGCCGATGCGGCTAAAATATCGGTAGTGGATAAGATATTCACCCGAGTGGGAGCTTCCGACGACCTCACAGCAGGACAGTCCACATTCATGGTGGAGATGAGCGAGGTCTCTGACATTCTCAAAAACGCTACCCCGAACAGCCTTGTCATTCTCGACGAGGTGGGACGCGGAACTTCTACATTTGACGGCGTGAGCATTGCCCGTGCCGTTGCAGAACACATCTGCACATCGAAAAAACTCGGCTGCAAGACTCTCTTTGCGACTCACTACCATGAGCTCATCGGACTCGAGAACGAGCTTGAGGGCGTGAAGAATTACAGTATTGCGGTAAACAAACACGGCGGAACTATACGTTTCCTGCGTAAGATAGTGCGCGGCGGAGTTGATGACAGCTACGGCGTTGATGTTGCTAAGCTGGCAGGACTGCCGGCAAAGGTCGTCAGCCGTGCGAGAGAGCTTCTTGAGGAAATGGAAAAGGCTCACGCTTCCGGGAGCACAGATGCCGCTCCGGCAGAGCATGAGCAGATGAGCTTCGGTGCTGTAAGCAGCGAGAAGGCGCTTGATATGCTGAAAAAGACCAACATCGACGAGCTTTCCGATGCCGAGTGCAGAGAGCTCCTCAGAGATATGATACAGACTATGGAGGGATAAGCTTGAATCTTAAAGTAAATGAAGAAATAATGCACCGGGAACTCAGCCAGTTCGGCGTTCCATATAATGCGCCGTGCTATATATCGATAATCACTCCTTCGTATTTATGGACTTGGGGTACGAGTTTCAAGACCGGATATGCCGCATATACCAACAACGGAGAGCTTCTTCTGTTCATAGACTGCCTTATGGGCAACAGACTGGAAGTCCTCACAGAAGACGGCGTGAAGTCATGCTCCTATAAGAAACAGTTTCTTATTCCGCAGCATTCGATCAAGATATCCGGCATAGCCAACGGAAAGAAGTACAAGTATGAGATACACATACCGCACAAGGTAGCCGGAAAGTTTGCTTCACAGGCTGAAAATTCAGCTGAACTCCTGTCATTCCTCGAAGGCTGGCAGCGATAAGCCATAATTAAACTTGAAATATACTGAACGGAGGTCATACAATGCCCGCATATTTCAGCATAGTCCTTGAATTTGACCGCGATGACATAGGTGTCAATACAGTTGATGAGCTTTGCTTCTATCTGAAGCACGCCGGACTCCGTTTCCGCAGCGGTGCCTTTGGCGCAGAAAAGCTCTCACAGGGCGAGATAACTGCCCATAACCAGGAACTGCTCCTGCATAACTTTGAACCTGATCCCAACGAGGAGCGCGGCGACAGCTACTTCCAGTCGGAGTTTGACGTCGAGGGTTTCTCAGGAGCCCGCGGCTTCTATCTGAACAATACTCCCTCAGACGGCAGATACGAATACGTTATCGTGATACCGGAAGAGGAGATATACGAAGAGAACGAGCCTAAAACTCTGAAAAAGGAAACAGCAGTAAGACTCCTGCATCTGCTCGAATGGATATGGCATATGCCGTCTATACGCACTATTCAGACACTTACCGAGAAGTGCGACGATATAACCCCCGAAACAGAGTTTAAGACAGGCGGACTGCCGCAGGCTCACCCCTATGCGGTCGTGACCGAGAGACAGCTCAAAACCCTCAACACAGAGGGCTTTGAAGTGAAGCCGTTCCACATCGGCGGCGTTATGCTCACTAATAAAAACTACAAATTTATATAATGCCTCTGTGCGGGTAAATACGTTATTATCGGGGCAAACCTTTCTGAGGAAAGGTTCTTCCCCGAACCCCTTTCCAAAGACTTTATTTTTGTTTTTCCCGGAATGGTACTCCGGTCCGGAGATAAAATAAAGCTGCACTGTCATCAATTCCTGATAGTACGGTACCATTCCGGGAAAAACCAGATAAAAGTTTTCGGAAGGGAGTCTGAGGGAGAACCATTTCTCAAAAGGGTTTCCCTCAGTAAATGACGAATGTACTTGCATAGAAGCATTAAATAAGATCGGAGAAGATGAAATGAAAAAAGCTATGACGATCTCTTACGAAGTCGGAAACAACCTATATCTCAACTTTACGAACAAGTGTCCCTGTGCGTGCACGTTCTGCATAAGGACTCACGCGGACGGCGCATACGGTTCTGATCCGTTATGGCTTGAGCATGAACCTACTATGGACGAGATAAAGGCTGACCTTGACAAGAGGGATACAGCGAAGTATGACGAGATAGTGTTCTGCGGATACGGTGAGCCGACCGAAAGGCTTGATGCTGTTGTGGAAGCAGCTGCATATCTCAGGGAAAAGGGCTGTAAGAAGCTCCGTATCAACACAAACGGTCTCGGTGATCTTGTGAACGGCAGGAGCATAGCTGATGAGCTGTGCGAAGCTCTTGACGTAGTGTCTGTAAGTCTCAATGCAGGCACTAAGGACGAGTACATGGCAGTCACACGCCCGAGATTTGACAATGCCTGGGAGGCTATGCAGCAGTTCACGGCTGACTGCGTAAAGACCGGCAAAGCTGAGGTAATGATGTCCGTTGTCGATGTTATTCCTCAGGAACAGATAGAGGCTTCAAAGGAAGTCGCTGCGAAGCTCGGAGCTGTGCTTCGTATCCGTACATTCGATGATTGATGTGCAGAGTGCATAATTTTCAACAGCTCTATTTGTATAAGATTTTGTGGTAGCTCTATGGAAATCTTTTCCTGGATATGTTATAATATAAAAAGGATTTTTCGTCTGAAATACGGACGAAGCTCTTCAGACTGACAGGAGGAATATACTATGGATCACAAAAAGATCATTATAGCTGCTGCGGCTGCGACAGTATTTACAGCCGGACTTACAGCTGCTTGCGTCGTTGTCTGCAAGCGGTTGCTGGACAAGAACTACATTCCGGTCAGCGTATCAAACAGTTAATTTTTATAAAAGAAGGTTGAATAAAATGGAAATCAAATTCGTTAAAGCAGACAAGCTCAAGGCTAAGCCCCAGCCCGGCGACAAGCTCGGCTTCGGCCACATCTTCACAGACTATATGCTCGTAATGCCTTATGATGAAGGTCAGGGCTGGCACGATCCTGAGATCAGACCTTACGCTCCTATCGAGCTTTCACCTGCTGCTATGTGTCTCCACTACGGTCAGGAAGTATTTGAGGGCCTCAAGGCTTACAGAACAGCTGACAACAAGGTACAGCTCTTCCGTCCGCAGGAAAATTTCAAGAGACTCAATCAGTCCAACGAGAGACTTGTTATCCCTGAGCTCCCTGAGGATCTCGCACTCAACTGCCTTATGGAACTCCTCAAGGTAGAGAAGGACTGGGTTCCTTCAAAGGAAGGCGAGTCACTTTATATCCGTCCGTTCATTATCGCTGTTGATCCTTTCCTCGGCGTTAAGCCCGGTGCACAGTACCTCTTCATCATCATCCTTTCACCTTCAGGCGCTTACTACGAGAGCGGTCTCAACCCTGTAAACATCTACGTTGAGAGCAAGTATGTCCGCGCTGTAAGAGGCGGTATGGGCTTTGCAAAGACAGGCGGAAACTACGCTGCTTCACTTATCGGTCAGGACGAGGCTCACAAGCAGAACTACTCACAGGTTCTCTGGCTCGACGGTGTTGAGCAGAAGTACATCGAAGAAGTCGGCGCTATGAACATCTTCTTCGTTATCGACGGCAAGGTAGTTACGCCTATGCTCCAGGGCTCTATCCTCCCCGGTATCACAAGAAAGTCCGCTATCGAGGTATGCAAGGCAAAGGGACTCACAGTAGAGGAGAGACGTATCACTATCCAGGAAGTTGCTGACGCTTATGACGCTGGCAAGCTCGACGAGGTATTCGGTACAGGTACAGCTGCGGTTATCTCACCTGTTGGCCACCTCAAGTGGAACGACAAGGTTATGGAGATCAACGACAACAAGATCGGTAAGATCTCACAGATGCTCTACGATACAATGACTGGTATCCAGTGGGGCAAGATCGAGGATACATTCGGCTGGGTAGTACCGGTTGAATAATAACTGATATCAGAGGACGGACTTCGGTTCGTCCTTTTTTTAATGCATAATTAAGAATTCATAATTCATAATTATTGGTATCGCTGCGCGATGAATAAAAATGTGTAATGGTATGGTACTGCAAATACACATGAATAAATTTGCCAGCCGACCGAAGGTTCGGCGAAGAAGAGTCAAAAGCTGACAAAGGGAGGTAGGGAGAGGAAGGAGGAGCAACGAGGGGGAAACGTAGGGATAGGGGGAAATGTCAGCTTTTGCACCGGTTTTATATTTTTCCGCCTTCGCCGAAGTTTCCCCCTCGTTATAGAGTAACAATACAGGATTTACAATAATCAGAATAATGAAGTGACGGTATCACGGGATACACAGACTGTTTTATTCAGCACGGACGCCGAAACGCGAGTCCCGGCTGTCGCTTCGTTCGGTGCATCTACTTGCAGAGGTGCCCACCGGACGCCGGAACGGCGCCCCTACACAGTTAAAGCGTATCAGTAAATAAACGTAACGGCAGGCACACTGCAAATGTTTCACGGCACTAATACCTATCATTATGGTGTGCTTAAATATGAACAAATTGTAAACATTCGTCCACAGACTTGATTTTTCATGCAAATAGTTATATACTTAATTTAGCACTCAAAGAACGAGAGTGCTAAAATTTATTCCGGAGATGTTTATAATGGAAACAAAGCAGTTTAAAGCAGAGTCCAGACGACTCCTCGAAATGATGATCCACTCGATCTACACTCACAAGGAAATATTCCTGAGAGAGCTTATATCAAACGCCAGCGACGCTATCGATAAGTTATACTTCAAGTCGCTCACTGACGACAAGGTCGGTCTCAGCAAGGACGATTTCGCTATCTGGATCACTCCCGATAAGGACGCTAAGACTCTTAAAATAACCGATAACGGTATCGGTATGACTGAGGAAGAGCTCGAGAATAACCTCGGTACTATCGCTAACAGCGGCTCTTTCAAGTTCAAGAACGAGAACAAGCTCGAAGAGGACAATCAGATAATCGGACAGTTCGGTGTAGGCTTCTACTCGGCATTCATGGTAGCCAAGAAGGTAACTGTAATATCCAAGGCTTACGGCAGCGACAAGGCTTACAAATGGGAGTCTGAGGGCGTTGACGGCTACACTATCTCAGAGGCTGACAAGACCAGCGCCGGTACTGAGATAATCCTCGAGATACTCGACGATACTGACGACGAGAGCTATTCTGAGTTCCTCGACCAGTACAGAATAAAGTCACTCATCAAGAAGTATTCCGACTATATCCGCTTCCCCATCAAGATGGAAGTTTCACACAGCCGTCCTAAGGAGCAGTCCGAGGAGGACAAGGAAGCTAAGAAGCCCCTCGAGTATGAGGACTTCATCGAGGTAGAGACTCTCAACAGCATGGTGCCGCTCTGGAAGAAGAACCGCAGCGAGCTCAAGGAAGAGGACTACAAGCACTTCTACACAGAGAAGTTCTACGACTACAACGAACCTCTGAAGTATTCACACATCAGCAACGAAATGCCTGCGTATAACGCATTGCTCTATATACCGTCAAAGGCTCCCTTCGACTATTACTCACGCGAGTACGAAAAGGGACTCCAGCTGTATTCAAACGGCGTCCTTATCATGGACAAGTGTGCAGACCTTCTGCCGGACTATTTCAGCTTCGTAAAGGGACTTGTTGACTCCGAGGACCTCTCCCTCAATATCTCCCGTGAAATGCTCCAGCACGACCGTCAGCTCAAGACTATTGCAAAGAGCATCGAGAAGACTATCAGCAGCGAGCTGAAGAAGATGCTCAAGAATGACCGCGAGAACTACGAAAAGTTCTGGGAGGCATTCGGCTTACAGCTCAAGTACGGTATTTACAGCGACTTCGGTATGCACAAGGACAAGCTCCAGGAGCTCATAATGTTCAAGTCATCCAAGGAGAAGAAGCTGGTAACTCTCGACGAGTACGTTACCGGAATGGGCGAGGAGCAGAAGTACATCTACTACGCAACAGGCGAGAGCATCGCACGTATCGAACAGCTCCCTCAGACAGAACTCGTTCTCGACAAGGGCTATGAGATACTCTACCTCACCGACAGCGTTGACGAATTCGCAGTAAAGGCTATCCGCCAGTACAAGGACAAGGAGTTCCGCTCAGTATCTGCTGATGACCTCGGCATTGATACAGAGGAGAAGAAGGAAGAGCTCAAGGCCAAGGAGGAGGAGAACTCCGACCTTCTCAAGGAGCTTTCTGACGCTCTCAGCGGCAAGGTAGCAAAGGTTGTTCTCTCACAGAGACTCCGTTCGCACCCGGTTTGCCTGACCAGCGAAGGCGAGATCTCACTCGAAATGGAAAAGGTGCTCAACTCTATGCCTAACGGCGAGAAGATACAGGCACAGCGTGTTCTCGAGATAAACCCCGAGCACGATATCTTCGGCAGACTCAAGGCTGTCAACGAAGCCGGCGACAAGGACAAGCTCGGCAAGTACGCTAAGCTTCTCTACGATCAGGCTCTCCTCATCGAGGGTATGAGCATTGAAGATCCGGTTGAGTTCTCAAACCTCATCTGCGAGCTTATGTAATAACGATAACTAAGGGCGGACTTCGTGTCCGCTCTTTTTTTAATTCATAATGCATAATGCGTAATTCATAATTGTTGGTATCGCTGCGCGATATATTTGAATTGGTCTGCTTCAGCAGACACATTTAATTATGCATTATGAATTAATAAAGTGTGTTTGTGCTTTGGGCACACGGAATGCGCCCCTACATAGAAAACTATGCAAGAATGAATAATTTGTTCCCCTGTGACTCTCTCATTCTTTCATCCTTTCATTCTTGGAATTGTAAACATTCTGTGAACATTTCTGCTTATACAACGGTTTCCCATTGAAAAAATGCGTTTTTGTACCCTTTTATAGAAGCGCTTTTATTTTTTTTCAATGAAAGGAATCATATCATGAGTATTTACGATTACATCACATTCACGGACATTATCACATCCAAGACAGACTGGCTTTGGTATCCCTACATTCCAAAGGGCAAGGTAACTATCATTATGGGCGACCCCGGCGAGGGAAAGACTACTCTCGCGCTGAACATCGCTGCTTCTGTCTCTAACGGAAAGCCTTTCTGGGGCGGTGAGGACAGAGTTCCTGCCGATGTTATCTATCAGACGGCTGAGGACGGTCTCTCAGATACCATAAAGCCCCGTCTTGAAGCCGCAAACGCCGACTGTTCGCGTATACATACTATAAACGAACTCGACAGAGGCTTTGAACTGACAGACGAGAGACTTCCCGACGTAATACAGGAGCTTGGTGCGGAACTCGTTATAATCGACCCTATACAGGCATTTCTCGGTCCTAAGGTCGATATGAACCGTGCCAACGAGATTAGACCGTACATGAGTTATCTTGCAGGTATAGCCAATCAGTATAACTGTGCCGTTGTTCTTATCGGACACCTGAACAAGAATACCGGTGCAAAGGCAGCTTACCGTGCTATCGGAAGCATAGACATAACTGCCGCTGCACGAAGCGTCCTGATAGTGGCTAAGGACAAGGGCGCTCCTGAAAACAGAGTAGTAGCGCATATAAAGAGCAGTCTTGCACCGCAGGGAAAGACAGTGGCTTTTGAGCTTGGCGATAACAGCGGCTTTGCCTATAAAGGTGAATACAAGGCTGATATAGACGACCTTCTGCTTGGAATAGCGTCCGGCAGGGAGAAGGTTTCTGACAGAGCAAGAGAGATGATCCTGAAATTCATGCCTGACAGTGAGAGTGAAGTTCCTGCTGCACAGGTAATAGAAGCTGCTTCGAATGAAGGCATCTCACCTGATACGCTCGGCTGTGTGAAACGTGCTATGGGTATAGGTTCAAAGAAAAGGGACGGCGTATGGTACTGGAGATATAACTCCAAGAATGAAAGGCTGAAAGAATGAGAGAGTCACAGGGAGGAAGTATTTTCATTCTTGCTTAATTCTTAAAAATTCATAATTCATAATGCAGAATTGAATGTATCTGCTGAAGCAGACCAATTCAAATACATCGCGCAGCGATACCAATAATTATGAATTACGCATTATGCATTACGAATTAAAGCAACGCTCTTGTCAGCCGTCGGGATATGTGTTATAATAACTATGTATGTTTAAAAACAGTCAATGAATGAGAGGTGCGTATTTTGAACGACAACAAGGCTCTGATAGAAGAGATAAAGGAAATATACGGTCAGGCGGAGCACAGGGCTTATGTGCGGAGTTTCGGCTGTCAGCTGAACGTTTCTGACGGTGAGAAGATAAAGGGAGTCCTCAGCGGTATGGGCTTCACCTTTACCGAGGACGAGAGAGAGGCCGACCTTATCATACTCAACACCTGCGCTGTCAGGGAATCCGCAGAGGACAGAGTCTTCGGCATAGTCGGCAGCATGAAGAAGCTCAAGGAGGAAAAGCCTTCGCTCATCATCGGCATAGCCGGCTGTATGACCGCTCAGGATCACATCGCGGAGAAGATAAAGCGTTCCTATCCGCAGGTGGACTTCGTTCTCGGAACATCGGCGATAAACGGTCTTCCGGCACTTCTCAGGGACTGCCTGCACGGCAGGAAGTTCGGTGCCGACATAGCTGAATATGACGACTTTTCGGCAGCTGTTCCGCAGATACGCGAGAGCAGCTACAAGGCTTCCGTGCCGATAATGTTCGGCTGCAACAACTTCTGTACCTATTGTATAGTACCTTACGTCCGCGGCAGGGAGCGCAGCAGGCGACCGGAGGACATAATCGCAGAGGTGAAGTCTCTTGCGGCTTCCGGCTACAAAGAGATAATGCTCCTCGGACAGAACGTAAACTCCTACGGCAACGATCTCGGCGGCGAAATGAGCTTCCCCCAGCTTTTACGGGAGCTCAACAAGATAGAGGGCGATTTCATCATACGCTTCATGTCGTCGCACCCGAAGGACGCTTCACGCGAGCTTATTGACACGATATTCGAGTGTGACAAGGTGGCAAAGCACCTGCACCTGCCTGTTCAGAGCGGCAGCAGTGACGTCCTCAGACGCATGAACCGACGCTATACCGCTGAAAAGTACCTCGAAACAGTTGATTACATATACAGCAGGGATCCGGAATTCTCCCTCACGACAGACCTGATAGTCGGTTTCCCTGACGAAACAGACGAGGATTTCCAGGCTACGCTTGATATAATTAGACGTGTAAAGTACGACAACATCTACTCGTTCATCTACTCGAAGCGCTCGGGTACGAAGGCTGCCGAGATGCCGGATGCTGTTTCCGATGAGACAAAGAGCCGCCGTATGAGGGAGCTCCTCGAGGTACAGAGGGAGATATCCACAGAGCATTACAAGAGATTCATCGGCAGGAGAATGAGAGTCCTTGCAGACGACGTTTCCAAGAAGCGCAAGGGCTATATGACCGGAAAGAGCAGCGAATTCATCATAGTTGAGTTCGAGGGCAGTGAATCTCTGATAGGAAAGTTCGTCGATGTCGAGATAACCGGTGCTATGAACTGGGCTGTTGTCGGAAAGATAGTCTGAACGCCTGTTTTACCCCAGAAAGGAAGCATTATGCCAACCATTAAAGTCCTCAGCAAAGAAATATCCGAGCTCATCGCCGCAGGAGAGGTCATCGAAAGGCCTTCTTCTGTCATAAAGGAGCTTGTGGAGAACTCCATAGACTCCGGAGCGAGACATATAACCGTCGAGATAAAGAACGGCGGCACGACCTATATGCGCGTGACCGATGACGGCTGCGGAATGGCTTTTGACGACGTGCCGAAGGCTTTCCTGCGCCATGCCACCAGCAAGATAACCGAGAGATGCGATCTCGAGAATATCCATACCCTCGGTTTCAGAGGCGAAGCGCTTGCGTCTGTGGCAGCTGTTGCGTGTGTGGAGGTCATGACCAAGCAGCGCGAAGATACCTACGGTACGCTCTATCAGATAGAGGGCAGCAGCGAAGTCTCCCACGAGCAGAGCGGCTGTCCGGACGGCACCACCATCGTTATCCGTGACCTGTTCTACAACGTGCCTGCACGCCGGAAGTTCATGAAAAAGGACGTAACAGAGGCGAATGCAGTCAGTCAGATACTTCAGAAGATAACCATGTCCCACCCGGGCATAGCTTTCAAGTTCATACGCGACAACAAGGTCGAGTTCAATTCGAGCGGCGACGGAGAGCTGTACTCCGCGGTCTATGCTATCTATGGCAGAGACTTCGTCCGTGACCTGATAGAGCTCGACTATGAGTACAACGGCGTACATATCAGCGGATATGCCGTAAAACCGCTCTACTCCAAGACGAACAGAACATTTCAGAACTTCTTCGTCAACGGCAGATATGTCCGTTCAAGGCTTTGCTCATCGGCGCTGGAGAACGCCTACACCAACCTGATAATGACCGGAAAGTTCCCCTGCTGCGTCATGATGATAGACATGCCGCCGGCGGAAATGGACGTAAATATCCATCCGGCAAAGGCCGAGGTGCGCTTCACGAACGAGAAGAACGTCGCCGATGCCATATATTTCGCGGTAAAGAACGCCTTTATGGAAGCCGGTCTGATATACGATTTTGAGCTTAAAAGAAAGGTGGACTGGACTGAGAAGCCTGTGGAGGAAGAGCCCGTGAAGCAGGAGCAGTTCATCTTCACTCCCATAGACAAGATAGCCGAAACAGAGCAGAAAATGGCTGAGAAAGCTCCTGTGCCGGCACCGGCTGAGCCTGTTGTGACAGCTCCGGCACCTGCCCCTGTCCCGAAGGAGGATAATACAGAACCGGAAACAGCCGATATAAAACCTTTTGAGGCTTACAGCCGACCTGTAACAGAAGCTCCGGCGGCACAGCCGATACCTCAGAAAGCAGAGATACCGGAACCGGCAAAGCCTGAGCCTGTTATTCAGAAAGCTCCCGAGCCCGAAAAGGTCGAGGGATTCAGCTACATAAACAGCGCGAGCCTGCAAAGGGCAGCCGAGCCTGAGAAGCCTGTTGTCCCCGAGGAGAGCGAATGGACGAAAAAGACGGAGATAAGCGTTATTGGCGAGATATTCGGAGTATACATAATCGCTGAGACCACCGACAAGAAGATGGTCATGATAGACAAGCACGCAGCTCACGAGCGCATAATATTCGAGGATCTCAAGCGCAGGAACTGCCGCCAGTACAGTCAGATGCTGATGACAGGAGTCAAGGTGCTGCTTGCCGGAGACGATTTCAGCGCACTCGAATCAAATACGGAAATGCTTGCGGATATGGGATTCAGCTTTGATTTCTCACAGCGCCCGTGCGTTGTGGCAACGGCTGTCCCTACCTTCATAATGGAACTGGATATGGAGGAGGTCATCGCAGAGATAGCCGAAAACCTGAGAATGTACCGCCACGATCCGCAGTCACATACACTGGACGATATGCTCCACACAGTAGCCTGCAAATCGGCGATACGCGGCAATGACAAGAATACCCGCGAAGAGCTTCAGGCACTTGCAGAGAGAGTCTACGGTGATGATACGATAAGACATTGTCCACACGGCAGACCGGTGATGTTTATAATGAACAAGTCAAACATCGAGCATCAGTTCGGCAGGGCATGACGCAGGGAGGAGAGAAATGACTCAGACAGGAAATAAACCGCGTGTCCTTGCGGTCGTGGGACCTACTGCGTCCGGCAAGACATGGCTGGGAGTCCAGCTTGCGAAGATATACGGCGGAGAGGTCATATCTGCCGATTCCATGCAGATATACAAGGGTATGGACATAGCCTCCGCAAAGCCGACGGAAGCGGAAAAGGAGGGTATACCTCACCACCTCATGGGCTTTCTTGATATGGATGTAACGTTCAGTGCAGCGGACTATGTGAAGCTTGCCAAAGAGAAGATAGACGAAGTCCTAAGCCGCGGAAAACTGCCTATAATCGTGGGCGGAACAGGTCTGTATGTGGACTCTCTCCTCGAGAATGTGAAGTTTTCTGAGGGCGGCAGCGATGAAGCCTACCGTGAGGAGCTTATGGCCTTTGCCCGTGAACAGGGCGCGGAAGCGCTCCACGCAAGGCTTGCAGAAAAGGATCCGGAAGCCGCAGCGGCTATCCACCCGAACAATATAATAAGAGTAGTCCGTGCGCTCGAGGTCTGCCACGTCACCGGAAGGCGTTTCAGCAAGCTGAAAGCCGAGAGCCGCACCGAGGAGAGCCCCTATGACTCGCTTATACTCGGCCTCAGCTACGAGGACAGGGCAGTGCTCTACCGCAGGATAGACCTGAGAGTTGAAGAAATGGCGAAAAACGGTCTCGTTGAAGAGGCGAGAGAGCTCTGGGAAGCCGGCGGGATGAAGACTTCTGCCAACGCTATCGGCTACAAGGAGCTGATACCTTACTTCGCCGGAGAGATGTCTCTTGAGGAGTGTATCGCTAAAATTCAGCAGGAAACGCGCCGCTACGCCAAAAGACAATTGACGTGGTTTAGAAAAAATGACCGTATTAAGTGGATTATTTTGGGCGAATTTGATAAAAAGACTGAAATTTTAGAAAAATCACAAAAATGTATAGCAAATTTTTGGAATATATGATATAATGTAGTGTGTGTATTTCTGTTTATAATCAGAAATCATCACAGAGATGTATTATACGGTCGAAGACCGCAAATATTAAAGACAGGAGCAAATGTGTATGAACAAGACGATCAATCTGCAGGACGTGTTCCTCAATCAGTGCAGAAAAGACAAGATCGTAGTTACGATCATCCTTACAAACGGATTCCAGTTCAAGGGAATGGTTAGAGGCTTTGACAGCTATGTTGCTATCTTCGACTGTGAAGGAAAGCAGCAGCTCGTTTACAAGCACGCTATCTCTACTATCATCCCTGCAAGACCTGTTTCTATCCTCGACGCTGCAGAGAAAAGCGAATAAGGTGCTGATTAAATGCGCTTTTTAAGACCGGAAGGCAGCTTTATGGTGAAAATGCTGCGCAATACGGTGCTTGTCCTGTTCGTTGTAGTCTTTATCAGCGTAATCTACAACATGAAGAACAGGGAGAGCGATACCGAGAGCGCACTCATCGCAGAAGCTACCGCCTCCGCAGAGTTCAAAGGCGTTTTTATAAGAGCCGAACAGCCGGTAAAATACAGCGGCAACGGCGTTCTTGTATACAATGTCTCCGACGGCGGAAGACTGGGTAACGGAAGCGTTATCGCAGAAGCTTACCCCGACGGCTCTCAGATGACCGTCCGCCGTGAAGAGGCTGCTGTACAGAAACAGCTCGACCTGCTTAAAAAGATACAGAACCCCGGTACCCGTGAGGCTGCCCAGCCGGCAGAACTCTCGGCAGGTATCGAGGAGATATACCGCAATCTCATGCTCTGCCGCGACAAGCAGGACTATGATGAGATAGCCGGTCTGAAGGACGAGCTCCTCGTAAAGATGAGCACCTATCAGATCATAACAGGCGAAGTCTCAGACTTCAGTCAGCAGATCATCGACCTGCAGTACAGGCTCAGCCAGCTGAAGGTCCAGGAAAAGACCGCTACCGAAGTGATCTCTTCACCGAGATCATGCTATTTCGTGAGCTACTGTGACGGATATGAGGAAACTCTCAACAAGAGCGCACTCGATACCCTTACCGCAGATCAGCTGCTCGAGATAGAGGATAAGAGGTCTGATGATCCCAGAGTCGTTGGAAAGCTGATAGACGGTTACAGCTGGTATCTTGCCGGAGTCGTTGACAACTCCCACCAGGAGTACAAGGTCGGCGACTATGTGCGCATACGTCCGGAATCTTCTCAGGACATCTTCTCAGCCGAGGTGCTCGACATAAGGGACGACGGAAATCAGAAAAAGTCGGTCCTCATACTTGCCTGCCGTGAATTCAGCAGCGAGCTCGTTCAGCACAGAACAGAGAACATCGAGCTTGTAAGAGGTACCTACCGCGGACTCAAAGTGCCGCGTGAAGCCATCCGCTTCGTTACTGCTGAAGAGACTGAAGGTGAAGGCGAAAACGCCGTGACCAAGGAAGTTACCTACAAGGGCGTTTATGTCCTTAAAGGCGAACAGGTACAGTTCAAAAAGATAGATGTTATCTATGAGGGCAGCAATTACGTTCTCTCCTCTCTCGATCATACCGGCGATGACAGCTATCTTGTACTATATGACGATATTATGATCGAAGGTGTTGATGAATAAGTGGAGAACGACTTCAGCTATGTCGGCGAAAACCTTAAAAGAATAAGGGATAACGTCCGCGAAGCCTGCGCAAAGGCAGGAAGAGAAGAGGACAGCGTAAGGATCATGGCTGTCACAAAGACAGTTGCCCCTGAGATCGTGAACTATGCGATACAGCAGGGAATGGACCTTCTCGGCGAAAACCGTGTCCAGGAATTTCTCTCAAAAAAAGACATCTACCTTAAAAGTGCAGAGGTGCATATGATCGGTCACCTCCAGACTAACAAGGTAAAATATATCATAAACGACGTGAGTATGATCCAGTCGGTGGACAGCGAAAAGCTGCTCGCCGAGATAAGCCGCCTTGCTGTAAAGAACGGCAGGACTATGGATATACTCTGTGAGGTAAATATCGGCGGTGAGGATTCAAAGAGCGGCATCGCTCCCGAAGCTCTCCGCGGACTGCTCGAAAAGGCGGCTCAGACCGAAGGCGTTCGCCTGAGGGGACTGATGACAATACCGCCTCCGTCAGACAGCGATATTTTCCTCGGAAGAATGAAAGAGCTCTATGACAGTTTTTCCGATGAATTCTCAATGGACGTGCTGTCTATGGGAATGACTCACGATTATGCTGCGGCAGTCCGCATGGGTTCAACTCTCGTAAGAGTTGGAACAGGGCTGTTCGGAGCAAGAAACTATGCAATATGACGCTATGGCGTGAATACGCGCGATCACAGCGGAATGCTGAAAGACCACGGAGATCCGCATTGCTCCCGCGGTGTCAAAAAATAAATATATCAAATGCGGAGAAGGAGTATTTAGGATGAAATTGTTTGAGAACATTAAGGAATTTTTCTTTGCTGCTGAGGACGAGGATTTCGACGAGGCAGATGTACCGGTACGTGCAGGCGCAGAGAGACCTAACTATGCCCGTTCTGAAGCAGAAGATCCCACAGCCGTTGCTATGGCTGCCGCAGAAGGCGGTACAGGCAGAAGAAACAAAGTCGTTAATATCCAGACAACTGCACAGCTCCAGGTCGTTCTCGTAAAGCCTTCAGCTTTTACAGATGCAAAGCAGATCGCAGATCATCTTATCGCCAAGAAGACAGTTGTTCTCAATCTTGAGACAGCTTCTCCCGAGAACAAGAGAAGGATCATTGATTTCCTCGTTGGTGTTGCTTACGCTAACGGCGGAAGCCTCAAGCCTGTTGCAAACCTGACATATATCATCACTCCCTATAATGTTGGCTTTATCGGCGAAGACCTCGTGGGAGAGCTGGAGAACAACGGCGTATTTATCTGATGAACTCGCCTGAGGACAAGCTCTTTGAGGCAAAGCTCGGAGATATGACCGACCGCTGTGAGAGATACGCCTCGCCGGTGTATTCCTCATTTTTAGACGAGCGTCAGTGCATACTGGCACAGCAATGGTGTCAGCGTAATGCAGGAGAGCTCGGTTACAGTTTCAGCGGCGGCTATGAGGGAGCAAGAAGAAAAATGCTTGCGGTCTTTCCGGTGTTTTGTGCGGATTATGTTGATAACGAATATCCGATGAAGTGCCTGACGCTGACCTACCGTAAGGAGGACAAGCTCACGCACAGGGATATTCTCGGAACTTTTATGGGACAGCGTTTAAAACGCGAAGTCATCGGGGATATTATAGTCGGTGAGGGCGAAGCGCAGACCTTCGTCACGGACGTTGCGGCAAAGTCGCTGATGTCGTCTGTGTCAAAGATAGGAAGAGTCGGCGTAAAGCTCACAGACAGCAAAGGATTTGAGCTCGATACGGAACAGAGCTTCAAGGAGATCGGCGGAACGGTCGCTTCGTTAAGGCTGGACTGCGTAGTCAGTCTTGCTGCGAACCTAAGCCGTGAAAAAGCTGCTGCCCTTATTCGTGCCGACAAGGTGGAGATAAACCACTTCCCGGCGTCTTCTGTCTCACAGGAATTGAAGGAGGGGGACACCCTCTCGATAAGAGGAAGCGGCAGATATATCCTTTCCGGTATAGACGGTCTGACGAAAAAAGGCCGCATACACATAAATCTTCGTAAATATATTTAGAGGTGAATGAAAATGATAACAGCAAAAGACGTAAGAAATAAGAGATTTGAAAAGGCAGCCTTCGGTTACAAGCAGGAGGAGATCGACGAATTTCTTTCACAGCTCGAAGCTGAGCTCGACGAAATGGAGCGCGAGCGTGCAGAGGCTAACAATAAGATACAGATACTTGCCGACAAGGTAAGAGAATATATGAAGGATGAGGACGCTCTCAAGGACGCTCTTCTCGGCGCTCAGAAGCAGGGCCACCAGGTGATCGCCGAGGCTCAGGAAAAGGCTGACGCTATCCTTGCTGAAGCTCAGGCTAAGGCTGACGAGCTCGAGGACGAGGCTGTTCGCCAGCACGCTGAGGCTATGGAGAAGAACCGCGAGGAGATCGCCAAGGAGAAGGAAGCTCTCATCGAGGCTCAGCAGCAGGTAGCTGATTTCAAGAAGAGCCTCTTTGATATGTACAAGAGCCATCTCGAACTCATCTCATCTATGCCCGAGACTTTTGAGGATGCTGCTCCGGCTTACGAGCCCGAAACAGCTGAGGAGATCGCAGCAGCTGTTGCAGCTGAATAAGATAAGTTTATAATTATTTATAAATAATAAGCACGAAAGGAGGAGCTTGCCGATGTATGGCAGGCTCACGTGAAAATGGCACAGGATTATAATACCACCCTGAATTTACCGGTAACAGAATTCCCGATGCGCGGAAACCTTCCGAAGAGAGAACCTGAAACTCTCGAAAAATGGGAAAAACAGAGACTCTATTACAAGATCATTGAGAAGAATAAGGACAAGAAGACCTATATTCTCCATGATGGACCTCCCTATGCAAACGGCGAGATACACATGGGTCATGCTCTTAACAAGAGCCTTAAGGATTTCATCGTCAAGTATAAGAATATGAGCGGATTCTGTGCGCCATACGTTCCCGGCTGGGACACTCACGGACTTCCTATCGAGCTGAAGGCTATGAAGGCTATCGGCGTCAAGGACGGCGCTATCCCTCCGACAGAGCTCAGAAAGCACTGCCGTGAATATGCAATGACTCAGGTCGCAAACCAGATGAAGGGCTTCAAGAGACTCGGTTCACTGGGCGACTATGACTATCCCTACCTCACACTCCGTCCTGAGTATGAGGCAAGACAGGTCGAGGTATTCGGCACTATGGTCAAGAAGGGCTATATGTACAAGGGACTCAAGCCGGTTTACTGGTGCCCTGACTGTAATACAGCTCTCGCAGAGGCTGAGATCGAGTATTCAAACGATCCCTGCTACTCTATCTATGTAAAGTTCAATGTTACCGATGACAAGGGTATGTTCAGCGGTATGGGACTCGACCTCTCCAAGATATACTTCGTTATCTGGACAACAACTACATGGACTATCCCCGGAAACCTGGCTATCTGCCTCGGACCGCAGTACAATTATACACTCGTTCACGTTGGCGACGAGTACTATGTAATGGCTGAAGAGCTCGTTAAGACCACTATGGAGACTGCCGGTATCACTGAGTATACCACAGAGGGCATCTTCACAGGTGCAGAGCTCGAGGGCATGAAGACAAAGCACCCCCTCTATGACCGTCCGTCACCGATCATCGTCGGCGACCATGTTACACTCGAAAGCGGTACAGGCTGTGTTCATACAGCTCCCGGTTACGGTGTAGAGGACTTTGAGGTCTGCAAGAAGTACGATGACATCGGTATCATCGTATGCGTTGACTCCAAGGGTAAGCAGACTGCCGAGGCTGGCGAATTCGAGGGCATGGACACAGATCAGGCGAACAAGGCTATCGCTGCTAAGCTCACAGAGCTCGGCGCAATGCTCGCTACACAGAAGATCGTCCACCAGTATCCTCACTGCTGGAGATGTAACAGCCCTATCATATACAGAGCAACTGAGCAGTGGTTCTGTTCAGTAAACGGATTCAAGGATGACGCTATCAAGGCTATCGAGTCCGTTAAGTGGATCCCTGAGTGGGGTGAGGACCGCATCAAGGGAATGGTACGCGACAGAAGCGACTGGTGTATCTCCCGTCAGAGAACATGGGGCGTTCCGATACCTGTTGTTTACTGTAAGGACTGCGGTAAGCCCATCTGCACAGATGAGACTATCAAGGCTATCGCTGATCTCTTCCGCAAAGAGGGAAGTGACACATGGTGGACAAAGGAGCCTTCCGAGTTCATCCCTGCAAGCGTTAAGTGCGAGTGCGGCTGCGGCGAATTCACAAAGGAATTCGACATCATGGACGTATGGTTCGACAGCGGCGTATCCCATACATCAGTAATGGAAGGCGATGACTTCCCGAGCCTTACATGGCCGGCTGATCTCTATCTCGAGGGTGCAGACCAGTACAGAGGATGGTTCCAGTCATCACTTCTTACATCAGTAGTATACAAGGGTGCTTCTCCTTACAAGGCAGTATGCACACACGGCTGGGTAGTTGACGGCGAAGGCAAGGCTATGCACAAGTCTCTCGGCAACGGTATCGACCCGAGCGAGATCACAGACCAGTACGGTGCTGATATCCTCCGTCTGTGGGTCGCTTCTTCTGACTACCACAGCGATATACGTATCTCCAAGCCTATCCTCAGCCAGCTTTCCGATGCTTACAAGAAGATCAGAAACACAGCTCGTTTCATTCTCGGAAACCTCGGCAACGGCAAGGGCTTTGATCCCGATAAGGACAGCGTATCCGACGATCAGCTCACAGAGCTCGACAAGTGGGCACTTATGCGTCTTGACACCCTCATCGACAAGGTGAAGGAAGGCTATGAGGCATTTGATTTCCACATCGCATTCCACGCTATCCATAACTTCTGCGTAATCGATATGTCGAACTTCTATCTCGACATCATCAAGGACAGACTCTACTGCGAGAAGGAGGACTCAGTCCTCAGACGTGCTGCTCAGACAGCTATGTACCGCATACTGAGCGCTGTTGCAAGACTTGCAGCTCCTATCATCTCATTCACAGCTGAGGAGATCTGGCAGTTCATGCCGCACGCAGCTGCTGATGATACAGAGAGCGTATTCCTCAATCAGATGCCTGAGAAGAGCAGCATCGAGTTCAGCGCAGAGTACATTGAAAAGTGGGACTTCATTTACAGCACAAGAGAGGCTGTAAACAAGGTCCTCGAAGATGCAAGAAATGCTAAGACTATCGGTAAGTCACTCGAAGCTAAGATAATCATCAAGAGCAGTGATGCTGACTTCGACCGTTACAGCGCACTTGCTGACCACCTCAAGGACATCCTCATCGTATCAGGCGTTGAGGTCGAGAAGTCCGGTGCTGCTGAGACTTCATTCGAGGTTGCTAAGGCTGACGGCGAGAAGTGTGAGCGCTGCTGGTGCTACTCCAAGTACGTTGGTACAAACCACGATCACCCGACTCTCTGTGAGAGATGTGCGATCGCTGTTGAAGCATAATTTGAACTATATTGCCTGCTGCCGGTCGGGGCGGCAGGCGTATTATTTGAAAGGATAGATATATGGCTGTATTGCTTGTAGCGGCTGTCATCGTTCTGATATTTGCCGATCAGGCTGTTAAATACTGGGCTGTTCATTATCTCAAGGAGCGCGGTAGTATCCGCTTCATACACTTCGGAGACTTCAAGGTGTTAGACCTGACTTATCTCGAAAACGATGGCGCGATATTCGGAAGTATGTCGGGACAGAAGTGGTTCCTTATCGGCTTCACTTCGATAGTCCTCGTGCTTGGGATATATCTGCTGTTTAAGTACATGAAGCGCTCGAAGCTCCTGACACTGGCGATACTTCTGTTCGTGTCCGGCGGTATCGGAAATATAATCGACCGTCTAAGACAGGGATATGTAGTGGATAT
The DNA here is from genome assembly GCA_016290875.1 of Ruminococcus sp. Lineage (GTDB taxonomy): Bacteria > Bacillota > Clostridia > Oscillospirales > Ruminococcaceae > Ruminococcus. The sequence continues at coordinate 33,356 of JAEEVL010000002.1, forward strand.
GTTCGATGTCAAGCTGTTCAAGTTCGCAATATTCAATGTGGCTGACATATACGTGACCTGTGCTTTTGTGCTCCTTATGATCTACGTGATATTCGTTGATCCTAAGATACAGGCAAAGACAAAAGCTGAAGCAGAAGCTGCAAAGGCTTCCGCAGAAAAGGATGCTGCCAATGAGTGAGACAGTAACTCTCACGCCTGAGAGCGGCGACCGCGGTACACGCATAGACAAGTATATTTCGGATAATATTGCGCTGACTCGTTCGGCTGTGCAGGGGCTCATAGAAAAGGGAATGGTCACGGCCGACGGCGGCAGTATCGCTAAGAATTACAAGCTGCGCGGCGGCGAGTCCATCACAGTTGAGATACCCGAGCCGGAGCCAATGGACGCTGTTCCGGAGGACATACCGCTCGATATAATTTATGAGGACGACGATCTTCTCGTCGTGAACAAGCCTAAGGGCATGGTGGTTCACCCTGCACACGGCAACTACACCGGGACTCTCGTCAATGCTCTGCTTCACCATTGCGGTGACAGTCTTTCGGGGATAAACGGCGTGATACGTCCGGGAATAGTCCACCGTATAGACAAGAACACGAGTGGACTGCTCATAGTTGCGAAGAATGACGCGGCTCATCTGAAGCTTGCCGAGCAGATAAAGGTCCACAGTTTTACGCGCGAGTACGAAGCTGTTGTGACCGGCGCGATGAAGCAGGAGAGCGGCACAGTCGATGCACCTATCGGCAGGCATAAGACTGACCGCAAGAAGATGTGCGTTACTGCGGAGAATTCCCGCAACGCCGTAACTCATTACGAAGTTTTGAAGCAGTACGGCGGTTTTGCTCATCTGCGCCTGAGACTCGAGACCGGAAGAACTCATCAGATCAGAGTGCATATGGCATATATAGGACATCCGGTCCTTGGCGATGATGTTTACGGAAAGCCTTACAAGGGGCTTGAGGGACAATGTCTCCACGCCCGCAAGATAGGTTTTATCCACCCTTCAACAGGGGAATATATGGAGTTTCAGAGTGAACTGCCCGATTATTTCAGAGCAGTCCTCAACAAACTCGAAAAGATGTAGGAGGCAGCCATTGTTTGAAGATATTAGCAAAGTTATCCTGCTGAGCGATATGGACGGAACGCTCCTCAACGGAAAAAAGCAGATCACAGATATTGACCGTGCCGCGATAAAGCGTTTCAGGGAGCTCGGCGGAAAGTTCACGGTGGCTACCGGCAGAACGATACAGTCCTTTGACCAGTTCCGCAGGCTGATAGATATGCCTTACCCCGTTATAATGTATAACGGAGCGGCGATACATGACTTCACTTCCGGGAAAACGCTTTTCACCTGTCCGCTCCCTGCGGAATGCCGTGAGATAGCGCTTGACCTTTACGAAGCAATGCCGGATGCCGGCGGAGAAGTTCTGAAGATAGACGGTACATACGTATTCCGCAACACCGATTATCAGAAGCTCCACACAAAGCTCTGCAATATCGTGCCGGATTACGCTGAGTTCTCCGAGATAGAGGAGGGCGGCTGGCTGAAGGTGCTGTTCTCTATGGCGCCTGACGATATGGACTTCTTCGGTGCGTATGTGAGAAATCAGGGGTGGGACACTGTTGATTTTGTCCGTTCTTCGGAGATGTTCTGGGAAATGCTCCCCAAGGGCGTGAGCAAGGGCTCTGCTCTGAACGAGTACAGGAAGCTTGATGGCTGGCAGGACTACACATTCGTTTCCATAGGGGACTTTGACAACGATATCGAGATGATACGCGCAGCAGATCTCGGAGCGTGTCCTGCGAATGCAGAAGACAGAGTCAAGGAGGCAGCCGGACTGGTGCTTTCACATACAAACGAGGATGGAGCTGTGGCTGAACTTATCGACTATATAATAGATAGGTGCGGCTGCTGAAAACGCAAATAACGGCGAAAGCCGGTTTATAATAAGATTTACGGAGGTTATTATGGACGCAAAGATCAAAAAGGAATTGCAGAAGACAGCCTGCAAGGTGAGAATGGGCGTTATCGAGGGTACTTACAACGCCAAGTCGGGACATCCCGGCGGCTCGCTTTCCATAAGCGATACCCTGACATATCTTTATTACAGCAAGATGAACGTTGACGCAAAGGCTCCTGAAAACGCAGACAGAGACCGTTTCGTGCTCTCTAAGGGACACACAGCTCCTGCACTCTATTCTGTGCTCGCACTCAAGGGCTTCTTCCCTGAGGAAGAGATCAAGTCTCTCCGTCACATCGGAGCTCTCTTACAGGGACATCCTTGTATCCATATCCCCGGTGTCGATATGTCCAGCGGTTCACTCGGACAGGGCATTTCTGCTGCCTGCGGAATGGCGCTTGCAGGCAAGCTCGACAATAAGTCCTACAAGGTATACACTATCCTCGGCGACGGTGAGATCGAAGAAGGACAGGTATGGGAAGCTGCTATGTTCGCTTCTCACTACGACCTCGATAACCTCGTAGCGATCGTTGACAACAACGGTCTTCAGATAGACGGACCTGTTACTGAGGTGTGCTCACCTGAGCCTATCACAGACAAGTTCGCAGCATTCGGCTGGCACGTTATCACTATGGATGCTCACGATTTCGACAGCATCGAAGCTGCTTTTGCTGAAGCTGACACAGTCAAGGGCAAGCCTGTGGCTATCATCCAGAAGTCTGTAAAGGGCAAGGGTGTGTCCTTTATGGAGAACCAGGTGGGCTGGCACGGAACAGCTCCCAACAAGGAACAGTACGAACAGGCAATGGCTGAACTCAGCGCACAGTTAAAGGAATTGGAGGACTAAGACTATGGCAGATGTTATCAAAAAGGCTACAAGAGAGAGCTACGGTGAGGCTCTGAGAGATCTTGCCGAGGAATACAAGGATCTTGTTGTACTTGACGCTGACCTTGCAGCTGCAACAAAGACAGGTATCTTCAAGAAGGCTTACCCCGACCGTTTCTTCGACTGCGGTATCGCAGAAGCTAATATGATGGGCGTTGCTGCAGGTCTTGCAGCCTGCGGAAAAATTCCTTTCGCTTCAACATTCGCTATGTTCGCTGCCGGAAGAGCTTACGAGATAGTAAGAAACTCTATCGGCTATCCCCACCTCAATGTTAAGATAGGTGCAACTCACGCAGGTATCTCAGTAGGTGAGGACGGTGCTACACACCAGTGCAACGAGGATATCGCTCTTATGAGAACTATCCCCGGTATGACTATCATCAATCCCTGCGACGATGTTGAGGCCAAGGCTGCCGTAAAGGCTGCTCTTGACTTTAACGGACCTGTATATATGCGTTTCGGACGTCTTGCAGTACCGGTTGTCAATGACGCTGCAAGCTATAAGTTCGAGCTCGGCAAGGGCGTTGTTATGAAGGACGGTAAGGACGTTACCATCGTAGCAACAGGTCTTATGGTCAACGAAGCTATCGAAGCTGCAAAGGCACTCGAGGCAGACGGCATTTCTGCAAGAGTGGTAAATATCCACACTATCAAGCCGCTCGACAAGGAGCTCATCGCTAAGTGCGCAAAGGAGACAGGTCTTATCGTTACAGCTGAGGAGCACAGCATTATCGGCGGACTCGGTTCAGCAGTTGCTGAGGCAGTAACAGAGAGTTGTCCTGTCAAGGTCGTAAAGATCGGTGTGAATGACGAATTCGGTCATTCAGGACCTGCTGTTGACCTTCTCAAGGAGTTCGGACTCTCAGCTGAGAACATCGCAAAGACAGTCAAGGCAAATATCACCAAGTAAAACTATCGGGACGTCAGAAGGCGTCCCGTTTTTTTACCGTGAAATATTGAAAAACTGCTTGACAAGCCCGATGAAATGTGTTATAATACTAAAGTGTCTTGTGAAAAGACATAATTATCCTTGCCCGCAGAGGGTTGTGGGCAGAATCCAGAAGGAGGTGTACATTAATGGCAAAGGTATCCGCTAAGTATGAAGTAATGGTCGTATTCAGCCTTAAGAACGGCGAGGAGTCTATGCAGGCTCTCATCCAGAAGTTCAAGGAGAGAATCGAGCGTCACGCCGAAGCTGTTGAAGTCAACGAGGATTGGGGTAAGCGCAAGCTTGCATATCCTATCGAGGACGAGACAGAGGGTTACTATGTGATCTACACATTCACATCAGCTCCCGATTACCCGGCAGAGCTTTCAAGACGTCTCAACATTTCCGATGGCATCCTTCGTTCACTCGTAACTGTTGTCGAGGAATGATCACTTCATTATTTTAAGGAGAAAGTCAGATGAATAAGGTTATTTTAGTTGGCAGACTGACCGCTGATCCCGAACTGAGACAGACTCAGAGCGGCGTATCATCGTGCAGATTTACCGTAGCTGTTGACAGAAGATTTGCCGATAAGAATACCGGTGAAAGACAGGCTGATTTCATCACCTGTGTAGCCTGGAGACAGACTGCTGAGTTCGTTTCACGCTACTTCAACAAGGGTAAGATGATCTGTGTTGAGGGAAGCCTTAGAACAGGAAGCTATACCGACAGAAATCACTCTGATGTTACACACTATACAACAGAGGTTTTTGTAGATAATGTTGAGTTCGTCGGCGGTAAGAATGAAAGCGGCGGAAGTCAGGGCGGCTATCAGAATAGCAACAATAACTATCAGGCTCCTCCTCAGCAGAATGCTCCGGCAGCTGCTGCACCAAATAATGACAGTATGTCATACGGTTCGCTGAGTGACTTTGAAGAGATCCTCAGCGACGGCGATGTTCCCTTCTAAGGAAACGCCGTAAAACTGAAACGATTATTATGAAAGGAGTAAACGCATCTTTCACAGATGTGCGGTAGATATTATGGAAAAGGAAAGAAATTCCCGTCCTTCAAAGAAGCCCCGCAAGAAGGTTTGTATGTTCTGTGCAGACAGAATCGAGAAGATCGATTACAAGGATCTCGCAAAGCTCAGAAAGTGCATGACTGAGAGAGCTAAGATCCTGCCCAGAAGAGTAACAGGAACTTGTGCTTACCACCAGCGTGAGCTTACAGTAGCTATCAAGAGAGCAAGACATATCGCTCTTCTCCCTTACGTTAGCGATTGACAATAATTAGTCAGGGAGGCTTTATGCCTCCCTTTGTTGTTTTATACGTACTTTTGATATGCAAACTATCAGTATGTATGCGCTCCGACGGCATCACGCGGAGCGGTCAACAGGTCTTACCGACTTGAACTTGTATCGTAAGCAAGCTCTTCGTCACTTCTGAACAGAAGTGAGATGCACCATACTGCTGACAACGCTACAATGATATAGAGCGTTCTGCTGATGATGCTCGCTGAACCGCCAAAGAGCCATGCGATGATATCAAGCTCAAAAATGCCGACCAGACCCCAGTTTATTCCTCCGATTATGAGAAGAATAAGCGCTATTTTGTTCCACATAAGAGAACACCTCTTCGGTCGGGATTTTTGAGACGCGATCTGCGTCTGAGAGTATTATTGCTGAAAAAAAGTGAATTATTCAGGAAAACGGGTGAAAATTATGGCAACTAAAACTAAAATTACTTTGATAATCATAGGTATACTGCTCTTAGTGCTGGTGTTTATCGGCATTGCGAAATATTTCAGCAAGGGAAACCGCAAGGGCAGAGCGGCTGAACGAAAAGTAGCCGGTGTGCTCAAGAAGTTCGCCAAAAACGACAACAGCCGCATACTCAACAACGTCTACTTACCGCTCTACAAAAAGACCTGCGAGATAGATCACCTCGTCTTCGGAAGATTCGGTGTCCTCGTTGTTGAAACAAAGGGCATCTCCGGAACTGTTTCCGGCAAAGGCAAAAAGCTGAAGCACACTCTCGGTGAAGTTGAGCATAAGCTCTACAACCCTGCGCTTCAGAATCAGACTCATATGGACAATGTTATACACCACCTGAAAAAAGGCGGCTTTGAGAATACTCCGGTATACGGAGCAGTTGTATTCACGGACAAGAACATCAGACTCGACGCAAATGTCGGAATGAAGCTCGATCAGTTCAAGGAATACTATTCAAATCTGCCTGACGCTAAGTGCAATCAGGATGTTCTTCTCCATTACTTCCAGGAACTCAGAGTGACAAATCCGCTCAGAAAGTTCCTGCACAAGTTCAGCAAGAAGGACTGGGATTGATCACAAAGCGCTAAACGATGATGTCTGTGAGCTCTTTTGGTGCAAAGCTCGCAGTTTTTAAGGAAATAGGTCACATTTGAGATATGAGGGGTATTATCAATATGGCTAACATCAGCGAGGTAAAAGACATTGTAAAAAACCATGAGAAAATGAAAAAGTACGAGAAAGACACAGGACGTATCGGCAAGGCGTATATGATAATCAGCGGTTCGCTGATCTTCATATGCATAGGCTGTATGCTGATGACATGGAACCTTGCCGGTATTATCGATATCATAACGCTATCCGCTGTATTTGGTTTCGGATATGGAGGCGTATACTGCCGCAGTTCGCAGATAGCTGCAGCTGCTCCGCTTGTGTCGCTCATAGCGATATTGTTTTTCGACAGTACGCTGGCAGGGATGTATTATATTATTCTTCCGCTGTCTGTTGTGCTGATGCTGTTGACTTTCCGTGTAAACAGTACATACAGTTATCTAAGCCAGCAGCCCGGCTTCCCACAGTTCGATGAATTGTTCGAGGCACAGAAGGTGCGTTCGGCTGAAGCGACTCGTGAAAAGGAAGAATATTTCAAGCGATTTAAGAAAAAAGCTCTTGCCAGGGAAGACAGTTTTGCTGATCCTTCTGATGAAGATACGGACAAGACTTCCTTCTCCGGAAGAGGCTTTATGGATTCGATATAATGCAAAAAGGACTGCCGCGCTGAGCAGCAGTCCTTTTATTTTTGATTATCTTCTGGTCACTTAACAATAAATCTGTCGATCTCTTTAAGGAATTTGTCTGCGTCGTCTGTATGAGCGTTGAGCTGAATCGGCTTTGAAAGATCGAGGCTGAAAATACCCATGATAGACTTTGCATCTACTGCATATCTTCCTGAAACAAGGTCGATATCGAAGTCATAGTGCATAACGATAGTAACGAAATCCTTAACATCGTTGATAGCCTGTAAAAATACAGTTGTCTTTGTCATATTCTTACCTCCTGTTGTTCGCTGGTGTGATTGTTTTTTCTTGTTTATTTCTTTTCCCTGCGGTCTGCCCTGACCGCAACTATATAATAGCATTAATAAATGCCGTTGTCAAGCGATTTACGGTAAATTCGTCAATTTAGTATAATTGAAGTGACCGTGTAAGGTACTTTTTTATTAATTGAAGATAGTTATTGAGAGTGCATAAAATCCGTCTCTCGTTTTTGTGCAGATTGCATATGTTAAGAATGAGAAAGCTGTGTGATAATAAGGTGAAAAAATGTATAGAGTTTTATTTATAACCTTCGGCTGCAAGGTCAATCATTATGAAACTGAGTGTATGAAAGAGACTTTCCGTGCAAGAAACTGGGAAGTCATAGGCGAAGAAGGTCAGGCTGACGCTGTTGTTATAAATTCGTGTACCGTAACGGCTTCGGGCGACAGCAGAGTTCTCACGGCACTAAGAAAGGCGAGAACACGTTATCCGGAGGCTGTGATAGCTCTGACCGGCTGTTATCCGCAGGCTGATCCGGAGACTGCGTCGAAGATAACGGAAGCTGACCTCATATGCGGTACAAAGGACAGGGGACGCACCTGCGAGCTCGTGGAGTCCCTTTTATCCGACCGGAAAAGGACTGTTCTGCTTTCGGATCACAAGAAAGGCGATCTGTTCGAGCCGATGAAGTGTACCCACTATGAGGACAACACCCGTGCCTTTGTGAAGATACAGGACGGCTGTGACAGGTTCTGCTCATATTGTATAATTCCTTATGCGCGTGGACGTTCGCGTTCTAAGCCGCCGGAGCTCCTGCGTGAGGAAGCTGCCGGTATTGCGGCTAACGGCGTAAAGGAAATAGTTCTCTCTGGGATAAATCTTGCTTTCTATGGTGCCGAAATGGGGCTCACACTCGCTGACGCTGTGGAGATGTGTGCCGGAGTGGACGGCATAGAGCGTATAAGACTCGGTTCACTCGAACCCGAAATGATGACGGACAGCCAGCTCGAAAGGCTTGCTGCTGTACCGGGATTCTGTCCGCAGTTTCACTTGTCGCTGCAAAGCGGCTGTACGCGGACTCTTAAAGCTATGAACCGCAGATATACAGCTGAGGAATACTTTGCACTTACCGAGAGGATAAGACGCTTTTTCCCGGATTGTACTTTCACGACTGACGTTATGGTCGGATTTCCGCAGGAGACTGACGATGACCACGCTGAATCCGTTGCCTTTATACGAAAAGTCGGTTTCTCAAAGGTACACGTATTCAGATATTCGCGCAGACACGGTACTCCTGCTGACCGTATGAGCGGTCAGGTGCCTGAATCGTTAAAGACAGAGCGCTGGAAGTCGATGACCGCTGCTGCCGATGAAATGAGAGAGACTTATCTCAGATCGCTCGTCGGAAGAACTGTCCCGGTGCTGTTTGAACGCGAAAACTGCCCTGAATTTCACCAGGGAAGAGCTCCGGATCATACGCTTATAAAAATTTCTCGAAAAAATCCTGAAAAAAGTTTGCGTAATCGGATAATTAGTGTTATAATAGAAGAGAACGGTCCTGATAACTGCTTCGGCAGACCTGTCGTGGACCTGGACTATGATCTTATTTAATTCGGAAGGAGATATTTATGTCCGTATTCAGAATTTATGTTGAAAAGAAGCCTGAGTTCGCAGTAGAGGCACAGTCAGTCCTCAGCGATGTCAGAACCGCTCTGAGACTCAACCTTACAGGTCTCAGGATACTCAACCGTTATGACGCAGACAAGCTCAGCGAGGAGGATTTCAAGGCTGCTATCAGCACTGTTTTCTCAGAGCCTGCTGTTGACCTCGTTTATGACGATATGCCCAGAGTCGGCGAGACCGATCGTGTATTCGCAGTAGAGTACCTCCCCGGTCAGTTCGATCAGAGAGCCGACAGCTGTGAGCAGTGTATACAGATACTCCGTCAGGGCGAGCGCTGCCGCGTCAGAAACGCAAGAGTGTACATAGTTTCCGGACACATCACGGACGAGGAGTTTGAAAAGCTCAAGTCCTATATCATAAACCCTGTCGAGAGCCGTGAGGCTTCACTTGAGACTGTTAAGTCACTCGACGCTAATTACGAGATACCCACAACAGTTGAGGTTCTCGAGGGCTTCACAAAGCTCAACGCTATCGGTCTCCACGCATTTGTTGACAAGTTCGGCCTTGCTATGGACTACGACGACATCAAGTTCTGCCAGGACTACTTCCGCAACGAGGAGCACCGCGATCCTACTATCACTGAGATAAGAATGATTGATACCTACTGGTCTGATCACTGCCGTCATACCACATTCCTCACAAATGTTGAGAAGGTAGACATCAAGACTCCTTACATCAAGGATACATATGATATGTACCTCAATGTCCGCGAGGAGCTCGGCAGAAGCGACCGTCCTGTAACTCTTATGGACATCGGTACTCTCGCTGCAAAGAAGCTCAAGGCTGACGGACTTCTTCCTGACCTTGACGAGTCCGAGGAGATCAACGCTTGTTCCGTTAAGATAAAGGTTGACATTGACGGCAAGCTCGAGGACTGGATCCTCATGTTCAAGAATGAGACTCACAACCACCCGACCGAGATCGAACCTTTCGGCGGTGCTGCTACTTGTCTCGGCGGTGCTATCCGTGATCCGCTCTCAGGACGTTCATATGTATACCAGGCAATGAGAGTAACAGGTGCTGCAAATCCGCTCGTACCTGTTGAGGACACTATCACAGGTAAGCTTCCGCAGAGAAAGATCACTGTCGGAGCTGCTAACGGCTACAGCTCGTACGGCAACCAGATCGGACTTGCTACCGGTCACGTAACTGAGGTATACCACCCCGGCTATGTTGCAAAGAGAATGGAGATAGGCGCTGTACTCGGTGCTGCTCCTGCTGAGAATATAAGAAGAGAAAGACCTGTTCCGGGCGATGTAGTAATACTCCTCGGCGGCAAGACCGGACGCGACGGCTGCGGCGGTGCAACAGGTTCTTCAAAATCACATACACTCGAATCCCTCGAAAGCTGCGGCGCAGAAGTTCAGAAGGGTAATCCTCCTGAGGAGAGAAAGCTCCAGAGACTCTTCCGCAATCCTGAGGTTACAAAGCTCATCAAGCGCTGCAACGACTTTGGCGCAGGCGGTGTATCCGTTGCTATCGGTGAGCTCACTGACGGTCTCGTTATTGACCTCAATGCTGTACCCAAGAAGTACGACGGTCTTGACGGTACTGAGATAGCTATTTCCGAGTCACAGGAGAGAATGGCAGTTGTTGTTGCTCCCGAGGACGTTGAGAAGTTCATGGCTGAGGCTGCTAAGGAAAACCTCGAGGCAACTCTCGTTGCTGACGTTGTTGAAGAACCCAGACTCAAGATGAACTGGAACGGCAACACTATCGTTGACCTTTCAAGAGAGTTCCTCAACTCAAACGGTGCTCCCAAGTATACAGACATCGAGGTTGAAGCTCCGGCTGCTGACCGCGATGACGAGCCCGGCGACAGCGCAGATAACTGGTCTGAGCTCATGGCTAACCTCAACGTATGCTCACAGAAGGGACTCGTTGAGAAGTTCGACTCCACTATCGGTGCAGGAACAGTTCTTATGCCTTTCGGCGGTGTATATCAGATGACACCTTCACAGGCTATGGCTGCAAAGATACCGGTACTCACAGGCGAGACCAACACTTGCTCACTCATGGGTTGGGGCTATGATCCTGAAATTTCCGAGAAATCTCCTTATCACGGCGCAATGCTCGCAGTAGTTGACTCTATCGCTAAGGTAGTTGCTGCCGGAGGTACATATAAGAAGTGCTGGCTCACATTCCAGGAATACTTCGAGAGAACACAGAATGATCCCAGACGCTGGGGACAGCCTATGGCTGCACTCCTCGGAGCTTTCAAGGCACAGCTCGAAATGGGCTGCGGCTCTATCGGCGGTAAGGACTCAATGTCCGGTACATTCGAGAACATCGACGTTCCGCCTACACTCGTTTCATTCGCAGTATCAACTGCAATGGCTGACAAAATAGTATCTACCGAATTCAAGCAGGCAGGTTCCGATGTTATAATGGTAGTTCCTGAGTACGACGAGAATGGTCTCCCTGTATTCGACAGCGTTAAGGCTTGCTTTGACAAGGTAGATAAGCTCATCGCTGACGGCAGAGCAGCTGCTATATGGACTATCGGCTACGGCGGTGTTGCTGAGGGTATTGCTAAGATGTGCTTCGGTAACAGGCTTGGCTTCGAGTTCAGTCAGAGACTCAGCGGAAAGCAGCTCTACAAGCGCGGCAACGGCGGCTTCATAATCGAGCTCACAGACAGCGCTACAAACAGCGAAGAGCTTATCGGTAAGACTATTTCCGATTACAAGATCGCTGCTATCGACTATACAGTAAGTCTTGACAACCTTCAGAGAGTATGGGAAGGCAAGCTTGAGCCTGTATTCCCGTGCCGCATAAAGACTACAAACGCTACTCCCGAGGTTTACGCTAATGCAGACAGACTCCATCTCACAGCTTCTATCAAGGCTGCACAGCCGAGAGTCCTCATTCCTGTATTCCCCGGAACTAACTGCGAATACGATACAGCAAGAGCTTTCGAGAGAGCCGGAGCTAAGACTGAGACAGTCGTTATCCGCAACCTCTCCGCAGGCGATATCGAGGAATCGGTAAGCTACTTCGAGAGAGCTATCCGTCACTCACAGATCATCATGATCCCCGGCGGCTTCTCCGGCGGTGACGAGCCTGAGGGAAGCGGTAAATTCATCACAGCATTCTTCCGCAACCCGAAGATCAAGGACGCTGTTCACGATCTCCTCAAGAACCGCGACGGTCTTATGCTCGGTATCTGCAATGGCTTCCAGGCACTCATCAAACTCGGTCTTGTACCTTTCGGTGAGATAATTGATATGCAGGACGAGTCTCCTACGCTCACATTCAATACTATCGCACGCCACCAGTCAATGATGGTAAATACAAGAATTGCTTCCAACAAGAGCCCGTGGCTCTATGGCTGTGAGGTAGGCGATATCCACACTATCCCGATTTCACACGGTGAGGGACGCTTCGTAGCTCCGGCAAGCCTTATCCAGCAGATGGCTAAGAACGGTCAGATCGCTACACAGTATGTTGATATGACAGGTGCTCCTACAATGGACATCAGATACAACCCGAATACCTCTGTTGAGGCTATCGAGGGTATCACTTCACCTGACGGAAGAGTTCTCGGTAAGATGGGACACTCCGAGCGTATCGGCAGCTTTATCGCAAAGAACGTTCCCGGCGCAAAGGATCAGAAGATATTCGAGTCCGGCGTTGCATACTTCAAGTAATCATTAATAACTAAGAAACGAGGGCGCAGGTGACTGCGCCCTTATATTGTCACTACGCTGGCGTTCACAAAAAGTTTACAAATCTGATAGACAAATAATCAGTGGATATTGGTAATAGTTTATAAATTCAGCTTGACTAAAGTTGACATTTGGTGTATAATGTTAATTGTAAAGCTGTACATACTGCTTACAATAGTAGAAGGAGTTGAATTAATATGAAAAATATACTTTTTGCGGCATCAGAAAGCGTACCATTCATCAAGACAGGCGGACTCGCTGACGTAGTAGGTGCGCTTCCTCAGTATCTTAATAAAAAGGAATTTGACGTAAGGGTAATTATGCCCTATTATACGTGTATCCCTGATAAATACAGAAATGATTTCAAGTATGTCACACACTTCTATATGGACTACGGTATGCGCCCCGACAGCTTTCATGTAGGCATTATGGAATATGAATACAACGGTATCAAATTCTATTTTGTGGACGATGAATACTACTTCAAGTGCGATACTCCCTATTCTTCTGATATGAAGTGGGACATCGAGCGCTTTACTTTCTTCTGCAAGGCTGTACTTGCTATTATGCCTGTTATAGGCTTCCGTCCTGACATTATCCATTGTCACGACTGGCAGGCTTCACTTATACCGGTGTTCCTGCACACAGCTTTTGCAACTAACCCGTTCTACAGCTCTACAAAGACTATTATGACTATCCACAACCTTAAATTCCAGGGCGTGTGGGATATAGATACATTCAAGTACAATACTGCGCTCCCGGACTATATGTTCACACCCGACAAGCTCGAATTCCACAAGGACGCAAATATGCTCAAGGGCGGTCTCGTTTATGCTGATTATATCACAACTGTTTCCGAGACTTACGCAGAGGAGATAAAGTATCCGTTCTTCGGTGAACAGCTTGACGGACTCCTTAGAGCAAGATCTGCTTCGCTCCGCGGTATCGTCAACGGTATCGACTATAAGGTGTTCGATCCGTCGAATGACAAGAAGATATTTGCGGAATTCGACAAGAAGAACGTTAAGGCTCAGAAGGCGATAAATAAGGAAAAGCTCCAGGAAGAGCTCGGTCTGCCTGTGGATAAGGACAAGTATATGATAGCTATTATCTCGCGTCTCACCGATCAGAAGGGACTCGACCTTGTAAACTACGCTATGGAGCGTATCTGCGACGAGTTCACTCAGTTCGTAATCATCGGTACAGGTGATCCGAGATATGAGAATATGTTCAAACATTATCAGTGGAAGTATCCGGAGAGAGTTTCTGCTAATATAATGTATTCCGATGAGCTCGCACACAAGCTTTATGCGGCAGCAGACACTATGCTTATGCCCTCGCTCTTTGAACCGTGCGGACTCACACAGCTTATTTCTCTCAGATACGGAACAGTTCCGATAGTTCGTGAGACAGGCGGTCTCAAGGATACTGTCGTTCCTTATAATGAGTTTGACGGTACTGGTACAGGCTTCTCGTTCGCTAACTACAACGGTGATGAGATGCTCGGTGCTATCAACTACTCAAAGCACATCTACTACAATCACCGAAAGCAGTGGGACAAAATGGTCGTTCGTGATATGGAGTGCGATTTCTCATGGAACAGTTCTGCCCGTCAATACGAAGGAATGTACGACTGGATGATCAACTGGTGAGGCATACGCCTCTTTTCCACGTTGGCGCTTGTTTCACTCGCTCACTCTTTACGTGAATGATAATTTGCTTTCGCACACGGCGTATAATACGCACATAATAATAACGCAGGGGCGGATAATATCCGCCCTTCAAATCTCATACCGCAGATTTTCGGCATTTTACGGTGATTTACATATTATGAAAAGAATAATAAAAAAGTATAAAACTAACTGCACCATGCTTCTGGCTGCGGTCATAAACACTATTATCGGTGCTGCATTTCTCGGAATGTACTTTGCAGTAGACAGCATTTCCGATGATATTATGAACTCCAATCCGGTAGTAAAGTTCCTGCTTTTACCGGGGTGGCTCTTTCTGGAGTTGTTTTCGGTCGCAGGACTTGCCATAGGAGTGCCATGTACGGTATGCGGCATTATCTGCTTTATACTTGTTGTCCCTTATCTCGGACGTATGCACAGTATACGAAAGGCTCGCAGAAAAAACGGCAGAAAGATACCGAAGGACTTGTTGGAGGAAATGCTTCAGTCCGGTGAACTTGACGAACAGGAGTATGAATCTGAGTTTGCAAAGTATGAGCTGAAAAAGGAGACTGATACCGGAAAGCCGAAACCTTCCGTTAAGGATATAGCTGTAAAAGTGCTCAGCGTCGCTTTTGTCGGAGGTATAATGGTGTGTATACCGGTGCTGATAGCAAAGTGCATATCCTCTCTGCATTGATCTGAAATTCATAAACATGAAGGATATTATGGATAAGGATGAAGTTAAATTATTTTATGAGTGATTTCTGGCAAATATATTATTGTTTTTTCAAGATTGAGGATGCTGTTCCTTTTATTACGCCGCTTATAGTCACAGTGATACTAATATGGGCTGTTTTAAAATCTAAAAAAGAAAAGCAGTATTTAGCTGATGTCCAAAGAAACTATTATCTGTATGCCGTAAAAGGTATACGCTGTAAGGGAAAAGACCTTGTTATCCTGAGCAGTAATCCGCAAAATTTAGTTGTAAAGCTTACTTATTACATCGACGGTTTTGAACATCAGGGCTTCCTTGATAAGCGCCATTTCGTGAGCTTGCAGGACATCGAGCTTCTCAGGGATGAGAATGGCTGGTTTGATCTCCTTGTACTGCCTGAAAACCTGGAACAATTTTGTTTCGTGGACTACAGAGACAGGATCGTCCATAAAAAAGCTGCTCTCAATGCCGGAAAAACATATAAGATGCCGGCAGGTGAAAAGATAGTGATTACGATTGGCCTTTTCTTTGCTGTAATTTCGGTAGTGGCGATTATAGCTGCTATTTGGTTCGTTTTGGTTTATATGCCGGATCATTGCGGCGGAGCCATGACGTTGTTCTTTCACTAAGTGTATTCAAACGATTGGATAAGGGATTTAGCATGAAAAGATTTATCACAAGATACAAAACTAATAAGATATTATGGTACTGCGGATGGCTGCTCACAATTGACGGGGGATTCTTAATCGCCTTTGTATGGTTTACAAGAGGCTATATGGATAAGCTTAAAGAATTCGATTTGTGGGAATTTCTGCTTATCTTTCCTGTGCTGATACATTTGATTATTCTTTTGGCATACGAAGTGCTCAGGCTGGTAGGGATAGCTGCAGGCCTTCCGTGTTTTATTACTGGTGTTGTATTTATTCTCCTTACCGCTCCGTACATTAAGCGCAGACTTGAGATATCAGCTCTGAGACGTAAGAACGGCGGATACTTTTCTGAGAAGCTTATCGAGGAAATGTATCGATCCGGTGAGTTCAACGACGATGACCGTGCGATTGAGCTGATGAGAAACGAAAGAAGAAGCCTAAAATTAGAGAGAAGCCCATGGTTGATGTTTTTGTTGAGAACGATAAACGTCGCGATAAAAGTTTTTGTATTTCTGGTTATGATTATTTTGTCGTTTCTTCTTATTATCGCGGTTACACTGGTCTTAGCGATCTTATTATTGTGATAATACTGACTGTCCTTGAATTAGGATTAGAACGGCTGCTTTGATCTCCTTGTACTATCTGAAAATCTGAAACAGTTTTGTTTCATGGACTACAGAGACAGGCTCGTCTATAAAAAGCTGCTCTCAATACCGGGAAAACATAATAAGATGCCGGATCATTGCGGCGGAGCTATGACAATATTCTTCCGCTAAGAGTATTCAAAAAATTTAATAAGGAATTTAGCATGAAAAGATTTATTACAAGATACAAAACTAACAAACTACTCCTTGAATTAGGATGGGTGCTGACCGTTATGGGAATATTGCACCTTATACTGTTTTTTTGCACAAAGGATTGGGGAAAAGATCTTGACAATGTGTCATGGATAGAAATCATACTCATATTTCCACTGATTCTGGACGCACTGATATATGCTTTTGTTGAAACAATAAGGATTTTCGGACTATCTCTCGGACTGTCGTGTGTTATCGGAGGTGTAACGTCACTTGTCCTTACATTTCCTTATCGAAAGCGTTTCAAAGAAATAAAAACGTTGCGTCGGCAGAATTGCGGAAAGCTGCCGGATGATTTCCTTATGGAAATGTATCAGTCCGGTGAGCTTAACAAGGTAGAATATGAAAAAGAGATTGAAAATAATCTCAAATTGTCAAAAGAGGAAAAGAGCGGCGATACTCAAAAAGATGTCAATAATTATGTGAAGCTTAACTCGCGCCGGAAGAGACGTGATATGTTGCTGGCGTTTTCTATAGGCGTAGGTTCGATAGTAGGAGCAATTATTCTTATACCATTATTGATCTTGCTGTTCGTACTTTTATTTATCGGAGTTTTTTGGTTGATGTCGCTTTTCTACTAAACAACTATTTTAATATTGAAAAGGAATTTATATGATAAAACTCAAAGGCGCGATTTTTGATATGGACGGTCTGCTGATAGACACCGAAAAGCTCTATCTGCGCTACTGGAAACAGTCGGCGGCAGACTTTGGCTACGATATGCGTGATGAACACGTTTACGCGATAAGGAGCCTTGCGCGGAAATACTCTATCCCGAAGCTGAAAGGCTTTTTCGGTGAGGATTTTCCGACCGAGGACGTTCGTGCGCACCGTACAGAACTGATAAACGCTCATATAGCCGAGCATGGCATAGATCTGAAAAAAGGCGTGTTCGAGCTGCTGGACTACCTCAGAGACAACGGTGTAATACTGGCAGTTGCTACGGCTACACCAAGAGAGAGGACTCTGAAATATCTTGAAAAGATAGGCGCAGCAGAGCGCTTTGACGCTGTTGTCTGCGGAGATATGGTCACAAGCGGAAAGCCTGATCCGGAGATATATCTTACGGCGGCAAGGGAACTCGGAATACCGCCGGAGAACTGTGCGGCGTTTGAGGATTCTCCTAACGGTCTGAAAGCGGCAAGAGCCGCAGGCTGCCATGTGGTAATGATACCGGATATGACACAGCCTCAGCCGGAGGATAAGCCGTATTATGACGCAGTATACAACAGTCTCGACGAGGCGATAGCTTTTTTTGAGGGGAGGATATAATAATGCCCAGCGTATCACAGGTATTCGAGATACCAGGCTACTATTACTTTGAAGCAGGTAATGATTTTTCGGGAAGCAAGGGCGATTTTGCCTATAAAATAGTGAACGGAGAACGCTTGCAGGCTATAACCTGGCACGGAAGGCTCTGTTCAATGAAAGCAGACATAGAGAACGAGGCGGATTTTGAAAAGACTCCCGACGGTTTTGCGGCTTTGGTAAAGTGGCTTGAGGAAACATACAATAAGTAAGAAAGGGCGACATTGTTCGCCCTTTTGACGTTCTCAGACGAGGCGAAAAGGTGAATCAGCATCTCAATGTTAGAAGAATGTTAAATTGGGACTTGATTTATTACAAAATCAGTTCATTTCATCACAAAATTGTTACAAAACAGATACAAATATTGAAGCGATGGTATTAATAAGGCTCAAACGGTTGACTTTTGCAAGGAATACTGTTAAAATATATATGATGCGCAACTATGCGCAAGTCAATCTGATACAAAGGAGGAACAGCTTTGGGAGAACAGACATTCTGCTATAAGTGCATGGAAAAAATAGATCCTGAGATCCATATATGTCCGCACTGCGGCTATGACAATAATACTCCGGCTGACCCTATGTATATTGCTCCCGGAACGTTGCTTCGCGACAGATACCTTATCGGTATGCTTCTCGAATACAACGGTGAAGGTGCTTCCTATGTCGGATATGATATGGCAACGGAATGCCGTGTACTCATAAGGGAGTATATGCCAATAAACCTTTGCTCAAGAGTCAAGGGCAAGGCTACTATCAGCGTTAACTATAACAATCTTGCCAAGTATAAGGCTTTCATGGCTGAATATACCGAGCTCAACAAGTCTCTCGCAAGACTCAGGAATGATTCCAATATCATCCCTGTACTCGATATGTTCGCTGAGAACAATACGACATATACCGTATTTGAGAGCGTTGAAGGCGTAAAAATGCTCGATTACCTCAAGGATAATGCCGGTGAGCTCAGCTGGGATCAGGTCTCAAGACTCTTCCCACCGCTTTTCACTACTATAGGCAGACTCCATAATGCAGGTATTATCCACAGAGCTATCAGTCCGGAGACTGTATATATGACCGATAAGGGCGAGCTCCGCCTTTCCGGTTTCTGCATCTCGCCTGTAAGGACAGCGAATGCAGGTCTTGAATATGAGCTTTTCAAGGGCTATGCTGCTCCTGAGCAGTATTCGGCAAATATCGACAGCAGACAGGGTTCATGGACTGATGTTTACGGCATATGTGCACTTATCTACCGTGCACTGACCGGATGTATGCCTGTTGATTCAACAAGCAGACTCAGCCACGATGATCTCTGCGAACCGGCTGTGCTCAATTCACGTATACCTCAGCACGTTTCACGCGTGATAATGGACGGTATGAACCTCAACGTCCGGGACCGTATACAGACGATAACAGAACTCGTTACAAGACTTTTCGAGCAGCCGCCTGTTTACAGGAATGCACCTCCGGTACCTCCGCGTCCGGAACAGATACCTCCGCAGCAGTCTGCCGGAAACTTCAACCAGTATCCTCAGAACGATATGCGTCAGCAGCCTGCATACCGCGACCAGGCACCGCCTCCGCCGCCGTACGGCTATGCTCCGCAGCAGAACGGATACTACGAGGATGAAGAGGAATACCGCTACGAAAAGGTGAATACCGTTGACAGACTGAAAGTTCCGGTAATAATCGGAATCCTTCTTCTGTCGATACTCATGATCCTTATTGTGGTGATATACAATATACTCCACGATCCCACAAGAGACGACAAAACGTCTGCAAGCCGCAATACATCTGTGACTGACAATGTGGTATCTGGAACTACCGAAACTTCTTCCGAAGCTTCATCAGAGACTCCGGATACAGAAGTACCGCTCCTCACCGGAAAGTTCTTCGAGCACGAAAAGGAAAAGTGGGCGGACTATGTTGTTCTTGATGCAACATATGAGTACAACAACGATTATCCCGACAGCGATATGATCTTTGAACAGCTTACCGAAGCAGGTACTATGGTGCCTAAGGGAAGCGTTATCAAGGTAAAGGTCAGCAAGGGACCTGAATCAGCTATAATCCCGGATTATAACGGACTCACAGTTGCTCAGTACAAGAACAAGCTCGAGGAATCAGGCATATCTGATTTCAATTACCAGTTCATAGAAGTAAAGACTGTTTACTACGGCGTTCCGGACTCTATTGCAGAGCTCCAGGTGGACGGCAAGAGAGTAAACGCTGGTACTTACTTCAGCAACAAGGAAAACAAGAAACTGACTGTTTACTATATCTCCGCGGATGCGCAGATAATCCAGCAGACTGAAGCTCAGCAGGAATCTGAGAAGGAAACAGAATCTCAGACCGAAGCTAAGCAGGAACAGCCTCAGCAGCAGGAACAGCCCCAGCAGCAGGAGCAGCCTCAGCAGCAGGAACAGCCCCAGCATCAGGAACAGCCTCAGCAGCAGGAGCAGCCCCAGCAGCAGGAACAGCCCCAGCAGCAGGAGCAGCTTCAGCAGCAGGAACAGCAGGGCGGCGAACAGCAGTAATAATGCAGATACAGGGCGGCGAAAAGCCGCCCTTTTCTTTTGCTCTAAATGTTGCTATTTTTTTGTAGATGTGTTATAATATAAGGTAGCTTATTTTTAGTCAGGAAGGAAACGAAAATGGATATAAAAGAAACCGTCAGAGCATTATCTGAGGTCGAGGGTGCTTCCGGAAACGAGACTCCGGCTGCTGAACTCGCACTTTCAATGCTCAGGGAATACTGTCCCGATGCTGAGATCGTCGGCGGCAATGTTATAGGAAGATTCGGTACACACAGCGAAGGCAAGCCTTCACTCGTGCTTGATGCACATATAGATCAGGTAGGATTTATCGTTACATACATCACAGATGATGGCTTCGTGAAGGTCGGAAATCTCGGCGGCATCGATCGCAGACTTCTTCCGGCACAGCCTGTCGTTATACACGGAAAGCGCGACATCAAGGGTGTTATCTGTTCGGTACCGCCGCATCTTTTAAGCGGTGACAGCGAAGTTCTCAGCATTGACGAGGTCGCTGTTGACACAGGTATGAATGCGGATGAGCTCCGCGCTGTGATAGCTCAGGGAGACAGCATTACCTTTGATGTGAAGTTCAGACAGCTTGCCGGAGAACGTGTTACCGGCGGTGCTATGGACGACCGCTGCGGTGTGGCTTCTATACTCCGTGCGCTTGAAATGCTCGGAGATTCAGCAACAAAGTACAATGTTACTGCTATATTTTCAACTCAGGAGGAACTCGGAGAGAGAGGCGCAAAGATAGGCGCTTTCACGCTGGATGCCGACATAGCTCTTGCTGTGGACGTCAGCTTTGCATATGCTATCGGTGAGGAAGAGCAGAAGTGCGGAAAACTCGGCGAAGGTCCTATGATCGGCATTTCTCCCTCACTTGACAGACAGCTCTCTGAGGAACTGATCGCTGTATCTGAGAAAAACGGCATACCTTACCAGCGTGAGGTCATGAGCGGACTTACTTCCACGAATGCTGACCAGTATTCCGTGAGCCGCGGCGGTGCGAGAGCCTGCACTGTATCCATACCGCTCAGAAATATGCACACTCCTGTCGAGGTCATCGACCTTGCGGACGTTGAGAATACTGCAAAACTCCTTGCGCAGTTCATTAAGGAGGCGTGACGATGAAGGAATTACTGAAAGAACTCTGCCTTATCGACGGCGTTTCCGGTGACGAGGGCGCTGTAAGAGAGAGAATAATCGAAAAGATAGACGGTTATTGCGAATACCGCGTAGATCCGCTCGGAAGCCTTATCTGCTTCAAAAAGGGACTGAAGACTCCTGATAAGAAGCTGATGATCTGCGCTCATATGGACGAGGTCGGCTTTATCATAACTTATATTCGCGGTGACGGAACACTAAGCTTTGACTGTGTAGGCGGCATTGATCCGTCCGTTATCATCGGCAGACAGGTGTCTGTCAGGAGCAGTATCACCGGCGAAAAGATATTCGGCGTTGTAGGTTCTACTGCTGTACATAATCTCAGCAAGGAGCAGCGAGAGAAAGCTCCGAAGGTAAGCGGTCTCTATATCGACATCGGTGCTGCTGACAGAGCAGATGCTGAAAAACTCGTTCGTCAGGGCGACTTTGCTTACTTTGTGTCGGATTTTGAGGAATTCGGCGAAAGACGCATAAAATCAAAGGCTATTGACGACCGTGCAGGCTGTGCAATGATGGTCGATATGATACGCGGTGAGATACCTTATGATACGTATTTCGTTTTCAATGTGCAGGAGGAGATAGGTCTCAGAGGTTCGACTGCTTCCGCATTTGCAGTTGCTCCGGACTTTGCCATTGTCCTTGAATCCACTACAGCTGCTGATATTGACGGGAGCGAGGGAGCAAAGAGAGTATGCGCTCTCGGAGACGGTCCGGTAGTTTCGTTCATGGACCGCAGCACTCTCTATGACAAGGAGCTCTACCGCCTTGCATTCGATGTTGCATCGGAAAACGGTCTGCCCTGTCAGACAAAGTCTATGGTCGCAGGCGGAAACGATGCAGGCGCTATCCACAAGAGCGGCAAGGGCGTCCGCACTATCGCAGTATCAATTCCTTGCAGGTATCTCCATTCGCCTTCGAGCGTGATAGAGTACCGCGACTTTGAAAATTCATACAGGCTTGTGAAATTACTCTCCGAAAGGATTCAGCTGCTATGATAAAACTCATCGAACACGAGCACGAGCTGGATTCCCAGCTTTTGAACAAGACTCTCAACGGCAAGAAGATGCTTGCCTATATGAGGGCTTACGGTCCGAATTACGAGTTCTGCCGCTTCTACAAGATAACAGGCGATTACGGCGGAGTCGGATATATGTTCATCATAAATTCAACGCTCATAATCTGCACGGACGGCCAGCTCGAACCGAGCGAGGAGCTCAACCTCTTCGTCAGCATGAATGTACCGTTCCGTATAGAGGGGGACAGGGAAGTCCTTGAGGGCATAAAGATCCCCGAGCGTTATCAGATTCTCAACAGGACGATATTCGAACTCATACCGGATGAAACTCCGCTCGAATCCATTGAGGAGCACGTTGAATTCAACCCCAAGCTGACTGACGTATACAAGATACTCAGCGAGGGATTTCCGAATATCGCGGATTTCTCCCTCTGGTATACCGATACTTCACACCGCTGCCGTCACGGAATAAGCAGGGTGTTCACATACCGCGGCTCGACAACGGCTTCGGCAGTTTTCGACATCGGAAGTACTGTTCTTATCGGACAGGTGGCTACAAATACCGCGGCACGCGGCAGAGGCTATGCGAGGGAATTCCTCAAATGGCTCGCCAAGTTCTTCAACGGACTCGGAAAGAGAGCTTATCTGCTTGCGCTTGACGTAAGAGTGAGCTTCTACAAGGAAATCGGCTTCAAGGAAGTCGGACGTGAAATAGTCCTTGAGCGTATAGATGTGGTCAAGGACAATGTTACAAAGGGCAAGCTCGTCGGCTGATGCTGCCCTACTGAAAGGAAATAATATGAACAGCAGGATCTCTGAGATATATGATTTTTCGCCCCGTCTGCTTGAACTTGCTCAGCAGGCTGAGGCTAACTGTAAGGACGCTTTTGTGCGTATCAGCGATATCGCCGAGTATAACGGCGCAAAGGTGATGAAGGCTTTCACAGATAACAAGGTCAGCGAACCTTGCTTCTACGGTTCAACAGGCTACGGCTACGGAGATGTCGGCCGTGAGGTAATCGACAAGGTATTCGCACAGGCTCTCGGTACTGAGGACGCTCTTGTGCGCCATAATTTCGTTTCCGGAACACACGCTCTGTCTGTGGCTCTCTTCGGAGTTCTCCGCATGGGTGACAAGATGGTGGCTATCACCGGAAAGCCTTACGATACCCTTGAAGAAGTTATCGGTATCAGCGGCAACAAGGGTAACGGTTCGCTTATGGACTACGGCGTTGAATACGGACAGGTCGATCTCAATGAGGACGGTTCTCCGAAGCTTGACGAGATAACTGAAGCTGTAAAGGGCGCAAAGGTAGCGTATATTCAGCGTTCAAGAGGCTATTCTCTTCGTCCTGCATTTACAGTTTCGGACATAGAGAAGATGATAGCTGCAGCACGTAAGGGGAATCCTGACGTTATCGTTATGGTGGACAACTGCTACGGTGAATTCGTCGAGGAGCGTGAGCCCTCTGCTGTCGGAGCTGATATAATGATAGGTTCCCTAATCAAGAATGCCGGCGGCGGTATCGCACGTACAGGCGGATATATCGCAGGAAGAGCTGATCTTATCGAGCTCTGCTCATACCGTCTCACCTGTGTGGGAATGGGCAAGGAAGTCGGCTGCACTCTCGGTATGAACCGCGAGCTTCTTCTCGGACTCTTCTTCGCTCCGGACGTAGTATCGAATGCTATAAAGACTTCGGCTTTTGCAAGTGAACTTTTCACTCTTCTCGGCTATGACTGCTCACCGCGCAAGGATGATGCACGCGGAGACATAATCACAGCGATAAAGCTCGGTGACGAGGAGACTCTCTGTGCTTTCTGCCGCGGTATTCAGAAGGGAGCTCCTGTTGACTCGTTTGTAACTCCCGAGCCGTGGGATATGCCCGGTTACTCCGACAAGGTCATCATGGCTGCCGGAGCATTCACAGGCGGAGCTTCGATAGAACTCTCTGCTGACGCACCTCTCCGTGAACCCTATGCAGTATGGATGCAGGGCGGTATAACTTATACTTCCGGAAAGCTTGGCGTTATGCTCGCAGCAGCAGAAATGATGTGAGTTTTTTCGCTGTGACTGTTGATATTTGCACAGTGATATGTTATAATTGATTTATGATATACGGACACTCAGGGGTACTATAGTATATAAGGTTTTTTGACTACATGATCGATAAGTTTGGGAGATCAGATATGAGCACAATTTCTTTTGATGAAGCTAAAAAAGCGGCGCTGAAAAAGTATTTCAGCCGCATGAACGATATGCAGCAGGAGGCGGTCTTTACAGTAGACGGCCCTGTTCTCGTGCTTGCAGGTGCCGGAAGCGGCAAGACGACAGTTATCGTTAACCGTATAGCTAATATGATAAATTTCGGCAGAGCCTACTCAGCAGAGGGAAAGGGCAGCGACAGTGATATTGCTTTCCTCAAAGACTATGCTGAGGGCAGGACAGATGATTTTGATACTCTCCGTGACATTGTTGCAGTTGACCCCGTTAAGCCCTGGAACATTCTTGCCATAACCTTTACCAATAAGGCTGCCGGCGAACTCAGGGAACGTCTTTCGGCAATGCTCGGTGAGGATGGTATGAACATCAATGCTTCAACTTTCCATTCTGCCTGTGTACGCATTCTCCGCAGCGAGATAGGTGCGCTCGGCTATGGTCAGAGCTTCACGATATATGATTCCGATGACAGTCAGCGACTTATCAAGAATATTATGACAGAGCTTGACATATCAGAGAAGCAGCTCGCTCCGAGAGCTATACTCAGCGAGATAAGCTTTGCAAAGGATAAGCTCATAAGTCCGGAGGAAATGAAGGCGGATGCCGGAATGGACTACCGCAAGAAGACGATAGCACGCATCTACCGCCGCTATCAGGAGAGACTCCGTGCAGCAGACGCTGTTGACTTCGACGATATACTCTGTCTCACAGTGGAACTCTTTGAGAAGTTCCCGGAGATACTCGAAAAGTATCAGAAACGATATAAATACATAATGGTGGACGAGTATCAGGATACCAACCACGTACAGTTCAAGCTGGTATCTATGCTTTCACAGGCACATAAGAACATCTGCGTTGTCGGCGACGATGACCAGAGCATATATAAATTCCGCGGCGCTAATATCGAGAACATTCTCGGCTTTGAGAATCAGTTCGATGGTGCAAAGGTTATACGTCTAGAGCAGAATTACCGCTCGACACAGACTATCCTCGATGCCGCAAACTCTGTTATCGCTAATAATCAGGGCAGAAAGTCAAAGACTCTCTGGACTGCCGGTGACAAGGGTGACAAGATATACTGGTACAAGGCTATTGACGAGAACGATGAAGCTAAATTCGTTGCTGATACTATCCTCAGCACATACAAGGCTACCGGAAGATATTCCGATTGTGCGGTGCTCTACCGTATGAATGCCCAGTCAAATACAGTCGAAAGAACACTCGTAAAATGCGGCATTCCCTATAAGGTATATGGCGGTATGCGATTCTTCGACCGCAAGGAGATAAAGGACGTCACTTCCTACCTTGCATTCATAAACAACCCCAACGATATGCTCCGCTTCCGCAGGATAATCAACGAGCCGAAGCGCGGTATCGGTGATTCAACACTTGCACTTATCGAGGACATCAGCCGCGACCTCAAGCTGTCGCCTTATGACGTTCTCCGCACCTGTGACGAGTACGCTCCGCTCGCTAAGAAGCTCAATCCGCTGAGAAATGCGGCTGAGATGTTCGGCTTCCTTATGGAGAAGCGCGAGGAGCTTCCGCTTGATGAGTTCTTTGACCTGCTGCTTGACAAGACAGGCTATATGGACTACCTCAAGACTCTCGAGAACCCCGATACAAAGATAGAAAACGTACAGGAACTTCGTTCTTCGATAGTTCAGTATATGAACGACAGCGATGAGCCTGACCTGAGCGGCTTCCTTGAGGAAGTAGCGCTCTATTCCGAGGCAGACCGCGACAATTCCACAGATGACAGGGTAACTCTTATGACTGTCCACTCCGCAAAGGGACTCGAATACGAAAATGTATTCGTTATAGGTCTTGATGACGGTATCTTCCCGAGCTCACGCAGCTTTGACAGCGAGGAGGATATGGAGGAGGAGAGAAGACTTGCATATGTTGCCATAACCCGTGCAAAGAAGAAACTCTACCTCACCAATGCGAGACAGCGTATGATATTCGGTCAGACTCAGCACAATGTAACTTCACGTTTTATGCGTGAGGTGGGTTCAGAGCTGATAGAGAAGCATGACAATGCAGCAGCTATGAAGAACAGTCTTCCGAAGGACGACAAGACTGTTACAGCAGTACATTCGGCAACTCTTCAGCAGCAGCTTGCGAGAAACAAGATGCACGCAGGTTCTTCAGCAGCGAAGGAGAGCGTTACATATACAGCCGGAGAAAAGGTGCTCCACAACGTCTTCGGCGAGGGTACTATCCTCTCTGTAAAGCCAATGTCCAACGACTCTATGCTTGAGATTGCTTTTGACAAGGTCGGCACAAAGAAGATAATGGCAAATTTCGC
Source organism: Ruminococcus sp. (assembly GCA_016290875.1). GTDB lineage: Bacteria > Bacillota > Clostridia > Oscillospirales > Ruminococcaceae > Ruminococcus. The sequence continues at coordinate 60,240 of JAEEVL010000002.1, forward strand.
AAAGCTCAAGAAGCTCTGATATAAGCAATACTCCATTCTGAAAGGATGTTAGAATAATGAGAAAAACCAAGATCGTCTGCACGATAGGTCCGGCAACCGATGACGAGAACATCATGCGTGAGCTCATGCTCGCAGGCATGGACGTAGCACGTTTCAACTTTTCACACGGTGAATATGAGACTCACGAAAAGCGTTTCCGTCAGATAGAGAGACTCAGAAAGGAACTCGACCTTCCTGTGGCAACTCTCCTCGACACAAAGGGACCTGAGATAAGACTGGGCAGATTTGTTGATGACAAGCCTGTTGAGATATTCGACGGCGATATCTATACCCTGACTACCGAAGATGTTCCGTGTACCAATGAAGTCGGAAGCATAACTTTCAAGAAGCTCCCCCGTGACGTAAGCATGGGAACACGTATCCTCATAAATGACGGCGTTATCGAGCTCCTTGCAGAGAAGGTCACAAAGACTGATATTGTATGCCGCGTCATTCACGGCGGTACTCTCTCAAACAACAAGGGTATCAACGTGCCCGGAGTAAAGCTCTCGATGCCTTACCTCAGCGAGAGAGATATGGACGACCTTGAATTCGGCTCCAAAATGGGATTTGACTTTATCGCTGCCAGCTTTGTACGTTCGGCGGCAGATATAAACTACCTCAGAAAATTCACACAGAGCCTTGGCTGGTTCGATGTAAGGATTATAGCAAAGATCGAGAATACTGACGGTGTTGAGAATATCGACGAGATACTCGAAGCAGCTGACGGTATCATGGTCGCAAGAGGCGATATGGGTGTTGAGATACCTTTCGAGCAGATACCGGCTATCCAGAAAGATCTTATCCACAAGGGATACAATGCCGGAAAGCAGGTAGTAACAGCTACACAGATGCTCGAGTCCATGATAACAAATCCGAGACCTACCCGTGCTGAGATAACAGACGTTGCAAATGCTATCTACGACGGAACCAGTGCTATAATGCTCTCAGGTGAGACAGCTGCCGGTGCTTATCCTGTTGAAACAGTAAAGACAATGGCTCTTATTGCTGAGACAACTGAGAACAACATCGACTACAAGGGACGCTTTTCAAAGAGAAGCTCCAACCCTGACGGAAATGTTGCAGAAGCTATCGCCCACGCAACTGTTACCACTGCACACGACCTTGACGCAAGAGCCATCATCACAGTATCTCTCGGCGGTCAGACAGCAAGACTTATCTCAAAGTACCGCCCGCTCTGTCCTATTATCAGCTGTACTATGAGCGAAGTCGTATGCAGACAGATGAATATGAGCTGGGGCGTTATACCATTCATTATAGACGAAAAGACCAATACCGACGACCTTTTTGCCGCAGCAGTATCTGCTGCCGAGTCACACAGACTTGTTGAAGACGGTGACCTTGTTGCTATCACTGCCGGAGTTCCGCTTGGAGTATCCGGTACAACAAATCTTATGAAGGTCGAAAGGATAGGCAAGTAACACTTAATCATCAGCAAAGATGCGGACGCTTCACTCACGTCCGCTTTTTTGTTTATTCTGCATACATCACAGGCTAATAATTCGGCGTTTTGCCGAAAATGTATTTTTTTGAGAATTTTTGTCTGATTTTGCCGTTTGCTTACGATAGTATATGCGAACACAAGGTGTCAGATGAAAATCAGAATGATACCAGATGGGGGGATGAGAATGACTGACAATCATATGATCAAACTGTTGAGAAGCTCACCTGATATAGGCAGGAGAGTAGTGTTTGACGAATACTGTAATTATGTATATGCGATAGCCGCAAGCAAGCTCGTAGGCTGCGGGACTCGTGAGGATATCGACGAATGTGTCAGTGACATTTTCGCGGAGATATACCGCAGCTTTGAAGAGGACAGGATAGTGGGAGACATCAAGCCTGTTTTGGGAATGATAGCCAAGAGAAGAGCAATAGATTATTTCAGGAAAATATCCGGATTATCAGGCAGGACGGTCTCGCTTGAAGACGAGAAAATATGGGAGCAGCAGTCCGGCGAAAGAGTTGATGACGATGTTGAGCTCCGTGAACGAAACCGTATTTTAATGGAGAAGATAGATGAGCTCGGTGAACCCGACTCTACGATAATAATACAGCAGTATTTTTACAGCCGTACTGCAAAGGAAATAGCCGGACAAGTTTCACTTACAGCCGGAAATGTACAGAAGAGGAGCATACGCGCAAGAGAAAGGCTCAAAGCAATGCTTCTTGAAGTTGGTATCAGCTATTGAGGAGGTGCTGTGATGAAAGATAACGGATACAGAATATTCAGAGGGCTCGATGACGAAACAGTAGACAGGATATCAGAAAAATATCCCGTGCTTACAGATCGGGACAGAGAGCAATTGTTTTCAAAGAGTGAGAAAAAATACAATAAAGAAGCTGAAATGGGAATAAATAATGTTAAAGCCCGAAAGATCGTTGATGACGGCGACGAAGTCAGCGGTGTTGACAGATATACCGGACGTATGTGGCGCAGATATGCGGCGATGGCGGCAGCTTTCGTTCTTGTTGCTGGCGGTATAGGCGGAAGTGTTGCTCTTGCAAAGCATATCAGCAAGAACAGGGGCAGTGATGAGCAGGAAGTTACAGAGGAAACAAGCGAATCACAGACAACAGATATAAACGATGATCTCATAGTTACAGAGCCGGCATCTGATGATGGTACTGAAACAACAGTTACGACAACAGCAGAAGAAACAACGACAGAAATAGTAACGACAACTTTTGCTGCTGATGACGGACGTACACCTGCTGATCTTGACGGATTTGCCCAGCAGTGGTTAAACAACTATATGGAGATCACAAGGCAGACAGGAGTGGACAGTGTTCAGCATGACGCTGCACCTGTCACTTTCAGGTTGTATGACGGCAGTGAGATCAGCGCGTACTTAATGACGGAAGCGGCTTATCCATCGGCTGAAGGACTTGCAGAGCGTTTCAATACGATGCTGGCGCCCGGATATGATAACGATAAGTTTATCCCTGATCTGACACATAAGATAGATGACAGAGTCGCAACCCGTGAGGACTTTACAAGCTGCTTCTTTACATATAATGACGAGCGGTATGTCCTTGCAGCGAATACAGCAATAGAAGGCGAGCGAGTACCGTTGTCAGCTGAGCGTATCTCTGAAAATGAGATGCTGGTGCACTGGTATATCCAGGAGCCTGATATGCAGGAAGGCGAGCCGAGAAAAGAACAGACAATGCATCTTGTATGGGTAGACGAATGCAGCGACTGGCGTGCTGATGATATAGTTGACGGAAGCAGGTATTTCGGAAAGCCGACAGAGGACGAGGCTAAAGAAATAGCTAAGAAAGTCTTCTCCGGCTATGCTGCAGTGCATAACGCGTATTATTCTCATACTGTTGGATTGGATACTAATTTTCAGCTTTCATTATGTATCCATACTAAAGATGATCCAAACAACAAGGATTACTTGAACTACATAAGGGTTGATGATCCGAGATTTTCAACTCCTGAAGAGATGTATAAATATTTTGCGACAAAGTACACTGAGCATATGGCTAAGCTCGTTATAGGAAAAGATCTTTCAGCATATCCGGACAGCTATTCATTCCTGGATGACGATACTGATGAAAATGCCTGTGCGGAAATAAGAAAGCTCAATCGCTTTATAGTGTATAATGGAGACTTATATGTCTGCTCAGGAGGAAACAGCTATTCCCGCGTTAATGGTATACTGGATTTAGAGAAGACGAATTTTGATACTATGGAGATGGAGTATCACGCATTCCTTAACCGCGAACCTGAGATAGTCAGTGCTAAGGTAATAAATGGAAATATGATAGTTATCGGCTCCGACGAAGAGGCTGCAAGAACAGAATGTGAACACAAATATGACAGCATAGAATACTGCCTGGTGAGAGAGGACAGCGGCGAATGGAAGGTAAGTACCGCAACTCCTCCGGTAAACTGAATCGTGATCAGATAATATTGATAAAAGGTGTGTTAGCTTAAAAAGCGAAACCTATACAAATAGGAGTGATTAAAATGACTGATAATCATATGATCAAACTGCTCAGGAGCTCGCCGGATATAGGCAGGAGAGCTTTATTTGACGAATACTGTGATTACGTGTATGCGATAACCGCAAGCAGACTTGCAGGCTGCGGAACTCGTGAGGAAATAGACGAATGTGTCAGCGATGTTTTTGCGGAAATATTCAGTGCCTTTGATGACGGCAGAATAGGCGGAGATGTAAAGTCCGCTTTAGGAATGACAGCCAAGAGACATGCGGCAGACTATTTGGCTAAAATAGCCGGAACATCCGATAAGGCAGTCTCGTTCGATGCTGAAAGAAAAGGCAATAATGCAGAGCTCCGTGAACGCAACCGTATCATAATGGAAAAAATAGATGAACTCGGCGATCCTGACTCGACAATACTGATACAGCAGTATCTGTACAGCCGTACTGATAAAGAGATAGCAGGAATAGTTTCACTTACAGCATGGAATGTACAGAAGAGAAGTGCTCGTGCAAGAGAAAAACTCAAAGAAATGCTCCTTGAAGTTGGTATCAGCTATTGAGGAGGTGCTGTGATGAAAGATAACGGATACAAAATATTCAAAGGACTCGACGACGAAACAGTAGACAGGATATCAGAAAAGTTTCCCGTGCTTACAGACAGGGACAGAGAGAAATTGTTTTCAAAGAGTGAGAAAAAATACAATAAAGAAGCTGAAATGGGAATAACCAAAGTCACAGCTAAGCAGATATTTAAAGAAGGCGACGAAGTCAGCGGTGTTGACAGATATACCGGACGTATGTGGCGCAGATATGCAACAACAGCAGCAGCTTTTGTGGTCCTTGCAGGCGGCGTAGGCGGAAGTATTGCTCTTGCAATGAATATGAACAAGTCCAGAGGCATCGATGAGCAGGAGATAACAGAGGAAACAAGCGAAGTTACGACAACAGGCGTAAGCGATAATATCATAGTTACAGAGACGACATCTGCTTTTGAAACCGAAACTACAGTAACGACAATAACTGAAGAAGCAACGACCGAAATTGAAACAGTTGCTGAAGAGGTTACACAGGTAGATACTGTCAGAAATAATCTGTATCCTGAAGATCTTGACGCTTTTAACCGGGAGTGGGTAGAGAAGTGGGTAGAATTCAGGGATCGTATCTACTCGGATGGTATAAATTGTTCTTCTAATCCTTTATATGTTCAGCTTTCAAATGGTTACTCTGTTGAACTCCTTTTTAAAATTGAAGACAAAGAGTTCAAGACGGCTGATGATATTCATAATTATGTCAACTCCGTTTTTGTTGAGGGAGCTGTTGATGTAAATATCCCGGATGTTACTAATAGGATAAATAAACACACGGGAGTGGAAGGTGATTTTTCAGATAATTTCGTAATCTATGATAATGAATTATACGGTACGTGTAACATAAAGAAGTATAACGTAAACGTAGAGCCATTAGCAGCTGAGCGCCTGAATAATAATGAAATGCTCATTCATTGGAATGAAACATATATGCCCGATGAAGAAATCAATGACCCTGATGAAATCGCAAAAATGGATCCAAGAGATCGATATAGATTCGAAGATGGAACAGAAGGAGAAGACATCAACGGAAATCAGACGTATACCATGCACCTTGTATGGAAAGAAGAGTGCGGCGGCTGGCGTGCTGACGATGTAGTCAAAGGAGACTGGCATTTCGGAAAGCCTACAAAAGAAGAGGCTGCTGAGATGGCCCAGGAACTGTTTAATGGCTATAAAGATGTTCATGCTGTTTATCGCGGTACAGATGTTGAATATGATCACAGCCATAAAATGACTTTTACGTATCCACAGTCTGGCGGTGCTGCATTTATTTACTATTCAAAGATTACAAGTGACAGATTTTCAACTTTAGCTGCTATTCGTGAGTATTTAAGTTCAAAGTATACGGATGAACTGGTCGATAAAGTAATGGGTGGTGATTTCACTGATATTACTTCAAATAGGTTGGAAATCAGCAAGTTGGAAGACTTAGGCTTGTATATCGAGCGTAATGGTGACCTTCAGTTATGCGTTGACGGAGGTAATGATGATTTTTCTAGCTATTATATGTATCTTGAGAATGAGATGCAGCATGACCCTAAGGTTGTGGATGTGAGAATAAGAAACGGCAATGAGATAATTGTAAAGGCTGATAATGATACAGCAAAATCAGAAGATCGAGATCCGCTTGATTCTATAGCATATACAATTTTAAGAGGCGAGGACGGCCAGTGGAAAATCGCTGGTTACGATGATAAGTTCTCTAAAAAAATTAAATATATTGTTTAAAAATGATACCGGGGCAATCTGCCCCGGTATTTCGCCTGTTTTCATGTTTTATTAATATCCGAAAAATTTTTTTGAGAAATTTTGTCTGATTTGGGATATGAACAGCGATTGTTTATTATGAAAGCGATAATACATATCTGCTTATAAAACACCATCAATACTATAGAGGTGATGATAATGACTGATAACGAAATATTTAAACTGCTCAAGGATACGCCTGATCAAGGCAGAAGAGCATTGTTTGATGAATACTGTAATTACGTCTATGCGATAGCCGCAGGAAAGATAAGAAGCTGCGGAACACGCGAGGACATAGAAGAATGTGTCAGCGATATATTTGCTGATGTTTACCGTCTTATTGACGCTGGCAAGGTCACAGGAAGTCTCAAGGGAGTTATCGTGACGGTTGCCAAAAGAAGAGCTATAGACTCTTTCCGTAGATTATCCGGTCAGTCTGGCAGATCAGTCTCGATAGACGATGAGGACTTTGTAGAGCCGCAGTCGTCCGAGAGAATTGATGCCGATGCTGAAAAGCGTGACCGCGACCGTGTTATCATGAAAAAGATCGGTGAACTCGGAGAGCCTGATTCGACAATAATAATACAACAATTCTTCTACAACCGTACTGCTAAGGAAATAGCAAAAACAGTTTCGCTGACAGCCGGAAATGTTCAGAAGAGAAGCAGCCGCGCAAGAGAAAAACTAAAGGCTTTGCTTCTCGAAGTCGGTATCAGTTATTAAGGAGGTGCTGGAATGAATAAGAATGAATTCGATGTATTCGAAGATCCTAACGATGAGATCTTAAATGAAATAGCAGTTAACTATCCCATCCTTACTGATGAAGAGAAGGACAGGATGTTTTCTATGAGCGAAAGAAAGTATAATATAACAAATAATATGAATAGCAGCGAAACCGGCGATGAAGTCAGCGGCGTTGAAAGATACACAGGACGCATATGGCACAGATACGCAGCAGTTGCAGCTGCATTCGTACTCCTTGCCGGCGGTGTAGGCGGAAGTATTGCACTCGGCAAGCATATGGACAAGAACAAGAAAACTGAGAGCAAGGTGCAGGTAGCAACAACTACTTCTGTAACAACCGAGGCTGTTCAGACAACATCACCTATTATCGACGACGACAATAACATTGTAGTTCCGGGAACAGGCACAGTAACAGCTTTAACAACAACTGTAACTGATGTGACAACAGATACAACGACTACTGCTGTTGACGAAAGACGCCACCCCACTGACCTTGACGAATTTGCTGAGGAGTGGAAGGATAAGTATGAGAAATACTTATGGAATATCTATTGTGGTGCTGTCAAGCACGAAGAAAATACTGTCAGCTTCAATATGGCTGAAGGCTCAGTAGTTGATAAAGTGGATGCATGGAAGGTAACAGATGAAACATACAGTTCAGCTGACGCTATAAATGAGTTCCTGAGTTCAGTATGGGCACCCGGAACTAACGATAAGCTCGATATTCCTGATCTTACTGACAAGATTGAGAACAAAACAGCTGTACAGAATGATTTTACTCAAAGCCTGTTCTTCATCTATAAGAATGAGCTTTACGTAGTTGCTGCCGGTAAGGGATTAGAAGGAACAAGAACAGATCTCAGAGCTGAACAGCTCAACGATAATGAGATGCTCGTTCATTGGCTCGCTGGTTATGCAGGTGAGGGTGAGCAGCAGAGCTTACACCTTGTATGGGTAGATGAACTCAATGACTGGCGTATTGACGATCTTGTCAGCGGAAGCAAGTATTTCGGCATGCCCTCACAGGCAGAAGCTGAAGCAGTTGCTAAGGAGCTCTTAAACGGCTACAAGGACGTTTACAATGCTAAATACGGTATAGGTGTCAAGTATGATGAAAACGACAAGATCAGTTTCGGAATACACACCGATGATGCCAGCGACGGCGAATGGTATGTTTACTATGTTAAGGTAACTGACAGCAGATTTTCAAATACTGACGACATCAAGACATTCCTGTGTTCAAGATTTGAAGAGGGTTCAACGTTCATGCATAATACTGTCGGAGGAGATCTCAGCAAATACAAGGAGGGCACATCATTCAACATCAATTCCGAATACACTGAGGGTAGTGACAACGCATATATTAACCTGACTAACTATATTATGTATAACGGCAGCCTCTATCTGCGCTATGACTGCTTCAATTCTGAATTCTATGGAGTGGATAATGTAAAGAATAGTAATAATATGGAGAACGATCCTGAAATAGAGTCTGTTAAGGTAGACAACGGAAATATGATTTCTATTGTTACTACTGGCGGAACATCAGGTAATCATACATATTGGGTTCAAAGAGATGACAGCGGAGAATGGAGAGTTTTTAATAACTAAGTTAAGGGAACAATATAATATACAGCCTTAATAAAGAATACCGGGACAATAGTCCCGGTATTTTTATGTTGTTCTGTTTCAGCAGCTCTGACTGCCGGTGGCGGCAGCTTCATAGCGTATGGATTCCACAGCCAGTGATATTACCTCTGAGATGTATGGCTTATTGACCTTATAGTAGAAAATACTGCGTATCCTTTCGGGATCGTATTCGTAAGCTGAGTCGATAGCGCGGCGGATGTTCCTTTCGACAGACCTGACATCACAGCCCTGCTGCCGTGCAACAACAGGGTAGAGTGAGCGTGTCAGTGAATTCATGGAGTCAGGCTGCTTCAGGGCTGTCATTATACATCTTATCAGCAGACTGTATCCCAGAAGGTTAGGGCGTATGCCGAGCTTCTGAACAAAGCGTACCACAGCGAGCTCGGTCATATCCTTGTGTTCTCTTGTTTCGTTTGTGCTTGTTTTTCTGATCTGTGTTAACATTTTTCATTCTCCTGTCTTTTGTTTCTTTTTGTTTTGTCGAGTGTCCGGACGGATACTTCCGGAGAGTTTTTCTCCTTTTGTATCAATTATATTGACAAAAAACGCAAAAACTGATATAATATCAAAGGTTTGTGCTGTTTTCCGATATATTAAGTATACAATAAATGATTGGCTAATTACAAGATAATAACGGTATAATTTCAGTATAACTAAGGACTAATGTATTACCCCAAAATTCTACTAAAAGGAGCAATATGCAACATGGAGATCGAAAAACTGAAAAGAACCACTATTGAAAGACTTAAAAAAGTAAAGGTAGAACAAGGACTGTCTGTTGCGAAAATATTGGAGCTCCTTGAATCAAAAGGGAAATTCGTGTCGGAAGCAACAGTAAAAAGAGTTTTCTCTGAGGGCTCGGAGGATTTCAATTTCAGGTATCAGGATTCTATCGCACCTCTCGCAGATGTACTGCTTGACCTTTACGGCGATACGAGCGGACTGGATGAAGTCGCTGCGCTGAAGCAGATTATCCACGACAAGAATCAGACGATAGAGTTCATGATGATAAAGTTTGAGGAGCAGAAGGCTTTCTATGAGAAGAACGTCGCTCACCTGAAAGGACAGATACACCGTCTTAACGAAAGACTTGACATACGTGAGAGGTCTATCGAGCGCAAGGACGCTATCATGGAAAAGCTTCTGAACGCTTATCTTATCAAGGAGACTGAAGACCTTACTCTATGATTTTTAATGCCGGTATAGCCTATTTAAACGATAGGAATAGCTGCCGGCAAACGAATGGATATAAAGAAAAGGCTGTACAGCGGAAAGCTGCACAGCCTTTGTTCGTATTAGTATATTATCAAACGTTTGCGAAAGCCTGCTTGAGGTCGTCGAGAATGTCGTCAACATTTTCAAGACCAACAGAAAGACGAATAAGTCCGCCGTTGATACCGCAGGCAGCGAGCTGCTCGTCAGTAAGCTGACGGTGAGTTGCACTTGCAGGGTGAAGAACACAAGTTCTGATGTCAGCAACGTGTACTTCGTTGGAAGCGAGCTTGAGTGAATCCATAAACTTGATAGCAGTATTCTTGCCGCCCTTGATAACAAAGGAGATAACACCGCTTGTACCCATAGGAAGATACTTCTTAGCGAGTTCGTGGTATTTGTTGCTCTCGAGTCCGGGATAGTTAACAGACTCTACCTTGTCGTTTGCCTCGAGGAACTTGGCAACGATCATTGCGTTCTCACAGTACTGCTTCATACGGAGAGCAAGTGTCTCAAGACCGAGGTTGAGGTAGAATGCGGACTGTGCTGAAGGATAGCAGCCGAAGTCTCTCATGAGCTGCATTCTTGCCTTGATGATGTAAGCAGCCTTGCCGTAAGTCTTTGTGTAGATAGTTCCGTGGTAGCTCTCATCGGGCTCTGTGAACTCGGGGAACTTGCCGTTTGTCCAGTCGAATTTACCGGAATCAACGATAACGCCGCCGCCCTGTACTGCATGACCGTCCATATACTTTGTAGTGGAGTGGATAACGATGTCAGCACCGTATTCAAAAGGTCTGCAGAGGATAGGTGTGGGGAATGTGTTGTCGATGATGAGCGGAACGCCGTTTGCGTGAGCTATCTTAGCGAATTTCTCAATGTCGAAAACAGAGAGTGCCGGATTAGCGAGAGTCTCACCGAAAACAGCCTTTGTGTTAGGCTTGAAAGCCTTCTGTATCTCGTCTTCGGAAGCGTCAGCGTCAACGAAGATGCACTCGATGCCGAGCTTCTTGAGTGTGTAAGCGAAAAGGTTTACTGTACCGCCGTAAATGGTTGCAGCGGAGATGAAGCTGTCACCAGCCTTGAGGATATTAAGAAGTGAAAGGAGCGAAGCTGCCTGACCGCTGGAGGTACACATAGCTCCGATACCGCCTTCGAGTGCTGCGATCTTGTCTTCAACTGCCATAACTGTGGGATTCTCGAAACGAGAATAGATAAGGCTCTTGGTGGGATCATCAAAAACAGCAGCAACATCGTCTGTTGAGTCATATACATAAGTAGTGCTCTGTACGATAGGTACTACTCTTGGTTCTGTATTCTTAGGGGTGTAGCCTGCGTGCAGGCACTGTGTCTCGATCTTCATTTTCAGACCTCCAGATGATTATTTATACCTTGTGGCATATAGTTTTTACTTATATATTATATCATATTGGTCGGAATTGTCAAGCACATTTTGTCCGGCTGTCAGTTTGTGCGGTCAGACTGCTGAGATCATCCCATAACAAATAACCCTTGACAAATGCAGGAGCATCGTGTATAATAGGAGTATATTTCAAAGGCTGTGAAGAAAAGGAGTACGCATAACTGCTGATTTACAGAGAGCCGCTGTCCGGTGCAAAGCGGTATGAGGCGTGTGCGGAAGTAGTTTCGGAGCTCTTCGGGCGAAATAACAGTAGTCCGCGGCGTGTCCTCACGTTACAGAGGAAGCGGTTAGACAGACCGCGCAGAGTGCGGATAGAAATATCCGAATTCAGGTGGTAACACGGACTTTAGTTCGCCCTGGACCTTAAATGGTTCGGGGTGATTTTTGTTTTTGGAGGTGTTGGCATGGATACTGACAATGGCTCTATGAAGGAAGGCATACGTTCCGAAAGCTGTCTTGTCAGATATGTCGCTGTGGTAAATGTGGTCCTTATCGCGGCATTGCTGCTGTTTATCGCAGTTCTTGTTCCGGTCTCGGGTATACTCCAGAGAAACAAGGACAGGAAACAGGCAGAGGATTACTACGACCGCTATTACAAAGGTGTTGCGAACTATATTGCGGATAAGCGCGATAGCTCCCACAGTGAGGATTCTATCCGGAAAAATGTGGATATGCGTTATACAAAGCTGTTCGATATCCAGCCGGAAAAGATAATCGGCAGAGGTATTCTTGACGGGAAGAGCCGCGGTGAAATTATCGACGACCTGATAGATGAGATAGCTGATAACAGGTGGTTCGGCTGGCTTGAATATGATAATCTGGCTACTGACATGATACGTCTGGCGATCATAGGATGTATTGCTGTTATCCTTGTTTTTACCCCGATTCTTGCAGCAGTTATCATCGTTCAGGAGCACAGATACGTCAATGCTGATGAGAAAACAGTTTCCCTCAGCAGAGGAGTTTCCGTCCTGCTTCCGGATGTTATCCGTGCGGAGACAGGCTTCCCCAAAAGGGTGACAGTCGTCACGGACAAACGCAGGTACAAGCGGAGGTTTATCCGCAACAACTGCGAAATAGCAGAGTTTATCAACGAGCGATGCAATAATGCCGCTCAATAATACAGTAAGGAGAAATACCAATGGCAAAAGAACTCGCAAAGGCTTACGATCCTAAGGATTTTGAAGACCGTATCTATCAGGCGTGGAATGACAAGGGCTGCTTCAGAGCAGAGGCTGATCCCAAGAAAACACCCTATACTATCGTTATCCCCCCTCCGAACATAACAGGACAGCTCCACATGGGACACGCTCTCGATGAAACTCTTCAGGATATCCTTATCCGCTGGAAGAGAATGAGCGGATACAGCGCACTCTGGCTCCCCGGAACCGACCACGCTGCTATCGCTACCGAGGCTAAAATAGTTGAAGCTATGCGCAAGGAAGGCGTTACAAAGGAAGACCTCGGACGAGAAGGCTTCATGAAGCGTGCATGGGAGTGGAAGAAGCAGTACGGCGGCCGTATCGTAGAGCAGCTCAAGAAGCTCGGTTCTTCATGCGACTGGTCAAGAGAGCGCTTTACTATGGACGAAGGCTGCTCAAAGGCTGTTAAGGAAGTATTCATCAAGTATTATGAAAAAGGTCTTATCTACCGCGGTGAGCGTATCATCAACTGGTGCCCCAAGTGTAAGACTTCACTTTCTGACGCAGAGGTAACTTACGAGGATCAGGCAGGTCATTTCTGGCATCTCCGCTACAAGATAAAGGATTCTGACGGATATCTTGAACTTGCTACAACACGTCCGGAAACTCTCCTCGGTGATACAGCTGTTGCAGTAAACCCCAAGGACGAGCGCTATACAGACCTCGTTGGCAAGACTGTTATTCTCCCTATCGTTCACAGAGAGATACCGATCGTTGCTGATGACTATGTTGAAATGGATTTCGGTACAGGTGTAGTTAAGATAACTCCTGCACATGATCCTAACGACTTCGAGGTAGGTCTCCGTCACAACCTCCCCGTTATAAACGTAATGAACGACGACGCTACTATCGTTGACGACTATCCGGCTTATGCAGGTATGGACAGATATACCGCAAGAGAGAAGATAGTTGAAGACCTCGAAAAGGAAGGCGCTCTCGTAAAGATAGAGGAATACAGCCACAATGTCGGCACTTGCTACCGCTGCGGAACAACTGTTGAACCTAAGGTATCCACACAGTGGTTCGTTAAGATGAAGCCTCTCGCAGAGCCTGCTATAAAGGCTGTAAGAAACGGCGATACAAAGTTCGTACCGGAGAGATTCGACAAGATATACTTCCACTGGCTCGAGAATATCAAGGACTGGTGTATCTCCCGTCAGATATGGTGGGGCCATCAGATACCTGCATTCTACTGCGATTCCTGCGGCGAAATGGTCGTAACAAAGGAGAGCAGTGCGGTTTGTCCTAAGTGCGGCAAGCCTATGAGACAGGATCCTGACACTCTCGATACATGGTTCAGCTCAGCGCTCTGGCCGTTCTCAACTCTCGGCTGGCCTGAGAATACAGAGGACCTCAAGTACTTCTATCCTACAAATACACTCGTTACAGGCTATGACATCATCTTCTTCTGGGTAATCAGAATGATGTTCAGCGGCCTTGAGAATATGGGCAAGGTACCTTTTGATACAGTTCTCATTCACGGACTCGTTCGTGACTCTCAGGGACGAAAGATGTCCAAGTCTCTCGGAAACGGTATCGATCCTCTTGAAGTTATCAACGAATACGGCGCTGATGCTCTCCGCTTCATGCTCGCAACAGGTAACTCACCCGGAAACGATATGCGTTACATCGACGACAAGGTAAAGGCTGCCCGTAACTTCGCAAACAAGCTCTGGAACGCTTCACGTTTCATCATGATGAACCTTCCGGAGGACTTCGAGTTCAAGGGACTTCCTTCTGAGCTCGAGATAGAGGACAAGTGGCTCGTTAACAAGTTCAACCGTCTTGCTAAGGAAGTCGGCGAGAACCTCGACAAGTATGAGCTCGGCGTTGCTTCACAGAAGATATACGACTTCATCTGGGACGTTTACTGCGACTGGTACATCGAGCTTACAAAGCCGAGAATCCAGGCAGGCGGCGAGACAATGGCAAAGGCTCAGGCAGTGCTCGTATGGGCAATGCAGGGAATGCTCAAGCTTCTCCACCCGTTTATGCCTTTCATCACTGAGGAGATTTGGCAGGTCCTCACAAACGAGAAGTCAATGATAATCCTCGAGAAGTACCCGACATACGACAGCTCTATCGACTATACAGCAGAGGAAGAATCCTTCGAGAAGGTGATCTCCGCTATCAAGGCTGTAAGAAACGTTCGTACAGAGATGAACGTACCGCCGTCGGTAAAGGCAAAGCTCCTCATCGAGACAGCAGAGCCTCAGGTATTCGTAAACAGCACAGTATTCTTCGAGAAGCTTGCTTCTGCTTCAGCTGTTGAGGTAGGCGAGAGCCTTTCACATGAGAACTGCGCTAACGCTGTTACAGATACCGCTCGTATCTTCATTCCTATGGATGAGCTCGTTGACAAGGAGAAGGAGACTGCACGTCTCGAAAAGGAGAAGGCTAAGGTTCAGAAGGATATAGACTTCCTCAGCGGAAAGCTCAATAATCAGGGCTTTATCGCAAAGGCTCCGGCACAGCTTATCGAGGCTGAAAAGGCAAAGCTTGCCAAGGCTCAGGAGAAGATGTCTAAGATAGAGCAGTCTATCGCAGCATTCAAGTGATAATGCAAGGGGAACGTCTTTGGGCGTTTCCCTTTTAAGCAAGGCAACATTGCAAGGTTGCAAACTTTTCAAAAACTTGCATCCTTGCAATCTTCAATAATAAAGCTGTTGCAGACAAAGACGGTCACAGTATTATGAGAAACAGTATCTTTTTATATGTCTCGGAGCAGTACGGCACTGAGCCGGAATACCTCTGGGCAAAAACTCCCGATGCCGCTGTTATACGGCATAAAGGCAATAACAAGTGGTACGGGATAATAATGAATGTTCCGAAAAAGACACTTGGGCTTCCCGGTGAAGGTAACATTGACATACTGAACGTAAAGTGTACACCGGCAGTGAGAGAGATACTTCTCGGTGAGAGAAAGGCTCTTCCGGCGTATCATATGAACAAACAGCACTGGATAAGCCTTCCGCTGGACGGTTCGCTTGAAGAGACAATAATATTCAGTCTCATAGATGAAAGCTATGAGCTTACAAAATGAGATGAATTGCTGCTGCAAGACAACATTGCAAGGATGCAGGTCCTTATAAACCTTGCAATGTTGAATCATTCCCGATAAAAGCAGAGAGGTGATTTTATGAGCATATTTACAGTACCGGTACTTGTATCAGAAAACTTCATACTCCGTCCGCTTACCGTTGATGATGCGGAAGCCGTCTTTGCATGGGCAGGAGATGAACGCGTCAATACATATATGCCCTATAATACCCACCGTTCTCCCGATGAGTCGAGTGAATGGCTCAGATCGCTGGAAAACCTTGAAAACGAGTATCAGTGGGGATTTGTCAGAAAGTCCGATGGTCTGCTGATAGGCTCGGGCGGTATGCGTTACCGCGTGGACAGCGATAAGTGGTCTTTCGGCTACAATATCCGCTATGACTGCTGGAACAGGGGATATACTACGGAAATCACCAAATGCATGATAGATTTTATCATCAGTCAGGGAGCAAAGCACATAACCGCTGAACACGCCGTTGACAATCCGGCTTCCGGCAGAGTAATGGAGAAATGCGGTCTGCACTTCGTTGGTTATGGTGAATACACGAGCTTTGACGGCACAAAGACTTACAGATCAAAAGTTTATGAATTGAATGAAGGTGAATGATATGATAAAGCATATAGTAATGTTCAAGCTGAAAGAGTCTGACGGACGCAGCGAGTATGAGAACGCTCTCGAAGCAAAGAAGCGCTTCGACAACGTTATCGCAAACGTAAAGGAACTCAAAAAGGGCGAGGTAGTCATCAACTCAAAGGAAGCTCCCGAGAGCAACTACACTATCTCACTTCTCTGTGATTTTGAGTCTATCGCTGACCTCAACGCCTATCAGGTACACCCGGCTCACCTTGAGTTCGGAAAGTTTATAGGCACAGTCAAGACAGACCGTGCTTGTATAGATTATGAATACTGATTCGGCTTTTGCGGCATAATAAACCGTCTTAGCCGAATGATCGGATAAAGGAGGTAAAATTATGACAGACATCAAGGGAAAATGGGCGCTCCTCACGGGCGCAAGCAGAGGAATAGGCAGACTCTCTGCAATATTTATGGCAAAACAGGGTGTGAACCTTGTGCTCCACAGCAGAAACAAGGAGCACTGCCAGGACGTTCTCAACGAGGTAAAGGCTCTCGGCGTAGAGGCTTACTGTGTTGAGGCTGAGCTCTCCGAACCGGAACAGATCGAAGCTATGTGTGCTGAGATCGACGCAAAGGGAACTCCTATCGACATCATTCTCAACAATGCAGGGCTTCAGATAGCTTACAGGACAGAATACCTCAAAACACCGGCATCTGATTACGACATCAGCTTCCGTATCAATGCTACTGCACCTATGATGATCTGTTATCATTTCCTCCCGGCAATGGAGAAGAGGGGGTTCGGACGCATCGTCAACACTACAAGCGGTATCGACCTCGAGCCGGAGCAGGCTGGCTATTCAGGAGCAAAGGCTGCTCTCAACAAGGTAACAAGAGATCTTGGTCTGAAGTATCAGGGAACTGACATCACGCTCAACCTTGCTGATCCCGGCTGGTGCAGAACTGACCTCGGCGGTCCAAAGGCTCCGAATTCACCGGAGAGCGCTCTTCCCGGCGTACTGGTGGGAGCTTTCGTCAGCGACAAGAAGTCAGGACGTATCTTCTCTGCACAGGAATTCTCCGGAATGACTCTTGAGGAAGCCGTTGCCAAGGCTGAATCACAGGACAGCACCTATTGACATAACAAACTCAGGGACGGTGTTCTGCATCGTCCCTTTGACTTGTAAGGAGTAATAATGGATATTAAAGAATGTATGGATTTCGTGAATTCCTATACGAAGTCCGGCGGCAGGATAACTGATCTTTCGCGTGCAAAGGAGCTTGCCGAACGCATAGGCAGTCCCGAGCAGCGCCTTAAATTCGTGCATATCGCCGGAACAAACGGCAAAGGCTCAACACTTGAATATATCTCCAATGCTCTCATTGACGCAGGGTACAGAACGGGACAGTTCACTTCGCCGTTCGTGCTCAGATACAACGACCGCATAAGGATAAACGGGCAGGAGATAGACGAGGAGTCCCTCTGTGAGATCGCTGAAAAGGTGAAGGATTCCGTTGGCGATAAGCCGTATTCGCAGTTCGAGATAACTATGGCGATAGCACTTCTGTGGTTTGAGAGAGAGAAGTGCGACGTGGTCGTTCTTGAGACCGGCATAGGCGGCCTGCTTGACTCCACAAACATCATACCGCCGCCGCTCGTGTCTGTGATAACTTCGATATCGCTCGACCATACGGCTATACTGGGCAAAACTGTCGAGGAGATAGCTGCGCAGAAGGCCGGCATAATAAAGAGCGGTTCGGCAGTTGTACTTGCTGAGGACAATCCCGACAGCGTAAAGGAGCTTGTGCGCCGTACTGCGAGTGATGTGGGAGCGGAATTCATTGAACCCGAACCGTGCAGACCTTACGGTGACGGCGGAATGTTCTCTTCGTTCTATTACCGCGGAGTAAGACTAAGACCTTCAATGCCCGGAGTTCATCAGCTCTATAATGCTCAGACTGCGATAACAGTCTGCCTTTATCTGAGGGAGAAAGGCTTTGAGATAAGCGACGGAAGTATCATCAGAGCAGTAGAGAATACGCAAGTGCGCGCACGTTTGCAGTACATCGACGGAGAACCGCCTGTGCTCGTAGACGGCGGTCATAACCCGGCAGGCGTAGCGGCTCTGACTCTGATGCTTATGTATCTCAGCAGTCGCGGAAAGAAGATATTCGCTGTAATGGGAATGGTGGATTCAAAGGACTATGTGGATTGCGTCAAGTCAGTTGCAGGCTGTGCGGACGCTGTCTATGCAGTTGACGGCTTTGCACCGAACAGCGTTCCTGCGGAAACTCTTGCAGATATAGCTTCGTTCTACACGGAGACCGGTACGGGCAGCCTTGACGAATGCGCTGCAAAGGCAAAGGAACGTGCTCTTGCTGAGAACGGCGTTGCTGTGATATGCGGTTCGCTTTATCTTGCGAGCGAATACCTCAACGGGATGAGCTGTTAGCTCAATGCATAATGCATAATTCATAATTAATGGTATCGCTTGCACGATATATTAAAAGTTAACTGGACTGTTATTTTGATCTGTCTGCCGAAAGGCGGACACCACAATTATGCATTATTAATTATGAATTATGAATTGAAAAAGCCCTTGTGCAAATTGCACAAAGATGTAAATTTGAGCTAACACCACTTGCAAAATCAGAAACATAGTGGTATAATGAATTTTGAACTGCGAAAGCAGAATTTTATAAAGGAGGTTTTTTAACAATGGCGTTAAAAAATCAGTATCTTATCGACTTATTAGCAAGAGTAGAAAAAAGAAATCCCGGCGAGCCTGAGTTCATCCAGGCTGTTACAGAAGTACTCGAGACTCTCGAGCCCGTTGCTGAAAAGAGACAGGACCTCATCGATGCAGGCGTTTTTGAGCGTATCGTTGAGCCTGAGAGACAGATCATGTTCCGCGTACCGTGGGTTGATGACAACGGCAAGGTACAGGTAAACAGAGGTTTCAGAGTACAGTTCAACTCCGCAATCGGACCTTACAAGGGCGGTATCAGACTCCACCCTTCAGTATATCTCGGAATCATCAAGTTCCTTGGCTTTGAGCAGGTATTCAAGAACAGCCTTACAACTCTCCCCATGGGCGGCGGTAAGGGCGGTTCTGACTTCGATCCTAAGGGCAAGTCAGACGCTGAGGTTATGCGTTTCTGCCAGAGCTTCATGACAGAGCTTTCCAAGCACATCGGTGCTGACTGCGACGTTCCTGCTGGTGACATCGGAACAGGCGCAAGAGAGATCGGCTTCATGTTCGGTCAGTACAAGAGACTCCGCAACGAGTTCGTTGGCGTTCTCACAGGTAAGGGACTTACATACGGCGGTTCACTCGCAAGAACAGAGGCTACAGGTTACGGTCTTTGCTACTTCACAAACGAGATGCTCCAGGCTAACGGCAAGAGCTTCGAGGGCAAGACAGTTGTTATCTCCGGTTCTGGTAACGTTGCTATCTACGCAACACAGAAGGCTACACAGTACGGCGCTAAGGTAGTTACTGTGTCTGACTCCAACGGCTATGTTTACGATCCCGATGGAATCGAGCTCGCTGTTGTTCAGCAGATCAAGGAGGTTGAGCGCGGACGTATCAAGGAATATGTTGGCAGAACTTCACACAAGAATGCTGAGTACCACGAGGGCAGCGTTTGGACACTCAAGTGCAACGCTGGCGACATCAAGCTTGATATCGCTCTTCCTTGCGCTACACAGAACGAGATCGACGGCGCAGGCGCTAAGGCAATCGTTGCTAACGGCGGTTTCGCAGTAGCTGAGGGTGCTAATATGCCTTCAACTCCTGAGGCTATCGAGATATACCTCAGCAATGGTATCCTCTATGGTCCTGCTAAGGCTGCTAATGCCGGCGGTGTTGCTACTTCCGGTCTTGAGATGAGCCAGAACAGCGAGAGACTCAGCTGGACATTTGAAGAGGTTGACGAGAAGCTCCACAACATCATGAAGTCTATCTTCAAGGCTTGTGATGAGGCTGCTAAGGAGTACGGCATGGCTGGCAACTACATGGCTGGTGCTAATATCGCTGGCTTCCTCAAGGTTGCTGAGGCTATGAAGGCTCAGGGCTGCGTTTGATTTTTGATCAAATAATATCTGAATAGATCAAAAGCTCCTTCCGGTTATCCGGAGGGAGCTTTTTGTGTGCCGTCAGGTTCGGCTGTCGTCTGCGAGATAGGTGGGAATATCTCCGTAGGAGTTTCGCAGGTGCTCATTCTCGTCAGGAGTCGGAACAAGTCCGGTCATTTCAACCCTGCTTGCGGACGGTAATTCAAATTTGTCCGGCTTAGGCTCGGGGACAGGTATTTCATTGCGTTTTTTGCTCATATTTATCACCTCGATGATATTTTTACCGGAAAAAATAAGAATATACCATCTGAATGATTTTTGAGGAATTCTATTGATTTATCCTCTGCGAAGTAGTATAATACAATAAAGCTGATGTACGGAAGGAGTGATGATATGCTCGAAGCTATCTGTTCACACAAGGAACTGTCACTTACAGGTTACTATCCGCACGTATGCGATCTTATCGACTCTGATAAGCTCGGTGAGCTGAAACAGATAACCCACCATATATCAACTACACGTTTCCAGCATTGTGTCAATGTATCATATTACAGCTATCTGGTCTGCCGCAAGCTGAATCTCAATGCGCGTTCTGCGGCAAGAGCCGGTCTGCTGCATGACCTTTTCTACTATGACCGCAAGGAATACAATTCAAGTCGAAGCAGAGGAGAACTCTCGCATAGTGCGATGCATTCACGTCAGGCTGCCGAAAACGCAGCTGCGCTCACGGAGATAACTCCGCTCGAACGCGATATGATCGAAAAGCATATGTGGCCTTTGACTCGTCCTATGCCGGGTTACAGAGAAACATATGTTATAACTCTTGTTGACAAGTACTGTGCTGTGCTTGAATTCTGTGTGCCTAAGCTGAAAAAAGCTGCTAAAGCTTTTCGGTGACAAACAGGTGACGGATGAATGACTATTTGAGAAAAATTGGTCACGATTTTACAATCGTCTTGACAAAACGGGCTCTCTTGTGTATAATAAAGTATGGTACAAGTCGTGCTGTACTAAGGAAAAAATGTAAATTTTTGCCCGACCGGACGGCACTTTCCGGAATGGCATATCGTATATGAAAGGAATTACAATAATGAAGACATTAAAGCAGAGAATTATCGCTATCGCAGCTCTTACCTGCGTTGCTATGTCAGCTTTTACAAGCTGTTCTGATAAGAGCAGCAGTAAAAATGCAGCTGCTGATGTAGGAAGCGACAAGGACATCGAGATCGTAACAAATGAAGACGGTTATATGGTAGCTGCTCCTTTCCAGGTAATCACTCCTGAGGACGGAAAGGTAAACCTTAACGGTATCGACATCAATGCTCCTGACCCGACAAGAGCAGCTACTACTGAAAAGAGTGACAAGACAACTACAAAGGTCATCACTCTTGCTAACGGTGAAGAAGCTACAGAGATCGTTACAGAGCTTGATGAAAACAACCAGCCTGTAACCGAGTACGTTACTGTTACAGATGCTTCCGGTCAGGTTGTAACTGAGGCAGGCGGTCAGCCTGTTACTGAAGCAGTAGTTGTTACAAAGGCTGTTCCTGCAACTGAGACAGTTGTTGTTTCTGATTCAGATGCAACAGAGGCTGAGACAAAGCCGGCAGATTATCAGAGCAAAACAGAGACTAAGTACATCTTCTGGATGAACATAGACAAGGACATTGACTTCGACTTTGAAGGACAGTTCGTTAAGTTAACATTCCAGGTCAAGGCAGATGCTCCCAACGGCGAGTATCCTATCACTATCGATCCCGATATTTCAACTGTTGCCGGCAAGAGCCTCAACAGAGAGATCAATGTTTTCAACGGCTGCGTAAACGTTGGCGGAACTGCAACTCCTCAGAATATCACATCTGACGGTATCTCAGTTTATGCTGATAATGTTTCTGCAAAGCCCGGTGATACTGTTGACCTCTACTTCAACATCAAGAACAATCCCGGTGTTGCAGCAGTTATGATGTGGTTCTCTTACGATGCTAACGCTCTTGAGTGCAAGAAGGTTGTAGCTACCGGAGACTTCGCTGATATCGCAATTCCTCAGGTAGGTTCACAGAAATAAGAATATGTAAGTAAGCTTTATCGCTTTCTTAAAAAATAGTTGTTTACCGAGTCCGGATCCCGGGCTCGGTGTTTTTATATCATCATTCTGTTAGCCGGGAGTAATTTTTGAAAAAATGCTTGACAAACGGATTTTGGGGTGATATAATATAAACATACCAATCAGATAGGAAATATAGTAGATATATGGAGGCAGCTGTTATGGCTACTGCAAACAAGCGATGTTGAAACATTAACATACGGACATAAACTTATATCAGATAAATCTTTAAGGAGTAGATCATTATGAATATCAAGAATACTATTACAGACCTCATCGGAGGCACACCTCTTCTCGAACTCGCTAATATCGAAAAGAGCGAGGAGCTCAACGCTAAGATAATCGCAAAGCTCGAATACTTCAATCCTGCCGGCAGCGTTAAAGACAGAGTTGCAAAGGCTATGATCGACGATGCTGAAGAAAAAGGCATCCTCAAGCCCGGCAGCGTTATCATCGAACCTACCAGCGGTAATACCGGTATAGGTCTTGCTTCTGTTGCAGCTGCAAGAGGCTACCGTCTTATCATTGCCATGCCCGAGACTATGAGTATCGAGCGCCGCAACCTTATGAAGGCTTACGGTGCAGAGCTCGTTCTTACTGACGGCTCAAAGGGCATGAAGGGCGCTATCGAAAAGGCTCAGGAGCTCGCTGAAGAGATCCCCAACAGCTTTATTCCTTCACAGTTCACAAACCCTGCAAACCCATCTGCACATGAAAAGACAACAGGTGTTGAGATATGGGAAGATACTGACGGAAAGGTAGATATTTTCGTTTCCGGCGTAGGTACAGGCGGTACTGTCAGCGGTGTAGGTGTTTACCTCAAGTCAAAAAATCCTGATGTCAAGATAGTTGCTGTTGAACCTTCCGGTTCACCTGTGCTCTCTGAGGGCAAGGCTGGTCCTCATAAGATCCAGGGTATTGGTGCAGGCTTTGTTCCTGAGACACTTGATACAAAGATATATGACGAGATAATCACAGTTGATAATGAGGACGCATTTGCAACAGGCAGAGCCGTTGCAAGAAAAGAGGGCGTACTTGTTGGTATTTCTTCCGGAGCTGCTGTATGGGCTGCTATCCAGCTTGCTAAGCGTCCTGAGAACAAGGGCAAGACTATTGTTGCGCTTCTTCCTGATACAGGTGAGCGTTACCTCTCAACTCCTATGTTCGACTGATTTAATAAGATGCAGAAAGGGAGCACCTGTGTGCTCCCTTTAGTTTGTTATTAAGTGTTTATTTGACCAATAATGGGATTCTAAAGGGTTTACAACCCTTTAGCGGATTCCAAAGGCAGAGCCTTTGGCAGGGTGTGGGACAGCGTCCCACAATCCATAAAGCGCTCCGCAAGAGGTGAATCCTCAAACAGTCCGGTGGACTGTTTGGGGAGAGGAGACGCCCTGTAAGAGAGGGCGTCTCTTTATAAATAATGCTTATTTCGATAATCTCAATTAAGCGCTATGTGCTGTGATTTATATATATCCCTGTTTTTTCAGAAGAGCGGTGATAGTTCTTCCGATAATTGCAAAATAGTTCGTATCGGCAACAGACCATTTTTTGAATCTTGAAATATAGCAGAATGAGATCATTCCCTTGATAACGCTGTCTTCGGTCATAAGATACTGTATCGTACCGCCGATATTCTCGGATGTGAGCTGTGAAAAAGCAGCATCGTCTCTGCCTTCGAGCTCGTTTACGTTGTCGATGACGAATAGTCCGTCACCTGTGAAGCGCTCTGCGTAACCGTTGGCAAAAAGATAGGCGGCGTTTTTGGAAGAAGCATTTCCGCAGCTGAGGATAAGTCCCATATCGTTGCCTGCAAACACACATATATCGTCGATAGCGAATTTTGTTCTTATCTGCTCAAGAAGTACGGAAAGGTCAGGCAGTCTGCCGAGCACAAGGCTTTCTGCAAGCTGTCCTGCAAAACCAAGACGCTCTGAGGCTTCCTCTTTTCGACTGAGGTATACTATCTTGTTCTTCGCGTCCTTTTCTACCGGACCATGCTTTGCAGCATCGTATATCACATAACGGTTCTTGCCTTTTTCCTGAGCTATATACAAGGCTTTGTCTGCCTGCATGAAGAGTTCGTCGTAGTCTTTGCTGTCGATTGGATAGGTAGAAATTCCCATAGAACAGGTCAGCCGGAAATTCTCGAACCGGTCGGCAAACGCAAACTCGGTACGGCTCCTTATTGCGCGGAGAACACCTCTGAGGTCTTCCTCGTCGCGTGTGTTTTCGAGGATTATGAGGAAGCCGCCGCCGCTTATTCTGCCTGCGATACCGCGCGGACCTATTTCTGTCCTTATGATACCGGCTATGGTGTATATTACTTCATCGCCGAAAAGGTGACCGTAACTGTTGTTGACGGTCGTGAAGTCATCAATGTCGAGTATGACTAAATTGACGTTGCAGGACGGCGCTGAGGCTATCAGTTCTGAAGCGAAAGTAGTAACAGCACGACGGTTTAGCAGTCCGGACAGAGAGTCCTTGTTGGCTTCAAGGGTGAGGTTTACGTCCTTGCTCTTCTGACGGGAGCTTACAACGGATATGATACCGCTGACCTTTCTGCTGCCGGGATCATCAAACCGTGTTATGCCCCTGAAAAGGCAGAGTTCACGTGCTTTTCCGCCGGTCAGGACAGATGTTTCGAGCTCGTAGTCAAAGCGGTAGACTCCACTGCGCATATCGCGGCAGAGAGCGTTGAATATCTCTATATAGCGTGAGGGGACATAGCCTTTTTCAATTGAACTGAGCCGCCACTTTTCGAGTTCTTCGTCTGCGAGAACTATCTCGCGGCAGCAGTCGAACATATATATCCTGAGATGCTGAGTCTCAAACGAATAGGTGAATGCGAGGTCGCTTACAAGGCTGAGTGTGAAGCGGTAATCAGAAAGAGTGCGTTCGCGGCTGTAAGCTAAGGATTCCAGGGAAAAAACGTCGCTGAAGGTGATACTGAAAAGTGTCTCCTTGCCGTCCGGCGGTACTTTTTTCACCGTAGCGGCAGTCCAGCGGAGCTGACCGTTGATGCCTTTCATGCGTATAACGGTGCGGAAAACGCCGCCGTCCTCAGCTGATTCTAAGCAGTCTGCGAGACGGGGATAGTCCTCATCGTCGATGGTGCGGCGGATGGAGTATATAACATCGTTGCCGAAGTATGTGAAAAACTTCTCGTCCGCACTTTGCGTGTGCAGGCTTTTATCAACGATGACTCTTCCGACGCTGTACATTTTTTCATTGAGGAATTCTCCGCTCTCCATAGTCCGCCTCCCTGACAAGTTATACATTGATTATATCATATTATAACGGCAATATCAACAAAGACGGAGAATTTTTCGTTTTTGATAAATTCCTACCTGTAAGATAGGCTTGTTCACAAAAAATTAACAATTTAATACGTGACTTTCGCTCGCTCATATTATATAATATAAGTAGTAAACTCTTTAATGATAAAAGGATAGGGATAAAATGAAAAGAACTGAAATGAGAAAGTACCTGTATATTGCAGGGCTTGCAGTCGCAGTATGCCTGATCGTACAGAACTTCTGGATCGTTATTGCACTGCTCGGACTCACATTCAAGGCGCTCACGCCGATGCTCATAGGCTGCATAATCGCCTATATCTTCAACATCATTATGAATTTCTTCGAGAAGCACTACTTCCCGAAAAAGAACACGAAATTCATATCCGCCTCAAGGAGACCTGTCTGTCTTGTGCTTTCCTTTACGATCGTATTTGCGACTATCGCACTTATACTAAAGGTCGTCATACCTGAGATAATCACGGCAGGCAAACTGTTCTATGACGAGCTGCCTGAACTGTATGACAAGACAAAGGATTATGCAAACAGGAAGCTCAAGCAGTACCCGGCTATCAGACGCGAGATAAATAACATTGACATTGACAAGGATGCCATTACCAAGCGGCTCACAAGCAGTGCTTTTGGTATTTTCGGCTCTGTTATCTCGTTTATCAGCTCTGTGACCTCTACTGTCACAAATATCATCATTGGCATAATCTTCGCGATATATCTGCTTCTTCGCAAGGACAAGCTAGCCGCTGATATCCAGCGTCTGAAGCTTGCTTATCTCAGCGAGAAAGCCAACAGACGTATCGACCGCTTCCTTACAACTGCTCACGAGACATTCACTAATTTCTTCATCGGACAGTTTATCGAAGCACTTCTCATTGGCTCACTCACATTCATAGGCTCATCGCTGCTGAGACTGCCTTACCCTGCTATGACCGGTACTATCATTGGCGTTACCGCGCTCATACCTATCGTAGGAGCTCTCATCGGTGCTGTGCTCAGTGCGTTCGTTATCTGCACGGTAAGTATGACTAAAGCGCTTATATTTATCGTATTCCTGATTATTCTCCAGCAGATAGACAATAATATATTCTATCCGAAGGTAGTAGGCACATCTGTCGGACTTCCCGGCATATGGGTGCTTGCAGCCGTAACAGTCGGCGGAAGTCTCTTCGGTATCATGGGTATGGTGCTCGGAGTACCGCTCGTTGCGACATTTTATAAGCTAGGTTTCTACAAGCTTGAGAAGAAGGAAAGAGAGCTTGCTTTAGCCGCAGAAGCGGCTGCCGGACCGCCGGATGAAGAAAAAATACCGGAGAATTCTACGTCTGAGGAAAATTCTCACAAATAAACAAATTGCACAAACAAGGGGCATAAATTTTGACAGCTGAAAGGTAGCTCTGCCTATAAATCGGCAGTTTGCATACCTGTACAGGCGCTCATAAGTATAATTGGTAATAAAATCAAACGATACAGCAGAAAAAATCGATAACTTCGGGTAACATAGAGATTGACATTTTTTAGTCAATGTGCTATTATATCAAATGTGATATGACAATATGTGTATTTAGCTGTCGCTTAATGTGATGACTGCATATAATTTTTCTGTAAAGGAGTTATGATATATGATCAATACATGGGCAAAGGAATGGGACGGCTTCAAGGAAGGCCGTTGGAACCATACTTCAATCAATGTCCGCGACTTCATCAAGAAAAACTACACTCCCTATGACGGCGATGAGAGTTTTCTTGCTGGTCCTACAGAGGCTACTACAAAGCTCTGGGAACAGGTTATGGATCTTTCACGTCAGGAGCGTGAAGCAGGCGGAGTCCTTGATATGGACACAAAGATCATCTCCACTATCACTTCACACGGTGCAGGTTACCTCAATAAGGACCTCGAGCAGATCGTAGGTCTTCAGACTGACAAGCCCTTCAAGCGTTCACTCCAGCCTTTCGGCGGTATCAGAATGGCTCAGCAGTCCTGCAAGGAGTATGGCTATGAGGTAGATCCTTCCGTTGTTGAGATCTTCACGAAGTACAGAAAAACTCACAATCAGGGCGTTTTTGACGCTTATACACCTGAGATGCGTCTCGCTCGTCACTCTGCTATCCTTACAGGTCTTCCTGATGCTTACGGCAGAGGACGTATCATCGGCGACTACCGCCGTGTTGCTCTCTATGGTATCGATCTCCTTATCGAGGACAAGAAGAACCAGATAGAGACATCTCTCGTAAGAATGACTTCCAAGAATATCCGTCTCCGCGAAGAGCTTGCTGAACAGGTACGTGCTCTCCAGGATCTCAAGGAGCTCGGAAAGATCTACGGTTTTGATATTTCCAAGCCTGCCGCTAACGCTAAGGAAGCTATCCAGTGGCTGTATTTCGGTTACCTTGCAGCAGTCAAGGAGCAGAACGGTGCCGCTATGTCACTCGGACGTACTTCCACATTCCTCGATATCTACATCCAGCGTGATCTCGAGAACGGTACTCTCACAGAGGAACAGGCACAGGAGCTCATCGACCACTTCATCATGAAGCTCCGTATCGTCAAGTTTGCACGTACTCCTGAGTACAATTCGCTCTTCTCAGGCGATCCTACATGGATCACAGAGTCTATCGGCGGTGTTGACGTTGACGGTAATCATATGGTAACAAAGAACAGCTTCCGTTACCTCCACACACTCGAGAACCTCGGTACAGCTCCCGAGCCGAATATGACGGTTCTCTGGTCACAGAAGCTCCCCCGCAAGTTCAAGGAGTACTGCGCTAAGATCTCTATCAAGACATCTTCTATCCAGTATGAGAACGATGATATGATGAGAGTCGTTCACGGTGACGACTACGCTATCGCTTGCTGCGTATCTTCAATGAGAGTCGGCAAGGAAATGCAGTTCTTCGGCGCAAGAGCTAACCTCGCAAAGTGCCTCCTCTACGCTATAAACGGCGGTGTGGATGAGCGTCTCGGCTTACAGGTAGGACCTAAGTTCAGACCTGTTGACAGCGAGTACCTTGACTTTGACGATGTTTGGGAAAAGTATATGGATATGATGGAGTGGCTCGCAGGTCTCTACGTAAACACTCTCAATGTTATCCACTATATGCATGACAAGTACAGCTATGAGAGACTTCAGATGGCTCTCCACGACAGGGATGTCAAGCGCTATTTCGCAACAGGTATTGCAGGTCTCTCGGTAGTTGCAGACTCTCTCTCAGCTATCAAATACGCTAAGGTAAAACCTATCCGCAAGGATATCGAAATAAAGGACAAGGCAGGCAATGTAGTTGACGTTGCTAAGAACGTTGTCGTTGACTATGAGATAGAGGGCGATTTCCCGAAATACGGCAACAATGATGACCGTGTTGACCAGCTTGCTGTTACAGTTGTCCGCAAGTTCATGGACTGCGTAAGAAAGCATCACACATACCGTGACGGCGTTCCGACAATGTCCATCCTCACTATCACTTCAAATGTTGTATACGGCAAGAAGACCGGTAACACTCCTGATGGTAGAAAGCAGGGCGTTCCGCTCGCTCCCGGAGCTAACCCGATGCACGGAAGAGATACTCACGGCGCAGTAGCTTCACTTTCGTCCGTTGCAAAGCTGCCCTTCAGACACGCTCAGGACGGTATCTCGAATACATTCTCCATTATACCGAACGCTCTCGGCAAGGATATGGACGTATTTGTAGGTGATCTTGACCTTGATAAGCTCAAGGGTGAAGACTGATGCTTGAATCGAATATCAAAGGGCAGGCAGGTTCTCCGGAAGAGCTTGCCGAGCTCATAGACCAGCTTATGTCACAGGGGACAGGTCATATAAATATTTTCCCGGAAGAAAACAGCGGCGGTCTTAAAGTTGAGACCGTGAACAGTACTGACTGCGGCGTCAAGGGTGCCTGCTGTCAGCCTACTGAGGACGCTGTTGACGAAGACGACGATTGATACAAAGGAGGAACTACTATGGATAATCAGAAACAGGTCGACAACCTTATAGAACTTCTCGACGGTTATGTTGAAAAAGGCGGACATCACCTCAACGTAAACGTATTCACACGCGAAACTCTCCTCGATGCTCAGGCTCACCCTGAAAAGTATCCTCAGCTCACAGTAAGAGTTTCAGGTTATGCGGTAAACTTCGTCAAGCTCACAAAGGAGCAGCAGGACGACGTTATTTCCCGTACTTTCCACGCCAACCTCTAATACATCATAATACATCTCGCAAGCCGCAGGTCTGTGCCTGCGGCTTATTTCTGCCTTCGCGCACCAATCATACTATAATTGTAGGATTTGTCAGATTTGCCGCATTATTTTCGTGCAACTTATCGTGGTTTTGTCAATTGAAAAAAGCAGTTCATTATGGTATAATAATATTGTCAGCTGAAAAGCTGTAACGACATGACTACGCTATACATCTTAAAGGAGAATATTATGAAGATCTCTACAAAAGGCAGATATGCCCTTAGAATGATATATGACCTCGCTCTTCACAACGAGGACGGATATGTTTCACTCAAAGATATTGCTGACCGTCAGAATATCTCAAAAAAGTATCTCGAACAGATAGTGCCTCTTCTTCACAGGAGCGGCATACTCAAGACCAATCGCGGCAATCGCGGCGGATATATGCTTTCACAGAGCCCGTCAGATTACACGGTAGGTGACATTCTCCGTGCAACTGAGGGAAGTCTCGCTCCTGTAGCCTGTCTTGAATTTGAGCCGAATGAGTGCCCGCGTGTTAAGGAGTGCTCAACTCTCTACATATGGGAGGGACTCTACAAGGCTGTTAATGACTACCTCGACAGCATCACTGTCCAGGATATTCTGGATAAGACTATTGCTGGCGGCGATTACTGTATATAAGTTGAGAAAAATAAAACCTGCTGTACTGAGTACAGCAGGTTTTTTAGTTTATACAAATGAACCGAAAGTGCTGAAGGACTGTTCTTCACGGAACATCTTGCGGCGTTTTGATTCATCTATGCCGGCTAAGACTGCGCCGACTATCGTGATAACTATGGCTGCATACAGCGCCGGCTGGAAGTTTATCTCCAACAGACCGTCCCATTCTTTGATGGTTTTTCCGTTGAGAGAGTAGCTGCTTTCAGCTGAACGCATATAAAGTAACAGAAATCCTGCGGAAATGCCGGAAGTAATGTATCCGCCCTGAGTCATAGCAAGTGAGACCACAAGAAGAATACCGGCAAGTATTACTCGAACATTTTGCAGATCATTCTTCGTGCTGTCCTTAGCGTCGTTATCATCATCTATGCCAAAGATCAACTCTTTGCCGGTCATAGTGATAGGCTTTGCAGACTGTGCGAGCTTTGATTCCTTGTTGAAGGAGATCTTCATAAACGGCATAAGGAACATCAGCATTGCAACGATAAAAGCTGCCTTTGAAGCCCAGAACAGTACAGTCTTTTCTTTGCTTATGCCGTTTTTTCTCGGCGTTGCAGCCGGTGTCGGCGAAGAGCTGTACGGCCCGGTAAAAGGCGGTTTAGTTGTCTGAGTGGTCGGTGCCGGCGAAGTAGGTGCCGGATCCATTATCGGTGCACCGCAGTTGGTGCAGAAACGCTTGCCTTCTTCTAAAGGCTGTCCGCAGAATTTACAATTCATAGTGTACCCCCATAGTATTTATCTTTTATTTTTTGAATATTTTGCGCTTGAGCGCGATGAGATCGAAGATATTGTTTTTCTTATCTCCGTTCATATCGGCATTGAGATCGATATTTGTCTTTCTGCCCATAAGGTAGTTCTGAAGAACTACAACGTCTGAGATATTCACATCGCCGTCTTTGTTGTAGTCGCCTGCGATAACAGAGGGTGAACCTCCGTCGTCGTATACAGCTGTTATGCTTACGGAAGACTCGAGCTTGAAGCTTACAGTAGGTGATGTGAGCTCAGACTCTGACAGAGTTATACCGCTTACGTTCCAGCGCTTGAATGACTTGCCCTCAACAGGTGTTGCAGTGATGGTCATAGTCTGACTGTCGAAGTATTTACCTGTCCACTGGCTGCTGTCGAGAGTGAGCGTATTCACGTTTACTGTACCGTTTGCAGTCTGATTGTTCACAGTGAGCTCGTTGAGAGTTCCGCTGCTGATATAGCTGCGTCTGATCTGCTCGATGAGCTTTGAGAAACGCTGATCGAAGTAGTTGGTAACAGTTCTGAGATCGTTTGTGTATGTGCTTTCGGGAGAGCCGCCAAAAGCGGAATTTCCTGCACCGTATCTCTTGAGTGTGTCGATTATCTGCTGATGGTATGTATTGTCATAGAAGGGGAGAACTTCGTTGACTTTCTCCTGTGAGAAGTTGAAGTTTCCGAGATCCATCATAGTGAGGAAGAACTGATCGCTGAACTCCTTGTTCTTGAGGAGATTGATGAACATCCTGCACTCGTTATTTGTGGTCTGCTGCTGGATACGCTGGAAAGCGTTTGTATCAGCAGTCGTATTCATACCGTAAAGTCCGGTAGCGTACTCTGTATCAAAGAGGAACATTCTCCACTTGCCGTCTGCGTACTTGTTTGATGTATCAACAGTAGAAGTGCGCCATACAGCGAAGTTGTTCTGCGGCCAGTCAGCGTTGTTCCAGTAGATCTGAGCTGCAAAGTAGTCCATGTAGCTCTGCATATCGAGCTTGCTGCAAACCTGCTGATAGTTGCTGTCCTGAGACATATCGGAATTAGCACAGAATGAAGCGAGTTCCTTCCAGTCGTTGAGATCCTGGTCTGTGCCCTCTTCAAGTTCGCCGTTCTTGACGATGACAGCGTCCTTCTTGTTTATGCCGAAGTGGCTGCTGAGGTGGTCATCGTTTACCTTTTCGATGATTTGATAGATACCCCAGAATTCGCCGTCGAGGAATACGAGACATTCGCTTGTTGCCTGAGTAGCCATATCACGGTCTGAAACGAGGTTCTGGTTCACAGAGTCACGGAAGAATGTGGAACTGTTGTCGTTTCCGCCGTTTCTGAGAGTGATGCCGTCAAACTTCTTGATAGACTTGCCGTTTTTCTTCTTGGTAGCCTTGCCGTCGAAGAAGTCGTAGTCCATACCGTCCTTGCCGTACTCGTTGCGTGAGTAGATATTGAAGCTCTTCTGAGCGGCATTTCTTGAAGCAGCACCCTTGATACGGATACCTATGTTCTGAGAGAATACGCTCTTGCCGTCCTCAAAGAGCTCGAATGAAGCGGGACGCTCCCACTCCTTTCCGTGCTGGGTGTAGTTGGCTTCCATTTCCCAGGGCTGCTTCATGTTGAAGCCGCCGCCCCAGTTTCCCCAGTCTCCGCCGCCCCACGGATTTCCGGGACGCTGTCCTCCTGGATTTTCTTCTCCGGGACCACCGGGCTGCTGACCGGGACCTCCGGGATTGGTCGTGCCGTTCTGCTCGTCGTAAACCTTACCCTTTACATAGATACCTTTTTCGTAGTCGAAGAGGTTGTCGGGATCGGTAACAAGAGAAACGACCTTCATATTGGTGTAGTAGGGATCATTTGTCTTGCCGACAAAGTAAGTTTTTGTAATGATTTCGCTTGTTCTGCCCTGAGAGTCAACTGCAACTGCGCGGATGATAGCTGCCTTGTCAACGGGACTGCTGGGAGCAGTAACCTGGCTTGCACTTATATCAGTTCTTGCGCTGTATACATTAGGCTCGTTGGAGCGGTCTGCGATGCTGATAGGAGAAGTGTACTTCTCTGAAGCTGTTGTAGGATCGCTTCCGTCTGTGGTGTAGTAAACTGTACAGCCCTGAGGTGATGTGAGAGTGAGCTGGAACTCGCTTCCGTAGAAACCGCTCTCCTGTGAGAAGGTAGGAGCGTTTACAGCGTTTGAGCCTTCAGGAGCTGAGTTGGGAGCAGCTGGAGTAGATGAGAGAGTAAATATATCGCTGCTGCCGTCTGGGTATCTGCCGGCAGACGTGTTGTCTGCGAGTGATTCAAAGGAGAGAGTATCGACAGTAGAACCGTTTTTGTCTGTGAGTGTGATGATCTCACCTGATGTGGAGAGACCAAAAGGAGCTATCTTCGGATTGGATGCAGCTGCATCGCTGTCACAGGCGATCATTATCCTGCCGCCTGCCGGTATTGAAGTACCGTCCGGGATAGTGTAGAGGTAGGGCTTTGTGTCCTTGTCTGAAAGGCCCCATCCGCTTATGTCAATCGAGCTGCCAGAACCGTTATAGAGTTCGATCCAGTCGTACAGACCGCCCTCTATGGTGTACTTGGTGTTTTTTGCACATACTTCATTGATGGAAATGCCGCCTGAAGCAGCATTTGCATTTGAAGGTGCAAAGCTTGCTGTGTTGAGGACAAGAGCAAGACCGAGGAGTCCTGCTGAAACCCTCTTCAGCTTTGAGATCTTCATAAATTACCCTCCGATCGAATATTATTAAGGCATCTTAATATTACCAATATATCCTTAAAATAACCTTAATTCGCAAAAAAGCGAATACACACCCCAATATTTCAATTATATCATCAATACTTACTGTATGTCAATATTTTATATAAAACAGAGCAAATAATGGTTAAGTACGGAAATATGTCAAAAAAAGAGCACCTCATAGAGGTGCCCGATAATTCTTATTCCTGTGAGAACTGATCCTTGCCGACTCCGCAGAGAGCGCATTCAAAATCGTCCGGAAGGTCCTCGAACTTTGTTCCGGGAGCTATTCCGCGATCAGGATCACCTGCTTCTTCGTCGTATACCCATCCGCATACGTCGCAAACATACTTTGCCATACATTCACCTCCACCCTTTGAATTATATGATTTGCGGCTGCTGCATATTGGTGCAGCAGCCGTTGTGATGTCGTAAATTATTCAGCTTCAGGTTCTGTTATGGGAGCGTCAGGAGCATTCTTCCTTACGCTTTCGATACCGTTCTTGCAGCTGTCTTTCTTGACATAGCCTTCGCTTGCAGCGATTATCTCACCGTTCTTTGCTTTTAGACGGAAACGGAATTCACCGGCCTTGTCCTTATATATCTCAAACTTAGGATTAGTCTGAGTTTCAAAGCCTTCAATTGTCTGGTCTTCGAGATTAGCGATAGGAGCGTTTTTAGCTACGCTTTCGATACCGTTCTTTACGCTTGCGAGACTGTTGTAAACTTCGCCGCCGACAGCGATAACTTCGCCGTTGCCTGCTTTAAGGCTGAAAGTAAAGCCGGTTTTGGTTGCTTTGATGACAAATTTGCCCATGATTATTCCACCTTTCGGAAATAAATAATTTTGTAACACAATTATATACCATTCGCCCAGGAATGTCAATAGTTTTTGTGAAATATACTTAAAGTATTTATCCCGAGGCAAAAGAAAAGAGCTGCCGGAGCAGCTCTTGATAATTCTTATTCAGCCGACATAACGGCTTCTTTCATAGACTTGACGTATTCACCTACATAAGGTGCAGCGTCCCTTCCATACTTCTCAAGCAGCTTGATGATAGCTGAACCAACAATAGCGCCGTCGGACACAGCTGCCATAGCCTTTGCCTGTTCCGGCTTTGAGATACCGAAGCCGACTGCACAGGGGACCTTAGCGTTCTCACGGATGACCTTCACGATACTGCTGAGGTCTGTTGTTATCTCGTTTCTTGTGCCTGTAACGCCGAGACTTGAAACGAGGTAGATGAAGCCTTCAGCTTCCTTAGCAATCATAGCAACGCGGTTCTCTGATGTAGGAGCAATGAGTGAGATGAGATCAACACCGTACTGTCTTGCAACAGCCGAGAATTCGTCCTTTTCCTCAAACGGAAGATCAGGAAGTATAACACCGCCGACACCGTTTTCACAGCAGCGAGCCATAAAACGCTCAGAACCGTATGAGAATACAACGTTTGCGTATGTCATAAATACAAACGGGATCTTTACATCCTTGCGGAGATCGTGTACAAGATCGAACACCTTGTCGGTCGTCACGCCGCTTGCGAGAGCGCGGATGTTAGCGCCCTGTATGGTAGGACCTTCAGCAGTAGGATCTGAGAACGGGATACCCAGTTCGATGAGATCTGCGCCGTTTTCTGCGGCAGCGCGTACTACTTTAGCGGTAGTCTCGAGATCCGGATCGCCGCAGGTGATGAACGGTATAAAAGCCTTGCCGTTCTCAAAGGCTGTTCTGATATCACTCATAAATATCCTCCCCTCTGTAACGTGCAATGGCAGCGCAGTCCTTGTCGCCTCTGCCTGAGACAGTGATAATGATTATCTTGTCCTTGTCCATAGTCGGAGCGAGCTTCATTGCGTAAGCAACAGCGTGTGCCGACTCGATAGCGGGGATGATGCCCTCAGTCCTTGAAAGATATTCAAAGGCATTTACGGCTTCCTCGTCAGTTACCGGGACATATTCTGCACGGTGGATATCGTGGAGGTATGCGTGTTCAGGACCTACTCCGGGGTAGTCAAGACCTGCGGAGATAGAGTATACCGGAGCGATCTGTCCGTATTCGTCCTGGCAGAAGTACGACTTCATACCGTGGAAGATACCGAGCTTTCCGGTGTTTATAGTAGCTGCTGTCTCAAAGGTGTCGATGCCTCTGCCGGCAGCCTCGCAGCCTATCAGGCGTACACCTTCGTCGGGGATGTAGTGATAGAAGCTTCCGATGGCATTTGAACCGCCGCCGACACAGGCGATAACAGCGTCAGGGAGCCTGCCCTCTGCTTCGAGGATCTGAGCTCTTGATTCGCGTGAGATAACAGCCTGGAAATCACGAACGATAGTCGGGAAGGGGTGGGGGCCCATTACAGAACCAAGACAGTAATGTGTATCAGAGATACGTGTGGTCCACTCTCTCATAGCCTCTGAAACGGCATCCTTGAGAGTAGCAGTTCCTGTTTTTACAGGGATAACATCAGAACCGAGAAGCTTCATACGGTAAACGTTGAGAGCCTGGCGCTTTGTATCCTCTTCGCCCATGAATACTACACATTCCATACCGAGAAGAGCTGCTGCGGTAGCTGTGGCAACGCCGTGCTGACCTGCGCCGGTCTCGGCGATGAGTCTGGTCTTGCCCATTTTCTTTGCAAGAAGAGCCTGACCGAGTACGTTGTTTATTTTGTGTGAACCGGTATGGTTGAGATCCTCGCGCTTGAGGTATATCTTTGCTCCGCCGAGATCGCGAGTGAGCTTGTCAGCGTAGTAGAGCAGAGACGGCCTGCCGGCGTAGTTGTTGAGAAGATCGGTGAGCTCGCGGTTGAACTCAGGATCGTCCTTGTAGTGATTATAGGCATTTTCAAGTTCTATAATGGCGTTCATCAGAGTTTCGGGGATATACTGTCCGCCGTGCACTCCGAAACGTCCCTTGGACTGTGACATATTATCTATCCTTTCGGTTTATTCATTACCGGAAGAAGAACGGTTTCATTCGCTTCTGACAGCTTCAGCAAAAGCACGCATCTTGGAATAGTCCTTGATGCCCTCTGTTTCGAGGGAAGAGCTTGCGTCAACTGCGTATGGATGAAAGTCGTGAACAACTTCTCCGGCAAGCGCAGGGGTAAGACCTCCTGCGAGGAAATAGGGACGGTTTATACCGTCTATGAGAGAATGGTCAAACGGCTTTCCGGTGCCGCCGCCTGAATCGAGCAGAACGAAGTCTGCGTCAGAGTTGTTTGCGGCTTCGATGTCTTCGGGACCTTCAATCTTGAAAGCCTGTATTATCGGAGCCATGGTAAGGCCGCGGAGATCGGCTATATAGCCGTTGTTCTCCGAGCCATGCAGCTGTATGATATCTATGATGCCGTACTGGATAAGGTCAGCCGCATAATCAGGAGCATCGTTTGCGAATACTCCGACGGAGATTATGTTCGGGCTGAGTCTCTGTCTCAGCAGGGCAGCAGTTTTGGGTGAAACGAAGCGTTTGCTTTCCTTTACAAAAACGAATCCGACAAATTCGGGTTTTATTCTGTTGGCGTAGTCAATATCGCACTCCGTCCGGAGGCCGCACATTTTTATCTTTGTCATTGTTACCTCTCAGTTCCGCAAGCATAGCTTGCTTATCGTCAGCTTTCATAAGCGCTTCACCGATGAGAACGGCATCTGCGCCTATTTGTCTCAGCATTCTTGTGTCATCTGCGTTACGGACTCCACTTTCCGATACGAAGATGATGTTTTCGGGAACGAGTTCCCTCATGCGTCTGCTGTTTCCGGTATCAACTGAGAAATTAGTGAGGTCGCGGTTGTTCACGCCAATGATACGTGCTCCTGAATTGACAGCATCAGAGATCTCGGCTTCGTTGTGAGTCTCTACAAGAGCAGAGAGTCCGAGCTTATCGCATACAGCGATATAATCCCTGATCTGTTCCGGGGAGAGGATCGAGCAAATCAGCAGTACAGCCTTAGCGCCGAGGAGCTTTGCTTCGTAGATCATATACTCGTCTACGGTGAAGTCCTTGCGTATACAGGGGGGGCTTACGGAAGACGCTATCTCCTGTAAATATCTGTCACTGCCGAGAAACCATTTCGGTTCTGTGAGGACTGATATGCAGTCCGCACCGGCTTTCTCGTAATCCTTAGCGATCTCGAGGTAGGGGAAGTATTCGGCGATCACTCCTTTGGAGGGAGAGGCTTTCTTGCATTCGCAGATGAATGATAATCCATCCTTTTTAAGAGCTTTTTCAAATTCAAAGCTGCCAGCCGGCAATGCGAGAGCACGGCTTTTTATCTCATCTGCGGATACTGTTTTTTTAGCCTCAGCCACGCGTTCAGCAGCGTGAGCTGCGAGTTGTTCGAGGATGTTCATACTTCACCTCAGCTGTTGGAAACAGTAATGAGTTTTTCGAGGACTTCCAGAGCTTTTCCGGAATCAATAAGCTCAGCAGCGAGCTTTACGCCCTCTTCCATTGAATCGGCTTTACCGCCGATGTAGAGAGAAGCACCTGCATTCAGCAGTACAGTGTTTCTCTTGTGACCTTTTATCTCGCCGGAGAGTATACCTCTGGTCACTGCGGCGTTTTCCTGTGGTGAACCGCCTGCGAGGTCGTCCTTTGTACAGCGCTCGAAGCCGAACTGTTCGGGAGTGATCTCATAGTTCTTCATCCAGCCGTCCTTGTATTCGCATACAGCAGTAGGAGCGGAGAGTGAGATCTCGTCGAGCTTGTCGGTGCCGTAAACGACCATTCCGCGCTTTGAGCCAAGTTTCATCAGAACCTCCGCTACGGGCTCGAGGAGGACTCTGTCGTATACACCGAGGAGGTGATACTTGGGGTTTGAAGGGTTTGTGAGCGGTCCGAGTATATTGAATACAGTACGGAATCCGAGTTCCTTTCGGATAGGTCCGACGTATTTCATCGAAGTGTGATACTTCTGTGCGAAGAAGAAGCAGAAACCGACTTCTTCGAGGAGCTTGCGGCATTTATCGGGATCAAGGGCGATATTAACGCCGAGAGCTTCGAGACAGTCAGCAGTACCGGACTGTGAAGAAGCGGCACGGTTGCCGTGCTTAGCTACCTTGATGCCGGAAGCTGCGATGACCATTGCAGAAGTTGTTGAGATATTGAAGCTGTTTGAGTTGTCGCCGCCTGTTCCGACGATCTCGAAGAGGTCGAGGTCGTTCTCAAACTTGACAGCAGCATCGCGCATAGCAGCAGCACAGCCTGTTATCTCATCTATTGTTTCAGCCTTTGTGCTCTTAGTGGAAAGAGCTGAGAGGAATGCTGCGTTCTGTGTGGGAGTTGTTTCGCCTGACATTATCTCTGAAATAACAGCATAGGCTTCTTCGTATGTCAGGTCTTCTTTATTTACGATCTTGACGATGGCTTCTTTTATCATAATAATTACCTCCAAAAATACAGCTGTCTGACCGGCAGATACAGAGCTTCACGCGCTGTTCTGTCGGAACAGCCTTCGTTTACTTTATATCTATGAAATTCTTGAGCATTATCCTGCCGTCGGGAGTCATTATCGACTCCGGGTGGAACTGTACACCGTATATCGGGTAATCCTTGTGCTGAACAGCCATTATCTCGCCGTCATCGGCAACAGCTGTAACTTCAAAGCAGTCCGGAACGGTAGCGGCGTCAGCAGCGAGGGAGTGGTATCTTGCCACAGGAGCGCCCTCGCCTATACCCTTGAATATCGGGCAGTTTCCCTTGAAGCTGATGACGGACTGCTTGCCGTGCATGAGCTTCTTTGCGTAGGTAACGGTAGCACCGTAAGCTGCGCATATAGCCTGGTGACCGAGGCATACTCCGAGAGTAGGTATCTTGCGGCAGACTGTTGAAGCTGCTTCAACGATGATGCCTGCATCCTCGGGACGGCCGGGACCGGGGGAAAGGATAATGTGGTCAGGGGCGAGAGCTTCTATTTCCGGTATGGTCATTTCATCGTTGCGGATGACCTTTATATCGGGGCAGATCTCACCGATGAGCTGATAGAGGTTATATGAAAAACTGTCGTAGTTATCTATAAGTAATATCATTCGTCTGCCTCCTCTGCCGCTTTGAGTGCGCTGATAACGGCTGCCGCCTTGTTTATGCACTCCTGATACTCTTTTTCGGGAACTGAGTCGGCAACGATTCCTGCGCCGCTTCTGACGAAAACCTTACCGTTCTTCTTGTAAGCGATGCGGATAGCGATACAGGTATCGAGGTTGCCGGTGAAGTCGATATATCCGATAGCTCCGCCGTAGATACCGCGCTTGTTGTTCTCGAGCTCAGCGATCAGCTGGCAGGCGCGTATCTTGGGGGCACCGGAGAGAGTTCCGGCTGGGAGAACAGCGCTTACAGCGTCGAGACTGTCGAATTCTTCCCTTATCTCGCCGCGCACGGTAGAACCGATGTGCATAACGTGGGAATAGCGCTCGATGCTGCGTAATTTCTCCACCTGAACAGAACCGAACTTGCTGATCTTTCCGAGATCGTTTCTTCCGAGATCAACGAGCATATTGTGTTCTGCGAGTTCCTTTTCATCAGCGAGCAGACCGGCTTCGAGTTCCTTGTCTTCAGCCTCGGTCTTGCCGCGTGGACGGGTACCTGCGAGGGGGAAGGTATGGAGAACGCCGTTTTCGAGCTTAACGAGTGTTTCCGGAGAAGCTCCTGCTATCTCGACGTCTGTTCCTGAGAAATAGAACATATACGGTGAAGGATTGATAGTCCTGAGGACTCTGTAAGTGTTGAGGAGGCTGCCCTCGAATCCGGCGCTGAGACGGTTTGAGAGCACTATCTGGAAGATATCTCCCTCATGGATATGGTGCTTTGCTTTTTCAACCATATCGCAGTACTGTTCCTTGCTGAACAGGGGAGTTACCTCTGATGTAAGGTGACCGGCAGGCTCTTTGCGGCGCTCACCGCTGCGGAGGAGTTCAGCCATCTGTCTGAGTTCCATTTTAGCCTTGTTGTAGCCGGCTTCCGGATCGGAAAGTGACATATTTGCGATGAGGATTATCTTCTGACGGAAGTTGTCGAAAGCTATCACCTTGTCGAACAGCATAAGGTCAACGTCCTTGAAGTTTTCCTGGTCCTCTGTATCTATTCTGAGCGTAGGTTCGGAATAAGCGAGGAAATCATATGAGAAATAGCCCGCGAGACCTCCTGTGAAAGAGGGGAGGTAGTCGAATTTAGGGCTTCTGTATTTTGAAAGTATCTGTCTGATCTGTATGCTTGGATCGTCTGATGTCATTTTGACGTCGCCGATAGTCAGATCGCTGCCGGAAGCTGTTATCTGGAGCTTGGGATCAAATCCGAGGAAAGTATAGCGTCCCCACTTCTCCTTGTCGGCAACGGATTCCAGCATATAGCAGTGGCTGGATACTGTCTTGAGCGTCATGATCGCCTCGATAGGCGTGCAGATGTCGGAAAGTATCTCGCAGCTGACGGGGAGAATATCGTATTGTCCGCTGTCTGCGATCTCTTTCACCTTAGCGTAGTCGGGTAAAAAATTCATAAAGCACCTCCGAAGACTTTCTGCCAGATATAAAAAAGTCCCTGACAGAATGAAACGATTCTGTCAAGGACGAATAATCACTATCCGCGGTACCACCTTGATTCACGGTATTCCGTGCACTTAGCAGGATACTATCATATCCCTGATGATTAACGCACATCCTGACGTTGCAGAATACTCCGGGAATGTGAACCAACAAACTGACAGAACGTTCAGACTGCCTTGTGCAAAGCGCTGCTGCCACACCCGTTTGACTGCACCCTCGGCGGTCCATTTGATGATCTGTGTTTCACCTGACTCTCAGCAACGCAGGCTCTCTGTGGAGGCATAACCATCTTTATCTCCGCTTCAACGGTTTCTTTAAGAGAATTATAACACTCTGTACATGATTTGTCAATAGGTTTTTGAAATATTTATGTATTAATCAAAATTAAACGTGCTGCTATATGTCTTAT
This sequence comes from Ruminococcus sp., assembly GCA_016290875.1. Taxonomy (GTDB): domain Bacteria; phylum Bacillota; class Clostridia; order Oscillospirales; family Ruminococcaceae; genus Ruminococcus. The sequence continues at coordinate 102,269 of JAEEVL010000002.1, forward strand.
GTAAGCTGATATAGCATTAAAATTAAAAATCAGTCCTGATTTTGGGGTGATAACTTCCAGTAATACTTTCGTGCTGACTGGGGGAAGTCGTCCATCACTCCGTGCTCGGGATCGTAGAAAGTTCCGGAGCAGTAGAGCGACCAGTGCCAGCAGCGCGGAGTTTCAAGGCTGAGGAGACACAGTTCCGGCAGCTGAGACTTGTCTGTGACCTGTATCCGCTCGTCTGAGATGTTTATCCCGTGTGAACGGAAGTAGTCTTTCATCTCCCTGAGAGTAGTTTCTTTGTGATTGCCGAGCTCATCGGCGACGTCGGCAACAGGTACGTTTGTTACCATAGCAAGTACAGCCTGACCGCACTGAAGATCGGTCGGTTCGTGTATATAAATGATATTTTTCATATTATTTCTGCTCCCTGAAATATTACTTATAGGATAATTATACACGCATAATACTACCATGTCAACAGTTTTTCTGCATATGCAATTTTCTTATATTAAATATGTAAAGGAGTACATGAAAAAAATATAAATTAGTGTCATGAAATTACCATAAATGTATTGATAATAGTATAAATCAAATCCCTTCGGTGGTATAATGTTGTCAATGAGTTAACCGCCATCTCAACTATTACAGGGAGGAATCAGTATGAGATATACAAAAGTTTTAGCGGCTGCTTCTGCACTCGCTCTACTCACAAGCTGCGGTTCAAATTCAAGTTCTTCATCCAATAAGGAGGGAACTTCAACTGCTGCTTCAAACGTGACATCAAATGTCGTGACTACAACACCAACTGTTACAAACGCACCAACTACACAAGCTACTGAAGCACCTACCGAAGCAACTACTGAAGATAATTATGTTCCAGTATATAAACAAGATGAAGATACTCCTTCGATCGATGGATATAATCTTCTCTGGAGTGACGAATTCAACGGCGAACAGCTCGATACCGAGATATGGAACCGTGAATGGCGTGCACCGGGCTGGACAAACAATGAGCTTCAGGAGTACACACAGCTTTCGGAAAACTCATTCCTGCGTGACGGTAAACTGGTCATAAAGGCTATCAAGTCCGAAAAGGACGGCGAGGATTATTACACCTCTGCAAAACTGACCGGAAAGAAAAAGACAGACTTTACCTACGGCAGAGTAGCTGTAAGCGCTAAGGTTCCTGAAGGACAGGGCTTTTGGCCTGCTATCTGGATGATGCCGAAGGATGAAAGTTATTACGGCCAGTGGCCTAAATGCGGTGAGATAGACATCATGGAAGTTCTCGGAAATGCTACCGACATCGCTTATGGTACCATCCATTACGGCAACCCCTACGCATCTCAGCAGGGTACATACACTCTTACAAACGGCACAACATATTCCTCTGATTTCCATGAATATGCTGTTGAATGGGAACCCGGTGAGATACGCTGGTATGTAGACGATCAACTTTACTTCACTGCGAACGATTGGTTCACAGCTGAGGAAGGCGCTGATGAAAAGCCGTATCCCGCACCTTTTGATCAGCCCTTCTTCTTACAGCTGAACCTCGCTGTTGGCGGAACATGGCCCGGAGATCCGGACTACACCACCAACTTCGACAAAGCAGAATTTGAAATAGACTATGTACGTGTATATCAGAAACCTCAGTATGATACAAACGTTACAAAACCTGAAAAGGTATTCCGTAAGGCTCTCGTTGACGGCAACTTGATCTACAACGGAAACTTTGCAACAGATGAGTCTCTCACAGACGGTGAAAACTGGAGATTCCTCCTCTTTGAAGGCGGACAGGGCTCTGCTGAGATAAAGGACAAGACAATAGTTATCACCTCTGAGGCTGAAGGAACTGAGGATTACTCAGTACAGCTCGTTCAGGCTGATCTGCCCATGATAAACGGAAAGAAATACCGTGTAACATTTGATGCGTGGGCAGAAGAAGAACGTAAGATGAAAGTTTGTGTATCTGCACCTACCGCCGGTTGGATACGCTATCTGCAGGATACTCAGATCGTAGTTCCTAAGGAGAAGAAGACTTTCACATTTGAATTCGAGATGAAGAATAAAGATGATAACAACGGAAGACTCGAATTCAATATGGGACACAACGGCTCTACAGCTACCATCTATATAGCTAACGTAAGAGTTGAAGAGATCTCATAATCTAACCTAAGTTTACAGGCACAACCCTCTCAATATATTTAAAAAGGTCCGGAGTCATCCGGACCTTTTTGCGTTTTATTGTATGTAATAAAAGACCGAGCCTCGTTTCGGACGAACGGGACTCGGCATATGTTAAAGAGATAGCTGTCAGAGTGATCTTACGCAGTTTCTTCCGGCGGATTTTGCAGCATAGAGAGCCTGGTCGAGACGTTCAAATGCTGTATCGAAACTGTCATTTTCGCGTATGCTTGTAGTGCCGATACTGCAGGTGATGCCGCCGACTTTGTTGAAAGGCTCGTTTTCGATGCGTATTCTGAGTTCTTCGGCAGCCTTTTCGATTTCTTCCTTGCTTTCGTCATAGCAGACGACAACGAATTCCTCTCCGCCCCAGCGTCCTAAGACGGTTTTCTTCTCATTAAAGAATGCGGATACCAGCTTGGTGAAGTGTATGAGGGTTTCGTCGCCGACTGAGTGTCCGTGACCGTCATTTACATTTTTGAAGAAGTCGATATCGAGCATTAAAACAGATACTGCGCTGTCGTTTTTCTTGAACTGTTCGACAGCGTTGTGGAGTTCAGTTTCAATTCTTCCGTGATTGTAAACTCCTGTCAGCGGATCCTTTGAAGCAAGGTCTTCGTACTTTTTAAGTGTTGACATAAGTTCCTGAGTCTCGTCGTTGATGTTCTGCACCATATAAACGAAACGGAAGTCCTTGTCGTTGTTGGTCTCGGAACGGCTGAATATCAGTTTGACCCATATATACTTGCCTTCGAGGTTCATCATAAGACAGTCGAAAGAGGAAGTACGTCCGGGAGCGAGATTCTTTCTGAGATACTCCGGATCGCTTCTTTCGAGGAACATAGGCTGATCTTCAGGCCAGATCATATTTACGATCATCATGCGCCACTCGGAATACTTTATCTGAGCGTTGGTGGTTTCGTCGGATATTTCTGATATGCTTATACTTTCAGTGGTGTCCTTGACGAGGTCAACGTACATTGAGAACAGGTAGGTATTCTGTATTGTGCTGACCTTTTTATTTGTCATGGTTTCCTCGCGGTACTGGCTCTTATCGAGCTCGTCGAGTATGAAAAGGTAGGAATTTTCGTCTTCGATAGGATAGATCGTCATCTGAACAACATGAGTGATGTTGTTCACGGATATGTTTATCCTGCGGCTGTATTTTCCTATAAACTTACCGGTTGTCGGGATGAATACATGGTAGTTCTCAACGACGCTGTCAGCGCTGTTGTTGAAATGGAACCATAGCTTTTCTATCAGCTCGTTGTATGTGCCGGTCTCGTTTATATAATCAAGGAAAATGCCGCGTCTTATAACGGATTTATAGCGGTCAGTATTGCCGTCAACTATCAGTAGCGCACCAACACTGCCGCTGATATAGGACAAGGCTTTTTCAAAAGATACATCATCAATATTCATATCGCTGCTCCTGTTTCCTTTCATTGTATTTAGTTAGATAGAGAGCGCATATATATATATATATATATATATTATATGATACCATATAAATTGTCATAAATTGAGAATAAAGTGTGAACAATCATAATTTAAGAAGAATTTTGTGATAATGAACAAAAAATATTCTGCTGATTTGTTGTAAATGACGGTGGATGGAAGAGGCTTTGAGTTGCTTGCCTTTATGAAGCAGAAAAATCTTCTCATATGAGTCCTATGTCGATGTGGATAAGGCTGTTTTAATATGTCTGTAAAAGAAAAAAGCTGCGCACAGTGCACAGCTTTAAGCAACTAATTATGTAAATGAAGGAGGACTATTCGTGGATCCTGGTTTGCTTTTCTTCTTCAATGTTAAGCATTTCACTGACCACATATATCGGTCTGTTTTTTACTTCATTGAATATATTTCCTATGTATATGCCTATTATTCCAAGAGAAGCGAGAATAACTCCGCCAACAATGTATATTGATGCAAGTATACTTGTCCAGCCGGCGAGGTAATTGTAGCCCATAAGCTTTTGTATGATCAATACAGTTATGTAAATAAAAGAAACTGTGGAAAGGAACAACCCGAGTTTGATCGTAGCTTTCAGAGGTTTATTGGAATGGGAAACTATAAGTGAAGAGGCAAAATAGAGCTTCTTTTTAAGCGAATACGATGATTTGCCTTCATATCGCTCGTCGGCTTCAAGTGGAAGTGTCGTTTGTTTAAATCCGAGCCATTTGATAAAAAGCTGATATGCTCTGTTGTGCTCCCTAATTTTACAGTAGTTATCGATAACTTTTTTTCGTGATATACTGAAATTACCGATCGTTGGATCTATTTCTTCATCTGTATAGTGACTGAGAACACGATAAAATGTCTTAGATAGAAATAGTGTTACGGGAGAATCCTTTCGTTCGGCTCGCTGTGCAAATACGACGTCATATCCCTCTAAAGCTTTGTTATAAAGAGCGATTATGTGTTCCGGTCTGTCCTGAAGATCACAGTCCATTACAACGACCCATTCTCCGCTGCAATTATCGACTCCTGCTGTTATTGCAGAGGCCTGACCGAAGTTTTTGGACATATGAAGTCCCTTGACCTTTGTATCTTTAGCACAAATCTCTTGTATACTTTCCCAGGAATTCTGCGGGCAACAGTCATCCACGAGTATTATCTCATAATCATTAGTTATTTTACAGAGTGTTTCAGTAAGTCGCCTGTGGAGTTCGTTAAGCGCCTTACGGCAGCCGTAAACCGGAATCACAACTGATATTTCCAAAATGATCCCCTCACTTTATCAAAGAATCTTTATGTTATTATAGCATAGTATCTAAGTATTATCAATAGTTATGCTAAAGATACACGTATTATAAAAGCAGTTTAAGCTTTTATAATGTAACAGCCGCCTCTGTTTGAACTGTCTGTTATATGTCCGATATTTTCGGGGTGATAGTTTACCAGTTTAATGATTTTGTCTGGTTCTTCACACAGCAAACGTTCATATTCGCTGACATCCTCTTTTGTGAGTAAAAAGACGACTTTAACGGGACATGGAGTGCATACTTTTTCAAATACCGGCTCGTTTCCGCAAGCAACATCTATTACCATTCTGACAAAATCGTAGCCGGTTGAATAACGTACGAGGTCACTGCCTATACAGTCGCCGCCCATTCTGCCGCCGATTTCAATCAGTTTAATATTGCCTGATGAGTCGATTTTTAATTCCGTGTGAGATGCACCGTTTTCTAATCCGAGAGTGTTTAATGCGTGTTCAACGATTTTTTTGACCTTTTCAAGTATATCAGGTGCTATGGGAGCGGGTTCCATATGACCTGTTTCAATGAAATGCGGTTCACCGGTGGTATACTTATAAGTCATAGCAAGAAAATGATGTTTGCCGCGATATGAAATATATTCGACACTATACTCGTGACCTTCAGCATATTCTTCAATCAAAGCTTTTTTTTCAAAGCTTTCTTCAATAGCACGGGAGACTGCTTCTTTCAGTCCTGCGTCATTATACAGTTTGCATATCCCGCGGCTTCCGCTTCGGTCAGTTGGTTTTACAATTATAGGATATTCTAAGTCTAAACTTGAAACATCAGTGTTTTCATTGACCAAAAAGCTTTTGGGTGACGGATCGCCGTTTGATTCAAATGCGATTCGCATTGCGTGTTTATTTGTGCTTTTATAAGTTGCTTCTAAACTGTTTCCTGTGAGATGCAAAGAATCAGCTACATAATTAACTGTGAGCATGGCAACATCAGAAGCAATGCTGCAAATACCGCATATGCCTATCTCACGGCATTTTTTTAATATTGTATCTTTTTCGATTATGCTTATTGGATAGAAATGGTCTGCAGCTTTTTCGCCTACATCATTTGCGGCCCATGCAAAGACATGAGTAGTGTAGCCCATTTCCTTGGCTTTTTCGATCGAAGGCAGTTGAAGATAGCTGGCACCTATGATGGCTAAATTTTTACTCATATTATCATTCCTTGATGTTGTTCTTGCTGTTCCAAAGAGCGTCAAAACGTTTTAATTCTTTTTCGCGCTTGTAGTCTTTCAGATAAGATATAAAATCGTATTCGGGCACATATCCGAGTTCTTTTTTGGCATTATCTATATCCATAACAAAACTTGTGAAAGTATCCTTTTCGGGCTTTTCGATTATTTTTGTATTTGAAGGATCAGGAGAAAAGATTTTGATATATCCTTCGATCTGTTCACGCAGAGTTGTCCTGATACCGGTGCCGGCGTTATATAGTCCGCCGTTTACATCTGCAATTATCGCTTTACACATCATCTGGCACAGGTCTTTTATGTATAGAATATCTTTGAATGCGTTGGGATCTCCCCACATTTCAAGATCTTTTCCGCTTTCTGCCAAATCAATCATGTATCTGTAAGCGATTTTCTTTTCAATTCCATCAACATAGTATGTCTTTTGCGGAGCGTACATATACACGTTCGGAAGGCGAAAAACAAAATCCTTGATGCCATATTCTTCTTTGTAGTAACGCATTGTGTCAGCAACCATTGACTTGGTTATGGAGTAGAAAGCGTGATCTCCTGTATAAAGCAGCTTTTTTGGCATATCCGGAGATAAAATTTCTGTTTTCCCCCAGTATCCTGCCTGTTCAGCCCAGGTCTGAGTATAGATAACTCTATCGGCTCTGTTCTTTCTTGCATATTCGAGTATACGCAAGCTGCCGTTAATATTTGTTTCAACATATGCGAACGGATTGTATTCTTTAAAATACGCCGGAAGCAAGCCAGTGAGATTAACGATGGCATAGACACTATCGGTGGGGAGCTTTTCGAAATCTTCAGGTTTTAATACATCCAGCTGAATGTAAGGAATAGATAAAGTGTCAAAAAAATCAGTTTTCCTTCTTCCGACAGCAATTACTTCGTATTCATCACTGTTTAAGTGTGTTTTGCAGTAGTCAGTAAGGTAAGCGCCTACAAAGCCTGTTGCGCCAAAGATTAATACTTTTTTCATTATCTCACCTGTTTATTCATTATTCGTGATAGCTTTATCGATAAGCTTGGGAGTATGGAAAGATTACTATTTGTGATTTAGTCAGTAATCGGTAGTGCAATTTGTATATTAATCTGATATAAGATATAATTATATTATACCACATCACAGTGATTTGTCAACTGATTACAGTTTTGCTTTATTATATCTGATGCTATGATGCGATGCGTATAACTTACAGATGATGATAACAAAAAAGCTCACGCGATTGCGTGAGCTTTACTGGTTGGGGTGGAAGGATTTGAACCCTCGAAATAACGGAGTCAGAGTCCGCTGCCTTACCACTTGGCGACACCCCAGTGAATATTATCTGAACGATTCAGCTTTATTATTATATCACCGTTCTAAGGAAATGTCAATAGGTATTTATAAATTTTTATCTTTTAATTATATACTGCCGGTATTGAAAAAAATCCGGAAACATTATATAATAATATGTATAGGGATTTTTACATTAACTTTAGGGACATACTATTACTCAAGGGGGAATTGTATGCGGAAAATGTATTTTGTCGTCAATCTTGTTGCGGGTAAAGCTTTGATATCTGAAAAGCTTGGCAAGATAGTCGATGAATTTACAAAGGCTGATTTTGAAGTTACTATCCATACCACACAGAGCGGTGATGATGCGGCTAAGGCTGCTGAATACGCCTGCGCGAACGGTTTTGACCTATTGGTCTGTGCCGGTGGAGACGGAACTCTCAGTCAGTGCCTTCAGGGTATAATGAACAGCGAGAATCGTATACCGATAGGATATATACCTGCCGGTTCGACGAATGATTTTGCCAAGAGTCTTGGTATACCAAAGGACACTATGGAAGCTGTTCAGCGTATTATAAACGGAAAAGCTGTTCCGTGTGATGTCGGAGGCTTCAACAACGAGTATTTTTCATATATAGTTGCATTCGGAGCTTTTACCAATATCACCTATGAGACTTCGCAGAACGTCAAGAATGTTTTCGGACATACGGCTTATGTTTTCAGCGGTCTTATGCAGCTTGCAAATATAAAGCCGAGACATATGCGTATAGAGTACGAGGATAATGTTATCGAGGACGATTTCATATTCGGAATGGTAACGAATACTGCTTCAGTAGCCGGAATGCTCTCTATGAGTCAGTTTATGCTTGATGATGGACTTTTCGAGGTAATGCTCATAAAGAAGCCGTCTAATCCGATACAGCTCCAGCAGATAGTCAAGTCTCTTATGAACATCAATGAGGAAATTGACAAGGAATATATCAAGTTTTTCAGGACAGACAAGATAAAGTTCACTTCTATCTGTGCTGAAAGTGTTACCTGGACGCGCGACGGCGAATACGGCGGAGACTATATCTCCAACACTATTGTAAACCATCACCGTGCCGTATCGTTTATCGTGGATGATGACCTGATAAAGGTGACAGGTGAGCGTTTCAGGAACAAGGAATATCTCTCAGAGGAAAATCTCGAGATAGAGATGAAACTCAGCAATGAGGAGAATAATGCCGCAGGAGTATAAATAACGGAGGTAGGATATGCTTTTAGCCATAGATATAGGAAATACAAATATAGTTTTCGGATGCGTTGACGATAAGGACGAGGTATGGCTCTTTGAGCGTATATCCACCAATCACCTTGCGACTTCTGCTGAGTACGCTTCTATAATAAGAAACATTCTTATTATGAACGATTTCAAGCTCAGCGACATAGATGCTGCCATAATGTCATCGGTAGTTCCTTCTGTTACGGGAACTGTCCGCGAGGCTGTAAGAAAGCTCTTCAAGGTCGATGTTATGGTCGTAGGACCGGGAGTAAAGACCGGTCTGAACATACTTATAGATAACCCTGCACAGCTCGGCAGCGATCAGGCTGTTGACGCTGTTGCTGCTATAAATCAGTATCCGGTTCCGCTTATCATCATTGATATGGGAACAGCTACAACTGTCTCGGTAGTGGACAAGAACAAGAATTACCGCGGCGGTCTTATTATGACAGGCATGGGAGTAGCGGCTGACGCTCTCGTGGCAAGAACAGCTCAGCTCCCCAAGATAAACTTTGAAGCTCCTGCCAATATCATTGGCACTAACACCATCGACTGTCTCAAGAGCGGTATGCTCTACTCAAATGCGAGCGCTCTTGACGGCATAATCGAGAGGATAGAGGAGGAGCTCGGCTACAAGTGTACAGCTGTTGCTACCGGAGGCCTTTCCGAGCTGGTCGTACCGCTTTGCCGCAGAATGATAATCCACGACAGCAATCTTCTCATCAAGGGACTTGCGATAATATACCGCAAGAACAAGAAAAACTGACGGAGGTCCGCTATGCTGAAGGGAAAAACTGTGCTGCTCGGAGTATCGAGCTCGATAGCTGCGTATAAGTCATGCAACCTTGCTCGCATGCTCACAAAGCTAGGGGCAGATGTTTATGTTTCTATGACTCCGAATGCTACTAATTTTGTTCATCCGCTCACTTTTGAGACTCTTACCCAGCATAAGTGCCTTATAGATACATTCGACAGGAATTTTGAATACAGTGTGGAGCACGTTTCTATCGCCAAGAAGGCTGATGTAGTCATAATTGCACCGGCTTCCGCCAACGTGATCGGCAAGATAGCAAACGGCATCGCTGATGATATGCTGACCACGACTGTTATGGCGTGTACCTGCAAAAAACTTATTGCTCCTGCGATGAACCATAATATGTTCCATAATCCGATAGTTCAGGAGAATATAGAAAAGCTCCGCCGTCACGGCTATATTATAATCGAGCCGGTAAAGGGTATGCTCGCAAACCGCGACATAGGCGATGGAAAGCTGCCGGACGAGGAGACTCTCCTTGAACACGTAGTCCGTGAGATCGCCTTTGAAAAGAATCTTGCCGGAAAGCGCATACTGGTAACAGCAGGCGCAACAAGAGAGAGCATTGATCCCGTGCGCTTCATAACCAATCATTCGAGCGGAAAGATGGGCTTTGCTATTGCGAGAGCCGCTATGCTCAGGGGCGCTGATGTTACTCTGGTAGCTGCTCATACCGATGTTGAGCCGCCTATGTTCGTTGATGTTGTTAAGGTCGAGTCGGCTGAGGATATGTTCTGTGCTGTAAAGGAACGGCTTGCTGATACAGATATAGTAATCAAGGCGGCAGCAGTAGCGGACTATACCCCTGTTACAGTTGCAGACAGCAAACTGAAGAAGTCCGACAGCGATATGTCCATACCGCTGAAAAGGACGACTGACATACTTAAATATATAGGTGAGAACCGCCGCGATGACCAGGTCATCTGCGGATTCTCAATGGAGACCGACAATGTGCTTGAGAATTCACGCAAAAAGCTCGTCTCCAAAAACTGTGATATGATCTGTGCCAACTCTCTCCGCAAAGCCGGTGCAGGCTTCGGTACAGACACCAATATCATTACTATGATAACTCCTGAGGATGATACAGAGCTCGAGCTCATGAGCAAGTTCGATGCTGCAAATATCATTCTCACAAAGCTGAAAGAGCTGAGCGACAAGAGAAAGTGACGCTGTTTCAGCTGTAAAAATACAGTTTTTGTAAATTCACATTAAGGAGGGTGCATAAGTGGAGCGATATAATCCTAAGCTTGCAGAGCTCCCCGACCATAAGCACTATCCGGCATGCCTGAGCAGAAAAGTTGCCATTCAGGAAAAAAGCCAGTCGCTGTTCATATATACACTTGCAATGGGACTGGTACTGATAATGCTGTCGTTCTTTTCGCTGAGATTTTCGGTAATATCATGGCTTCCGATGCTCATGGGCGAAAGTACAGAGGTATTACCGTTTTTTGTTCAGCTGCTCACGATAATAATGATAATAGTGATCGCTGCGCTGAACTATGGAAAGCACAAGATATGCGGAGTGGTACTGTTCTTTATATACGCATTTATGGCTGTGTTCGGTTTTATCAATTCGGACGACAATCTTCCGGATATTATGACGTCCACACTTGGCGCGTTCGGCACGGTGCGCTCGATAACGGCGTTCAAGGATTATACTGACTGGAAACAGCTTGTTGATACCGAGGGATTCCCGTTTTTCAGCGTCAGGGTCACAGAGGCGACTGAAAATCCGAATTATCAGCCGCAGTATACAGGCGCCGGAGCTGCAACGAATATGAGTTCGCCTGTTCAGAATGATCCGCTGCTGTTCACAGGACAGAATTATGACGCTGATATGCCGGAGCTGCCTTCCCTGGCGCAGATGAAGGCTTACCGTGATACGCAGGCTACTGAGGTGGAATTTGTCCAGGAAGGCGAAAAATACTGTTGTATATCTGAAAGCCCCATCAAAATTATATGAGGTGAACGCTGTATGTTTGCAAAGATCTCAAGTCTTGGTCTCTATGGTCTGAATGCTTTTCAGGTCGATGTTGAGATAGATATCAGCCGCGGTCAGCCGCAGTTTGACATAGTCGGACTTCCTGATGCAGTTGTGCGTGAGAGCCGTGAAAGGATAAGAGCTGCTCTGAGAGCGTGCAGTATCAGCTTTCCGGTAGCGTCCGTAATGGTCAATCTTGCTCCTGCTGACACCAGAAAGAGCGGTTCTGTGCATGATATGGCTATATTTATGGCTATACTCAAGGCTATGCGAATGATCGACAAGCCGCTTGACGGCTGTTCGTTCATAGGTGAGATCTCGCTCAATGGCGACATACGCCGTATCAACGGCGTTCTGCCGATGATAATGCTGGCGCGTGAACTTGGCATCGGTTCGGTTTTCGTTCCGGCTGACAATGCGCATGAAGCTTCGGTAATTACCGGAATAGACATATACGCTGTCCATAACGCAGAGGAGCTTATAAGACATTTCCGTGGTGAGGAACTGCTCACTCCCTGCGAACACTATATACCGCCGGAAGCTGCATATAATGAGACTATCGACTTCTCAGACGTATGCGGACAGCAGTCGGCAAAGAAAGCTCTTGAGATAGCTGCTGCCGGAGGTCACAACGCCCTGCTGATAGGTGCGCCCGGAAGCGGCAAGAGTATGCTTGCAAAACGTATGCCGTCGATACTTCCTCCGCTGACATTTGAGGAAGCGCTCGAGACAACGAAGATACATTCCATATCAGGTTTACTTACGCCTGAAATGCCAATAATAACAAAGCGGCCTTTCCGTTCGCCGCATCATACCATTTCGTCGGCAGGACTTGCCGGCGGCGGTACGATACCTCATCCGGGGGAAGTATCCCTCGCACATAACGGACTTCTTTTCCTTGACGAGCTCGCTGAATTTGACAGGAGAACTCTTGAGATACTCCGTCAGCCTCTCGAGGACAGAAAGGTTACGATCGCACGCGCTTCGGGAACAGTTTCCTATCCGTGTACGATAATGCTGATAGGAGCGATGAACCCGTGTCCCTGCGGATACTACGGACATCCTAAGAGAAAGTGCATATGCTCTCAGAAAAAGGTTGCAGCTTATCTGTCGAAGATATCAGGACCGCTGCTTGATCGTTTTGACCTGCATATTGAGGTAGCTCCTGTCGAGTTTGAGGAGCTGTCCTCAAAGGGTGGAGAAGAGTCTTCGGCTGAGATAAGAAAGCGCGTAGTCGCTGCAAGAGACATACAGGAGGAGCGCTTCAAGGGAACAAGGATAACCTGTAATGCTCTGATAACTCCGGACAAGCTCCAGGAGTTCTGTCCTATGGATGACAGCGCGGAGACTCTGATGAAGAACGTATTTGACCGTCTCGGACTCAGCGCAAGAGCTTATGACAGGATACTCAAGGTCGCAAGAACTATTGCGGATCTTGACAGTTCCGAGGTGATTCGCAAACAGCACGTTGCCGCAGCTTCGCAGTACCGCAGCCTTGACCGTAAATACTGGTCGGGCAGTTTATAATACAGAAAGACAATAAGGAAGGAAATCAATGAGATCGGCTTTTAAAAATTTATCCTCGAACAAGCACAATATCGATTTCGGGTTGCTTTTTGCCGTTACGATATGTGCTGTTATCAGTACGCTGCTGATATTTTCTATCGCAGAGAGCGGTCTGAGCGAGGAAGAGGGCGTTGGTTCGAGCTACTGGAAAACACAGCTTGTTTCAACTGTTGTTGGTATAATCGGCGCCGTAATAATATCATACATCGACTACCGCAAGCTTGTAAAGCTGTGGTTCATATTCGCACCGGCAGCCTTGTTTCTTGTTGCACTGACGTTCACGTCGCTGGGTTATCAGCGATCGGGCGCGGACGACCAGGCGTGGCTTCAGATAGGTCCGGTAAACCTCCAGCCGTCAGAGCTTCTGAAGCTGGCATTCATTCTCACGTTCAGCTATCATCTCTCCCGTGACGAGGAGGATATGAACAAACCCCTGCATATGCTGCTTCTGATCTTACACGCGGGTATCCCGATAGGCATCGTTGCAAAACAGGGTGACTTCGGTACAGCTATCGTATTTATGGCAATATTCCTGTTTATGATATGCTCTGCGAAGATATCGTGGAAATATCTGGCAATAGCGCCTTTCCTGATCGCAGCTATCGTTGCCGGAATGTGGTTCTTTGTACTGAGCGAGTTCCACAAGAAGAGAGTCACGATACTTTTCCACCCGGGTTCTGATCCGGACTATATGGAGTATCAGCAGGATCTCGGACTTGCTGCTCTGAAATCTGGCGGAGTCTTCGGAAAGGGACTCTTCAAGGACGTTGACAAGTACATCTACGTTCCCGAGATACACAACGACTTTATTTTCACCTATGTCGGACAAGTTTTCGGTTTTCTCGGTTCGATAGGCGTTATCACGATACTGACCTATATGTGCCTGAAAGTATTTGCCGACAGCCGAATCACAAGAGACAGGCTCGGACGTTTCATATGTATGGGAGCTTTCGGACTTCTCCTTTCCCACTGCATAATGAATATCGGAATGGTGCTCAAGGTTGCGCCGGTTATCGGTGTTCCGCTTCCGTTCATGAGTGCCGGAGGTACAGCTATGATAAGTATGTACGCTGTAATCGGACTGGTACTGAGCACATACAGCCACCGCGCTGTAAACTACAACGTTTTCTATGACGAGGACGAAGATAAATGATAAAAGCCATAAAGAAGCTTGCTTCTTTATGGCTTTTCTTTTGCCGGAACGCGGATATGTTCACGGCATTGTTGTATGTCAGATGTATTTCTTTGTATTAAGTATGCGGATCGAATTGAGGACGAGTATCATCGCAACGCCTGAGTCAGCAAATACCGCAAACCACATACTCGGGTGACCTATGAGTCCGAGAACGAGCACAGCAGCCTTTACAGCGAGAGCGAATGCTATATTGAAGTATGAAACCCTGAGTGCGCGGTCGGATATGCGCTTTGCCCTGAGAACTGATTCGGGTTCGGAATTCATAAATATAACATCAGCGGCTTCAAGTGCAAGGTCAGAACCGCTCTGCATAGCTCCGCCGACATCGGCTCCTGCGAGTACAGGACCGTCGTTTATGCCGTCACCGACAAACATCACTGAGCCGTATTTTTCACGCAGTCTGCCGAGTTCTTCGAGCTTGCCTTCGGGGAGAAGGCCTCCTGCAGCCGTTACGATACCGAGCTTTTTTGCAGTGATTTCAGCGTTTTCAGCCTTGTCACCTGTGAAGAGTGCAGTTTTTATGCCGGCTTTGCTGAGTCCGCTTACAGCAGAAGCCGCAGTCTTTTTCAGCTTGTCGGAAACCACTATCCTGCCCTCAGCCTTTCCGTTTACAGCGATGTAAACTATGCTTCCGGCAGCCTTTTCAAGCCCAGGCAGTTCAATGCCGTTTTCAGCCATAAGGCGCTCGTTTCCGCAGAGTATACTGTTTCCGCTGAGTTCTGCGGAGATACCTCTTCCGGCGAGTTCACCGGATCTGTCAGGTGAAGCAAGAGAAAGACCGTCTGTCTTGCAGCGTTCTACTATGCTCTGAGCAACTGGGTGAGTGGAGGTCTGTTCGCAGCTCCCGCACAGACGCAGGAGGTCATTTTCTGAGAGCTTGCCGAAGCTTTCAACAGTAGTAACAGAAAAGCTTCCGTCGGTGATAGTTCCTGTTTTATCAAAAGCTATGACCTTGACCTTGCCGAGCGCTTCAACAGAATCTCCGCCCTTGAAGAGTATACCAAGCTTTGAAGCTGCTCCTATACCCGAAAAATAGGCGAGGGGGACGCTAAGAACAAGGGCACATGGACAGCTGATTACAAGGAATGTGAGTGCAGAATGTATCCATTTTGTCCAGTCACCGGTAATGAGTGACGGGATTATTGCTGTGAGGACAGCTGCTGCGATAACGATAGGTGTGTAAACTTTTGCAAAGCGTGTGATGAAGCGGTCTATCTTAGGCTTTGCGGCCGAAGCGTCTTCAACGGCAGCTGCGACTCTGGCGATAGTCGAGTCGGCAGCGCCGGATTCTGCGCGGAGAGTGAAAGTATCGCCGAGGTTGATACAACCGGATATGACTCTGTCACCAGTTCGCACGGTCATGGGGATGGGTTCGCCGTTTATAGCTGAGGTATCCACACGCGATTCACCTGATTCGACTATACCGTCAGCGGCGATACGTTCGCCTGTTTTTATGCGGAGTATGTCTCCGGCCTTGACCTCGTCAGCGTCAACAACTGTAAAGCTGCCGCTGAGGAGAACCTCTGCCTCGTCAACACGTAGAGCGGCAGCGGCTGTGATAGCCTTTCTGCTGCGTGCAACTGCAAAGTCCTCGAACATCTCACCAATACGGAAGAAAAGCACGACTCCGACTGCTTCGGCGTATTCACCGATAGCAAATGCACCGAGTGTAGCAACTGTCATAAGAGTATTCTCGTCGAAGAAGTTTTTCGCTTTGATGTTCTTGACGGTAGCCTTGAGGATGTTGGCGCCGAGTATCAGATAAGCGGCGGCAAACAGCACAAGCGCAGGTATTTTCGAGCTTAGGAAATGACCTGTTATAACGGCTGCTGCAAAAAGCACGATACCGCAGATGAGCGTAAGGAGCTCGCCTTTGTCGTTTTCGCTGTGTTCGTGAGTATGCTCATGTGAGTGCTCGTGAGCGTGCTCATGCGAGTGTTCATGTTCGTGGCAATGTTCATGTGCTTCACCGTGATGATGTTCATGGTCATGACCGCAGCAGCACTCGCCGTGGTGTTCATGGTGGTGCTCTTTATGGTGGTGTTCGTGATGATGCTCGCGGGGGAGTATCTCAACATCAGGCTCGATAGAACGCGCGGTTTCGTTCATTATTCGGAGAGTGTCGTCGGTGAATTCTCCGTGCATTTTGATAGTTCGCATCGGGAAATTCAGAACAGCTGACTCTATGCCTTCTAGTTTGCTTAGAGCTTCTTCTATTTTCGCACCGCAATGAGCGCAGTTGAGTTCATTTATAATGAAAGTCTTCTCCATAATTCATCTTCCTTTCATATGAATATCTGTTCATATGTTAATATTATCATATATTTTTGAGTTTGTCAAGGGGTTCTGAATTATTTTTTTCATTTATCCTGCGGATATGATAAACGGCAGAGCTTTTCTGAACTCTGCCGCAATATATTATAATAGTTTGCTGAGTGCTTGGGTGAACTGGCGGTACATATACAATGAACCGAGTGCGATAAGGGGAGTTTCGGTGCGCTTTGAGTATTCATAAGCGCTGCGGACGCCTTTGTCAAGTTCCGGAAAAGCCTCTGCTGCAACGCCGTACTCAGAGAATACTCCGGCGAGGAAACTGCTGTCAAGTGAGCGCGGATTATCGGGAGTTACTGCGAAAACGCGGTCAATGAGCGGACAGAGTATCTCAGGGTACAGGCGATATTCCTTATCCGCCATAACTCCGATGAGCAGAGCAACCCTTCTGCCACTGAAATATTTCTGAATGCTCTCGGCGGCAGTAGTGATGCCGTCCGGATTGTGAGCACCGTCGCAGATGATAACAGGCTTTTTGCACATAAGCTCGAATCTGCCGTGCCACTTGACATCGGCGAGTCCTTCCTGCACAGCCTTGTAAGGTATATCAAGTCCGAGTTCGTTGAGGATACCGACACAGCTGAGAACGTTGACCGTATTGGCGAACTGGTATGTGCCGAGAAGAGAAAGTCGGGTTTCAATGCCTTTGTAGGAGAAACGTGTGCCGGTCAGTTCATTGTCGGAGATAAGGCGGAAATCGTCCTTATTCGGCAGGTACAGCTTTGAGGAGTTCTTTTTAGCGGCAGCTTCTATTACGCTGAGCGCTTCTGTGCCGCCGTAGTATACCGGTCTGCCCGGTTTGATGATACCTGCTTTGTGCGAAGCTATCTCCTCTGGCGTATCTCCGAGAATTCCGCAGTGATCGCGCTGGATATTGGTTACAACGGACAGCAGGGGAGCTGTGATAATGTTTGTGGAGTCGAGATCACCGCCGAGTCCGCATTCTACCACAGCAATATCGCATTTCTCACGGACGAACATCTCGTAAGCAGCAGCGGTGAGAACTTCAAACTCAGTTGGCTTATCGTCCATAGTTTCCCATATATCTGCAATACCGAGTATTATATCAGCCAGTTTTTTCTCGGATATCTCTTCGCAGTTTATCCGGAAGCTGTCTGTGATACCGGTTATTGCCGGCGAAGAGAAGCTTCCTGTGCGGTAACCGGCGCTTTTTAGTATTGAAGTTAGCATAGCACCGAATGAGCCTTTGCCATTAGTGCCGGAAACGTGTATAACTCTGACTTTTTCCTGCGGATCATCCATTTTGTGGAGAAGTTCCTCGATGCGCGAGAGTCCTGTGACTATGCCTCGCACGGAAGTTTTTTTCAGAAAAGCCGTTGCTTTTTCGATACTGTTCATTGTCTTCCTCCGTATCGGTTTGTTATTCTGATTAATTATACACCTAAAAGCAAGTGCTTGTCAAATTGTAAGGCTGTGTTTATTTCAGTGTCTATAAAGTAAAACGGACAGCCGAAGCTGTCCGTTTTACAGAATATTTAAGAGATGACCGGGAATTCTGTGATAAGACCAAGCTTGAACTTCTGAATGAGAAGCGCATCCTGGTTGGTGAGACCTTTCTTGCCGTCAACATCGGCGTTGGCTTCACCTGTCTCTGTTATGCTGAGAGCTGTCTTGCCCTTTGCGTATTTATCAGGGTTTGTAGCGACCTGCATTACGAGAACAGCGTCTGCTATGTTAACATTGTCGTCACAGTTCGCATCACCTAATTTAGTTGCCTTTACACCTGTTGAAGAAGATGTTTCAGTAGGCAGTGCGGAAGAATTGAAGAGATCTTCCGGAAGCTCGTCGAGAGTTATGCAGTATTCGCTGTTATAGAGCGCTTTGAGCTCATCGTGATCCTGGTAGTTTGTTCCGCTTACGAAAGGCGTTTCGGGTGTGTCATACCAGGGGCAGAAGTAGAGCCAGTCAGCGTGCTCGACCTTCATATTGTCAAGGCTCGGTACAGAGTCGTTTTCTGCCATAGCAACCATTTTATTGCCCTTTACATAACCGTGGAGCTTGAAGAAGATGCCTGACTCAGCATCGAGGTTAGGGCCGGAGGTCTTGCCATCGTGGCGGTTGTACTGAGTGTTGTACTTATCGAAAGCAACAATGTCAACGCGGTCGTCACCGGAATACCATGCAGCAGAAGCATCAGACCACGCATAGAGGTTCTGCTCCCAGATGAGATTGTGGAGACCGTATTCGTCCTCGAGAGTATCCTGGAGGAATGCCCAGAGCTCCTTGTAAACTGCTGCGCCTTCCTTTGCCCACCAGAACCATGCACCTGAACCGTCAGTAGGATCATTTGTCTTGCTGGGGTTGCCCTCAGCTTCATGGAACGGTCGGAATATAACGGGAACACCTGCATCCTGGAGCTTCTTGAGCTCAGCAGCAAGATTCTTCATACAAAGCTGGAAGTAGTCATATTCAAGAGTACCCTCTACCAGACAGTTCGCAGTCTTGAAATTAGTTTTCTCACTGTAAGTGGTCTTGGAGAAATCAAGGGGCTCGCCGAGAGTATAATCAGCAGTATCGGTTGGAACATTTACGTGCCATGAAGCTGTACAGATACCGCCCTTTTCATTTGTCCAGTCTATCATTCTGCCGGCAACTCCGTCGTCCCATGCGTAGCATGGGCAGTAGCTTCCGAAGTCGAAGCCCTGGATAGCCGGATATTTACCTGTGAGCTCGTTAATGAGCTCAACGTCCTTTTCGTAGTTATTATATGTGTAATTGCGGTTCTGAGTGCTGTAAGTGTAAACTCTTCCGTCAGGACCTGTACAATGCCACGGGAACTTATTGCCCTGTTCGTCCTTGTCGTAGCTGTCCTTGTCGATAGTGTACTCAACGCCGTCCTGGTCTGTACACTTGTCGGAATTGCTGTCGTAGCGGATAGTGGTCTGAATTGTGTTTCCACCGCCGTATATCTGCTGCTGACCTGAGAGAATGTTGCTTCCGTAAACGCTGTGGAGATATTTCATCAGAGCCTTTGTCTCGGAAGTAGCATCGGGATCACAGGTCTCACTTGATGCCTTTGAAAGGTCCGGGAACTCTGCTTCGGAAACGGTTATGTAGTCGATCGCCATATATCCGTATGTAGGTACGAATTCAAGAGTATTCTCACCCTTTGAAAGACGTACAACTCCGAAATTATAGTCCCTCCACTCTCTTGAGTAGTCAGCGGTCGTGGTATAAGCCTTACCGTTGATCTTGAGAGTCTGCATTCTGCCTTCCTGATTGAGTATCTGAGCGCCGCGTACTGTTATGGTGTACATACCGTCTTCGGGAACTGTCACCGTGAAAGATGCCGGTGAAGCGGAAAGGTAGAAGAAGCCTTCGCCAGAGTAACCGGGTACCTCATCAGCATAGATACTTGTCCAGAGAGTAGCGTCCGTGAGATCTTCACCTTCGATCACATACGGAAACTTAGTTGTGTCAGCTGCTGATACAGGTGCAGCTGTTGAAAAAGACAAGCTCTGAACAGCTGTAAGAGCTGCTGCTGAAAAGATCCCTACTGATCTTTTTAGTGGATTGTGCATTTTTTATGTCCTCCTTAAAACAATTATTCAGTTAACAATTAATTAACTGTTGATTAAATTATATCCCCAGGATCGAATTATCCTATCTATATTATAACTGGAAGTTTACGGTTTGTCAAGCGATTTTTATGAAAAATACAAATTTAAGTAGCTGCTTAAATTATAAATAGACTGGCATGGCGCAAATAAAAGTGCCGCATCATTTAAGATGCGGCATAGTATTGTTAAGTATCATATCATAATTTTTTCATTAAAGCGACTGAGTGCGCTGAGATGCCGAGCTTTTCACCGGTGAAGCCGAGATGTTCCTCGGTTGTTGCCTTGACACTTATCTGTGAAACGTCACATCCGCAGACTTTAGCGATGTTCTCACGCATTGTGATGATGTGCGGAGCGAGCTTCGGTGCCTGAGCAATTACAGTTGCGTCTATGTTGCCGATACAGTAGCCGTTTTCGCGGCAAACTTTCACGACTTCAGCCAGGAGCTTCATACTGTCAGCACCTTCGTATTCGGCAGCAGTGTCAGGGAAGAGGTGACCTATATCGCCGAGTGCGAGTGCTCCGAGCATAGAGTCCATGATCGCGTGTACAAGAACATCTGCATCAGAGTGACCGAGCAGACCTGTTGTGTGCGGTATATCAACGCCGCCGAGTATCAGCTTTCTGCCCTCGACGAGCTTGTGAACGTCATATCCGTGACCTATCCTGAACATAATTATCCTCCTGTCTCAGAGCTTCATTAACACTTCCGCGAGTTTGATGTCCTCGGGAGTGGTTATCTTGATATTTGTGTAATCTCCGGTAGTCATAGCGACTTTGCCGCCGATAGCTTCAACGAGCTGGCAGTCGTCAGTGAAATCGAGACCGTGTTCGAGAGCGAAGTCGATACCCTCAAAATAAAGATTGCGTTTGAATATCTGCGGAGTCTGTGTGATGTAGAGCGAACTGCGCGGCGGTGTGTCTGTGATAAGTCCGTCATCGACAGTCTTTATCGTATCCTTTACCGGGACTCCGAGTGTTGCGCCTCCGAATACAGAAGCGTCCTTAATGACCTTTTCGATGTGTTCCGGCTTGACGAGCGGACGGGCACCGTCATGGACTGCAACGAGCTGCGAGTCCTTTGAGATCATCTTAATGCCGTTGATAACGCTCTCCTGGCGAGTCTTTCCGCCGGTGGTGCAGGCAGCGAGCTTTGTGATGCCGGCAGCTTCTGCTTCTGCTTTGATAGCAGGTATGTCGCTTTCGCGTGCTACTATGACGATCTCTGAAACGCTTTCACATTTCTGAAAAGCCTGCATCGTAACGCCGATAACGAGCCTGTCTCCGAGTGGGAGCAAAATCTTGTTTACGCCGCCCATTCGCGTGGAATTTCCGGCGCATACTATAACAACTGAAGTATTCATAAACATCTCCGTAATAGTTAAGCGGTACAGTACACAAACAGCGGTACTGCCATAACAATTATACTATGATAACCATAAAAAGTCAAATAGAACACATAAAAAGGGACTGCCCGAGAGCAGTCCCTTATCATCAGTTGCTGTATTTGGGTTCGCAGGTGAGGTTCACACCGAGTCTCTTGAATATTCTCTCATCAACAGGGGAGAGGATAACGGTGGAGTGAACTTCGCAGCCGCGGAGCTTCGAGAGCTGTTCCATAGCCTTCTTTGCGTTATCGTCAGTTGTAGCGCAGATAGAAAGGGCGTAGAGAGTCTCGTCTGTATGTATTCTCGGGTTGTTGTTGCCGAGGTGGTTTACCTTGAGGTCCATGATGGGCTCGATAACGTGGGGCGACATCAGGAGAACGCTGTCGTCGATTCCTGCGAAGTGCTTGAGAGCATTGAGCAGAAGAGCAGATACTGCTCCGAGGAGGTCAGAGGTCTTTCCTGTGAGGATAGTGCCGTCCGGGAGTTCCATAGCAGCAGCCGGAGCTCCTGTTTCCTGTTCGCGTTTGAGAGCGGCTGCGATGACCTTTCTGTCGTCAGCAGTAACATTTGCCTGCTTCATGAGGAGTTCAAGCTTAACAACTTCCTCTGTCGGGATAAGTCCCTTCTTGTTGTCGCACATAGCAACGTAGTAGCGGCGGATTATCTCATCGCGGGCAGCCTTGCAGGTATTCTCGTCGTTGATGATGCAGTTTCCTGCCATATTTACGCCCATATCAGTAGGCGACTTGTAAGGCGATTCGCCGAGGATCATCTCAAACATAGCGTTGAGAACGGGGAATATCTCGACATCACGGTTGTAGTTTACAGTAGTCTTTCCGTAGGCTTCGAGGTGGAAAGGATCTATCATATTGACGTCATTGAGATCGGCAGTAGCAGCCTCATAGGCGATATTTACGGGGTGACGGAGAGGTAAGTTCCATATGGGGAAAGTCTCGAACTTAGCATAGCCGGCATTTATGCCGCGCTTGTGCTCATGGTAGAGCTGTGAGAGACAGGTAGCCATTTTACCGCTTCCCGGACCGGGTGCGGTAATTACAACGAGCTTGCGTGATGTCTCGATGTAGTCGTTTCTGCCATAGCCCTCATCGCTGATGATGTATTTCAGATTTGACGGGTAGCCCTTGATACTGTAATGGTGGTAAACCTTTATGCCGAGAGCTTCGAGACGGCTCTGGAAAGCATCTGCGGTAGGCTGATTGTCATATCTTGTGAGAACGACGCTGCTTACGTAAAGTCCGATCTTTGTGAATACGTTGAAGAGACGGATAACATCGACGTCGTATGTGATACCGAGGTCGCCGCGTATCTTGTTCTTCTCGATGTCATCGGAGTTGATGACGATCACTATTTCAGCCTCGTCCTTGAGCTGAAGGAGCATCTGGAGCTTGCTGTCAGGCTTGAAGCCGGGGAGGACTCTCGAAGCGTGATAGTCGTCGAAGAGTTTTCCGCCGAATTCGAGGTAGAGCTTGTCGCCGAACTGCGCGATACGCTCTCTGATGTGCTCAGACTGCATCCTGAGATATTTTTCGTTGTCGAAACCTATTTTGCTTTCCGTTATCATATGTAATTACCTCCTGAAATATCATATTAATTATATACCAGTTCCAACAAAAAATCAAGGATTTTTTTCGTTTCAGGGCAAAAAAGTACGGACGGATGCGTACATCCGCCCGTATTCTTTATGTATAGCTGTACTGCTTCCGCAGCATAGGTCAACACAGCTGTCTGTTCGGATCATTTTTCCGAGCAGAACTCTACCTTTTCGCCGTTGAGGATCATATTTGTTGTACGTACAGCACACATCTTTCCGCACATTGAACAGGTGTGGCGCTCAGCGATAGGTGTGCTTTCATAATAGCGGCGAGCCTTTTCCGGATCAACAGCTATCTCAAACATCTTCTCCCAGTCAAGAGCATGACGTGCAGTAGCCATAGCGTTGTCAGCGTCCATAGCGTGGGGTATACCCTTAGCGATATCAGCAGCGTGAGCAGCGATACGGCTTGCGATGATACCTTCCTTAACGTCGTCAGCATCAGGGAGACGAAGGTGCTCTGCAGGAGTTACATAGCAGAGGAAGTCAGCTCCGTTTGCAGCAGCGATAGCGCCGCCGATAGCTGATGTGATGTGGTCGTATCCGGGGAATATATCAGAAACAAGAGGTCCGAGAACGTAGAAAGGAGCGTTGTGGCAGATACGCTTCTGGAGCTTCATATTAGCAGCGATCTGATCCATAGCCATATGTCCGGGACCTTCAACCATTACCTGAACGTCCTTAGCCCATGCACGTTCTGTGAGAGCTCCGAGCTCAATTAGTTCAGCAATCTGACCGCCGTCGGTAGCGTCATCGAGACAGCCGGGACGGAGAGCGTCTCCGAGGCTGATAGTACAGTCGAATTCACGGAGGATGTCGAGAACTTCATCGTAGTATTCGTAGAACGGGTTCTCGTTGCCTGTCATAGCCATCCATGCGAAGAGGAGTGAGCCGCCGCGTGAAACGATGTTCATCTTTCTCTTGTCGCGGACAAAAGCTTCAACGGCACGCTTGTTGATACCGGCGTGGATAGTCATGAAGTCAACGCCTTCCTCAGCGTGAGCACGAACGACCTTGAGGAAGTCCTGCGCTGTTATCTCGAGGAGATCCTTGTCTAGGTATCCGATAGCGTCGTACATAGGAACAGTACCGATCATAGCAGGAGACTTCTCAACGAGAGCCTGACGGAATGTGTTTGTCTTTCCGTAGTTGCTGAGGTCCATAATAGCTTCTGCACCGAACTTTATAGCCATATCGACCTTTTCCATCTCCATGTCGTAGTTCTTTACGTCGCCGGAGATGCCGAGGTTTACATTTATTTTGGTACGCATACGTGTACCGATACCCTCAGGTGAGATCGACTTATGGTTCACGTTGCAGGGGATACATACTTCACCCTTGGCAACGAGTGCACGGAGCTCTTCGGGATCGATGTATTCCTTCTTGGCTACGATCTCCATTTCGGGAGTGATGATGCCTTTCTTGGCAGCTTCCATCTGTGTGCTGTAATTTCTCATATTATAATCCTTTCAGTATTAGTTTTTGAACCTGCTGTTGAGGTCGAATATGTGATCAAGGGGGCCGCTTCCGCTGCCGAGGTCGAGCATACTTCCGAGAGCACCGGAAATATATTCTTTAGCGAGGCTGATAGCCTCAGGCATTGAGTGGCCTTTTGCGAGATTGGCTGCGATAGCGCTTGAAAGAGTGCAGCCTGTGCCGTGAGTATTGGGATTGTCCACGCGCTTTCCGGTGAACCAGTTGTGTGTGCCGTTAATGCGGAACAGCAGGTCGTTTGCATCATTGACGCTGTGACCGCCCTTGCAGAGAACGTTGCAGCCGTACTCTTCGCAGATGATCTTAGCTGCTGCGACCATATCGTTATCGCTGCCGATCTTCATACCGGACAGAAGCTCTGCTTCGGGGATATTCGGAGTAACGAGAGCAGCGATAGGGAGAAGCTGCTTTTTCAGGACTTCGTAGGCTTCGCTGCTGCTGAGCGAAGAACCGCTTGTGGCAACTGCGACCGGATCGACGATGATATTCTCGGCTTCATAGTGACGCAGACGCTCTGCGATGACTTCTACGAGTTCTGCTGAAGATACCATGCCTATCTTGACGGCATCGGGGCGAATGTCCTCGAAAACCGCATCTATCTGCTGGCGGAGGAATTCCGGTGTCACCTCGCTGACTGATACGACACCCGTGGTGTTCTGTGCTGTCAGAGCGGTTATCGCACTCATAGCGTAAACGCCGTTCATCGCCATAGTCTTGATGTCAGCCTGGATACCTGCGCCGCCGGAGCAGTCGCTTCCGGCAATAGTCAGAGCTGTATTCATAGTAATATTCCTTTCTGAAAAGCTGGACGAGCCGGCTTTTACAAGCATTTGTTCACGGCTGCGAGGAGCTCCTCTGCGGCAGCCTTAACGTCGTCAGCGGCAAATACCGCTGAAACTACTGCGATGCCAGCCTGACCGCAGCCGGCTATCTCATCGAGATTATCGCGTGTGATACCGCCTATCGCAACAGCCGGTATACATACTGAACCGCATATACTGCGGAGCTGTTCCGGTGTTATGCGGACAGCGTTGGTCTTGGTCGGAGAAGGGAATACAGCTCCCACTCCGAGATAGTCAGCACCGGCAGCTTCGGCAGCCTGTGCCTGTTCAACTGTTTTTGCAGTAGCGCCGATTATGAAATCCTTTTCGGCGATACGTCTTATTTCATCGACAGGAGCGTCTTCTATACCGACATGAACTCCGTCGGCACCGCTTTCGACAGCCGCTTTCCAGTCGTCATTGACAATCAGTGGAACACCGTACTTCACGCAGACTTTTTTCAGAGCGGCGGCTTCACGAACGAGTTCCTCATAGCTGATGTTCTTTTCACGGAGCTGTATACAGGTAGCGCCGCCGATGATGGCTTCTTCGACCTGCTGAGCGAGGTCACGTCCTCTGAGACAGCCGCGGTCGGTAATCGCATAGAGCTTCAGCATATCCTTTTCAAGTTTCATATGTTACCTCCGAATTGCTTGATGTAGAGAGCCGGATCATCGCATACCATTAGTCCGCTCATAACGCACAGCCCGGCAGCACCGGTTTCACGGGCGGAAGCGGCGTTCTCGGGTGAAATGCCGCCGATAGCATAGACCGGCATACCGGCGCTTTCACAGACATCTTTCAGGAAACCGAGTCCGCGCGGCGCAAGACCTTTTTTGCAGTCAGTGACGAAAACGTGTCCGGCAGTTATGTACGAAGCTCCGAGCTGTTTTGCCGCGAGAGCGTCACTGACCGAATGGCAGGAAGCACCTATCTCTCTGAAACTATTCTTTAAACTGTCCGGCAGTTCCATTAGCTTGTGAAGCGGAAGATGTATTCTTTCCGCACCGAGCGAAGCGGCAGTTTCAGCAAAATTATGAAGTATGCACTTTACGCCGTACTTTCCGCAGATATCCATTACCTTTTCTGCCAGTCTTCCGTATTCGTCAGGGGACAGATCTTTTTCACGCAGTATCACCGCAGCCGGTCCGGCAGCGGCTATCTTTTCAATGCGAAGGAGAAAGTCCTCCTTGCACAGCCTGCGGTTGGTCACACATATTATATCAGACATAGAGGTAGTCATTGAGGACAGGCTGGAGACCTTCGCCGGACATATCCTTGTACATCTGGCTGAAGCTTCTGCTGTCGTTTATCTCGAACTGCTCGTCACCCTCAGCGGAGTCGCTGTCCTTGCCTGTATATTTGCTCTCGTGGTCGCCGATACCTGTGGAAACTCCGGCGGAGATCTTGGTAGCGGCTATCTTGACGATACCGTTTCTGAATGATTCGCTCTCACGCGAGGAAACGGTTATGCCGCAGAACGGCAGGAATATACGATAAGCGCAGAGTACCTGACAGAGCTGTTTTTCGTGAACGTCGAGGGGATTTATCTCGTCGTTGTTGATGATCGGACGGAGTCTCGGACATGAGAGCGAGATCTCAGCGTGGGGGTACTTTCTCTGTAGATAATATACGTGCAGAGCACTTGCGAGAGCGTCCTTGCGGAAGTCGGAGAGTCCGAGCAGAGCAGAACATGCTATACCTCTCATGCCGCCCATAAGAGCGCGTTCCTGAGCCTCAAAGCGGTATGGGAAAACTCTCTTGTGACCGAGAAGATGGAGCTGTTCGTAGCGGTCGCTGTTGTAGGTCTCCTGGAAAACTGTGACGTAATCGACACCGCATTCATGGAGATAGCGATACTCCTCGGTGTTGACGGGGTAAATCTCTATGCCGACCATACGGAAATACTTTCTTGCGAGCTTGCAGGCTTCACCGATGTATTCAACGCTGCTCTGAGCGCGGCTCTCACCGGTGAGAATGAGTATCTCTTCCATTCCGCTTTCGGCAATGACCTTCATTTCATGCTCTATCTGCTCCATATTGAGCTTCATGCGCTTGATATCGTTGTAGCAGTTGAAGCCGCAGTATACGCAGTAGTTCTCGCAGTAATTCGCTATGTAGAGCGGAGTGAAAAGGTAGACCGTGTTGCCGAAGTGCTTCTGAGTTTCGAGACGGGCTTTTTCAGCCATTTTCTCAAGGAATGGTTCAGCGGCAGGTGAGAGAAGTGCTTTGAAGTCCTCAACTGTGCAATTGTCGTGAGCGAGAGCTGCACGGACATCTGCATAGGTGTACGAATCGTAGTCGTAGGAGTTCATCTCAGAGAGCACACGTTCCATAACATCGGACTTTATCTGCTCCATACCCTCCATGTAAGCCATGTGGTCTGTACGCGACGAGGGATCATTCTCGAGCGCGTGTTTTTTAGCGAGTGCGGTTTCGGAGAGCTTGTCCGAATCCACGAAGTAGTTATTATCCATTAGTTAACCTTCTTATCAGCAATAATCGAATATTGAATTGAGAATGTTTATTTAATGCATAATGCATAATGCGTAATTAATGGAATCGCTGACGCGATAGATTTAAAAAGAGTTCACGGAACTGTTCTTTAAATCCGTCCACGTAGTGGACACCACAATTATGAATTATGAATTCAGCATTATGAATTAGAATTTAGTCGTGCAGGAAACCTGTCAGCGTGTCAGACGGTGAAGCTCCTCTTGTGAGAACTCTTCCGAGTCCGGCAAGGTACGCCTTTCTTCCTGCTTCAACAGCCTGTCTGAAAGCCTCAGCCATTACGGGGAGGTCGCCGGCTGTTGCGAGAGCTGTATTGGACATAACAGCAGCTGCACCCATTTCCATAGCCTCGCACGCCTGTGAAGGACGTCCGATACCAGCGTCAACGATGATAGGAAGGTCAATCTCGTCAATGAGTATCTGTATGAAATCGCGTGTTGCAAGTCCCTTGTTTGAACCGATAGGGGAAGCGAGCGGCATAACGGAAGCCGCACCTGCGTTCACGAGGTCACGCGCTGTGTTGAGGTCGGGGTACATATAAGGCATTACCACGAAGCCTTCCTTAGCGAGTATCTCAGTTGCACGGACAGTCTCCTGGTTGTCGGGGAGGAGGTACTTGGAGTCGCGCATGATCTCGATCTTTACGAAGTCACCGCAGCCGAGTTCACGGGCAAGTCTTGCTATGCGGACTGCTTCGTCAGCGTTTCTTGCACCGGAAGTGTTGGGGAGCAGAGTTACGTTCTTCGGGATATAGTCGAGGATATTCTCGTGCTCCTTGGAATTTGTACGGCGTACAGCGAGAGTGATTATCTCAGCGCCTGCGTACTTAACAGCGGCTTCGATAAGATTGAGGGAATACTTTCCCGAGCCGAGAATGAATCTCGAACTGAATTCGTGACCGCCGATAATGAGTTTATCGTCCTTGTTCATTGATTTTACTCCTTTATTCTTCGGTCTCGCCGGCGATAAGGCGGAGAACCGCATTTGCTTCATGTGCGGCACAGACCATGACTCTTGCCGAGACAAGTCCGAGACCGTCTGAAACATCGCTTACACCGTCACCGCAGACGTAGAACCGTTTTGTTATCTTTCGGGTTTTTATGGTATTTGCTGTTGAAAGTCCTGCCATGCCGGAACCGGAAACGAGGTACTTTTCCGGCATATTTTCAAGCACGCAGTTCACCAGCATTGCTTTCTGATCGGCTTTGTCGAAGGCTTCACAGATATAGTCATCATTTTTCAGCAGTTCCGGGATATTATCCTCTGTGAGCTTAACGCAGTCAGCCGTGATATTGCAGTAGGGAGCTATTCTCTTTAATGTATCAGATAGCGCCTGAGATTTCGGCAGACCGAGTTGCTCCGGGAAATACTGCTGCCGGTTGAGGTTTGAGATGTCCACGCAGTCGAAGTCGATGATGTGGAGACTTCCGACTCCTGCACGGGCAAGTGCGATGGCTATATTTGAGCCAAGACCGCCGAGTCCGCATACAGCAACTGAAGCTGCCGCGAATTTCTCCTGGAGCTCCCTGCCATGACGCTCAACAAGTGCATTGTACATCTCTTCTTTGGTAGGTATGGGCATATCAGCCTCCTCCTACGAAGCGGACAACCTCGACAACATCGCCGTCTTTGAGGACGGTGCTGCTGTATTCAGCTTTTGGAACGATGTTCTCGTTGATCTCTACTGCAACGCGCTGTGAGCTTGTTTCCATCTCTGCGAGCACATCGGCAACGGTCATGCCGTCTTTTTCGAGCATTTCGCCGTTTATTTTAACCATAGCATTACCTCCTATAAAAACAGGGAACCGCATAACGCAGTTCCCTGAAACAATTCTGTAAGATCAGTTTCCCTACGTTGGCATTATCCAAATCAGGTCAACGGGTCGAAGGTGTCACCTTCCTCTCAGCCTGTACCGCAAGCTCCCCGGATGTGTCTTTCGGACACCATTACATTATATCACGTTATTTTGTGAAAATCAAGAGATATGAGCAAAAAAGTGCTGAAACAAATTGGCTGATATTAAGAGCCGCTGCAAAATAAAAGCCGCAGGAGCGTTAAACACTCTGCGGCTATTGGATATTTACATAAACAGCATACTGATACCGTGATCGCGGGCGTAGCTTTCAGCCTTTTTGCGGTTGATCTGTTTCAGTACACGGACTGTCTGACGATGACCTTTCTTGATCTCGTCCATTTTGATATCCGGGTTATCAAATTCGGTTATGTTGATGTTGAAGAGGTTTTCACAGCCTGTGAAAGCGTCTTCCTTGATGTCCTTTGTCTGCCAGCTTATGCGGAGGGTGCTGAGGTTCTGACAGCCGTAGAACGCCCAGTTACCGATAGTCTTGACACTTGACGGGATCGTTATGGTGTCGAGAGTTCTGCACCATGAGAAAGCACTTTCACCTATCATTGTAACTGAGTCTGAGATGACCAGTTTTTTGAGGTTGTAGCACTCGGAGAATGCAGAGTTTCCGATACTCTCTACAGATCCGGGAATGACCACTCTTCTGAGTCTCTTGCAGGAGAAGAAAGTGAGGTCGCTTATCCTTTGGAGATAAGCCGGAAGAACGAGGTTTTCAAGGGAGTTGCAGCGTCCGAAAGCACCTTTTCCGATACGCTTGAGCGATTCGGGGAAGTTTATAGTGCGCAGACGGAGACACTTCAGGAAAGCATTCTCGCCGATAGCTTCAAGAGAGTTCGGGAGAACTATCTCCTCAAGTGCAAAGCAGTGGCAGAAGGCAAATTTGTCGATGATCTTTACGCTGTCAGGCAGAACAACCTTTTTAAGAGTCTCGTTACCGCGGAACGCGTATTTTCCGATAGTAGTAATGGTATCGGGTATCTTTATGGCTTCGGTAGTGCCTATGTATTTCACAAGAGTTCCTGTTTTGGGGTTGATAGCCATATTATTGGTATCGTCGATAACGATATCCTCAGCGTTCTCAACTTCCTCGAGCTCCTTGAGTTCGGAGATGACCTGTTCTTTTGTAATCTTCTCAGGTTTCTTTTCAGACTTTTTCTCGTGAACTTCGACCTTTACGGGTTCAGCTTTCTTCTCAGGAGCCTTTTCAGCCTTTACTGGTTCAGGCTTCTTCTCGGGAGCTTTCTCGGCCTTTACAGGCTCAGGCTTCTTCTCGGGAGCCTTAGGCGGCTCAGGCTTAACAGCCTTCTTATCCAAACCAAGAACGATCTCAGCAGGTATTTCTTCCTTTGGAGTGCGCTTCGGCATAAGGTCTTCCTCTGAAACCATCTCTGCTTTGAGTGATGGTGAGGACGGCTTTGGCTGCTGCGCCTGGAATGCAGGCTTCTGCTGTGAATGCTTTTTATCCGGGAACTTTATTTCTTTCGGCTCTGTTTTGCTGCGTTTGGGTTCGTAGCTGTTTATCTGCGATGAAGCAGGGGTATAGAGCTTCGGTGGTGCCGGTATAGCGTCCCTTATCATTGAAACGAGCTCTTCACTGTTCTTTGTATTGAAAGGCTGCTTTTCCTTTTTAGCTTCCGGCTTTTTAGGTTCAGCCGGGTGGGGAGCAGCTTTTGCTTCGCTTTTCTTATTATCTGTCGGTTTTATTTCGGCTTTGAGCTCGGGCATTATAAATTCCGGCTTTTTCTGTTCAACAGGTTTAGCCTCGGACTTAACCTCAGGCTTCTTTTGCTCGGCAGGCTTAGCCTCGGACTTGACCTCAGGCTTTTTCTGTTCGGCAGGCTTAGCTTCGGACTTGATTTCCGGCTTTGTCTGTTCAGCAGGTTTAACCTCGGGTCTAACTTCCAGCTTGTGTTTTGCAGCTCTGAGATTGAGTTTTACTATCCTTGTTTTACGCTGACTATCATCTTCTGTTGCGATACCGGCTTTGCGCTTGTTTTTCTCGCAGAGCGGACAGGTTGAGTATTTGTCAGAATCGTAGAAATGCTTTTCAGGACATCTTACCATTTTCATTGTATTTTTCCTCCAGGAGAAATTACTCTGTGTATAGTTGAAGTAGAAATCTACAAAATATTAACATTGTATGAACTCAATATAATTATTATAGCATTTTTTCTATAAAAAATCAATAACAGCCGTTAGTGTTTGGGAAACTTTGTCATATTTAACAGTTTATTAATAACTTTGTTCGAGTTAAAAGGCGGTAAATCAATGCGCATCATCACTCTCATTATACAACTTGCACAAATATGATATTACTGATAGTTGTGAAAAATCAGTTCATTAAGCAAAAAATGACTATTGACAAACGCCGGATAAAGTGTTATAATATGCTCATCAAATGCTATGACGAAGAGAAGTAGTACGAAAATTCGTTCCCAGAGAGTGCGGGGCAGGTGAGAGCCGCATATCAGAGTTCGTATGAATAACACTTCCGAGCTTCAGACTGAAAGGCTTTGCACCCAGTAGGCGAGACGTGTTCCGCACGTTACAGCGGCTCAAAAGTGATCGCTTTTGCGATAATTCAGGTGGCACCACGGGTATTATGCTCCCGTCCTGTAGTAGGACGGGAGCTTTTTGTATTTCCTCGTCCTGAATAATTACGGAAAGGAAAGATTATAATGAAACACATCGACATCAAAAATGTCATCACCTCACAGGAGTACGTCGGCAAGACTGTTACAGTATGCGGCTGGGTACGTACTTCAAGAAACTCCAAGAGCGTAGCTTTCATCGAGCTCAACGACGGTACTTCTCTCAAGAATATCCAGGTCGTAGTTGAAAAAGGCGACAGCGACTTCAAGGAGCCAAGAGTAGGTATGGCTGTTAAGGTAGAGGGTACAGTAGTTGCCGGCAGAAACAATACTGTCGAGATCAACATCACACCTGATGCTCTTACAGTTCTCGGTGATGCCCCCACAGATTACCCCCTCCAGAAGAAGGGCCACACACTCGAATTCCTCCGTACTATCCCTCACCTCAGAGGACGTACGAATACTTTCAATGCTGTATGGAGAGTACGCTCAGTGCTCGCAGCAGCTATACACCGCTATTTCCAGGAACACAACTACGTTTACGTAAATACTCCCCTTATCACAGGCAGTGACTGTGAGGGCGCCGGCGAGATGTTCCAGGTAACAACAAACGGCTTCACAACTGAGTATAAGACAGAAGAAGAGTACTATGCAAACGACTTCTTCGGCAAGCGTGCAGGACTTTCAGTATCCGGACAGCTCGAAGGCGAAATGGCAGCTACTGCTATGGGTAAGATCTACACATTCGGACCTTCATTCCGTGCTGAGAACTCCAACACTCCCAAGCACCTTGCTGAATTCTGGCACATCGAGCCCGAGGTAGCTTTCATGGAACTCGACGATGTAATCGAGCTTGCTGAGGATATGCTCAAGTACGTTATCGGTGATCTTCTCAAGAAGTGTCCTGATGAAGTAGCATTCTTCGACGCTCACTTTGAAAAGGGACTCAAGGCTCGTCTTGAAGAGCTCATTTCACACGAATTCGGCAGAGTTACCTACACAGAGGCTATCGAGCTTCTCAAGAAGTCCGGAGAGAACTTCGTATACCCCGTAGAGTGGGGCTGCGATCTCCAGACAGAGCACGAGAGATACCTCTCTGAGAAGGTATTCAAGAAGGCTGTATTCGTAACAGATTATCCCAAGGAGATAAAGTCTTTCTATATGAAGCAGAACCCCGACGGAAAGACTGTTGCAGCTGTTGATCTTCTTGTTCCCGGCGTTGGCGAGATCATCGGCGGAAGCGAGCGTGAGGCTGACTACGACAAGCTCATCGCTGCTATGCAGGAGAGAGGAATGAGCATGGAACCCTATGCTGATTACCTCGACCTCAGAAAGTACGGTACAGTACCGCACGGCGGATTCGGACTCGGCTTCGAGAGACTTATCATGTACACAACGGGTATGGCTAACATCCGCGACGTTATCCTCTTCCCGAGAACTGTTGGTTCTATCCGATAAACATTAATAACATATCAGAAAGGAAAAGATCATTATGAAAAAGCTTATTTCTATCCTTGCAGTAAGTATGCTGCTCGCTTGCTCTTTCACTTCTTGCGGAGACAGTGACGACGGTTCCGAAAGCACTTCCAAGAAGTCAAAGACTTCCGCTTCATCCACTGACGATGAGGACGAAACTGACGAAGACGATACCGAAGAGGACGAGACAGAGTCTACAAAGAAGAACAAGAAGTCTAAGGAAAAGGCTACCGACGAGGACGAGACCGAAGCTACTACAAAGAAGAGCCGTAAGCAGAAGGCAACTGAGGAAGACGAAACTGAGGACGAGACAGAAGCAACTACTAAAAAGTCAAAGAAGAAGGAAAAGACAACTTCATCAATTTCTGATGATGATCTTCCCGGCGAGATCGGCGGAGATATTATCGGAAAGTGGGCAATTGACGAAGATACGATTGAAACATTTATCGGTGAAAAAGATTTCAGAGGATTTAGTATCACCGACTGCTATATGGAATTCGATGACGACGGTATCTGCACCATCAACATGAACGTCGATATGTCATCTGTTATGTGCATCAAGGATGAAGAGCCTAATTCACTCTATATTGAAAAGGATAAGGACTATATGAAGGGCACGACTTTCTGTATGGGCGGAATCTGTGCGCCGATATACGACTTTGACGGAAAGTCTTTCAAGGCTGGCGTCAATGGTAAGTACACCACATTTACACGTGATAAGAAATCAGACGACATATACGGTAAGTACGATATTCCCAAAGATTTCGGCTCCGGAGACACTAAGAACGGAAGCCTTGAATTCGTTGAGAGCGGACTTGAATTCGTTGAGAGCGGAGTAGCTTATATGAATTTTTCCTATACCAAGGACTTTATCTATGACGATGACGAGGGAACTCTCACAAGCGATGACAGCGACAAGGAGCCTGCAAGAGTTCGTTTCATAGATGATGATACAATGATAATTGCCAGTGGGGACGGTGAAATAGGTACACTTACCCGTGCAGATTAAGTTCCTTACAGTTTCAGTACAGCACAGCAGCCGTCAATGGCGCCGGCTGTTGTTCAAATATTCTATTTCAAGTAAAGGAAAGTGATTACTATGTCAAGATCGCTGTATATTCCCGAGGGCTATAAATCGGCTCTCACGCTGAGAGAGACTCAGCACGCAATCAAATACATCAAGGACGTTTTCCAGCAGGCGCTCTCATTCGCATTGACGCTTGACCGCGTATCTGCTCCTCTTATCGTAAAGAAGGGCAGCGGTATCAATGATGACCTCAACGGAGTTGAGCGCAAGGTGGATTTCGACATAAAGGAAATAGGAAGCGAAGCAGAAGTAGTACAGTCTCTTGCCAAGTGGAAGAGAATGGCTCTCTACCGTTACGGATACAAGCCGGGTGAGGGCATCTACACTGATATGAACGCTATCCGCCGTGACGATGATACAGACAATACACATTCTATCTTCGTAGACCAGTGGGACTGGGAGAAGGTAGTTACACGCGAGCAGAGAAACATCGAGTTCCTCAAGGACACTGTAAAGTCTGTTGTAAAGGCAGTAGCCTATACAAAGCGCAAGGTAGGTCTTCGTTATCCTCAGATAGCAGGAGAGATCTGCACAGACGTATTCTTCATTACAACTCAGGAGCTTGAGGATATGTATCCTGACAAGACAGGCCACGAGAGAGAAAGACTCATCACCAAGGAGCACAAGACAGTATTCCTTATGGGTATCGGCGGCAAGCTCAAGAGCGGTGAGAAGCACGACGGCAGAGCTCCCGACTACGATGACTGGTCACTCAACGGAGATATCCTCTTCTGGGACGAGACTCTTAACGATTCACTCGAGATCTCCTCAATGGGTATCAGAGTTGACGAGAATTCACTCAAATCTCAGCTTGCTGAGTGCGGTGCAGAGGACAGGATGCAGTACAAGTACCACAAGATGATAGCAGACGGAACTCTTCCGCTCACTATCGGCGGCGGTATCGGACAGTCAAGACTGTGTATGTTCCTGCTCAACAAGGCACATATTGGTGAGGTACAGTCCTCGATATGGCCTGATGATATGATAGAGAAATGCGCTGAAAATGGCATTACTCTTCTTTAATGACATCTCAGGAGTCCGGAAATATTCCGGACTCTTTTTCTATGCCTTATCAGCGAAATCTCTGTGCGAATATAATTCACAACGGATATGATTGACAAACCTGCTGTAACTCAGTATAATTGAGGTAACAGAGTTTATACACAGGAGGTAGGAAATGTTTATAAAACAAATCACAGCGCTTGCAGCATCTGCCGTTATATCTCTCGGGGCAGCCTGCAGCGCAGCGCAGGAAAAAACGGAGAATGTTCGTGCTGTTGAGAGAGCAGTTACCTTTACGCAGTTTGATCAGAGCATCAACGGCGGTGAACCTATAAGAGGAGTGGACGTTTCCTCGATAGAGGCGGTAGAGGCTTCAGGAGTGAAATTCTATGACGACAACGGAAAAGAACGCGACATCTTTGATATTCTCAAAGATCACGGAGTAAACTACGTAAGAGTACGTGTGTGGAATGAGCCTAACGACGGCAACGGCCATACTTACGGCGGAGGAAACAATGATGTAAAAGTTGCAGGCAAGATAGGCAAAAGAGCTGCCGAGCACGGCATGAAGCTGCTTGTGGACATACATTATTCTGATTTCTGGGCAGATCCGGCTAAGCAGAAACGCCCGAAGTACTGGCAGCAACACGACCACAACACCCTCAAGGGGGAGATATACAAATGGACAAAGTGGGTGCTTGAATCTGTCAGCGCTGACGGCGGTGATATAGGTATGGTACAGGTCGGCAACGAGACTAACTGCTTCTTCTGCGGCGAGACCGATATGAAGAAGATATGCGACCTCTTCTCGAGCGGAAACAAGGCTGTCCGCGACTTTGACAGGAACATCCTCATAGCACATCACTTCGCAAATCCTGCACACGCCGACCATTTCAAGTGGTATGCACAGATAATGAATGAATGTAACCTTGACTATGACGTGTTTGCAACTTCGTACTATCCCTACTGGCATGGCGGTACAGATAATCTTGTGGACGTTATGAAGTACATCGGTGACACCTATCACAAGTATGTTATGGTTGCTGAAACGGCTTATCCCTATACCAATCAGGACGGCGACGGTGCTCGTAATTCTGTTGACATTTATTCATCAGGCTGTGAGTTTGCTTATGACATATCGGTGGACGGTCAGATACAGTGCATGACCGATACGTTCCAGGCTATGGCTGACTGCGGCAAATGGGGACTCGGTGCATTTTACTGGGAACCCGCTTGGATAGGCGCTCAGGGAGTATCACAGGAACAGCGACGCGCTCTTTGGGAGCAGTACGGTTCCGGCTGGGCAAACGAAGCCGCAAAGGAATTTGACGAACACGTTACAAAAACAGACGGTTCGAGCTTTGACAATCAGGCTCTGTTTGATTTCAGCGGCAAGCCGATGAAGTCACTCGATGTATTCCTCAACATACTTCCGCAGGAGCAGAAGTCAGTTCCCGAGATCGAGTATCTTGCAGGTGATCTCAACGAAGACGGCAAGGTCGATGTGTTCGATTATATACTTTTGAAAAGGCAGTTGATCGCCGGAGAGAGCGTTCCGGCAGCTGATATCAACAACGACGGAGCATTCAATATTGCCGATGTAGTCAAAATGGGAAACTACATCATCGGAAGGGGCGGTTTCAGACCGGAGAAGAGGAAAGCTCCGGCGAAGCGCTGAAGCATATCAGCAGACGAAAAAGGGGCAGGTAATACCTGTCCTTTTTTATTGTGCCTGGGAGTAGTTTTTTGCGAAAAATCGCGCCTGGATTGATATGCTGTATATCATTATTTGCTTCCTGCTTGTGCAAGTTGCATATATGGAGAACTGCGTTGATGTGCAAGTCTATAAAAATGTTTTAATTAATAATTTGTGCTTTAATTCAGCCTGAAAAATGGTATAATATAATAAATGTAAGTATGCTCAGAATTGACCGGAGTCTTTGTTTCGCAGCGGTTTCCGGTGTAAATCATTATGAATTGTAATAGTTACTATGTCAGTAGGTGAGATTATGAGAAACGAAAAAATCATTAATATTGTAGTTGCTGTTGCTGGTCTTGATGAAGAGTACCAGCAGACCATTATATCCGGTATCAACCGCGCTGCAAGAGAGAAAAAAATAAATGTCAGCTATTTTTCGGCTTTCGGCGGAATGCTTGCAAGCAAACGCTTTGATATAGGCGAATACAGTATCTATCGCCTAATAGATTTTGAAAGATTCGATGGTGTCATTCTGATGAACAACACTATCAGCGACACCGATGTTAAAAACGAGCTTATCAAAAAAGCCCGTGCTTCCGGAGTGCCGGTAGTCGTATTCGACTGCGGTGATTATCCGGAATTCTGCAACATCAGCATAGACAACAACAAGGCTATGCACGATGTGGTTGAGCACGTTATAACCAAGCATGGTGCAAAGGTGCTAAACTATATTTCCGGCCCTATGAATAACCCTGAGGCTCAGGCACGACTCAAGGCTTTCCGTTCAGTTATGAACAGGCATGGTCTGGAAGTTGACGAAAACCGCATATTCTACGGAGAATTCAGAAGCCAGGACGGCAAAAAGGCTATCGATACCTTCGTGGAGAGCGGACTTCCCGCACCTGATGCAGTCATATGTGCAAATGACGCAATGGCTCTTACAGCAGCCACTACGCTCGAGAAGCTCGGTTACAGGATACCGGAGGATATCATCATCACCGGTTTTGACAATACATACAACGCAAGGAATTTCTGTCCGACGCTCACTACTGTCGGACGTCCCCTTGAAGAGGTCGGCTACAATGCCTGTTCGATGCTTGCTGACGTTGTAAACGGAGGAGAGATGCCGTCAGGTTTAAGCCTTGAAGCTACACCGGTATTTACCGAGAGTTGCGGCTGCGGCTGTGAAAAGACAGAGGATCTCAGGTCGTTTAAAAAGCATTCCTACACTCACGCTGAGAAGATAAATGCTCATATCAATATGCTCAACCGTCTAACTGCAAGACTTGCAGAGACCGAAGACGAAAAGGAGCATACAGAAGCTCTCAGCGAGTTCATCTCAGAGCTCGAGTGTGAGAAATTCGCGCTTTGTCTTACAGAGGAGTGGAAGGATTCCTTTGAGAATGCAGATCAGATAATCGTTCACGATGACAACGAGTATGCGGCATTCATGACCGCTCCGCTCATATGGGACAAGGGCGAGCTTCGCAGCGTGAACTTTTTCCCGAGCAGCGATATGTATCCCGAAC
This sequence comes from Ruminococcus sp., assembly GCA_016290875.1. Classification (GTDB taxonomy): domain Bacteria; phylum Bacillota; class Clostridia; order Oscillospirales; family Ruminococcaceae; genus Ruminococcus. The sequence goes on from JAEEVL010000002.1 coordinate 141,503, forward strand.
CGCTTGAGACAGGTGGAAATGTAAGCTATTTCCTGCCGCTGCATTTCAGAGAAAGATGTCTTGGCTACTATATTGTGACTAACGGAGATTTCCCTATATACAGCCTTCTCTGTCATACGCTCACGATGAATATAAGCAATTCGCTCGAGAATATCAGAAAGCTCTTCCGTCTCAACAAAGCTATGGACGAGCTCAACAAGCTGTATGTCATTGATCCGCTCTGTAACGTCTACAACAGAAACGGCTTTATCAACATCGCTGATGATATGTTCAGGGAATGTGTTGAAAAGAAGATGCGCGTGATGCTCAGCTTCATAGATATGGACGGCCTGAAGTTCATCAACGACAACTACGGACACAACGAAGGCGACTTTGCTATACAGCGTCTTGCGAGCGTAATACAGGAGTGCTGCGGAAGAAGAAGCATATGTGCAAGACTAGGCGGTGACGAATTCGTACTGTTTGAGGTAGGTGTCACATCATCATCTGCGGAAGCTCTCCAGCGCCGTTTTGACATACGTATAGACAATATGAATGCAATTATCCGTAAACCCTATGTGCTTTCAGCAAGTATCGGAAGCGTTATCACGCTGCCGGATGAACATACTACACTTTACAGCATAATCCAGGAAGCTGACGACAAGATGTATGAGATAAAGAAGGCACGTAAAAAAGCACGTAAGTCCGAGAAGGTAGAAGCTCCTAAGCAGCCTGAATAAAAAGCTGCTGTACCTTATTCACTTAGCAGAACAAACGTAAACCGAATAGAACAACTGATCCCGATGCTGAGCATCGGGATTTTGTATTCTTTGAAAACCGTATTGTAACCTATTATTAATTGATTATTGTCGGCAGACGTGTTATAATTCTCATAACAGCATAAAGGGAGGAACTATACATGAAAAAACTGATCGCACTAATGACCACAGCACTAATCGCAGCAGCTTGTCTTGTATCATGCGAAACCAGGAAATACAAGCAAAGCAACCCTGATGTTCTGAACAGCAGGCAGATCAAGATACTTGAAGAGAACAGTCTGCCAACGGAAATGTCTCAGCTTAACGGAAGACAAAAAGGCGGTATCAAAGAAATTGAAAGCGCCTTTGTATATCTTGAAGAGGAATATCCGGGAGTTGAGTTTGAGTATATATCACATACGCAGGCAGGGCTCATGAACACAGAGGATACAGAATTTGTTCCTGTCGGGTACGATAAAGAGGATGACAGGAACATAGTCACTGTTAATTATGACCGCGACGGTAATTACAGCGATGATTATATGCTTGTAGCTGTAAGGAAAGAAACTGAGAAAGCTATACAAAAATATTTAGAAAGCTATTTTGGTAAAGATAATTTTAAGGTATATGTTCGCCCACGCGGCACAGAGCTACAATTTGGAGATGATATTAACGAGGAAAGTGTAAAAAACGGAAACGTCGTATCTGTAGCACAATTATTATTACCTAATGACATCTGTTCTGAAAAAAAACTGAACGAATTCGCAGATAAATATAAAAGCATATATGATGTATACAGATGTAGAATAGGTGCATCGATAATTTATCGAGAAGATTTTGACAATCTAACTTACGACTTATATAACAATACCAAACTTAATATTATTTATAATCTTGATATTAGAAAACATCAGTAAAAAGGAGTTATGATTATATGATATATTTTAATGAACAAGAGCTTTGTATGATTGAAATGCTGCTATAATACCTGCAATAAAAAAGCTCCGCTGTGGGCGGAGCTTTAGTTTTATCTGTTCTTTGTATTGAAACCGAGGCACTGAACGACTGCAACGGTGTTTCCGAGACCGTCCGTGACTTCAACATTGTAAGTGCTGATGAACTTTGACTCCTTGACGAACTTTGCCTCAGCAATGAGTCTGCCATCCTTTGGAGTACCGATAAAAGAAATATCACAGTTGAGTCCGACTACGCCTGGTACCTGCCAGTTTGAAGCGACAGCAAATGCAAGATCGGCAAGAGTGAAGTAAACTCCGCCCATAACACCGCCCATAGCGTTTTTGTGGTGCTCTGTGATGGTGAGACTGCACTTTGCGTAGTGGTCACCGATGTCGTCGATGACTATGCCTGCCTCGTCGGCAAAACGGTCACCTTTGAAGAATTCCCGTACTTTTTCGAGTGTTTCCTTATCAGCCATATTACTTCCTGCTTTCGTATTCTTCCCTGAGAATGGAGAAATAGAGCCTTCCGACATATTTACCGTTCATAAAGAAGTAGTCTCTGAGCGTGCCTTCATAGGTGAAGCCGCATTTCTCGATGACTCTCTTTGAGGGAGCGTTGATAGTTTTGGTGCATATCTGCACCTTGTGAAGATTCATTGACTCAAAGCCGAAAGCTATAACAGCCTTTGCTGCTTCTGTGCAGTATCCTCTGCACTGGAAGTCAGCACCTATGCAGTATTCTATCTCGGCAAAGTGGTTCTTGTTATCCACAAGGAAGTAAGCTATCTGACCGATACACTCACCGTTCTGTTTGTCAATGACTGCCCAGCGGTAGTAATCTTCTCTTTCGTAAGAGCCGATGTATTTGTCGAGGAGACCTTTTACCTCATCTTTTGTATGATAGGTAGGCTCTGAATACATAGTCTGAACGTGTTCATCGCTTGCCCAGTTCCTGAAAACTGCATCGCAGTCGGAATACTCAAATCTTCTGAGAATGAGACGTTCTGTCTCGATAGTAAGTGTGCCTGTATGAGTCAGCATATCTGTTTACCTCAGACCATCTGAGACATATCGTAGAGACCTGCCGGCTGATCCTTGAGGAATACAGCAGCATTTACAGCTCCGGCTGCGAAAACAGCCTTGGAAGCAGCAGAGTGTGACAGGGTGATGACCTCGTCGTGACCTGCGAAGATAACGTCGTGTTCACCGACGATAGTGCCGCCGCGGATAGCGTGCATGCCTATCTCTGTCTTTTCACGCTTCTGACGGCGTGAGTGACGGTCGTATACGTAGTGCTTGGAATTATTGAGAGTCTCGTTGATAGCGTTTGCGAGCATGATCGCGGTGCCGCTGGGAGCGTCTATCTTCTGGTTGTGGTGCTTCTCGACGATCTCGATGTCAAACTGGTCACCGAGAACGGAAGCAGCCTTCTTAGCGAGCTGAACGAGAAGATTGATACCGAGAGACATATTGAATGTGAAGAATACCGGTATCTGCTGAGCAGCGCTCTTGATCTGTGCTATCTGCTCGTCTGAGTAGCCTGTGGAACCGATAACAAGGGGAGTACCGGTTGAAAGGCAGTAGCTGAGAAGACTGTCGAGCAGAGCCGGATTGGAAAAGTCGATGATAACATCGGGCTTTGCGGGGAGCTTGTCGGGAGTTTCAACTATCGGGAAATCAGCATATTCCTTAGTGTATATATCAACTCCGGCGATGACCTTGCAGTCGTCACGTTCAGCCGCGCAGGCGTAGATGTTCTTGCCCATTTTTCCGTTTGCGCCGCAGATAACTATATTAGTCATGGTTTACACTTCCTTTGCTGTTATAAGGTGGCTGTATCTTATTTAACGAGATTGTGCTTCTTGAGTGTAGCAAGGAGCTTAGCCTTGTGCTCGTCAGTCATATCGCAGAGCGGGAGACGGCAGGGACCTGCGTTCCAGCCCATCATGTTCATAGCTTCCTTTACAGGGATGGGGTTGACTTCCATAAAGAGGTCGTTGATGAGGTCGAGATACTCGATCTGGAGCTTCTGAGCTTCAGCGAAATTGTTATCGAGACAGAGCTGAACCATATCGTGCATCTCCTTCGGGATAACGTGTGAAGCAACAGAGATAACGCCCTTGCCGCCGAGTGACATTATCGGAACGACCATATCATCGTTGCCGCTGTATACGTCGATGTCATTGCCGCAGGCAGCGATGAGCTTGGCAACATAGCTGATGTTGCCGCTTGCTTCCTTGATAGCAGCGATGTTTCTGTGCTTTGAGAGTTCCTTAACGGTAGCAACATCGAAGCCGCAGCCTGTTCTGCTAGGAACGTTGTAGAGGATTATCGGGATATTTACAGCATCAGCGATAGCTGTGAAGTGAGCAGCGAGACCTCTCTGAGTAGCCTTGTTGTAGTAAGGAGTTACGTGGAGGAGAGCGTCTGCGCCTGCAGCTTCAGCTTCCTTGGAGAGCTCTACTGCATAGCGTGTATCGTTGCTTCCTGCACCGGCTATAACGGGAACTCTGCCTGCAACGTGCTGTACAGCGAACTTGATGCAGTCGCGGTGCTCGTCGTCAGTCATAGTAGCGGATTCTCCGGTAGTGCCGCAGATGATGATGGAGTCTGTGCCGTTAGCGATCTGGTTGTCGATGATACGGCCGAGCTCGTCGTAGTTTATAGAACCGTCGCTGTTCATAGGAGTGATGATAGCGATTCCAGCGCCGGTGAAAATGGTGTTCTTCATAGACTCAAATCCTTTCGTTTAATTCATAATTCATAATGCATAATGCATAATTAAATTATGAATCTTTAGATTTACAAATAGAAACGAGTATTCTTATCAATTCCTGACAATCAGGGAAAATACTTTGAAAGTGTGATTTTTCCAAATAGCCGCTTTCAAAGAGAAGTTCAAGCCAGTATTCTGTTTCGCTTGCTTCTTTCAGGGCAATATTCATTTTTGCATAGAAATCTGCCTTGCTTTGACCGCGGATAGCTTCTTTAACATTTGCACCTATGCTAGTTCCACAGCGAAGAACCTGTTTTGATAAAACAAACTCTTTCTTTTCAACAGTAAGGTATTTATACATGTTGATAATGCGCAAGGCGAAATCTTTGCTTTTTATCACAATAATGTTTTGATCAGCCATTAATTATGAATTATGCATTAAGAATTATGCATTAATCAAAGTATCCCTTAGCAGCGAGGAGCTCAGCGAGGAGAACGCCGCCGCCTGCTGCACCTCTGAGTGTATTGTGTGAGAGGCATACGAACTTGTAGTCGTACTGTGTATCCTCACGGAGACGGCCTGTTGAAACAGCCATACCGCCTTCGAGGTTTCTGTCGAGCTTAGCCTGAGGACGGTTATCCTCCTCGAAGTAGTGGATGAACTGCTTCGGAGCGCTGGGGAGCTCGAGTTCCTGGGGAACGCCCTTGAAGTCCTTCCAGAGCTGGAGGATCTCTTCCTTGGAGGGCTTGTTCTCGAAGCTTACGAATACAGCAGCTGTGTGACCGTCAGAAACGGGAACACGGAGACACTGAGTTGTGATGCTGGGTGAGCTTGCCTTAACGATCTCGTTGCCCTTGATCTCGCCCCATACCTTGAGGGGTTCCTGCTCGGACTTCTCTTCCTCGCCGCCGATGAAGGGGATGAGGTTATCGACCATTTCAGGCCATGTCTCGAAGTTCTTTCCTGCGCCTGAGATAGCCTGGTATGTGCAGGCGAGAACGTTCTTGAGACCGAACTTTCTCAGGGGGTGGAGAGCGGGAACATAGCTCTGGATAGAGCAGTTGGACTTGACAGCGATGAAGCCTCTCTTAGTGCCGAGACGCTCGCGCTGAGCCTTGATTATCTCGATGTGCTCGGGGTTTATCTCCGGAACTACCATAGGAACGTCGGGAGTAAATCTGTGAGCGGAGTTGTTTGAAACGATAGGACACTCAGCCTTAGCGTAAGCCTCTTCGAGAGCCTTGATCTCGTCCTTCTTCATATCTACTGCACAGAAGCAGAAGTCTACCATAGAAGCGATCTTCTCGATGTCGTTTGTAGCGTCGAGGAGGATCATGTCCTTCATAGCTGCGGGCATGGGAACAGCCATCTTCCAGCGGCTTCCTGCAGCCTGTTCATAAGTCTGTCCGGCGCTTCTGGGAGAAGCAGCGAGGACCTTTACATTGAACCACGGATGATTCTCGAGAAGTGTGGCGAATCTCTGTCCGACCATACCTGTTGCGCCTATGATACCTACGTTGTACTGTTTCATAAAAATTGCTCCTTAACAAAATTTTGCACAAAAATAACAAAAACCGGTTGCAAACCGGTCCATCATGCGTTATAATAGAAATGTTGGCAAAGCAAATAAACAATGCCGATAGCTCTCCATCATAAAGCAATGATGACAGCTGTATATTTCTTAAACATACAGCCAGAACGGAAATTGCCGGAGACCGTTCTTCGGCAGCCTTGCCTTTCGCTGTACACCATCGGACTGGCGGTCCCGTGTACAGGTACTTATCGCAGCCGCACCTCTACCTTGTTATCATAATAGCACTTTAGCGGCTCGTTGTCAACAGTTTTCAGAAATTTTACAAAAAATAATTTGAAGGGGAGGTCCTTATGAGTATCCTGACTGATACAGAAGAGGCTCTGTTCAGCCTGCGAAGCGAAGAATACGCTGAGTTCCAGCAGAAGCTCACTCCGAACCACGGGAGGGAGCATTTTATCGGCGTTAGGACTCCCGAGCTGAAACGCCTTGCAAAGGATATGAGGAAGCGCAGTGATACAGACGGGTTCCTCAGCGTCCTGCCGCACAGGTACTTTGAAGAGGATCAGCTCCATTCATTCATAATATCAGAGGAAAAGGACTTTCAGCAGTGCGTGGCTCTCCTGGAAGCCTTTCTGCCGTATGTTGACAACTGGGCGACCTGCGATCAGCTCAATCCGAAGGTATTCGCAAAGCACCGTGACGAGCTCATACCGCTTGTGGACAAGTGGCTCGCCTCAGGACTGACTTACACGGTCAGATTCGCTGCGGGAACGCTTATGCGTTATTTCCTCGGTGAGTATTTCCGGACGGAATACGCTGACAGAGTGGCAGACATCTCCTCGGAGGAGTATTACATAAATATGATGCGTGCGTGGTACTTCGCAACGGCTCTTGCCAAGAATTACGACGAGGTACTGCCTTACATAGAACAGAAACGTCTTGATCCGTGGACTCACAACAAGACGATACAGAAAGCCGCCGAGAGCTTCCGCGTGACAGACGAGCATAAGAAGTATCTCCGCAGCCTTAAAGTATAAGGAGCAATTCAATGGAACTACTTAAATCGGATTTTTACTATGATCTGCCGGAGGAGCTCATAGCCCAGCACCCTGTTGAGCCGAGAAATTCCTCCCGTATGATGTGTGTTGACCGCCGTACAGGTGAGATAGAACACGCTCATTTCTATAATCTATGCGAGCGCCTGAGAGAAGGTGACTTGCTCGTTATGAACGACTCCCGTGTCATACCTGCCCGTCTCTACGGAGAAAAGATCGGCAACGGCACGTTTATCGAGTTCCTTCTGCTCGAACAGAAGGGCGACAAGATATGGGAGATAATCTGCCGCCCCGGCAAGAAAGCCAAAGTCGGAAGAAGATTCAGCTTCGGCGGCGGAAGACTCATCGCTGAGGTCATCGAGGTCAAGGACGACGGAAACCGCGTTGTCCGCTTCGAGTGCGAAGGGAACTTCTTCACGGCTCTCGAGGATGTGGGACAGATGCCTCTGCCGCCGTACATAACTGAAAAGCTCGAGGACAAGGAGCGCTACCAGACGGTATACTCGAAGGAGCTCGGCTCAGCTGCCGCTCCGACAGCCGGTCTGCACTTCACTCCGGAGATGCTCGACGAGCTGAGAGCCAAAGGCGTAAAGACTGCGTTCGTGACGCTCCATGTTGGTCTTGGTACTTTCAGACCTGTCAAGGAGGACAACGTCCTCGACCACAAGATGCACAGCGAACACTACTACCTTCCGGCTGAGACTGCTGCCCTCATAAATGAGACAAAGAAAAACGGCGGCAGAGTTATAGCCGTGGGAACAACGACCTGCCGTACTCTTGAAAGCGTTGCGACCTTCTATGACGAGATCGCAGAGCACGAGGGATATACAGACATATTTATCTATCCCTCATACAAGTTCAAGTGTATAGACGGTCTTATAACTAATTTCCATCTTCCCGAGAGTACGCTGATAATGCTTGTATCAGCATTTATGGGTTACGATAATACTATGAATGCTTACAGAAAAGCCGTTGAGGAGCGCTACCGCTTCTTCAGTTTCGGCGACTGTATGTGCATCCTTTAAGTATAGAATATAAATAATTGGTAAGGAGAATTGAGTAAGAATGTCAGAGTATGAGCTTAATGATTTTTTCAAAGCTATAATCGATACAGACGATGCTCCGGTGGTGATATGCAACCTTGATTACAGGGTTATCTATGCAAATCCTGCTGCTTCAAAGTTCTATGAGAAAAAGGCATCTATCACCGGAAAGCTCCTCGAGACTCTTATGGACGCTGAAATGCTCAGCAAGGTCGTTATGAGTGTTGAATGGTTCAAGGAGGATGAAGAGAACAACAAGGTCTTTGCATTCCATGACAAGTGCACAAATATGGATATGTACATCCTTGCTATAAGAAACAAGAGCGGAGAGCTCATCGGCTTCTACGGAAGACGCGAGGACAGAACTCCGGAACAGGGCAAGGAATTCGACCTTGACTAAGGGGCAATAAGGTCCATAATGCATAATTCATAATTGAAAGTGTCCGCTTGTGAGGACAGAGCTTAAAATATCGCAGAGGGATACCAATAATTCTGCATTATGCATTCTTAATTATGAATTAATAATCGGAGGTTTTATGTATACTCTTTTCAAACAGGAAAACAGAGCGCGCAGAGGTCAGTTTGAGACCGTTCACGGTACTTTCCAGACACCCTGCTTTATGAACGTCGGAACTGCGGCGGCTATCAAGGGCGGTATCTCATCGGTAGACCTCAAAGGTCTCAAGACTCAGGTCGAGCTCTGCAATACCTATCATCTTCACCTGCGTCCCGGCGACCATGTGATAAAGCAGATGGGCGGACTCCACAAGTTCATGAACTGGGACAAGCCTATTCTCACAGACAGCGGCGGATTTCAGGTGTTTTCCCTCGCCAAGCTCCGCAAGATAAAGGAGGAGGGCGTTTACTTCGCCTCGCATATAGACGGCAGACGTATTTTTATGGGACCTGAGGAGAGTATGCAGATACAGTCCAATCTCGGCTCGACTATCGCTATGGCTTTCGACGAGTGTATCGAGAACCCTGCACCGAGAAAGTACGTGCAGGCTTCCGTGGACAGGACTACCCGCTGGCTCATAAGGTGCAAGGAGGAGATGGCAAGGCTCAACAGCCTTCCTGACACCATAAACAAGCACCAGATGCTCTTCGGCATCGGTCAGGGTTCGACCTACGATGACATACGTATCGCGCATATGGAGACTATCTCACAGCTCGACCTTGACGGCTACGCTATCGGCGGACTCGCAGTAGGTGAGCCCACTGAGGAGATGTACCGCATAATCGACGTTGTAGAGCCTTATATGCCGGTAAACAAGCCGCGTTACCTCATGGGAGTAGGTACTCCCTCGAATATCATAGAGGCTGTCGCAAGGGGAATAGATATGTTCGACTGCGTAATGCCCAGCCGCAACGCACGTCACGCTACCGTTTTCACATGGAAGGGCATAATGCACCTCGGAAACAAGCAGTATGAGACTGATCCGCGTCCTGTTGACGAGGAGTGCGGATGTCCTACCTGCCGCAATTTCTCACGCGCCTATGTGAGACACCTGTTCAAGGCTAATGAACAGCTTGCCGGCAGACTTGCGGTACAGCACAACCTCTACTTCTACAACACCCTTACCGAGAAGATAAGGGAAGCCCTCGACGAGGGCAGGTTCGAGCAGTTCCGCAGAAAGTATTCCGAGCTGCTCGCACAGCACGCCAAAGACTGAACAGGGAGGCACCAATGAGCGGTTACAGCGCTTTTGCAAGGTACTACGATGACCTCACCGCGAATATCGACTACGGTAAGCGCGGCAGGTATTTCGATGAGATAATAAAGAAGTTCAAACAGACGGAGGGAACTATCCTCCTTGACCTCGCCTGCGGTACAGGAAGCATTTCCGAGGTCATGGCAGAGCTCGGCTATGACGTTATCGGAGTGGACAACTCCGACGAGATGCTTGGAACGGCTCTCGACAAGAAGTTCGACAGCGGCCACAATATCCAGTACCTCTGTCAGGATATGAGAAAGCTCGATATGTTCGGCACGATAGACATAGCGATATGCGCTCTCGACAGCATAAACCACCTTTCGTCCCTCAGCGACGTGAAGAAGGTCTTTGAGAACGTCGCTTTTTTCTCGGAGCTGAACGGTCTGTTCATCTTCGATGTGAACACGACCTACAAGCACCGTCATATCCTTGCAAACAACACCTTTACATACGAGACGGACAACGTCTACTGCATATGGGAGAACACCCTTGTTCCCGAAACGGACGAGGTGAAGATAGACCTCGAGTTCTTTGAGCGTGAGGAGAACGGTCTCTACTCGCGGAGCTCGGAGAGCTTTTCCGAGAAGGCTTACAGCGAGGAGGACATAGAGCGCCTGCTGAAGGAGAGCGGCTTCGAGCTGCTTGGCAAGTACGGTGATGACAGCTTCTCGGCACCGGTGGAGGACACACAGCGCATAGTCTACGCTGCAAGGTGCATTAGGAACGGACAAACAATATAATTCATAATGCATAATTCTTAATGCATAATTGATTGTGTCTGCTGACGCAGACTGATTTAAATAAATCGCGCAAGCGATACCATTAATTACGCATTACGCATTATGAATTATGAATTAATAACTGAATGGAGTGAGTATATTGGGTAAATTATACAGGGCTATTTCCGCGGACGGTTCGGCTTTTGCCGAGGTGCTGGACGCTAAGGATATAGTTTCAGAGATAGAAAGAATACACAAGACTTCAGCTGTTGTTACGGCTGGTCTCGGAAGACTCAGCATAGCCGCTTCACTCATGGGCTATATGCTCAAGGGCGAGAACGACACGGTAACTCTCCGTGTGGACGGCGGCGGTCCTGCCGGACAGCTCGTTGCTGTGGCTGACAACTGGGGAAACGTCAAGAGCTGCGTGAACAATCCTGTTGTTGAGATACCGCTCAACGCTCAGGGCAAGCTCGATGTAGGCGGTGCAGTCGGCTGTGACGGAACTCTCTCCGTTGTCAAGGACTTAGGACTCAAAGAGCCTTACGTCGGCGTTATACCGCTGGTTTCGGGCGAGATAGCTGAGGATATAGCTTCCTACTACGCTACAAGCGAACAGATACCAACTGTATGCAGTCTCGGAGTGCTCGTAAATCCTGATCTCACCGTTCGTTCGGCAGGCGGATTCCTGGTACAGCTTCTCCCGTTCGCTGATGAGAAGTGCATTGACACGATAGAGAAGAACGTTGCCGCTATGAAGCCTGTTTCAGCTCTGCTGGACGAGGGGAAGACTCCCGAGGAGATAGCCAATATGCTCCTTGCAGGTCTTGAACCCAATGAACTCGACTCTGCTGAGCCGGTCTACGGCTGTGACTGCTCCCGTGAGCGCACAGAAAAAGTCCTCATAAGTATCGGCAAGGACGAGCTTCAGTCCATAGCTGACGAGGGCAAGGACACTACTGTGAGCTGCCATTTCTGCGGCAAGGAGTACGTTTTCACTCCTGACGACATACGCAGACTCATGGAAGAATAACGGAGGCGAATAGCTGTGAAGATAGCTGTATTTGACCTGGACGGAACTCTCGCGGACACCCTTGCGGACCTCGCCGGTGCTGTGAACTACGGTCTGCGTGAAATGGGCTGTCCGGAGCATACACTGGACGAGTACAGGTTTATGGTTGGCAACGGAGCAAAGAAGCTCTGCTGGCGAGCTCTTCCCGAAGACAGGAAGGAAGAAGCTCCCGAACTGCACAGGTATTTCAGCGAATACTACCCTGCACACCTGGTAGACAAGACCTGTGTATATAATGGTATGCATGAGGTGCTGAGAAAGCTCGATAAAGCCGGTGTTGTGCTCGCTGTGGCTACCAACAAGCCTGAGGACGCGGCAAGGGAACTCGTTGCCGAACTGCTTCCGGATATAGATTTCATCAGGGTGCTGGGAGGAACTACTAAGCGTCCGATAAAGCCTGATACTCAGGTGATAGCCGAGATATTCGCGGCACTCCCTGACGAGCCCGGCGAGGCTTATATGATAGGGGACAGCAACGTGGATATGCTCACAGGGCAGAATGCAGGCATCAGAACTATTGGCTGTGCGTGGGGATTCCGCGGACGCGAAGAGCTCGAAGCTGCCGGAGCGGACTTTATTGCCGAAAAGCCGGAGGACATTCTCCGCTTTATACTATAATAAGTAAGGGACGGTTAAGACCGTCCTTTTTTAACAATGAATGAAGCTGTCCCCCTGACGCACACTCATTCTTTCAGCCTTTCAGCCTTGAACAATTCATAATGCATAATGCATAATTCATAATTGAATGTGTCTGCTGACGCAGACTTATTCAAATATATCTTAACGCAAGAAGTAATAAACGTTCTTCCTGTGACACATTACTTCTTTACCTCTTTACTTCTTGCTTTTGATGTTAGTATTAAGCATACCAATAATTCTGCATTATGCATTATGAATTAAACAATATACCATTATGTATAAAATCGTTATTGACAATACATTAACACAATGATATAATACATATCACAGATTTCAGCAAGGTGATAGAGGTACTTGCTTTTTCTGTGATATTACTGGTATGGGGGTTCTTATAATGGACAAAAAAACTGTATTTATCGGCTGGAATTATCTTATGCTGGCAGTAGCCGCTCTGAACATCTTTCTTGTAGTTCTCAAAGTCATCAAGGGTTCGACCTCTGATATAGGAGGACTTCTGTTCTTCGCAGGACTGCTTGCGGTAGTTCCCGCTGTACTCACGATAATAATGGCAAAAGCAGGCATCAGGGGCGAATACAGCACCTGCCGCAAGATAGCTTTCTTTGTACTTGCAATAAACATAACCGACTTTGTAGTTAACGGAAGCAGTGCTCTTATTTCACTGATAGCATCAGCTGTATACTTCTATCTTGTTCTTTCGCTTGACAAGTATAAATACTGATAAAAACGGCGGTTGTCTCCTCTATGACGGCCGCCTTATTTTAATGCATAATTCATATTGCATAATGCAGAATTATTGGTATGCTTAATACTGACATCAAAAGCAAGAAGTAAAGAAGTAATGTGTCCCAGGAAGAACGTTTATTACTTCTTGCGGTAAACCATGTTTTCTGTAGGGGCGAGTTCCGCTCGCCCGCAGGTATACAGTACAAGAAGAACGGGCGCACGGAATGCGCCCCTACATACTTTAATATATCGCGAAGCGATACATCTAATTATGCATTATGCATTAAGCATTACGAATTATTCAAGAATGAAAGGCTGAAAGAATGAGTGTGTGTCAGGGGAAAGGCTTCATTCATTCTTGAAAGTGTGAATTCTGAATTATCATCATTTGTACTTGACAAAATGTTGATTTTGTAGTAAAATATATGATATGTATTTATATCTATTCGTAGATCGCAACAATTAAACGTAAAGAAGGTAAAACAAATGGGCTTATTCAAGAACATTTTCGGCGCAAACGCTTACTCTAACCGTGAGCTCAAGCGCATTGATCCTATAAAAAACAAGGTGCTTGCCCTTGATGAGGAGTATCAGGCACTTTCTGACGCAGAACTCAAAGCCAAGACTGTTGAATTCAAGGAGAGACTCGAGGACGGCGAAACCCTCGACGATATCCTCCCTGAGGCTCTTGCTACCGTAAGAGAAGCTGCTTGGCGTGTACTCGAAAAGAAACCCTATCCCGTTCAGATCATCGGTGCTATCGTTCTCCACCAGGGACGTATAGCTGAAATGAAGACCGGTGAAGGTAAAACTCTCGTTGCCTGCGTAGCTTCATACCTCAATGCTCTTTCCGGACTCGGCGTTCATGTCGTTACTGTAAACGACTACCTCGCTAAGACTCAGGCAGAGGAAATGGGTAAGGTACTCCGCTGGCTCGGACTTACAGTCGGCTGTATCCTCCACGGACTCAACAACGACGAGAGACGTGCAGCTTATAACTGCGACGTTACTTACGCTACAAACAACGAGCTCGGCTTCGACTACCTCCGTGACAACATGGTTACTCACAAGGAGGAGCGCGTTCAGAGAGCTCCTAACTTCGCTATCGTCGATGAGGTCGACTCTATCCTTATCGATGAGGCACGTACTCCGCTTATCATTTCCGGACGCGGAGACAAGTCCACAGACCTCTACTCTATCGTTGACCGTTTCGCAAAGACTCTTACTTCCACAACAGTAGTCGAGATGGACGACAAGATAGACCAGGATGCAGCTAACGAGACTGCTGACTATATCATCGACGAAAAGGCTAAGACAGCTACTATCACCCAGCGCGGTGTTAAGAAGGCTGAGGAAGCTTTCCGTATAGACAACCTTATGGATTCGGAGAATATGACTCTTCTCCACCACATCAACCAGGCTATCAAGGCTAACGGCGTTATGCGCAACGATGTAGACTACGTTGTAAAGGACGGCGAGATCATCATCGTTGACGAGTTTACCGGACGTCTTATGATGGGACGTAGATTCAACGACGGTCTCCACCAGGCTATCGAGGCTAAGGAAGGCGTTAAGATCAAGAGCGAGTCAAGAACTCTTGCTACTATCACTTTCCAGAACTTCTTCCGTCTCTACACAAAGCTCTCCGGTATGACCGGTACTGCTATGACCGAAGAGGACGAGTTCAAGGAGATCTACAAACTCGACGTTATCTCTATCCCCACAAACAAGCCTGTTATCCGTATCGATCACAACGATCAGGTATACAGCACCGAAAAGGGCAAGTATGCCGCTATCATAGAGAAGATCATCGAGTGTCACTCCAAGGGACAGCCTATCCTTGTTGGTACAGTATCTATCGACAAGTCTGAGCTCCTTTCCGCAATGCTCAAGAGAAAGGGCATCAAGCACGAAGTCCTCAACGCAAAGCAGCACGCCAAGGAAGCTGAGATCGTTGCTCAGGCGGGTAAGTACGGCGCTGTTACCATCGCTACAAACATGGCTGGACGTGGTACTGATATCATGCTCGGCGGTAACGCTGAGTTCCTCGCAAGAGCCGCTCTGAGAAAGGACGGCATGGATGAAGATCTCATCACAGCTGCTATCGGTTTTGCTGATACAGACGACCAGGCAGTCCTCGATGCAAGAAAGAAGTACCGCGAGTACTATGACAAGTTCAACGCAGAGGTAAAGGAAAAGGCTGTTGCTGTCAAGGAAGCCGGCGGTCTTTACATCCTCGGTACAGAGCGTCACGAGTCACGCCGTATCGACAACCAGCTCCGCGGACGTTCAGGACGTCAGGGTGACGAGGGCGAAAGCTGCTTCTTCCTCTCAGTTGAAGACGACCTTATGCGTATCTTCGCAGGTGACCGTCTCGAGAACCTCATGCGCAGACTCAACGTGGCAGAGGATATGCCTATCGAGAGCCCGCTCCTTACACGTATCATCGAGTCCTCACAGAAGAAGGTCGAGGGCAACAACTTCAGCATAAGAAAGAACGTCCTCAACTACGACGATGTTATGAATACACAGCGTGAGATCATCTACAAGCAGAGAGCACAGGTTCTCGACGGAGAAGACCTCCACGAGAGCATCCTCAAGATGATGGAAGACCTCATCGACACAACTGTTGACTCCTACATCGTTGATGAGGAAGTCAAGGACGAGTGGAACCTCGTCGGCCTCAAGGATCACTTCCTCGGCTGGCTCATCGGACCTGACGACCTCGCATACACAGAAGATGACCTTTCAGAAGTATCCAAGGAAGACATCACCAATGCCCTCAAGGCAAAGGCAGGCGAGCTCTATCAGGCTAAGGAAGCTGAGTACGGCTCTGAGGTAATGCGTGAGCTCGAGAGAGTAATCCTCCTCAAGGTAGTTGATACAAAGTGGATGGCTCACATCGACGATATGGAAGAGCTCAAGAAGGGTATCAGCCTCCGTTCTTACGGACAGAAGAATCCTGTTATCGAGTACCGTTATGAAGGTTTCGAGATGTTCGATGCAATGGTAGAGGCTATCCGCGAGGATACTATCCGTATGCTCCTTACAGTAAGGCTCCAGAGAAACGAAGCTCCCGAGCGTGAACAGGTCGCAAAGCCTGACGCTCCCAATGCAGGTGCCGGCGACGGCAGCTTCTCCGAGCAGGCAAAGTCCAAGCACAAGGTAGGCGACAATGATCCCTGTCCGTGCGGAAGCGGCAAGAAGTACAAGAAGTGCTGCAAGAACAAGGAAGCATAACAGACTGAATGTCTGAATTATAAAACGCAACATACAGGGCGGCTTCGGCTGCCCTTTTGTTCGATTTAAACTAATAGAGTGGAGAGAATTATCATGAAAAAAGCATCAGTTATAGCAGTCCTCTGCTGTACAGCGCTCCTGTACGGCTGTTCGGACAGCAGTTCATCATCATCAGTCAAGGAAACAACAACGGCTTCTGCGGAAACGACAGTTTCAACAGCAGAGGAGCCTACATCCGCTGAAACGACTGCTGTAACAGCAGCTTCAACAGAACCCGAGACAGAAGCAGCAACTTCAAGTGCGAAATACGACCAGCTGACTCTTGACGATATAAACTCCAAAGCTGCTGTTGTAGAGCAGGAGCCCAACTGTATACTGATACAAGGAAATTTTACTGATTTTAAGATAGAGAGTGAAGAGGACGCATTCAAGGCGCTTGCTTCTATTGCAGACGTTATAGGCTGTAAGGATATCGACAACGAGATACAGTTTTATAAGTCTGCCGGAAATTCTGAAGATTATAGCTATGTTTTCCACCAGCATTACAAAGGCCTCCGCACTAATTCTTATATACTTCTTCAGGTAAAGAATGATACCAAAGAAATAGAAACTCTGTACTGTAATTATTTCCCGGAGATAAATGTTGATATGACACCTACATTTACAGTGGAGCAGGTGAAAGAGTATGTTGAAATGGAGCCGGAGAAAAGAGCAGGAGAAGATCTGACCAATTACGGGGCATACGAAGAGCCTGAGCTTATAATATCAATGGACCGCGAAGAACCTCGTCTAGCCTGGATGGTACGTTTTACTGAGGGAGAGGTAAAATATATAATAATGGATGCCCACACCGGCGAGTTAATTATGGGCAGTCATGTCGAGGATATCTGATAACTGTATCTTATAAGAAGGGGAACTTTATGAAAAAAGGAATATTGGCAGTGCTGTGCTGTACAGCGCTTCTGTGCGGCTGTTCGGACAGCAGTTCATCATCAGTAAAGGAAACAACAGCTTCAACAGAGACTGAGACAGAAGCAGCAACTTCAAGTGCAAAATACAAACAGCTGACTCTTGACGAGATTAAATCAAAAGCTGAAGTCAGAAATCGCGAGGACGGCACTATAGATATAGAAGGAAATTTTGTTGATTTCAGGATAGAGGATAAAGATGATGCTTTCAAGGCACTTGCTTCGCTTTCTGACATTATGGGGTGTAAGGACATCGACAACGAGATACGTTTTTATAAATCAAGATGGAGTCCTAAGGGTGTAGGTTATAGCTTCCACCAGTATTACAAAGGCATCCGAACCAATTCAGAAATAGCCGTGTATGTTGATAATGAAAACAAAGAAATAGCTTATACATCGTGTGGATACTATCCGGAGTTGCAGATCGACCTGACACCGACCTTTACTTTGGAGCAGGTGAAGGAATATCTTGCCCTGAAACCTGAGGAAAGAGATTGTAAGCATGAATGGGATAAGTACGAAGAGCCTGAGCTTATGATATTTATGGACGATGTAGAACCTCGTCTTGGATGGATGATTCGTTTTATTGACGGAGAGGTATCATATCTGATACTGGATGCTCATACCGGCGAGTACATTATCAGCAGTTATCCTGAGGATTTCTGATGACTGCATCTTATAAGAAGAGGAACTTATAAAAGGACTATTGGCTGAAAACTGAAAGGAATATTATGTACGAAAACAAAACAGAGGAGCTCCCGGTAAAAACTGTCCTCGCCTGCGTGGACACAGGGGAGTTCGACGCGGAAGTTTCAATAGCCGAGCTGGCTGAGCTTGCTTCAACTGCCAATGCCGAGGTCGTGGGAACTGTTATACAGCGCCGCCCGACATACGATTCTGCTACCTGTATGGGTGCAGGCAGACTTGAAGAGCTGAAAGAACAGCTCGATGTTCTTGAAGCCGAGCTTGTGATATTCGACCACGAGCTCACAGGAGTCCAGGTGAGAAACATCGAGAATATACTCGATGTCCGCGTTATCGACCGGACAACGCTGATACTGGACATATTTGCACAGCGTGCAAGAACTAAGGAGGGTAAGCTCCAGGTAGAGCTGGCACAGCAGAAATACCGTCTGCCGCGTCTGACCGGTATGGGTACGGCTCTGTCAAGGCTTGGCGGCGGTATCGGTACAAGAGGCCCCGGTGAGACAAAGCTCGAATCTGACAAGAGACACATCAGAAGACGTATAACCTACCTCGAGAATGAGCTCGAAGAACTGAAAAAGCACCGTGACTTCTCACGTTCGCGCCGCAAGAAGGACGGAGTCCTCTGTGCTGCGATAGTGGGTTACACCAACGTCGGCAAGTCAACTCTGCTCAACGCCCTCACGGATGCGGGAGTCCTCGCTGAGAACAAGCTGTTCGCAACGCTTGATATAACCTCGCGCTCTATCGAGCTTCCTGACGGCAGGAGCGTTATGCTTATAGATACGGTCGGACTCATAAGACGTCTGCCGCATGATCTTGTTGAAGCTTTCAAGTCTACACTTGAAGAAGCTGCTGCCGCTGACGTGATACTGAATGTTCAGGACCTTTCCTCACCGGAGAGAGTTCAGCAGGCAGAAGTTACAGCGAAGCTCCTTGACGAGCTCGGCTGCGGGGACATACCGAAGATAAACGTGCTGAACAAGTCTGACGCGGCTCTCGAACCGGATACGGTATTCGAGGACGACTCCACCGTTATGATAAGCGCACTTCATCACAGCGGCTTTGACAGGCTGCTAGATATGATAGCGAAGAAGCTTCCTGAGACTGCAAGGCGTATGAAGCTGCTCGTTCCATATGACAAAACGGCGTTCATCGGACGCATTCGCCAGGAGGGAAAGATATTCTCGGAGGAGTATACTCCGGAGGGAACGATGGCCGATGCGCTCGTTGACATCAAACTTGTGAATGAAGCAAAAAATTATACTTAATTCATATCCGAACATCTGCCTGGTGTTCGGATTTTTACTATCAACTCCGCAAGATTTGGTCATACCGCAAAAAATGGCACAATAATGCAATGCTTGAAACGACGTGATATAGCCGCAAAAATAGTGTACAAAAAACGGATAGCAAAATTGTACCAAATTCAGCAAAAAATGATATGTGCAAAATTTGTTAGCAACAAATGACTTGAATTGTTCACGAAAATGTAATAAAATAACCGTAGAAGGTTCAGAAAAGGCGGGACATACTGCTTATGGGCTGTATGCTTTTCTGTACTTGCACATGATATTCACATACTTTAAAACTATGAAAGTGAGGAATGATACTCATGCAGAATGGCATTTTCAAACGCGTGCTGGGCACAGCGGTTGCTGCCTTCTTAGCAATCACTTCAGCCCCTCTCGTAGCTAAGCCTACAACAGCGGATGCTGCGAAAACACTTACTACAAGTCCGGGCCACACACAGGAGACCGACTGGTATCACGATTACCACCACGAGATCTGGCAGGCAGATACACCTAACTCATCCACAATGACACTTGCTGATGAGGGAGGCGGATTCAGCACAAAGTGGCAGTGCGGACCTAACGGTTCAAGAGGTAACTTCCTTGCCCGTCGTGGTCTTTTCTACGGAAGACACACAGGCAAGCACTGGCAGGATTACGGTAACTTCACTTGTCAGTTTGACTGCGAATGGTCAGCTGGTTCATCAGGTAACTCACGTATCTGTATCTACGGTTGGACAGAAGATCCGCTCGTTGAGTTCTACATCATCGAAGACTGGAAGAACTGGGTTCCTTCAGCAGGCGGACAGACTCAGCGTATGGGTACAGCAAACATCGATGGAAGCGAATATGAGATCCTCAAGAACCCCATGAACTCATATAACATCACAAATTCAAACGGACCTTTCACACAGTACATCAGCGTTCGTAAGAATCGCAGAACATCCGGTACTATCAGCATCTACAAGCATTTCCAGGAATGGGAGAAGCTCGGTATGAAGATGGGTGACTTCTATGAAGTTGCTTTCAACGTAGAAGGCTGGGAGAGTGATGGTCAGGCTAACGTTAAGAAGAACATCATCACATACGGTGAGCCTGTTACTGAAGAGCCCACAGAGCCTCCGACAGCTCCCGAGCCTGATCAGAACGGTAACTACATCGCAGAGAACTTCGAGTCCGGCAAGGGTAACTTCCAGGGCAGAGGTGATGCTTCTGTTTCAGTAGACAACAAGAACTACTATGACGGCAACAGTTCTCTCAAGGTCACAGGCAGAACTCAGAACTGGCACGGCGGCGCTATTCCGCTCAGCTCTTCAACATTTGTGCCCGGCGAGACATACAGCATCAGCTGCGCAGCACTTCAGAAGAGCGGTTCTACAAAGGACCTCAAGCTTACACTCGAGTACACAGCAGGCGACCAGGACTGGAAGGAAGTTGCTTCAGTAGACGCTGAGAGCGGTGTATGGACAAAGCTCGAGAACAAGGAGTTCACAATTCCTTCAGGCGCATCAGACATGACACTTTACCTTGAGTCTTCTGACGAAGATCTCGAGTTCTACATCGACAGCGTACAGCTCGCTAAGGCTGGCAAGTCATCATCAGTTGTTACAGGCGGCGGTACAGTAGAAGGCGCTATCACAACACAGGCTCCTACAGAGGCTCCTACAACAACTACTACAACTACAACACAGGCTCCCACAGAGGCTCCTACAACAGGTATTCAGCCTACAAAGTGGGGCGATGCAAACTGTGATAACAACGTAAACATTGCAGATGCTGTTCTCGTAATGCAGGCTTCAACAAACCCTGACAAGTATGGCGTAGGCAAATCTTCTTCAAGCATTACAGAGCAGGGTGCTGTTAACGCAGACGTTGACGGCTACAAGGGCCTCACAAATAATGACGCACTCTTGATCCAGAAATTCAAGCTCGGTCTGATCTCTGAATTCCCGGTCGAGAGTCAAAAAAAAAATGAGCTGACAACAACAGCTCCTGTAACACAGACAACTAAGGCTATTACAACTGAAACTCCTATCGTTACAGATGCTCCTGCTAACTACTTCAAGAGCTCATTCAACAGCGGCGCAGATAGCTGGCAGGGCAGAGGTGACGCTTCAGTTGCAGTAAACAAGGATAACTACATCAACGGCAGCTCACTCAAGGTAACAGGTCGTTCTGATAGCTGGAACGGCGCTGAGATCAAGCTCGATAACTCATTCGTAGCCGGCGGAACATACAGCATCAGCGCTGGTGTTCTCCAGAAGGTAAGCGAAAGCGACGACTTCAAGATCTCACTTGAGTACACAAAGAGCGACGGAGAAAAGGATTATGATACTGTTGCTGAGGGCAAGGCTTCCAAGAATACCTGGACAAAGCTCGAAAACACAGCTTATACTGTACCCGAAGGCGCATCAAACCTCATTCTCTACGTTGAGACAGCTAAGACAACTATCGACTTCTTCATTGATGAGATAGCTGTACAGGCAAAGGGCACAAGCTCTTCTATCACAACAGGCAGTGGAACAGTTTCAAACGATCCCGAGCCTGAGATAGGAAAGGTAGACCCCTCTAAGCCTATGATCGCTATCAGCTTCGATGATGGCTGTTCACCTGCAAACAACAAGAAGATCGTTGATGCTCTCACAGAACAGGGCTTCCACGCAACATTCTTCTATGTAAGTGACTGGTCACAGGGTGCACAGAATCAGGCTGAGATCAAGTACGCATACAGCAAGGGCATGGAAATTGCTAACCATACAGTATCACACCCCTACCTTGGTCAGAAGAGCGCAGCTGAGATCCGTCAGGAAGCAGACGGCTGCCATAACTACCTCAAGAGCGTTATTGGCGCAGAGCCTTCCAAGCTTCTCAGACTTCCTTACCTCGACCAGGGCGGCGCAGTTAAGTCCACCCTTACAGATTACGGCCTTGTAACAGATGCTATTGATACACAGGACTATATGGACAACGTAACAAAGGATCAGATCGTTCAGACTATCAAGAACGCTATGGCAAATGGTTCTGGTAACGGTGCAGTTGTTCTCTGTCACGAGACAAAGGATAAGACAGCTCAGGCTATGGTTGAGCTCGCACCTTACATCAAGGCACAGGGCTGGCAGATAGTTACAATCTCTGAGATGTTCGCTGCAAAGGGTAAAGCAATCCCCTACGGTCAGATCATCACAAGAGTTTGATCTAACTGCACAATAAATTAAGGTTTCTCCAATTTTAATATCCCCTGAAAGGCAGTCGGCGCACCACCGACTGCTTTTTTTATTTATCAAAAAGTTATAATTGCCCATATTTTTTTGGAGCATTTGACTAAATACACAAAAATGATAGGTGTGTTTGCTCTATAATGCCAAAGTTTGCCGAAAAACCTTTACAAAAAGTCGATTATCGTCTATAATAAAGTAGTCAGTAGAGGAAAATTCCGCAATTTTTGGTGAGATTTGCTTCTGAGAGGGGGATAAAGATGATAAAACATCTTTCGGGTGACTACGAAACAGTCGAATATGATGACAAGAAGTATGTGCTCCTTTATGATAATACTGACAACGAGGCTTACCCTGTCCACTGGCACAGCGCTCTCGAGATCATAATGGCACTAAAGAATACCTATATAGTAAATGTCGGCGGTGTGGATTACCATATCCATGAGAATGAGGTGCTTATAATTCCGCCCGGAGAGCTCCATTCTATGCCGGCTATACCGGGACGCAGATATATCTTCCAGTGCGATAATTCTATCCTCGGTGAGGTGCCTGCGCTTGAAGCTGTCATGAGAGGTGTTTGCACCCCCCAGCTCATTGACGCAAGTGCTGATAAGGAGCTCCAGGTTCGCGCGAAAAAGACTATGCTCGATATAGCTGCACTCTACAATTCAAAGTCAGAGCTTGCTGATGTCCGTATATATATGGAGATAATCGGGCTGCTCACAGCTGTCCGTGAAGATCAGCTCAGGCAGAATCAGGAGAAGATGGAGTGCGATGACGAAAAGCTCAACGAGTATAGCGAGAAGTTCGGAACTGTACTCAAGTACATCGACAATAACTATATGTATGACATTTCGCTCGATCAGCTTGCAGATGTTGCCGGATACAGCAAGTATCACTTCTCGCGTATCTTCAAGCAGTACAACTCGATGTCGTATATCCAGTACATAAACGCACGCCGTACCAAGGCAGCGGAACAGCTCCTCTTCGAGCCTGATATCCCGATAACCGAGGTAGCTATGCGTTCCGGCTTCAAGAGCCTGACCACGTTCAACCGCATATTCAAGGAGATAAAGCACTGTACCCCCACCGACTTCAAGAAGCTCCTTGAAAAGCGTACACTGTAAAAAAATGCCGCCCACATCAAGTGGGCGGTTTTGTTGTTATTCTTCGAGCATAGCCTTTATCTTGTCGGCTAATCCTTTGTCGTTGCAAGTGTAAACGCTCGCAGCTTTTTGCTGCTCAGTATTGGCGTTGTTGTCTCTTTCTGCGATGTAGATGTATTCATCTTTGAGGTAGATATGAAGTGTCTTGTCCTGGATTTCGTTCTTATAGTTGACTACGATATGCAGGGCATCCTGAGTGCTTTCGTATGTGCTGACAGGGGACCATTTATTGTTGTTTATTTCCTGTGCGACCTCATTCAGCTTGTCAAGTGGCAGCGTTTTTGCGGATATCCCGCTGTACTCATATGTTGCTTCTGCCGGTGGATAGAAAGGCGCTAACAGGTTTTCTTTGCCTTCGAGAAGAGTCATGATGTCTTCATAGAGGAATTCATCATCAGTTTTGAAGCAATGATCCTTCGACTCCTTGCTGTTTACCACAATCTGGTCGCCAAAGATGACAACAGAAATCGACTTTGAATTGTCTATCGTAGAACCGTATACAACGACAGCCTTATCGGAATTTTCATCGAGCTTGCTGATATCACCTGGTTCAATTCTGAGGTGGCTCAGTTTGCTGAATAATTTTTCGCGTACTTCATTGGTGACACCTCTGCCGATGTCGTCGCCGTATGGGAACCAGCCGACATGCATATCGTCTGCGAAAAGTCCGTTAAGATTAAGAATAGCGCTATCCTTTGACTGCTCTTCGGTTTCCTTCCTTTGTTTTTCTTGTTCCTGAGCACGGCTTGCTTCTTCCTTTTGTTTTGCAGCTTCTTCCTGTATCTTTTTATCCTCAGAATTCATAAATATATCAAGTATCTCAGAACGTAAATCTTCATCTGTTATGTCATTAAACTCTCTCTCAATGATACCGTATTCTTCTATATCATATGTTGTAAAACTATAACACTTAACAGAGTTTTCTCCGATGCATATCCTTATATTAGTATCACCATCCTGATAAGTCAGAGCTGCACTTTCAGGCTCAGGCTCAGGGAGTGTATTCCGGGACATTAGGTGTCTTGTTACTATTGGCTCGGCATTGATACGTCGCAGATAAGCCCTTATCTCATCCTGCTGTTCTGCACTCAGATCACCGGGGGTATTTATATAGAAGTCTCTGCCAAGCAGAGTTTCAAACGGCATATTGAGTATAGCTCTGTATTCCTCGTAGAAATCTTTGGAAACACGGAAATAGTTACTGTATTCCAGACCGGGCTCGTCAGCGACAGCTGTGACTGCCTCTGTATATGTGTTGCCTTCAATGTCTTTAAGGTCAACATAGCCCTTCATGGTAGCAAGTTCGGTGCTGTCTTTGCTTTCGCAGCGGCAGCATATCAGGTCGTTGTAAACACCTATACGGTAAGTGAACTCGTCATCTGTGAATTCGATGTATTCGGCATCCGCGTCATCGAATTCGTCTGCAAGAGAATAATCCACTTGCGTGAAGAGAGCACGTATCTTGTCTTTCTGATAGTCAGACAGGTAATTATCACGGAATTTCTTGAAATCATTGTTCAGGACCTTGCTTATTGCTTCCGGGAGGTTTTCCTGCACATCAGATGTGTTTGTTGCGGCGGCAGTTGAATGTGAATTTACAGACTTCGGCTGATTTTTCACCATATTCATTGTAATGCCTGTACCGGCAACTATTACAGCACAGGCAGCGAGACCGGCTGCTATCT
Source organism: Ruminococcus sp. (assembly GCA_016290875.1). Classification (GTDB taxonomy): domain Bacteria; phylum Bacillota; class Clostridia; order Oscillospirales; family Ruminococcaceae; genus Ruminococcus. The sequence continues at coordinate 166,708 of JAEEVL010000002.1, forward strand.
TGGTAAAGCGGCGAGGTTTGTAGTGCTCAACTGTGAAAACGTGGTCGGTATATTCATCGTTTCCGGTGATGGATCTTGCCCCGTTCTTTTCAGCTTCAGCAATCTCGGCACATTTATTGATTATACGTTCTTTAGCATCATCGGAAAGAGTTATCTTCTCCGCGGACTTCTTTAAATCGTCGATATTCATTACATATACTCCTTTCTGTACTTATCTTCGAGCAGTTTTCTTCCTTTTGAGAGCCGCATTTTTACTGCGGAAGAGGTCTTTTTGATGATCTGCGCTATCTCATCGACCTTGTACCCCTCTATGTAGTGGAGAGTAAGGACGATTCGGAATTTTTCGGGTATCTGCATAAGTGCTTCAAGGATATGTGTGTCGTCTTCGCTGTCTGCTATTGTATTCATAGTTGCTTCATCGAGTTCGGTAACCTTGTCTCTCTGACGAAGCATATCTTTGCATACGTTTGAGGCGACCTTTATCAGCCAGGCTTTTTCGTGTTCTTCACCCTGGAAAACAGGTGCTTTCTGCATAAACCTGATGAATGTATCCTGAACTGCATCTTCAGCGTCGGCGGTATTCCTGAGCATAACAAGACATATCCTGTAAAGCATATCTCCGTATTCCTCGACTGCCTCGCGAACGCAGTCTGTATTCTGCATATTCATCAGCTCCTTTCAATAGTAATACGAACGAAAAGCCGGTTTGGTCAATTTTATTTTAGCATTTTTTTATTTTTTCTGCAATTCTTTTTTAGTTACCTTCAGAAAACATCTTTACAAGCGGCATAATTAGTGATATAATAAATAAGTAATCTGCGTTCAATGGCGAGCGCAGCAATTTTAAGGAGGTAATTCCAAATGGGAAAGTTAAGAATTGGTATCGCAGGATACGGTAACCTCGGCAGAGGCGTAGAGCTTGCGATCAGACAGAATGATGACATGGAGCTCGCAGGCATCTTCACACGCCGCGATCCTTCAACTGTAAAGCCGCTCACAGCTGGCGCAAAAGTCTTTAAGATCGACGATGCTGAGTCTATGAAGGACCAGATCGACGTTTTGATAATCTGCGGCGGAAGCGCAACTGATCTTCCTGAGCAGACACCCGCACTCGCAAAGAACTTCAACGTTATCGACAGCTTCGATACTCACGCAAGGATCCCTGAGCACTTCGCAAACGTTGACAAGGCTGCTAAGGAGAGCGGTCACCTCGCATTCATCTCTCTCGGCTGGGATCCCGGCCTGTTCTCACTCAACCGTCTCTACGCTGAGTCTATCCTCCCCAACGGCAAGAGCTATACTTTCTGGGGCAAGGGCGTAAGCCAGGGACACTCTGACGCTATCAGAAGAGTTGAGGGCGTTAAGAGAGGTATCCAGTATACTGTTCCGATCGAAGCTGCTATGGAAGCTGTTCGTTCCGGAAGCCAGCCTGAGCTCACAACTCGTGAAAAGCACAAGAGAGAGTGCTGGATAGTTGCTGAAGAGGGCGCTGATCTCGCTAAGATCGAGAACGATATCAAGACAATGAAGAACTACTTCGATGAGTACGATACAACTGTAAACTTCATTTCTGAGGAAGAATTCGACAGAGTTCACAACAAGATGCCTCATGGCGGCTTCGTTATGAGAAGCGGTCTCACAGGCGATGGTGAGAAGACTCACCAGATGATAGAATACTCACTCAAGCTCGAGTCAAATCCTGAGTTTACTGCAAGCGTTCTTATCTGCTATGCAAGAGCTCTTGGCAGACTCCGTGCAGAGGGAGCAACAGGCTGTAAGACTGCTTTTGATATTGCACCTGCTTACCTTTCAAAGCTCAGCGGCGAAGAGCTTCGCGCATCAATGCTTTGATGCAAAGCTGAAAATAGAAATATAAATATACCGTACACTTTACACTGATTCTTATAGATATATATTTGCTTGATCACTGAGGGGAATTTTTTGAATAAGTTCGTTTGCGCATTCATTTCAAAATATGAATGGCTTTTGATCTGTGCGCAGAAGTAACATAACTCAGAAAGTTTCCGTCTCAGTAATCAAGTATTTTTTATAAGAATATTTACGTAAAGTGTACGTTTTTTTAGGAGAGTGAAATACATGAAGATCTCGGACGGTTACTGGCTGGACAAAAATGGCTACAAAACTGATTATGCGACACAGATATATGACGTTAAGGCGGACGCCAAATCTGTGACAGTTTATGCGGTCTGTCAGTGGATAGCAGACAGGGGACAGACTCTTGGCGGTCCTATGCTGACGATAAGGCTTACATCGACGCTTGAAAACAGCATCAAGGTCACTATAGAGCATTTTTCCGGAATCAGGAAAACAGGTCCGTCTTTTGAATTATCGGAGGACAGTGATTTCAGACCTGAGATCAGACGTACTTCTGACGGCGGATACGAGGTAGTATCCGGCAAAATACGTGCAGTTTTAGGCCCTGTGCGTTCCGGTTGGGGAGTACGTTACTACTACGGAGACAACCTGCTTACTAACAGCGGAAGCCGTACTACCTCGCTGATAACTGCTGAAAAGTGCCGCAGAGAGCTTATCTGTGAAGAGCAGTCTGCCGGACGCTTTTATGAGCCTTCTGACAACGGCAGCGGACGTTACGTCCGTGAAATGCTGAACATCGCACCGGGCGAGTATATCTATGGATTAGGTGAGAAGTTCACACCGTTTGTTAAGAACGGGCAGTCTGTGAAAATATGGAACAACGACGGCGGTACCTGTTCCGAGCAGAGCTACAAGTCGGTCCCGTTCTTTCTATCTTCGCGTAATTACGGAGTATTTGCGGCTCATCCGGAACTCGTTGATTTTGAGATAGGCAGCGAAAATGTTTCAAAGACAGCTTTCTCGGTGCAGGGGGAGCGGCTGGAATACTATATATTCGGCGGAAACAGCGTTGCAGACGTTATTTCGCGTTATACCGATCTGACCGGAAAGCCTGCGCTACCGCCGGCTTACACATTCGGACTGTGGCTCTCGACTTCGTTCATAACGAGCTATGACGAAAAGACTGTTCAGTCGTTCATTGACGGTATGAGAAAGCGTGATATACCGCTTGATGTTTTCCATTTTGACTGCTTCTGGATGAAAGAGTATGAATGGTGCAGCTTTGAATGGAACAGGGAGCTTTTCCCGGAACCGGAAAAAATGTTGAAAAACCTCAGTGAAAATGATATTCACATATGTGTGTGGATAAATCCGTATATCAGTCAGAAATCACCTGCTTTCAGGGAACTTGCAGTAAAGGGATTTTTCATAATGAATAAGGATGGCTCGGTGTTCCAGACGGATATGTGGCAGCCTGGCATGGCAATAATCGACTTCACTAATCCGGCAGCGCGTGAGTGGTTCTCCGGACGCATAAAGGAACTCGCACGTATGGGAGTTGACGCTGTTAAGACGGATTTTGGTGAAAGGATACCGACCGATGTGGTCTACCATGACGGTTCTGATCCTTATAAGATGCACAATTTCTATTCGTACCTCTACAATGAGACGGTATTCAATGCGCTTACTGAGGTGAAGGGGGAGGGGAATGCCTGTCTGTTTGCGCGTTCTGCAACCGCCGGATGTCAGAAATTCCCTGTGCACTGGGGCGGGGACTGCTTCTCAAATTATGAATCTATGTGGGAAACTCTTCGCGGCGGACTTTCACTTTGCCTTTCGGGATTCGGATTTTTCTCGCATGATATATCCGGCTTTGAGGCAGTAGGACCCCCCGATCTTTACAAGCGGTGGACTGCTTTCGGACTGCTTTCCACACATTCGCGCTATCATGGAAACAATTCGTACAGAGTGCCGTGGGAGTTCGATGAAGAAAGCTGCGATGTGGCAAGACATTTCGCAAAACTGAAATGCAGGCTTATGCCGTATCTGTTCTCTAACGCTGTGACGACTCACATGACAGGCGTACCGATGATGAGAGCAATGGTCGTTGACTTCGGCTATGACAGGAATGTCCTCCCGATAGATACGCAGTATATGCTCGGTGAAAACTTGCTTGTTGCTCCGGTATTCAGTGAGGACGGCGAGTGCAGTTTTTATCTTCCTGCCGGCGGTATATGGACTGATATTCAGACCGGCGAGCAGCTTCAGGGTGGTCAGTGGTACACTAAGAAGTATGACTACTTCGGTCTGCCGCTCTATGCGAGACCGGCTTCGGTTATTGTTTACGGTAGCCGTGATGACCGCGCCGAATATGATTACGCTGACGGAATGAAGATAGTGATTTATGGAGTTCCGGACGGAGGTTCGGCACGGACGAAAGCTTACGACAAAAATGCTGAGCTTGCTGCTGAGATAGAAGCAGTCCGCTCCGGTAATGAGTTCCGGGTGACGGTATCCGGAACGGATAAACCGTTTACTGTTGAAAGTGCGCAGGGACTTGAAATAGTTTTGAATTGATGAATATATGATGAAAGCCCTTAGCGCGATGCTAAGGGCTTTTTTTACTATGTAGGGGACGGTGTCCCATTAGTTTATTTATAAATTGGAACTTACTTGCTGTAACCGGAATTCCCAGCGCTTATGTTTGAGTATTCCGACCGCTGAGCAACAGTTCCTCGCTGTGTCTGCTGTTGGCAGCGCTGTGAAAAGCGGAACCCACTTGCGGTGCCCGGAATCTCCGGCGCATACGCTTGGACATTCCGACCGCTGCGCAATAATTCCCTCGCTGTATCTGCCACAGGCAGTGCTTCGGGAATTATTCCCACTCTACAGTTCCCGGAGGCTTGGAAGTAATATCATACACAACGCGGTTTACGTGCTCGACCTCGTTGCAGAGTCTGTTTGATACTTTAGCGAGAACATCATAGGGGATACGAGCCCAGTCAGCTGTCATAAAGTCATCAGTTGTAACTGCGCGGATAGCGATGAGGTGGTCGTATGTACGGTGGTCGCCCATAACGCCGACAGTTCTGACATCGGGGAGAACAGCAAAGAACTGCTTGAGTTCGCTCTCGATGCCGCTCTTGTGTATCTCATCACGGAAGACAGCATCTGCTTCCTGGAGTATCTTTATCTTTTCTTCAGTTATCTCGCCGATGATACGAACGCCGAGTCCCGGACCTGGGAACGGCTGTCTCCAAACGAGTTCGTGAGGAATGCCGAGCTTTTCACCGACAGCTCTGACTTCGTCCTTGAAGAGATCGCCGAGAGGCTCGATAACGCCGTCAAACTTTATATCATCGGGCATTTTTACCATATTGTGGTGAGTCTTGATAACGGCTGTGCTGCCGTGACCAGCCTGGTTGCCCTTACCGGATTCGATACGGTCGGGGTAGATGGTTCCCTGTGCGAAGAAGCCTTCTGCACCCTGTTCACGGATCTTGTCCCAGAAAACATTGTAGAATTCTGTGCCGATTATCTTACGCTTCTGCTCCGGATCGGTAACGCCCTTGAGAGCAGTAAGGAACTTCTGCTGGCAGTTTACGCGTACAAAGTTCATGTCAAAGAGCCTTGTGAATGTCTCCTCGACGAAGTCACCTTCATCCTTGCGCATAAGTCCCTGATCAACGAAAACACAGGTAAGCTGCTTTCCGATAGCACGGCTGAGGAGTCCGGCTGCAACAGAGGAGTCAACACCACCGGAAAGACCGAGGATCACCTTCTTGCTACCGATCTGCTCGCGGAGCTTTGCAACTGTCGAGTCGATGAAATCGTCCATTACCCAGTCGCCCTTGAAGCCGCATACGTCGTAGAGGAAGTTATGGAGTATATCCTTACCGAACTGGCTGTGAGTAACTTCCGGGTGGAACTGTACTGCGTAGAGCTTGCGCTCGGGACATTCAAAAGCAGCAACAGGGCAGTCAGCGGAAGAAGCGTTGCCTCTGAAGCCCTCGGGGAGCTTGCTTACGAAATCAGTGTGGCTCATCCACACGATGCTCTTATCCGGAACATTCTTGAAGAGAGTTCCGCCGGAATGAGAGACTTCTATTTTACCGTATTCGCTTCTTGTGCAGCTTTCAACAGTACCGCCGAGTGTGTAAGCCATGAGCTGACAGCCGTAGCAGATACCGAGAGTAGGGATGCCAAGATCGAAATACTCTTTAGCGATGTGAGGAGAGGTCTCGTCATAGACGCTGTTGGGACCTCCTGTGAAAATGACGCCCATAGGCGAGAGAGCTTTTATCTCTTCGAGGGGGGTGTCGAATCTCTTGATCTCGCAGTAAACTCCGCATTCACGGACTCTTCTGGCGATGAGCTGGTTGTACTGACCTCCGAAATCAAGAACGATACAGAGCTGATTAGCCATATTGACCTCCTGTTCGCGGCATGGGACTGCCGCAGAAATAAATGGTTCGTATTCTTATATTATGACACTTTTCGGCAAGATTGTCAAGTGTCAGGATCAAGTATGCAGTGTATGTGATCAGAAGCGGAAAAACAGTTTGAAGTTAACCTCGATTAACAAATTCTTTGCTAAAAAATTACGGAACACCATATATTGTGATACATCAAAAAAATTCGCCGTAGATATTGACTTATCCGAAAGGAAATAGTATAATGAATATTGTATGGCAATACTATCAAATTTATATATCAATTTTGGAGGTTTTTTAAAATGAGCAGAGTTTACAACTTCAGCGCTGGTCCTGCTGTTCTCCCTGAGGAAGTTCTCAAGGAATGCGCAGAGGAAATGATGGATTACAAGGGCTGCGGAATGTCCGTAATGGAGATGTCTCACCGTTCCAAGGTCTATGATGAGATCATCAAGGAAGCTGAAAAGGATCTCCGCGATCTTATGAATATCCCTGACAACTACAAGGTCATCTTCGCTCAGGGCGGCGCTTCACTCGTTTTTGCAGGCGTTCCGATGAACCTTATGAAGAAGGGCAAGGCTGCTTACATCATCACAGGTCAGTGGGCTAAGAAGGCTGCACAGGAAGCTGAGAAGTACGGCGAGGTAGTTAGAGTAGCTTCTTCTGCAGACAAGACTTTCTCCTACATCCCTGATTGTTCTGATCTCGATATTCCTGATGATGTTGACTATGTTTACATCTGCGAGAACAATACTATCTACGGTACAAAGTTCTGGGAGCTTCCCAACACAAAGGGCCACGAGCTCGTTGCTGACGTAAGCTCATGCTTCCTCTCAGAGCCTGTTGACGTATCAAAGTACGGCGTTATCTACGGCGGTGTTCAGAAGAACGTAGGACCTTCCGGCGTTCAGATCATCATCGTTCGTGAGGACCTCATCGCTGACGGTCCTGCACTCAAGATCACTCCTACAATGATGGACTGGAAGATCCAGGCTGATAACGAGTCCCTCTACAATACACCTCCCTGCTACGGCATCTATGTATGCGGCAAGGTATTCAAGTGGATCAAGAAGATGGGCGGACTCGAGGCTATGAAGGCTCACAATGAGAAGAAGGCTAAAATCATTTACGATTTCCTCGACCAGAGCAAGATGTTCAAGGGCACAGTTGAGAAGAAGGACCGCTCACTCATGAACGTTCCTTTCATCACAGGCAACGACGAGCTCGACAAGAAGTTCGTTGCTGAGTCAAAGGCTGCTGGCTTTGAGAACCTCAAGGGCCACAGATCAGTTGGCGGCATGAGAGCTTCCATCTACAACGCTATGCCTATCGAGGGCGTTGAGAAGCTCGTAGCATTCATGAAGAAGTTCGAGGAAGAGAATTCCTGATAATAACGGCGGCTGCTCCGCACGTAAATATAATCTGAAATGAGGTAATCCTGATGTACAAGATCCAGACACTCAATAAAATATCATCCATCGGTACAGATATTTTCGACAAGAACAAGTACGAGATCTCCGATTCACCTGAGAACCCTGATGCTATCATGGTCCGCAGCGCAAAGATGCACGATATGACATTCGGCGACAAGCTCGTTGCTATCGCTCGTGCAGGCGCAGGCGTAAACAATATCCCTGTTGACCGCTGCGCACAGGAGGGTATCTGTGTATTCAATACTCCCGGTGCTAACTCAAACGCTGTTAAGGAGCTTGCTATCTGCGCACTTCTTCTTGCTTCAAGAAAGATCACAGAGGCTGCTGCATGGGCTGCTTCACTCAAGGGCACACCTGATGCTCCCAAGACAGTTGAGGGAGGCAAGTCTAAGTTTGCTGGTCCTGAGATCGCAGGCAAGACTCTCGGTATCATCGGTCTCGGCGCTATCGGCGGTAAGATCGCTAACGCTGCAGAAGCTCTCGGAATGAAAGTTATCGGTTACGATCCTTTCCTCTCAGTTGGAGCTGCTCTCCACCTCGAGCCTTCTGTAAAGGTTGTTTCCGATATCAACGATATCTACAAGAACAGTGATTACATCACAATTCATATGCCTTACACACCTCAGACAAAGAACACTATCGATGCTGAGCAGATCGCTATGATGAAGGACGGCGTTCGTCTTATCAACCTCGCAAGAGGTGAGCTCATCAACAGCGAGGCTGTTGTTAATGCTATCGCTGACGGCAAGGTTGCAAAGTACGTTACAGACTTCGCTGACGACGTTGTACTCGGCGTTGATGACGTTATCGTTCTTCCTCACCTTGGCGCTTCAACACCTGAGAGCGAGGACAACTGTGCTGTTATGGCTGCTGAAGAGCTTATCGACTACATCGAGAACGGTAATATCAGAAACAGCGTAAATCTCCCCAACGCTTCAATGGAAGCTCAGGGCACAAAGATCTGTGTTATCCACAAGAATGTTCCTACAACTATCGCTTCTATCACAACAGTTGTTGGTAACGAGGGTATCAATATCGAGAACATGGTAAACGCAAGCAAGAAGGACTTCGCTTACACAATGCTCGATGTTACAGGTGATGTTCCCCCTGCAGTTGAGGGCAAGATCAATTCTGTTGACGGTGTTATCCGCGTAAGAGTTATCAATAAGTAATCTGTAATGATTTAGCCGGAGCTTTTAAAGCTCCGGTTTTTTTATATGTCAGGCAAAAAATAAGGACGCACATTGTGCGTCCTTTTCGTTGTCTGAATTTTATCAGTCGAAGTCAAATTCGCCTTCGTTTTTCTTCTTGAATTCCTCGAATACTGCGTTGAGAAGCTCTTCGTCTTCAACAGAAACGAAATCATCATATTCGGGATCCTCAGCAGGTATCACTTCGAGTATAACTACCTCGTCTTCGGTATCCTCAAAAGGAAGAAGAACGGCAAAAATACGCTCCTGATACTCAATTGTATCGAGTATCTCAAAGGAAATATCCTTTCCGTCGTCATCAGTAAGTGTGATGTAGTTCTCGTTGTCCTCGCCGAACTCCTCGGACTCTCTTTCGTTAAAATCGCTCATAGCGCACCTCCTGTAAAATATTTATAATTGTAACATATATCACGCGGAAAATCAAGTCCCGCGATCAATTTCTCATAAACAGATAAACTGTATATCCGGAATATACTGACAGCATTACGACACCATTCCAGAGAACGAGCTTCTTTTTCGGCAGACAGAACAGGAAAACAAGAGCGCTGACTGCTATGAGCATTGAAGTATCTATGCAGTTGAGCCTTGTAAAACTCATCGGTGAGATGGCAGCTGCGACGCCGAGAACGAAAAGTATGTTGAATATGTTTGAACCGATAACGTTTCCGAGAGCCATATCGAGTTCGTTTTTGCGTGCTGCAACTATTGAAGTGACAAGCTCGGGGAGACTTGTTCCGAGTGCGACAACGGTCATGCCTATGAGATTGTCTGACATACCGAAAGCGCTTGCGATATCAGAAGCGCCGTCTACGACCATTCTGCCGCCGATACCTATTGCAGCAATACCGCCTGTCATATACAGCAGACAGCGCCACACCGGCAGAGTCTTTATCTCGTCGTCCTCATTTCCGGCTGAAGCTTCTCTTGCCTTGAAAGCGCTGTGAACCATAAGGTACAGAAAAGCGACAAAGGCTATAAGCAGGATGATACCGCAGAAACGATTCAGCCTGCCGAAGTATGAACCCATACCGAGCAGAGCTGCGGCAGCGGCTATCGAGATAGGGAAGTCACGCTTGAGAGCATCTTTTTCTATCGGGAGAACACACAAAAGAGAACATATACCTGCAACGACCATAAGGTTGAAGATGTTTGAACCGACAGCGTTGCTTATCGAGAGTTCATTTTTTCCGGCGATAGAAGCACTGACACTTACCGAAGTCTCCGGGAGACTTGTTCCCATAGCGACGATGGTCATGCCGATGATAAGAGGCGGTATTCTCAGCTTTTTGGCAGCCGAAGAGCTTCCGTCAACGAAGAAATCTGCTCCTTTTATGAGCAGAAAGAATCCGAATACAAGAAAAAAGTACATCATATAAGTTAACTTCCTTAGATATTTACGTTACCATTATTGTTAATTATACCATAGTTATTCCGAAATAGCAACAGCCAGTATTGTGAAAGAAGGCTGTTGTACGATATATTGACATAATACACCAAAATAACTGAGGATGAGCAGAAAAGAATGATTAAAACGCAGAAAATGTTCGCAGACGCCAAAAAAAACGTAAAATTCTTGAAATCGGAGTGAGGGTGTGATATAATTTTAAACGGTTTTGTTTTCCTATTAAATAGGAAAGCACGATATCAGGCGCGTGACGCCAATGGAGGTTATAGAATTATGTCAGCTGCACAGGTATTCGCCGTAGTGATATTTGCGGCAATGTTCATAATGATCGTTCTTGATAAGATAGAGCGCCATTATGTAACTCTGGGAAGCGGTATACTGACACTCGGTGTAGTGTTCGGTATATGTATGAGAAACGGAGAAGCGATATGGAACACCCTCGCACTCAAGGGTTTTGCTACCAAGGATTTCTGGTATCAGGTTACTGAGAGCGAAAGCAAGGGCATCAACTGGGCGACGATAATCTTTATTGCCGGTATGATGGTAATGGTCGAGGGAATGGCGAAAGCCGGGTTCTTCAGATGGCTGTGTATGAAGATAGCGTTTATCGTTAAGTGTAAGACGATTCCTGTATTCATCACATTTATGATAATGTCAGCCGTTCTTTCAATGTTCATCGACAGTATCACGGTAATTATGTTCCTTGCGGCTGTTACAGTAGAGCTTGCACAGCTGCTCCACTTCAATCCCGTACCGATGATACTCTCTGAGATCTTCTGCGCTAACCTCGGAGGAAGCGCAACAATGTGCGGAGATCCCCCGAACATCATCGTAGGTACTTCGATAGGACTTTCGTTCTTCGACTTCCTTACAAACACAGGTCTCTGTGCGGCTGTTTGTCTCGTTATATCTGTTATCTTCCTTTATTTTGCATTCAGAAAGGAACTCACTTCCACAACAGGCGAAAAGGTAGATATATCCAAGCTGCCAAAGCCCTCTGAGGCTATCACGAATAAGAAGGACTTTATTATCAGCAGCATAATTTTCGGCTGTGCGGTAATACTTCTTATTACTCACTCAATGACACACCTTACAGTTGCAAGTATAGGACTCTTTATCGCCGCAGTGACACTTCTCACTTCCGGTAAGGACGCTCCCGGACTTCTCAAGAAGGTTGACTATAAGACACTTGTATTCTTTATCGGTCTGTTCATCGTTGTTGGCGGACTTGAGGAAACAGGCATACTTGAGCTCATCGCCAAGTTCATTAAGAACATCAGCGGCGGCAATGCAATGCTCATGGTAGCTATCATCCTTTGGGTATCAGCTATTGCGAGCGCATTCGTTGACAATATCCCGTTTGCAGCAACTATGGTGCCTGTTATAGAGAGCCTTGCCGAAACTACCGGTGTAAGTCTCCACACACTTGCATGGACACTCTCTATCGGTACTGACATCGGCGGAAGCGCAACTCCTATCGGTGCTTCTGCAAACGTAGTCGGCACAGCTGTAGCAGCAAAGAACGGCTATCCGATAAGCTGGGGAAGATACTGCAAGAAGATAGCTCCGGCAACTGTTATAGTTCTTGCTATCTCTACCGGATATATTTTCCTGAGATACCTTTGATAAGAATTGATTTAAAGGAGGAAGCATTATGTCACAGTTGATAATTTCAGTAGGACGAGAGTTCGGAAGCGGCGGACGAGTTATCGCTGAGGAGCTCGCAAAGAGATTCAATATCCCGGTATATGACAGACATCTCATAACAGAAATCGCTGAAAAGACCGGACTTACTCCCGAGGAGATAGAGAGATACAACGAAAATCCGAAGCCCCATATCATCGCACGTTCGGTAAGAGGTTTCAGCAACTCCATCGAGGATAACATCGCAGAGATGCAGTTCGACATCATAGATCAGAAAGCTAAGAGCGGTGAGTCGTTCGTTGTTGTAGGCCGCTGCTCAGAGACAAAGCTGAAGAAGTATCCTGCACTTGTATCACTCTTCGTACTTGGTGATATGAACGAGAAGATAAAGCGTGTTATGAAGGTCTACTCACTTTCCGAGGAAGAGGCTGAGCGCCTTATCACCAAAAAGGACAAGAAGAGAAAGCGCTATCATAACTACCACTGCGCAGGTCACTGGGGCGATTCAAGACTTTATGACCTCAGCATCAACAGCAGCCGTCTTGGCATCGACGGAACAGTCGATTACCTTGAGCAGTATATAAAGGCTCGTGCAGCTGCTATGAAATAATAAATTCAGAGACTGCTTTTGCAGTCTCTTTTTTTGCGGCTCGATTGTTATATTTTTCCTGTTTTAACTGCCGAAGAGCTGCCCATAATATACCTGTAACTAATTTCCGGAGGCAGGTATTATGGCATATAACAAGGTAGTTATCTCGGGGATAAATACTTCCGAGCTCACAGTTATGAAAGAGGAAGAGAAGATAGCTCTGCTCAAAGAAATAAGAGCTACCGGCAGCAAAGAAGCCCGTGACAAGCTGATACGCGGAAATCTGCGCCTTGTGCTGAGTGTTATACAGCGTTTCACGGGACGAGGCGAGGATATAGACGATCTCTTTCAGATAGGCGTTGTCGGTCTCATAAAAGCTGTTAACAACTTTGATCTGAGCAAGGAGGTGCGTTTCTCGACCTATTGCGTTCCTATGATAAGCGGCGAACTCAGGCGCCATCTAAGGGATCACAGCCACGTTAAGATAAGCCGTTCGCTGCGTGACCTTGCATATAAGGCCATACAGTCAAAGGAACGTCTCACGCCGGTGCTTGGCAGAGAACCGCGGATAGAGGAGATAGCAGAGGACATCGGTGAAAAGCGTTCAGAGGTTGTAATTGCACTCGAAAGCATCAGTGATCCGCTGTCGCTGTATGATCCGGTGTATACTGATTCCGATGATACGGTATGCGTTCTTGACCAGATAAGCGACAGCAACGATGTACAGAGCCGTCTTGATGAACTGACCATACGCGATGCGATAAAGAACCTCGGCGAACGTGAAAGGAACATACTCCATCTGCGATTTCTGCGCGGAAGAACTCAGATGGAGGTCGCAAAGGAGATAGGTATCTCGCAGGCACAGGTCTCGCGGCTCGAAAAAGGAGCCATCAGCCGGATAAAAGAAAGTCTCAGATAAAAATTGTTCAAAATCGACAAAAAAAGGCTGAAAATAGATTTTTATAGGCTATGCACTTGACTTTTTGAAGGATATGTAATAGAATAGTAGTATATTATCTTTAGGAGAGTGCTTATTAATGACTAAGATCAGGGATTTTTTTGCAAGTCTGAAAAAATCGACCAAGATCACGCTTATCTCTTGTGTAAGCTTTGTACTGATGACATTCATCATACTTTGTTTCTTTATTCTTTCACCAATAACTCCTGACGACAAGGCAGGACATACTTTCGGACGTGAGAGCGTTTCACCCGACGGAAGCACAGTGTCAGATGTTACTACTTCCGGTGACGGCGATTCTCTCGAGGTTTCCAAGGGTACTACAAACACTACTGCTTACCGCGTTACTACTACTCATGAGGACTATGTTATCACTGTTACTTCCGGTGACTTCTATATGAACGGACGTATCATCACCGGTGATGACTACGGCAACAACAGTTACGGAAACGACAATAACAATTCTTACGGCGGCGGTTCAGATGATGACGATCAGAACTACGGCAACGGAAATGGCAACGGTAACGGCAGCGGTATGGACATCCCTGAAGATCAGTATGCCGGCAACGGCAGCGGCGGTGACAACTACGGCGGCAATCAGGGCAATTCCGGAGAAACTGAAAATCCTAATTCAAATGAGAACGGAAATAACAATAATTCCGGCGGTGATTCAGGCGAAGCTCCTCAGCAGCAGACTGAGCAGCAGCAGAATGTTCCGCCTCAGGTAAATCCGGATGATCTCCCGGCTAATCAGACACCTGCACCTGATCAGAGCGAAACACCTCCACCGGCTGAGGGCGGCGGTGAATCCGCAGGCGGAGAAGATTCAGAATGATGAAAAACAATAAAGCTGCCTTTAAGGCAGCTTTAATTTTACTCTATGAAAAAAGGCGGCATCAATACCGCCTGTATGCCGTTATCAGAAAACGGCCTTCTTTATCATATCAAGTTCTTTAAGTGAGATACAGTTCGGGAAATCATCGTTCTTCATAATAGAGAGTATCTCGTCAATCTCAGCCCAGCATACTTCGCTGACCTCAGATGACTGGAGAACGAGTCTGTCTGTATCGATATCCTCGCGGCAGAGATATACAGCGCTGAGTTCGTTGTCGTTTATCTCACCGTACTTTGTGACGCTGTTGATAAGACCGATGAGTTCGAGCTTTTCACCTGTTATCTCAATGCCGAGCTCTTCCTTGAGTTCTCTTACTGCTGCGTGACGGAACTCACCGCCCTGTGAAACGTGTCCGGCAGCGGAAACATCATATCTGTCGGGGTTGACGTCCTTTTCGGGAGAACGCTTCTGAAGCAGTACATATATGCCCATATCGCGTCTTTTTATGAGCCAGATGTGGACAGTTGGGTGAAGGTCACCGTCTCTGTGGACGAGCGAACGCGGTTTAGCTGTACGTGTGAGTCTTGAGTGCTCGTCGATGAGGTTGAGAAATTCATCTTCGAGTATCTCGGTAGTTATCATATGGCTGTTGTCATCACAGCTGCGGAAAACCTCGGTAATTTCGTCTATGGTAGGATTTTCGGCTTTTTCGTCTGAGACATAGAGCTTGAATGTATGAGGAGAATCAATGCTCATCAGAACGCCAGTAAGTGAGTCTTTGTCTTTGATACTGTCAATGCCGAGTTTTTCGGCGACTTCGTTGTAAAGCTCATGGCTTTCAGCGAGTCGGTTAAGGTATATTTCGGAAATCTCCATTTTTTTAACTCCTGAACTATTATCAATTCTATTACAACCCAAACAATTATATACCTTAATCGACGAAATGTCAAGACTTTTTCGGGATTTCATCAAATTAAACATAGGAGGGGCAAAGTGTCAGTCCATAAAAGGAAAATCGGTGCATATACCGGTATATTGTTCATATTTATAATTGCGTTTGTGACTATGCTGATATGCACTAAGTCCTCACCGCTCTATCCGCTCAACGACTGGGTGGACGCTAATACTTACCTGACGATAGGACGGGGGATGCTCCAGGGGAAAGTTCCTTACCGTGACCTGTACGAGCAGAAGGGACCGCTGCTGTATATGCTCCACGCCGGAGCGGCCTGCATATCCGATGATTCGTTTTTCGGGGTATACATTTTAGAGTCCCTTGCCTGTGCGTTGTTTCTCTGGGAGACGAAATACCTCATGGAAATAAACGGGTGCGAGGGGAAGCTGTGGCTGCTGCCGCTGACTGCACTGGCTGTATACAGCTCGGAGGCTTTCTGTCACGGCGACAGTGCTGAGGAGCTCTGTCTGCCGCTTACTCTCGGAGCCTATATCATCGGATACAGAGCTGTAACGGGAATGGCCGGCAAGGACGGCAGAAGAGCCTTTGTGCTCGGACTGCTTGCCGGAGCTGTTATATGGATCAAGCTGACCTTTTTAGGCGTATTTGCCGCAGCTTTCATAGCTGTTCTGGCGGAATGCCGCAGAAAGCACGGAGAAGTGCTGCGAACTGCTGCTCTTTGTGTATTAGGAGCTTTTGCGGCAAGTCTCCCTGTGGTGATATACTTTGGCTTGAATAATGCGCAGGATGATCTCTTTTCGGTATATTTCTACGATAATATCTTCCGTTACAGCGGAGATGACAGGGGACTGTTCCACAATATCGCTGACGGCTGGAATTTCTCACGTATCTTTATGACAGTTCCGTTCTGTATAATATGTGCGGGTATCCTTCTTATTCAGCTGACAAAAGACCGCAGGCGGAGTATTTACTATATCGGCTCTGTGCTGCTGATGTTCGGGACTGTATTTGCAGGACACGGCAGTTATCAGTATTATCCTCTTGCAATGGCTGTATTCGTACCACAGGGCGTCTGTCTTATAATAAATACAGTTCAGAAGCTTCTGAAAGGCAGAGGAGCAGTTCTGCCGAAATATACAGGAGCGTTTCTGTGTGCGGCAGCACTTGCGGCTGATGCAGCGCTGTGCTATAAGCTGAGTCGCAACGTTTACCTTATGAAGTATGACCGTTCCTGCCTGCCGCAGTATCATTTTGCGGAGCTTATGGACGGTGAGGGGGATATGCTAAATTACGGCTTTATAGACGGCGGATTTTACCTTGCAGCCGGTGAAGTTCCGGAGTACAGATATTTCTGCCGCAACAATATGAGCGTACCGGAAATGACAGCCGCTCAGGAGCATTATGTTTCTTCTCATATGCCGGAGTACATCGTCACGCGTTCAGATAAAAAGACTCCGGAAAGGTCTTTTGACGGGTATACACTCGTTGCCACAAAGGGACTATCCTATTATGACAAATACTTCAACTACTTTTTGTTTAGATTAAACGAAAATAGTGATAGACGATCATTTTCTATTGAATAATTTTACAACGTATGATATAATTAATATATAAAGAAGATAGATATATTGTCGGAGATAAGGAGGTGTTTTATTGACTCCGCAGGAAGAATTTATATCCGTATACACAGAAAAAATCAAGCGCGGCGGTGCGGACAAACTGCTTGAGTATCTGAAGAAGAGCGATTTCTTCACTGCTCCAAGCAGTACACGTTTTCACGGCGCTTATGAGGGAGGACTCGTTCAGCACAGTCTTAACGTTTATTACTGTCTGAAGGATTACCTTTCCCGTCCGCGTACAAAGGAACTCTACGGTATGGATTATTCAGAAGAGACTATTGCTATTGTGGCTCTTCTCCATGATGTGTGCAAGGTGAATTTCTATACAGTAGATTACCGCAATAAAAAGAACGATGAGACCGGTGTGTGGGAAAAAGTGCCATACTACACCGTGAATGATACCCTGCCGTACGGACACGGTGAAAAGTCGGTATATATACTCTCCGGCTTCTTTTACGGCGATGACAGACTCACACGCGAGGAGGCTTTTGCTATCCGCTATCACATGGGATTTTCAGGTACAGAGGATAAAAACGTCATAGGCAAGGCGCTCGAAATGTATCCTCTTGCTCTTGCTCTCAATGTTGCAGATATGGAAGCATCCTATTATCTCGAAGGAAGTGTTAAATAAGCATATAAGACGCTTTAGGTAATGCGTTTTATGTTCATACAGATCCACGTTCCGACAGCACTAAGGAACACGTACAGTAAAGGAGAATAGGCTTATGAATTGGTATGATAACGCGATAATTTACCACATCTATCCGTTGGGATTCTGCGGCGCACCAAAATTTAATGATGGAGGTGAAGTAGTATACAGGCTCGACAAGGTCCTCGAATGGATCCCTCATTTCAAAGAGCTCAATGTCGATGCAGTGTACTTCGGTCCTGTCTTTGAGTCAGTAGAGCACGGCTATGATACTATTGACTATAAGACTGTTGACCGCCGTCTCGGCGATAATAATTCTTTCAGATATATATGCGATAAGCTCCACGAAAACGGTATAAGGGTGATACTTGACGGAGTTTTCAATCATGTAGGCAGAAAATTCCCTCAGTTCGTGGACATTCAGGAGAAAGGACAGGCTTCCGGTTACTGTGACTGGTTCCAGAACCTCAACTTCGGCGGACAGAGTCCGTGCGGAGATCCATTTTGGTATGAAGGCTGGAACGGTCACTATAATCTCGTCAAGCTCAATCTTCGCAATAAAAATGTTTGCGATCATATCCTCGATGCTATCAACTACTGGATAGAGTCTTTCGGTATTGACGGTATCCGATTTGATGCGGCTGACTGCATAGACTTTGATTTCTTCAAAAGGATCAGGAGCTTCTGTAAGGGTAAGAAGCCTGACTTCTGGCTCATGGGCGAGATAATTCACGGAGATTACAACAGATGGGCTAATCCTGAGATGCTCGACAGCGTAACGAATTACGAGTGTTATAAGGGACTCTATTCGTCACACAACGATAAGAACTACTTTGAGATAGACTATTCTATCAACAGACAGTCCGGAGCTAACGGCGGCATATACAGGAATATCAATCTGTATAACTTCGTTGACAACCACGATGTAAACCGTCTTGCGTCCACTCTTCAGAATCCGGCACATCTGCCGCTTGTGTATACACTTATGTTCACTATGCCCGGTATACCTTCCATTTACTACGGAAGTGAATTCGGCGTTCACGGCAGAAAAGAGAACAACTCTGATGATAACATTCGTCCATGTCTGCACCTTGCCGATATGGATCAGGAGAATACCTCGCTTTACAAGCATATCGTGAAGCTCGGACGCATCTACCGCGCTTATCCGGTAGTGCGGACAGGCAATTACGAGCGTATACAGATAACTAATCAGCAGCTTCTGTTCAAGAAGTATCTCGGAGATCAGGTGGTATACGTTGCACTCAATCTGTCTGAGAATTTCTACGATTTCAACTTCAATACGCATCTCAATGCGCTTGTTGATGTCCTAAGCACTACTCAGATACCGGTCGAAAACGGAAATGTTCATATCAATATGAAACCTTTTTCGTCAATGATAATCGTTTCTGATGATATTGTGAACAATATCGAAGAAAAAGAGGAACCTCGAGTAGTAAAGGAAGAAGAAAAGGAGACAGAGATAATCCCCGGTGCGAAGTACCGCCACTTCAAGGGTACAGTCTATGAGCTTATAGACGTTGCGCGTCACAGCGAGACTAATGAGGAACTGGTGATCTACCGTTCAACGATAGATGGTCAGCTGTGGGCAAGACCTAAGACGATGTTTGTGGATAAAGCCGGAGATGTAAGAAGATTTGTATTAGTTGAATGATAAAAAAGCTGCTGCCTTATGGCAGCAGCTTTTATTCTTTATTTCTTTTTCAGCTTAATGAGCTTGTAGATGAAGAGTTCTATTGAAATGAGACCTGTGATAGCAGCAGCCGAAATAATAGCGACCATGCGTATATCGCCTCTTCTCTTAGGCTCGGATGAAGTTGTGGTAGTTGTGGAAGCTGTTGTGTTATCAGCCTCGGTCTGAGTTTCAGTAGTTGACTCTGTTGTGGTAGTCTTCTCAGTAGCCTTTGTAGCTTCGGTAGTGGTAGTTTCCTCTGCTTTGTTTATCTCGATAGGCTTGATACCGCCGTTTTCCTGAGCGATAAAGCTTGTGAGCCATGCAAGTGAACCGTTCCAGTTGATCGTACACTCGTTTACGGACCATGCTTCGATGTGGTCGAGGTAGCACTTCTGCGGAGGGATAGCGCCTTTCTTCCAGCCTATACCCTGTACCCAAGGATCCTGCATACCGGAGTTAGGACCGCCGGCAAGTACGCCGTTCGGAGCCTTCGGGAATGTCTCGTCTATAAGATGTGCCCAGAAACGGTGGTGAGGATATTCAGTAGTGTGGTCGCCGTAGCCTGTAACATAGGAGTAGTCCATAGCGTTTCTGCCGAGGAGGTAGTCCATACCGCCGATAGCACCGTCGAGGTGCTTATCGTCCTCAGAGAGCAGATAAGCGTATGCACATACGATAGAGTTGTCTGCAACAACTGAGTTTGAACCCCATATGTAGCCCTTGTCCTTGTCATCATAGCTGATAACACTCTGACCGTAGGGGAGACCGTATCCTTGCTTTCCTTCGATCTCAATGAAGTGTTCTGAAGCATCAACGAGATTTTCCTTTACCTTTTTGAAGTCATCCTTTTCTACTGCATCTTCATTGAGAGCAAGGCTGAAAGTACCAAGTGCGGCAGTATGTCCCCAGTCAAAGGAGCCTACTGCACCGACAGCTTCGCCGCCGTCCATAGTTGTGGGAACTTCAAGGAAGTAGTCTGAATCTTCCATATCATCATAATAGCTCTTGTCGCCTGTGGTGAGGAAAAGCTCACAGGCTGCCCAGTAGAATTCGTCCTCAACGTCATTGTCACCGTAAGCACCGCCGCCGATGGACTCATCGAGGGGAGCATACATATCAGGATGCTTCTTGGCAGCCTCATATGCACTCTTTGCAGCGTCGAGACACTTCTTTGCGAAGTCCTTGTCGTACTTTTCCCAAAGTCTCGCAGCCTGAGCACCGCAGGCAGCAAGGTTGAGAGTTGCGGCAGTCGTAGGCGGCTTGACGATACGCTTCATTTCGTCGTCAGCAGGAGCTATACCGAGAGCTGTCCACTTCTCGTCATGAGCCTTGTGGTAAGCCATACCCTTGTAATCGCCGCTGTCAACTATCATCTTGAGCATCCAGTCCATTTCCCAGCGTGCTTCGTCGAGAAGGTCAGGATACTTGTTGTTGTTTTCGGGGATATTCATTGTGCCGTCGGCGTAAACCTTGTCGAAGCCGTACTGTACTGCTGTTTCATACTGATTCTGCATGAGCCACAGGGAAAGACCGCCGTTTACGACATATTTGCCGTGGTCGCCGGCATCATACCAGCCGCCGGTCACGTCGATGGAACCGCTGCTGTCGCTGTAACCCCATGTCTGCTCTATCTCAGCCATATCCTTGGGATGACCGGCTTTACGTGCGAGAGCCTTCTTGTCGCCGGAAGTGATATACTGGCTTGTGATCTCTATGCCGCTGCGGTTCTGATAGAAGTAGTTCAGCGCATCATAGAGGAGTGAGGAATACTTGTCCGACTTGCCGATAGTGAATTCACGGCTTGTGTAGTCGCCTGCCTTGAGGGTGTATGTACCCTCCTTGTTGAATTCTGTGAAGTCGATGATCTGTACGTTGTCGTCGGAATCAGTGTCCTTGCCGAATGGCTCAGTAGTGCCGGAGAATACGGATTTACCGCTCTTGTCGAGTACATCAAAATCAAGCTCGTCATCATCGTCGCAAACAAGTGTAGCGCGTTTAGCTCTGTCTATGAAATAGCCGACCTGATTGGTGAGAATGTCTGCGCGCTCCCACTTATCAGCCTGGAAGTAATCGTTTTCGTCGCTTGTCTCGTCAATGAGAGACATATTGTCGAAGGTTATCTCTGTTCCGGCAGGGAAACAGCCTCCGGGAGTGTACTGACCGTCGCCGCCGAGGTGGAATGCCCATTCAGCAACATCCAGCGACTGATTGGGAGTAAATTCGAGCTCGACCTTCTTGGTCTCATTTGCGTTTATCTGGATAGGCTCCCAGTTATTGTTGAAGTCGCCTTCGTTTGTTGACATATTGTGCCATACCTCAACATCACCGTCGAGGTTGCCTATCTTTGTGTAGTATTTACCGCTCTTTGAAGCAGTTATCTCATAGTTCACCTTGTACTTGTGGCCTGAGACTATCTTGAGTCCTCTGTGGCGGAACTGGCAGTCCCATCTGTCCTCGCCGCCTTCGGAAGCTCCGCCGGGATTGACGATTGTAACTTTGTATACACCGTCGTCTATCTCAAAATCCATTTTGCCGGGAGCTGATTCAACAATATGCCAGGGCAGACCTACTCCGGAATCGAAATTCGTCTGTCCGAGCTGCTGACCTGCATCGGCATGGAGCGGCGCAAGTCCTACGAGCGCAGGAGCAAATGAAGACGCTGCAACCATAACAGCTGCCACAGCGGAAACGGTTATATTTTTAATGTTTCTCGCTTTGATCATATACAGTAACCTCCAATATGCAATTTTTTCCATACTATACTTTAATACTTTTTTTGCCGGATGTAAAGAGTGTACACAGAAAGTTTACAATTTGTTTTTGTATTACTCTGTTTTGCCCTATAAATCTGAGACTGCCTCAGAAATTTTGGTGTTTTTCACATTAAAAAGGGACACAGCCATAACTGTATCCCTTTTGTCTTTATTACTTACCGAATACCTTATCGTTGATTATCTGCTGATTGGCTTCAAAGTCTACGCGGAGCACGGACTGGTATGTTCCGTCATCGTTGTAAACATCTTCGCCTGAGTAGGTATTCTCAGCCGGTATCTGTATCTGTTCGGTATCGTACTTGAGTAGGAACGGCAGTCTGAGTGAGAGCTTGTACATCTCGCCGGTAGACATATTCGTTACCATTGACGGGAGAGCGCTCTTTGTGAACTTTCTGAGGAATGAGAAGCTGCCTGAACGCGCGTTCTTGATAAGTTCGTTCATAACGCGTCTCTGTCTTGAAGTTCTCTCGAAATCGCTGTTGCCGACTTTTCTGATACGTGAGAATGAAAGTGCCTGTTTACCGCTGAGGTGCTTCTTTCCGCCGCCGCTGAGGAGGTCGGATTCACGTTCGTCACCCATGAGCTCGTTTACCTCGGAGATAAGTATCTCGTTGAGAGCCTCGGCTTCATCGTCCGAAACTTCAATATCAACACCGCCGGCAGCATCGATGATGCTTGCGAACGTATTGAAGTTGATGAGGATATAATCGTCGATCTTTACGCGGAAATTGCTCTCTATCGTATCCATGAGAAGCTCTGGACCGCCAAAAGCATATGCGGCGTTGAGCTTGTTGCTGCCGTAACCGGGGATGTCCACATAGCAGTCACGCATGAACGATGTCATATAGAGCTTGTTGGTCTTTTTGTTCATAGACACGAGGATCATTGAGTCGGAACGTCCGCGGTCATCTTCTGTTCTGCCGTCAGTACCTATTATAAGTACGCTCTGGACGTAGCTTGCGCTGACAGCGCCCTCTGTTCTTGTACGATCCTTTGTCTCAACGTGATCCATTTTCTTGATTATGCTGAGAGAAGTGCAGGAGTATATTCCGAATAAAAGCAGGAATAGCAGAAGCAGACTGATAAGTACACGTCTGATTATCTTGCCGACAAGGCTCTTATGGCGCTTTTTAGGTCTTGGAGTTCTCTGAGGTGGAAGTTCCTGCGGTCTCTTGTGTTTTGCAGGAGGTCTTCTCGGAGGCTGCGGAGGTCTCTGACGGCTGCCGGAGGAAGGTCTTGGCTGTCTCGGTTCATACTGAGGCTGACCGCCGTACTGCTGCTGTCCCTGAGCATAATTCTGCTGATAGCCGCTGTACTGCTGTTGTCCCTGAGAGTAACCCTGCTGATAGCCGTCGTACTGCTGCTGTCCCTGACCGTAGCCCTGTTGATAGCCACCGTATTGCTGCTGTCCCTGAGAGTAGCCCTGCTGGTAGCCGCCGTATTGCTGCTGTCCCTGAGAGTAGCCCTGCTGATAACCGCTGTACTGCTGCTGTCCCTGAGAGTAACCTTGCTGATAGCCGCTGTACTGCTGTTGTCCCTGACCGTAGCCTTGCTGGTATCCGCCGTATTGCTGCGGACTCTCCGGTGGTGTGAAGCATATAGTATCCTGATCGTCTGTATTATGGTTTCTGTCTGTGCCGTGTCCGTTCTGTGTTCTGTCGGGCATTTTTTTCTCCTTTCTAATGCGATGACCTGCACCGGCTTTGTGGGCTGGTGCAGGTCAGTTTCAGGTCTTTTTCATGGTAACCGCTAAATATGTGAGCAGAGTGCAGGCGAGATTGTAAACTATCAGTGCCGTTGCGGACATATAAATATAGCTTGTCATAAACGCCTTTGATATGATCAGCATAAGGCATAGTCCGAGTCCGAGGACTATCGAAGCAGTCTGGAGGATCAGACCTATTATTGCCGAAGTATGTATCGTCTTTGCTGAGATGAGCAGTTGTGCAAGAGAAGTGAATTTTCCCGTTGTTGCCATGGAAGCGCTGAGACGTACTGCTTTTCCTGTCTCTGCGTCAAAGTCCGGGTGGAGACGCTTCGGGAGAACTCTTATCATATCCTCGGGGATACCAAATACAGTATGTATCTTTCTTGCTGAAAGACACGGATCAACGCTCTTGATTATCATGCACACCTTATTTTTGGAAAGGCGGCGCGCCCATCTGCGGACGTTTTTATCAGCTGTGAGTCCGACAATGAACATCGCAGCGAGATTACCTGAAATAGAGAGATAGAGAGCTTCCTGGTCGCCGTTTGTGAATTCGGCTTCCTTTGTTTTTGTGGGAAGACCTTCTATATTGTGACTTGTCATAAGCTCACGGTTTCCGAAGAGTATGCGCTTGTTGTTTATCCAGCCGCACATACCCATAGATTCTTCAAATGAGTAGTTGTCTATGCGGTAGAGCATATCGTCTCTGCCGTCTGTGACATCGCTGAACAGCTGCTGCATGATGCTTCCCCCATGGTGAGTGAGGCTTGCGGCTTCGAGGAGAGCTTCATCGAGCTTGGTATTTGAGAATACCTTGATACCGTCAAGCTGAACGGTGCCCTCGGGGAAGAGCTCGCTTGCGTTCACGAGTATGGAGTTTGCATCGTAGAAATCGTCAACGCTCTGATATCCGAGGATGATACCTTTGTTGTCAAAGGCTCTTTCGGCGTTCTTTTCAAGCGGGATGTTTACCACAAAAGGCATAGCTATGCACGATGCGGCACACATCATCATACTGAATATCGAAAGCCCGAATGCTGCTGTTTCGAGTCCTGTATAGGAGCTCTTGCGGCAGTAGGCTATGAATACAGCGATAAGCGCTGAGAACAGCATAGTCAGCGGAGTTGCTTTGCGGCAGTATCGGTCGGTCATATCCGACGAGTAAGTATACCGTAGGAAATCTGTAAGGAAATCCGTTCTGCGCGTGGAAGCAAGGATAGGGAAGTCGCCGAGAGTTCCTCTTGTAAGGCGCTCTGCGCGCTCCTCATTGTTGACGTATACAACACCCGTCCTGCTTGGATTCTTGGAAACGAAGCGGAAATTACGCGCCGCTCTCTTGATTATGGTCAGCTTGCCCAACGCATTGAAGAGGAGAGCGAGTATTCCGATCGGCATATAGATGTGTACCGAGTCGGATTTGACCATATCAGGGTGATGGAAAGCTGGTAATGCGGCTATTATACAGGTCAGTGCCGTTATTGCCGTCATCGTGTCGCTGTCTGACTGGAATGAGAACAGCTTTTTCAGTCCCTTTGTCATAACAGCCATTGATGATATGACGGCGATGAGACCGAGTACAAGATGTGCGGCGATATATGTCTTGACGTGTTCTGACTTGTCGAACATCTCGAGTATCGGGAGTCCGAATTGATTGCCGAGCGTTACGTAAAGGCTGAGGAACGCAGTCATGAAGAGTATTACGACTCTTGAGGAGATAGTGCTTTTCAGCTCGAATATATCTCTTCCGACGTCCTCAACGTCGCCGTAGTGGTTGAAGTCAACTATTCGCTTGGTGCGCTTCTTTTTTGCTTTTACAGAGAGGTATTCATCCTGTTCCTGAGTGATATGCACATCGAGCGAGCTTGCGTCAACTTCTCCGCGCTGACTGAGATCAAGGCTCGTGATAGCAGCTCTCGGTGCAGGTATGACAGGCTTTGCAGCTTCGACTGCTGCCGGGGAGGGAACTATATCTGTGATATGTTTTCTTCCCTCAGGACTTTCCGCTTCCGCAATTATAGCTGCACGGCTCTTTTTCTTTTTGTGGAATGACGGTGGAGTATACATATACTCACCGTCCGGACTCTCTCTGTCATATGTATAATCAGGCAGCTTTTTGCGGCTGTGCTGTTTCTTTCTTCGTTTGCGTTCAACTACCTCTTTGGCACGGGTAGAATCGCTCATGCGCCTTATTTTCGGCGTTTCATCGGGAGCCATTCTCGCAGGCTGGGAAGGTTCTGCGAACTGTCCGTCAGTCTTGCGGACTGTCGTTTCTGTTATCTCATTCTTTCCGACTACTGTTATCCTCTGTCGTGAGAGGTCGGCAGGCTTCACGTCGTCTGCCGGCACCGGCTGACGGTGAGCATTGTCGAAAAGGGAAGACTTTTCATGCGAATGTTTTACGCGGCGTTCTTCCTTGGGAGCTTCGTCGGGAGCTTCGACAGTAGAATTGATGATCTTCTGAGCGTCAACTCTGCCGACGCTTGTCTTAGGCTCTTTATCCTCAGGAGAATACTCGTTAAGAATATTCTCAAGAGACATTTTCTGATCCGGCATAGCGTTCCTCCTTACTGCCCGGAGCGCTGCCGGAGGACTTCATACATAAATATACCGGCTGCTACCGAAGCATTCAGCGAGTTGATCTTGCCGAGCATGGGAAGTTTTATCATAAAGTCACATTTCTGGCTTATAAGACGGCTTATTCCGAATCCTTCAGAACCTATCACAATGGCACATCCGCCTGTGAAGTCGGTCTTGGAGTAGTCTGTGCCGGAAGCGTCAGTACCGTATATCCATACGCCGTTGTCCTTGAGCTGATCGATACATGCTGCAAGATTGGATACTCTTGCTACCGGAACATAGCTCGCAGCGCCTGCTGAGGTCTTGAAGACTGTAGCATTGAGCGAAGCGCTCCTGCGCTTAGGGATGATAACTCCGTCAGCACCGGAGGTCTCTGCGGTACGGATTATAGCGCCGAGGTTGTGAGGATCTTCTATCTCATCGCAGATTATGATGAAGGGCTTTGTACCCTTGTTCTGTGAAACAGCGAGAATGTCCTCGACAGAGACGTATTCACCGCAGGCGCCTTCGGCAACGACTCCCTGATGAGAAGCACCGCCTGCAAGACGAGTGAGTTTTCTGTCGTCTGCGTCCTTGACAACTATTCCTTTTTCCTTGGCGAGGCGGCGAATAACATTGAGACTTCCGCCTGAGCCATCGATATATATAGTATCGAGCTGAGCGCCTGATTTGAGCGCCTCGATAACAGGATTCCTGCCGCAGATAACGTCTGCGGGATTCTCCTTAACATTATTTTCCTTTATCATATGTACACCGGAAGGGACAAGCCCTTCTGCTCCTTTTTGTTCTTTATTTCTCTATTATAGCATCTTTCCGAGTGCTTTACAAGTGTTTTCCACAGGAAAATACCGGATCTTTCGTTTTTTACTGCTGTTTTTGGTCAGATAACGTCGATTACAGAGAGCTCCGGACGGTTGAAAATACGCGGTATGATCATCATATTGAGCTGCTTTGCAAGGCCGCGGCTGATTATGTGTACAGTACCGTTATAGTCATATCTGCCGTTGGTGTAATCCGGGAACAATCCCTGATCAGGTGCGTATACTCCCTGGTCGAGCAGCTTTGGTATCCTCCATTGACCTCCGTGAGCGTGACCTGAGAGTATCAGGTCGAAGCGCTTTTCGCCCTTGGACAGGTAACGGTCTATCTCTTCGGGGGAGTGTGCGATAAGGATATTGTAATGGCTGCTGTCGAGCGCATTCTTGCATTTTTTCAGGTGATTGCCGTAGTTAGCTTCGATAATGCCGAAGATACGGATGTCATTTCCTCTTATATTTATATCCGAGTAACTGCCGTTAAGGACTTTCACACCGAGTTCTTTCAGATCGCTGAAGAATTCGTCGCGATCACTGCGCTCCATTTCGTGATTGCCGGGAGCGTAATAGCACGGGTAGTCACAGACGGCCTTTTTTACCAGTGTCAGGGCATTTTTTGTACCGCCGGAACGGCTTATCATATCGCCGCCGAAGATGACTATATCCGGTTCGGCTTTGTGTATATCGTCGATAAGTCCGGACTGATCGGTGCCTCCGTATATACAGTTGTGCAGATCTGATACGAATACTATCCTTACAGGGCTGTTTATTTTGCCGGAATCGATCGTATACCCGACTTTGTCGAGTTCATAGCCTGCTATTTCCAGTACAACAGTCACCATTAAGATAAGGCAGACTGTTATGAAACGCCGCCTTTTCTTATCCATATTATCCGCGCTGGGAGATTATCTCCATCATTTCTCCGACATTCTTCATGCCGGATACCTCGCGCATCTTGAAGCGGATACCGAATTCGCTCTCAACTGCTGCGATGAGGTTGATGTGCTCAATGCTGTCCCAGTCCTCGATGTCTGCTGAAGTTGTGTTTTCGTTTACTGAAATTGAGTCGTCACCGAATACGTCTCTGAAAACTTTGTTGAGTCTTTCTGTTATCTCGTTCTTGTTCATTTTTACTGCTCCTTCTTTACATTAATTACTTCATTCTTGTTCTTGTAATCCTCTGTTCCGAGTGTCCATACTGTATCTCCGTTTTCACTCTCTTCTGTCTTTGTGAAGCCGAAGCTCTCGTAGAGACCTGCGACCATAGAGTTTTTCGGAGTCTTGTAATAGTAGCCGAGTATGCGGCTTATGCCGTTTTCGCGGCACTGTCTTACGAATTCATCGAGCATAGCGAGCTCCATGTCTCTTTTCAGGACGCGGCAGCTCATCAGCCACAGGTCGATATGTGCGGTATCACTCTCACATCTGCCTATAACTACCGAAACTATGCCGTTATCACCGAATTTGTCAGCAAGCCTTCCGCAGAGACGTATATAGCCGCTGCTCTCGCTGAGTTCTTCTATCTCGCTTTCCGTAAAGCGCTTTGTAGTCAGGTTGAACTGGTTGCTCTTGTTTGTGAGCTGAGTTATGCGCTGTCTGTAAACAGGCTCAAAATCGCTTATTACCGCGTTCATCTCAAGGCTGAGGAGGTAGTCCTTATAGCTTGTAAAGCTCTTTGCCTGAGCGGCACGCTTAGCGTTTGCGGCATACATCTCGTTTCGTTTGAGGTCGTCGCCGGAAAGAGATGTTATCTCAAAATATCCGCTGCGGCTGAGTGCGTACATAGCATCGCTGACAGAGGTCAGCTCTATGACGCCGGCCTGAGGTATCTGTCCGCTTACCATAGCACATTCTGCCGGATTGTCGTCTATGAAGACAAAGCTGTCGGGAAGAAGTCCGAGTTCTTCTGCAGAGCTGATGATGTTTCTGTCCTTGCTGTCCCAGTTAGCCTTTATGGATACAAAATCATCGGGGTGAAGTACGCAGTCGTCGCGCTTCAGACCGAGAAGAGCATTTTCTTCATCGTTCTTGGAGCATACTGCGAGCAGTACGCCGTAATCCTTGTAACCCCTGATGAATTCCTGGAATTCGCTGTGTGACTGTCCGACCGGAGTCTCGGGACCTATTTCTATGCCGTCAACGCCATCGTCGCCGATGACACCGCCCCAAAGAGTGTTGTCAAGGTCGAGGTCGATGACCTTTTTATTTTTTCCGTATATCGACTTGATTATGCTGGAAACGCTGTAAGCAAGGTCGGGGATGACAGATGTGCTCATAGCGTATTTATAGAGATACCAGTTCTCGGCATCGTGCCATTTTTCGAGACCTATCGCCGAAGAAAGGTAGTTTATGTCGTTGATGAAAAAGTTTTGATGCTGACGGGCGTAGTCCGAGAGCATAACATTCATTCTGTTTATGAATGCTGCCTGACCGCCTGGTGCCCAGCAGTCATAGCTGCCGGTGCGGCGGAAAAGCGGGAGTTCAAAATTGTTCTGTATTATAGGGCATGAGAAGCGCTTGCGGAGACTTTCCCATACCTGAGTGAACAGGCCGGACTGTTCGCTGAGCCTTGCGTTTGCTTCTTCTTCGGTCAGAGTTCCTGAATCGGGGAGGAGCGCAAGATTGCGTGAGGTCGTATGGATGTAAATAATATCCGGAGAAAATGCGTCTAGCTCGGGTGAACCGAAAACGGCGTCTTCATAGTATTTGTTGTATTCTGACTTGTAGAACTGCGGCTCTATGCCGGCATCCAGGAGAAAGAGCCTGAGCATCGAGATAACATGGTCGGCGGTAGAACCGCCGAGAACTGCTATATTCTTTCTGATACGGCTCGTGCCGTCGGATAGGAGCTGCCTTTCTATTTCGCGCTTATTGCGCATGATGGCATTGCTGTTGAAAGGAAAAACGAGTTCTTTCATTCCTTTGCTCCTTATTTGTGAAGGTTATTGTAGATATTATTGCGGTTAACGCCGACTGCTGAGTATGAGCACATGGAGAAGAGAAGGTCGGTCGCACCGACTTCCTTGATGAATGATGCTGCATTCAGGTCGAAATAGCGAATGTCGCAGAGATAGATGTTTTCAAAAGAGCTTGTTAAGAACGGCAGGAGAGCGTTTCCATAGCTGTCCTTGAAGATAACGAGAGTGCGTCCGTTCTTGCATTCTGTCTTTACGTGAGCTATTCTGTTGTCAGCGCCGAATGCCATATAGAAGCCTGAAGACGACATCTGTGTAGCATCGGCGATAAGGCTTACCTCCTGAGGATTCTGGAAAGCCGTGTTGTACTGTGTAGTGACAGTATTTGTCTTAGGTTTATAGATCACGAAGTCCTCGGGATTGTTCGAGAGCTTGGAGCTCTTTGTAAATGTGTAGAGACTTCCGACATATCCCGGAACAACTATCTTTTCATAAGATGAGAGTTCGGGGAAGGGGACACCAGCGGATTCTGCGAAAGCCTGTGCGGCATAGTAAGCGCCGAGAGGCTGCCAGTGGTGATCTGTACGTGAGTAGATAGGCTCGTCAGTGTGCTTTTCGAGGGCAGTATAAGCGTCAACGTACTTAACACCGTCGAAAGCAGCTTCCATACGGTCAAAGTCATCCTTTTCACTTGCTGCGAGACTTTT
The DNA here is from genome assembly GCA_016290875.1 of Ruminococcus sp. Taxonomy (GTDB): domain Bacteria; phylum Bacillota; class Clostridia; order Oscillospirales; family Ruminococcaceae; genus Ruminococcus. Next base: position 197,425 of record JAEEVL010000002.1, read on the forward strand.
GTATTTGTCGGGCAGATAGTATGACGATGCAGTCGGGAGCACCATTGAATATACATTTACATCAGGCAGAGCCTTCTTGTATTCGTTGAGATATTCAGCGTACTGAGTTTCGTTGCCCCAGCCACCGCCGTAAAGAGTTATGCCGCGGTTGTTGACAATGAGGATGTTATTGGTCACCTCGCCGTCAGCAGCATTCATATCGTCCTGATTTTCAGCGGGAGCCTCTGTTTCGTGTGTGGGAGCTTCAGTAGCAGTAGTCGGGGGAGCAGTCGTTGCAGCTGTACTGCTTGCAGATGCTGCTTCAGATGAATGAGCAGTTGAAGCTTCTGTGGGTACAGCGGTAGTTACAGCGGCAGTAGTCGGCTGAACAGTTTCGGGTTCGGAAGAACTGCTGTGTACAAAAGCTGCACCATGGAGCTCGACCTCGTCCTCACCGTATGGCTTGCCTTTGAGCGGCATTATCTTGTCGGAGATGAACTTCTTGATAGAAGCTCTGCCGTGAACTGTGTCGTCGAAATAGTCAGCGATGCCCTCTGTGTAGTCACCGTTGATATAGCTTGCGAGTGAAAAGTCCGGAAACTCAGCGAGATAGCGGTTTTCCTCGTCGGACTTGGTTTCGTGCTTGAAGAACGAGAGATATACAAAGCCAAAGCTGAGGATAGCTCCGAAAACAGCTACGTTCGTGAGCGCTATGACACTGCTCATAGTAGCACGCTTCTGCTTGAGAACTTCTTTTTTGCCGGGCTGGAGCGGTACATCTATCTCAGCATTTTCACGATCCTGAGCAATTATAGATATTACCGGCTCTACCGGATTTCTTGCTTTTTTGCCTTTTTGCTTGATATATTTAGCGCCGACCAGCGCTCTGCGGCGGCTGTGCGCGCTTTTTTTCTTTTTACTCATTTGTAGACCTCAAATCAGAATCTGAAATATAAGAACGGATTTGTAGTAGCGTCAACGAGCATAATGCTTGTTATTACAAGCAGTATCGCAGAACAGATAGCTGCTGCTGACGAAACTGCGCTCTTTGCGGCAAAGTTTCTTTCTGAAAGCTTCTTTGCAGCATCGATAACAGGAAATGTACATATAACTGCGATTATAAGCAGGTACATATTATTTGTGAACGAGATCTTGTCCTGCAGGCCGATAACTCCGGAAGCGTCAACACCGACAATGGTCTTGAAGAACTTTCCGAGCTTGCCGAGATCCTCGAAATAGAATATGCCGAAACCTACTATTATAACTATTTTACTGTAAATATGTCTTATGACAACTGGTATCTTCTTCATACGCTTTTTTCCGATGAGCATCTCGAAGAATACGAAGAGACCGTAATAGATTCCCCAGAAGATGAAGTTCCAGCTTGCACCGTGCCATATACCTGTGCAGAGCCATACGAGGAAGAGTCCGCCGTATTTTCTTCTCTTGCCGAATATCGGTACATAGAGGAGATAGTCACGGAAGAATGTGCTGAGTGATATGTGCCAGCGCTGCCAGAATTCCGTGATGTCCTTGCATATGAACGGGTGACGGAAGTTTTCGTCAAAGTGGAAGCCGAATACTCTTCCGAGACCGATGGCTATATCCGAATAACCTGAGAAGTCGAAGTATATTTGTAAGCCGTAAGCTGCGGCTCCGTACCATGCTCCTACAACAGTTGATGTTCCGATGTTTCCGAGAGTGTTGTCAACTATTATGCTAAGCTGATTTGCTATGATTACCTTCTTAGCAAGACCGAGAGCGAGTCTGTTGAGACCGTATGATACGTCAGCAACAGTGATAGTACGGTCGTCGATTTCTTTCGCTATTGTGCTGTAACGAACGATAGGTCCAGCAACCAGCTGAGGGAAGAGACTGAGGTAGAGCAGATACTTTGAGAATTTCTTCTGCGGCTCGACCTTTTCCCAATGACAGTCGATCACATATGAGACTGTCTGGAAGGTGTAGAAACTGATACCGATAGGGAGCTTGATGTCCGGTACCGGCAAAGAGCATGAAAAAAGGGCGTTGACATTTTCAGCGATAAAACCGCTGTACTTGAATACTCCAAGCATAAGGAAGTCGAATATGACTGCGGAAGCTGTCGCGATAGTATCGCCTTTCTGTCCTCTGTATCTGCCTATAAGCAGACCGGCAGAGTAGTTGACGAAAGCGCTGACAAGCATCAGCAGTACGTAGACCGGCTCACCCCATGCATAGAATATAAGTGAGAAAATGATCAACACCGTATTTTTTTGTTTGATCCCTCTTGCTGCTGCGTATGTCAGAAGGCAAACGGGCAGAAAGAGGTATATGAAAAATAGTCTTGAAAAAATCATTCGGGGACCGCCTTGTTTGTTCGTTTCTTGTTTGTTCTTATCTTTTTATCTTTTTGCTGTTAGAGCAGATGTACAATATGAATTAGTCATAGTGTACAAAGTGCAATGCTTGAATTTGTCTATTTTTTATCTATACATAGTTTTAACAAATAGAAATATGTCTTTTTGGAGTTCATTTGTAAAAACTATATCACATTGCATTTATCATTATACAACAAGAGCCGACGAATTGCAATAGTTAAATTCACGGTTTTGCAATTTTTTTACGGTTTCAGCAAAAATCGTATCAAGCGACAAAAAACGACTTTTTTTCAGAAACGTTTTTGACGTTAATAATAGTTTTCTTTTTAACATTGAAACAGCGGTGAGAATCTGTGGAAATATGTGGAAATGGTGGATAAATTAGGCGCAGTTTTATGCTGCGGATGAGAATGTATAAGAAACTATAATTGAGAAGGAGAGGCCCTCTCTTGCAGGGCGTCTCCTCTTTCCAAACAGTTCACTGGACTGTTTGAAAAATCACCTTTTGCGGAGCGCTTAAATACATTGCAGGGCGCTGCCCTGCACCTGCCAGAGACGCTGTCTCTGGACTATGCCAAAGGGATATTAATCCCTTTGGAAACCCATTGTTGGTTAAATCAGCTTTTTGATAACAAAAGCCGCAGCTTCATGCTGCGGCTCTGAGAGTGTGTATGTATTATTCTTATGCCTGGTTAACGTCTTTGTCAACGACAGACTTGAGACCTGCTGCAAGACCTGCGAGTCCCTGGATCTCGCTCGGGATGATGATCTTTGTAGCCTTGCCGTCAGCAGCCTTTGCAAAGGATTCGAGAGACTTGAGCTGGATAACTCTCTCATTAGGATTGGAAGCATTGAGCTTAACGATACTGTCAGCGATTGCCTGCTGTACCATTTCGATAGCCTGAGCTTCACCGGTAGCCTCAAGGATCTTCTGCTCCTTAACAGCGTCTGCGCGGAGGATCATAGCCTGCTTTTCAGCCTCTGCCTCGAGGATCTGAGACTCCTTCTTAGCCTGAGCACGGAGGATCTGAGATTCCTTTTCACCTTCTGCAACGAGGATCTGAGACTTCTTGTCACCTTCAGCCTGGAGGATCTTTTCACGACGCTCACGCTCAGCCTTCATCTGCTTTTCCATAGCGTCCTGGATCTCTCTCGGTGGGAGAATGTTCTTGAGCTCGACACGGTTTACCTTGATACCCCATCTGTCAGTAGCCTGGTCGAGGATAGAAGTGATCTTTGTGTTGATAACATCACGGGAAGTGAGTGTTGTATCGAGTTCCATCTCACCGATGATGTTACGGAGTGTTGTAGCGGAGAGGTTCTCGATAGCAACGAGAGGTCTCTCAACGCCGTAGATATACTGTTTAGCATCCGTTACCTGGAAGAATACTACCGTATCTATCTGCATGGTAACGTTATCCTTCGTGATAACCGGCTGTGGTTTGAAGTCAACGACTTTTTCCTTGAGGGAAACCTTGCCTGCGATGCGGTCAACAAAAGGACAAAGAATGTGGATACCGGTTTCCCACTCAGCGTGGAAAGTACCGAGACGCTCGATTACGAATACGTGTGCCTGGGGAACAACTCTGAAACTTCTGACAATAATGATTATCAGGAAGAGGATAACGCCCAGAACAATGAAAGCAAGAATGTCATCCATGATTATAAACCTCCGATAATGAAATAAATGATAGTGAATGAAAAATAATGAATGCTTTTAAGTCTTTAACGCAACTATCAGTTTAGCGCCTTGGACTTTATTGACTGTTACGATAGCGCCTTTAGGGATTATCACACCCTTTTCAGCAGGTACCGCACTCCAGTCTACCCCTTTTAAAGTGACACGCCCGGATCCGATGTCTTCATTGATCTCCTCGATCACAACTGCGCTTTCTCCGACATCGAGTTCTGCATTGGTAGATACAGGATGCTTTGACTTGCGCCATTTGTTGAGAAAAGGAAATGTGAGAGCTAAGGAAATGCCGGATGAAAGTGTGAAGACAGCGACCTGACCAACAAAGTTGAGATCTGTGAAAAGACTGCAGAACATCGTGATCAGTGCGCCAAGCGCGAACCAGATAGATACGAGCTGGAAGGTGGTGACTTCAGCAATGACGAATACGACAAATACCGCAGCCCATGTTAATAATTCCATCTCCATGACGCGTACCCCCTTTCTTAAAAATTAGTAGTAATCCCTACGCTTATATAATATCACATATTTTTACGAATTTCAAGCGTTTTTTGAAATTTTCATCATTTGAACACAAAACAAGTTCAAATGAACCTATAAATTATTTAATTCTACAACTACTATTGACTTTATATGCTGTATGACGTATAATAATAATGTATATGCTCCTGAATATTTCACATACTATAACGGGAATATTCTATTAAATGGAGCTGTTGCTATGGATAATGAAAAAGCAAAGTCTGACAAGCTTGCCGATGAATGTCTCAGCGATGCCGAGCTTGCCGAAAAACTCGGTCAGACCGTATCGCAGAACTCTAAGCACCTGATACACTGTCTTTCAGTTATTGGTCAGATAGAGGGGCATTACGTTCTTGCAGAGCAGAACAAGACTACTAAGTATGAACACATCATCCCGGCTCTTGTAGCTGTTGAACAGGACAGGAGCGTGGACGGTCTCCTTATCATATTGAATACAGTCGGCGGAGATGTCGAAGCAGGTCTTGCGATAGCTGAACTTATCTCCGGTATGAAGACTCCCACAGTCTCGCTGGTGGTAGGCGGAGGTCACTCTATCGGAGTCCCGCTTGCAGTGAGCGCCAAGCGCTCGTTCATAGTTCCGACTGCTTCGATGACGATTCACCCGGTACGCATGAACGGCACAGTTCTCGGTGTACCGCAGACGCTGTCCTATTTTGACAAGATGCAGGACAGGATAGTGAGCTTCGTACTGCGCAACAGCAATGTCGCGGAGACGGATTTTCGCAGACTGCTTACCAATACGCAGGAGCTCGTTACAGATGTCGGGAGCGTCATAGAGGGCAGGGAAGCTGTCAGGCTCGGCCTTATCGATCAGCTCGGCTGTCTCAGTGACGCTATGGAGTGCCTTTATGATATGATAGAGCATACAGAAAAACGCTATATATGACAGAACGGACGCGATGCGTCCGGATACATAATTGTAGAACGATCCGGAGGGAACTATGGCAGAAGCGAAAAGAAAGTCTCAGCCGCGCAGCACAGCCGGCAGAGCTCCGGCGGAGAAACCTAAGCCGCCGGCACAGGAACCAATAAAATTAAAGAACGAACAGAACCAGTTCTGGTCGATAATACTCTTTGCGGCAGGTCTGCTCACAGCGCTCATGGTGCTGATAACAGGTTCGGCAGGCTGGCACGCTATACATAAATTCCTGCTTGGAATGTTCGGTATCGCAGCATTCTTCGTGCCGATGATACTTGTTTACACAGCCGTTCAGATAGGCATGGAGCGCAGTCAGAAATGTGTCGCAGGACGTGCTGTATGGGGAGTCGCGCTGATGTTCCTCACAAGTGCGGCAATACAGATATTCTTCGTGGGCGAGCTCCCGGGAAGCGGTTTCGGCGGTCAGCTCAAGGAGCTGTACCAGGACGGTGCTGACCTGCGCGGCGGCGGTGTAGCCAGTGTTATAATAGCAGGTGTACTCATACACGCTTTCGGAAGTCTCGGAGCAAGGATAATCACTATAATAATGTTCTTTGTCTTTGGTATGCTGCTTTCGGGACTCGGTCTCATAGAATTCCTGAAGCTGCTCGCGAGACCTTTTGTATTCATCGTGAACTGTATCAGAGGTTTCCATTTTATGGCTGTCGGCGGTGACTTCGCTGACGCTTTTGAGGAAGAGGACGACCTCGACGACGACAAGGAAAAGAAGAGCTTCGACAAGGATCTCGAAGCTATCGAGCTGGTAAACAGCCGCAATAAGCAGGTGAATAGCATTCCTGAGCCCGAGCACTTTCCCGAGCCGGAGCATATGCCTTTCCCTGTGCCTGTTCCGGATAAGCTTCCTGTTGAGAAGAATGCTCCTGTGCCGGATGAGATGGTAATTCCGATAAGTGTGCCGGTGGTGCATAATTCTCAGAGCGGTGAGGATTTCCTTCTTGATATACCGCTCCCGACAGACCACCTTATCCCGCCTGTTGAGAAAGCTCCTGCTAAAAAGCCAGCTGCTCAGAAGAGAGTAGCTGCGGCAGGAAACGACGAGCTCGAGTCTCTCATAGCACGCGAAGCAAGTCACAAGCGAAATGAACTCGATATACCTATCGGTGACGAACTCCCTGAGGAGGCTGCTGTTGTCGAAGAGCCGAAGGAAGAGGAAAAGATATACATTCTTCCACCGCTTGACCTGCTTGCAGCTCCCGTGATAAAGTCCAACAGCGCGGAAGCTGCTGCGGAAATGCGTGAAAAGGCTGAAGTCATCGTTAACACATTCAAGAGCTTCGGCGTTGAAGTTCGCATCAAGGACATATTCCGCGGACCTTCCATAACACGTTATGAGATACAGCCCGGTCCCGGAGTTAAAGTCTCGAAGATAAAGGGACTTGAGGACGATATTGCCCTCAATCTTGCGGCTCAGGGCGTAAGAATCGAAGCACCTGTACCAGGAAAATCCGTTGTCGGAATAGAAGTCCCGAACGAGAACAAGGATATGGTAACTCTGCGCGAGATACTTTCTGCGCCAGAGTTCAAGAATTCCGGAAGCAAGCTGACATTTGCGGTCGGCAAGGACATTGCCGGAAACGTTATACTCGGTGACATCACAAAGATGCCGCACGTTATCATCGCAGGTACTACCGGTTCAGGTAAGTCAGTCTGCACACGTTCGATAATAATGAGTATCCTCTACAACGCAAAGCCGGAAGAGGTAAAGCTCATACTCATAGATCCTAAAATGGTAGAATTCAAGGTGTTTGACGGTATACCACATCTGCTCATACCTATCGTCATTGATGCCAAGAAGGCTGCCGGAGCTCTTAACTGGGCGGTTACCGAAATGATGCGCCGCTATACGATATTCTCAGAGCTAGGCGCAAACGATCTGAAGTCCTACAACGCTATGGCCGCTGCTGATCCGGAAATGGAGACAATGGCACAGATAGTCGTGTTCATAGACGAGCTTGCTGATATGATGCTCGTTGCCGGAAAAGAGGTAGAGGACTCTATCTGCCGTCTGGCACAGATGGGACGTGCTGCCGGTATGCACCTTGTAGTTGCAACGCAGCGTCCTACAACAGACGTTATCACAGGTCTTATCAAGGCGAATATCCCGAGTCGTATCGCACTTTCCGTTATGTCTCAGGTGGATTCGCGTACTATTATAGATACAGCCGGAGCAGACAAGCTTCTCGGAAACGGCGATATGCTGTATATGCCTATCGGTATGAACAAGCCGCTGAGAGTCCAGGGATGCTTTGCTTCTAACAAGGATATTACTGCCACACTTGACTTTATCAAGCCTCAGGTTTCAGTTCACTATGATCCGACTATCACGGAAGCTGTTGAGAGTTATGTTCCGCAGGGCAAGGGCAATGATAATGATGATGTTTCAGAAGCCGCTGCAGGTTCTGATGAGGATTACGTTGAGCGAGCAATGAAGGTAGCTGTTGATGCCGGACAGCTTTCAACGTCAATGCTCCAGCGCAAGCTCAAACTCGGATACGCAAGAGCTGCGCGTATAATGGATGAGCTCGAGGAACGCGGAGTTATCGGACCGAGTGAGGGCGCAAAGCCAAGAAAAGTCCTTATGTCGAAGATGCAGTTCGACGAGCGCAGGCTCCGCAGGATGACAGATGCAGAGATGTACGAATAGAGGTGATTACGTGTACGAAGGTTTTCTTCCGACTACCCAAAAGGAAATGGATGAACTGGGCATAGAACAGTTTGACTTTATCTATATAACCGGCGATGCATACGTTGATCACCCAAGCTTCGGTGCGGCTATTGTCACACGTCTTATCGAGTCTATGGGATTTACGATAGGAGTTATAGCTCAGCCGGACTGGCATACAGACCGTGATTTTAAACGCTTCGGTGCTCCCAAATATGCTTTCCTTTTGACTGCCGGCAACATAGACTCTATGGTTGCACATTACACAGCCGCAAAGAGAAAGCGTTCCGATGACGCATATTCGCCCGGAGGTCTTACCGGAAAGCGCCCTGACAGAGCGGTCATAGTATACTGTCAGAAGATACGTGAATACTTCGGTGACATTCCGATAATGATAGGCGGACTTGAGGCTTCTCTGCGCCGTTTTGCCCATTATGACTACTGGGACGATGCGGTGAGGCCGACTGTGCTCGTTGACAGCGGTGCTGACCTGCTGATGTACGGTATGGGTGAACATCAGATACAGGAAGTATGCAGCAGGCTTGCGGCAGGCGAGGACATACATACGATACACGATGTGCGCGGTACCTGTTACCTGACAGATCCGGTGAATACTCCGATAGGAGCGGCGCAGTGCCCTTCTTTCGAGCAGGTCCGCGACAACAAGAGAGAATACGCAAAGGCAACTAAAATACAGTACGACTGGCAGGACGAAGTCTACGGCAAGATAATCATACAGCGCCACGGCAAGCAGATGCTCGTTCAGAATCCGCCTGCGTACAGCCTTACGACGGAAGAGCTCGATCACATTTACAGCCTGCCCTACACAAGAGCGGTGCATCCGTCCTATGACTCACAGGGCGGCGTTCCAGGTATCGAGGAGGTACGTTTCTCGATAACTCACAACCGCGGCTGTTTCGGCTATTGTAACTTCTGTTCGATAGCTCTTCATCAGGGCAGAAGAGTCACAGTCCGCAGCGAGGAGTCAGTCCTTGCTGAGGCTGAAAGAATTACAAAGATGCCCGATTTCAAGGGTTACATACACGATGTCGGCGGTCCGACTGCTAATTTCCGCCATACATCATGCGAAAAACAGCTCAGCAAAGGACTTTGCATGGGCAAGAAATGTCTTGCGCCGACTCCATGTCCGGCTCTTAAAGCCGACCACACGGAGTATCTCGCCATGCTGAGAAAGATACGCGCGATAAAAGGTATCAAGCGTGTTTTCATACGTTCCGGAATTCGTTATGATTACCTGATGGAGGACAAGAACGATGAATTCATCCGCGAACTGATAAAGCACCACGTAAGCGGTCAGCTGAAAGTAGCTCCGGAGCATTGTTCTGCTGTCGTTCTCGATAAGATGGGCAAGCCTCATATCGAAGCGTACAAGGCTTTTCAGAAACGCTTTTACGAGATAACAAAGGGCATGGGCAAGGAGCAGTATCTTGTTCCTTATCTTATGTCGTCTCATCCCGGAAGTACGCTGAATGAAGCGATAGAGCTTGCGCTCTTCCTGAGGGACAACAAGATACGTCCCGAACAGGTGCAGGATTTCTATCCGACTCCCGGAACTATCTCGACAGCTATGTTTTACTCAGAGCTCGATCCTTACACTATGGAGAAGGTCTATGTGCCGAAAACTCCAAAGGAAAAGGCTATGCAGAGAGCTCTTCTCCAGTATTTCCGCCCTCAGAACCGCGAGATCGTTCTCGAGGCTCTGAAAGCTGCCGGCAGGCGTGACCTCATAGGCAGCGGACCTAAATGTCTTGTGGAGGACATACAGCAGCATAACCGGAAGGGCGGTGACAGTTCATGGAAAAACAAAAACAATTCCGGATCACACAGGAGCAGAGAAAAAAGCTCCGCAAGACCGTCAAGAAACACGGGAAATACTTCAAGAAAGCCTCAAAGAAAGGGAAGAGGCTGAACATAATACTCGTTCTTATACTTGCGTTGCTTGGGGCAGTCTTCTTCTGGCTGTATAAACAGCGCAAAGAGCCGGAACTTGAGGTGAACGACGATCTTTCTGTCCATTATATAGATGTCGGGCAGGGTGACTGTGAGCTCCTGATTTCCGGCGGAAAGACAATGCTCATAGACAGCGGAGAATCCCAGTATGCCGGAAAGGTCACAGACTATCTGAAAGATCTCGGCGTCAAGCGGCTTGATTATGTCGTAGCGACTCATCCGCATTCCGATCATATGGGCGGAATGTCGCGTGTTATGGAGAATTTTGACATAGGTGAGGTAATTATGCCGGCGCTTCCGGATGAAGATGTGCCGACAACTGTTTTCTTTGAAAAATTCCTCGATGTCTGTGAGAATAAGGAGCTTACGCTTACCGAAGCAAAGGTTGGAAATGTATTCCAGCTTGGTGATGCAAAGGCTGAAGTATTGGCTCCTAATCAGACAAAATACGAAGATGTGAACAACTACTCGGTTGTTCTGCTCGTTACTCACGGCAGTAAGAAGTTCATATTCGACGGCGATGCTGAAAAGCTCTCGGAAAAGGAAATGGTCGATGCAGGACTGCTCAGCCGCATTGATGTATACAAGGTCGGCCACCACGGAAGCAATTCGTCATCGTGTGCGGCTTTTCTGAAAGAGACTCAGCCGAAGATAGCTGTTATCTCATGCGGAGCAGATAATCCATACGGACATCCGAGGGACGGCGCGTTGAAGCGTATATCCACTTATACCGGCGAGATATACCGTACCGACCTGAACGGCACTATAAATATCGTTTCTGACGGAAAAGAGCTTACCGTCAGTACGGAAAGGAAATGAGCCATGATAATACTTGAACGTTTTGAAGGCGATATTGCAGTTCTCGAGACCGATGAAGGCACTCTGAATATCAGCAGATATGCGCTTCCGGAAGAAGCCTGTGACGGCGATGTTCTTGCTTTCAGCGATGACTGCTGGAGCATTGACCGTGAAAAGACCAATGAAAGAAGGGCGGCTATGCGTTCAAGGATGCGCAGGCTGATCAAGAAAAAATGACTGATACTATTATTATAGGAGGCGGAGCGGCCGGCTGTTTTGCGGCTGTATGGGCAGCAAGAATGGGAAAGAGCGTTGTTCTCTTCGACAAGAATGAGAAGCTCGGACGCAAGCTGCGCATAACCGGCAAAGGGCGCTGCAACGTCACCAACAACTCCTCAATGGAGGAGCATATGAAGAATATACCGGTAAATCCGCGATTTCTGTACAGCTCGTTTTCAGCGTTCGGAGCTGAGGACACAATGGCTTTCTTTGAAGAACTCGGTGTTCCGCTTAAAACCGAGCGCGGCAACAGAGTTTTTCCCGTGAGCGACCATGCTGATGATATCGCTGATGCTCTTTCACATGAAATGCACGCTCTTGGTGTCAAAGTCGTGAAGAAAAGGGTATCCCGGCTTATTATCGAGGACGGTGTGTGCTGCGGAGCGACTGCCGGAGGTGAGGAATACCATGCTGGTTCAGTGCTTATAGCTTGCGGAGGAAAATCCTACCCGAATACCGGTTCTACAGGCGACGGCTACACTCTCGCAGAGTCCGCCGGGCATACGGTGACTGAGCTGAAACCGAGCCTTGTACCGCTGACATCTCCCGACAGGTTTTGTGCAGAGCTTATGGGACTTTCGCTGAGAAATGTCACTTTAACTCTGTATGACAGGGAAAAGCCGATATACAGCGAACTCGGAGAAATGCTCTTCACGCATTTCGGGTTATCCGGTCCTCTTGTGCTCAGCGCAAGCTCGCACATCAGGGATATGCAGCCGGACCGCTATTCTATAAAAATCGACCTGAAGCCTGCACTCGATGCGGAACAGCTCGATGCGAGAATACAGCGTGATTTCGCTGAAAATCTTAATCGTGACTTTATAAACGGCATACGGAAACTGCTTCCGGCGAAGCTGATACCGGTCGCAGTAAAGCTTTCCGGTATAGATCCGGAGCAGAAGGTCAACGGCATAACAAAGGAACAGAGACGCAAATTCGGCGAGCTGCTGAAAGCTTTTCCTGTGAGGGTGAGCGGCTTCCGTCCGATAGACGAGGCGATAATCACGAGCGGAGGGGTATCCGTCAAGGAGATCTCGCCTAAGACTATGGAGTCGAAGCTCGTTCCGGGACTGTTTTTTGCCGGAGAGGTCATAGATGTTGACGCTTATACCGGAGGATTCAACCTTCAGATAGCGTTTTCGACCGCATACGCTGCGGCGATGAATTTATAAAAGGGGTAAAAATGATATGGGTGCATTGGGAAATCTGCTGTGGTTCTTTATATGCGGACTAATAGCAGGACTGATATGGATATTAGCCGGAGTGCTGTGCTGCATTACGATAATCGGCATACCTTTAGGCATACAGTGCTTCAAATTCGCTGAGCTGTCATTCTTTCCGTTTGGAAAGGAAATAGCATACGGCAACGGCACGATAAGTCTGCTGACAAACCTGCTGTGGCTGTTCATCTTTGGCATTTCAATGGCTGTATTCTTTGCAGTTTGCGGACTCATACTGTGCATAACTGTAATAGGCATACCGTTCGGACTTCAGATGTTCAAATTTGCAAGGCTCGCGCTCATGCCTTTCGGAGCACAGATAGTTCATGCTGAATGAGACAATATTTTTAAAGGAGAATATACTATGAAAAACATCAATATCGCAATCGACGGACCTGCAGGCGCAGGCAAGAGCACTATCGCAAAAATGGTTTCTGCAAAGATGGGATACATCTATGTTGATACAGGAGCTCTTTACCGTACTATCGCACTTTACATCACAGAGAACAATATCCCTGATGAAAAGATAGAGGAGTCACTTAAGAACGCGGATGTTTCACTCAGATTCATCGACGGAACACAGAGAGTTTTTCTCGGAGACAGAGATGTTTCCGGACTTATCAGAACTCCCGAGATCTCTATGGCGGCTTCACGCACATCTGCTATCCCTGCAGTAAGAGCTTATCTTTTTGGCACACAGCAGAAGATAGCTGCTGAGAACAACGTTATCATGGACGGCAGAGACATCGGTACAGTCGTACTCCCGAACGCTGATGTGAAGATATTCCTCACAGCTTCTGCTGAGGAGCGTGCTAACCGCCGTTACAAGGAACTCGCTGAGAAACCGGACTGCCCGAGCTATCAGGAGATACTCGACGACATCATCAAGCGCGATTATCAGGATATGCACCGTGAGACAGCTCCGCTCAAGCAGGCTGAGGACGCAGTTCTTGTTGACACAACAAAGCTCACACTTGAGGAGTCCGCTGACGCTATAATCAACGTTATCAATGAGAAGATAAAGTGATAACTGTAAGGATAGCCGCTGACAAAGACAGGACAAAGATAGAAGAGCTGTTCGTTGAAATGCTGAAGAGCGTCTATTTGTCGGAAGACACTGAGGGATACGAAGAAGGCTATCTCGATAAGTTCTTCGGCGGGAGTGACCGTATCTACGTTGCTGAGTTTGACGGCGAGTTTGCCGGATATATCGCTGTGGAAGTCCATGACGGCTTCATCTATATTGATGATATTTCGGTTGGCAGCGGTTACAGAGGTCTTGGCATCGGCACTATGCTTATAGGGGCGGCTGAGGCTTATGCAGCAGAGCTTGGGATAGATGTATCAGTACTTCATGTTGAAGCGCAGAACACCTCGGCTCTCAGACTTTATGAGAGACTCGGATATTCAAGGGCATCGCTCGAAGAAAGCCGTTACATAATGACAAAAAAGCTGCTGTGCGAGAGAGGAGAATAATATGTATTATATTGTGAAATTCCTTGTGCGCTGTGCGTTCAGGATAGCCTTCAATCTTCATTATGAGGGCAGAAAAAACATCCCTAAGGGCACAACTGTTATATACGCCTGCAATCACCGCAGCAACGGTGATCCGCCTCTCATAGCCTGCGGCTGCCGCGGAAAGCAGACTTTTATGGCTAAGGAAGAGCTGTTCAGGAACAAGCTGTTTGCCTGGCTGATACGCTCACTCGGAGCTTTTCCGGTTGCGAGAGGAAAGGGTGATACCACGGTTATCGACACGGCTGTCAATAATCTCAACAGCGGCAAGAATCTTATGATATTCCCTGAGGGCACACGTTCAAAGGATGGCAAGGTCGGCAGAGGACATACAGGTGCAGCACTTATCGCTGCACGTTCCGGTAAACCTGTCATTCCTGTTGGCATAGTATTTGGTGATAAGCTGAAATTCCGAACAAGAGTCACGATTAAATACGGTGAACCCATAATGCCTTCGGACTATGTTGAGGTGTGCGACGAACCTAATCCGCGTCAGCTCGTAAAGCTCAAGAACCGCTATATGGCTGACATAAAGCTCCTCGTTGAGGGCGAACCTGAGGAGACACCGGCTAAGGAGGAAAAGGCTGATGAGTAAGGTCACAGTAGCGAAGTCGGCAGGCTTCTGCTTCGGAGTTGACAGAGCTGTGAAAATGGTTTACAGCGAGCTTGAAAGCAACACAAAAGTAGCGACTTTGGGACCAATCATTCACAATCAGGATGTAGTGAACGATATGAAGTCCAAGGGCGCACGTATCATAGATACTCCGGATGAGCTCGAACCGGATGAAACTGTCGTTATTCGCTCGCACGGAGTCGGCAGGGAAATATATGATCAGATAGCTGCAAAGGGCAACCGTATGCTTGATGCGACCTGTCCGTTTGTATCGAGGATACATAAGATAGTCGCAGAAAAAACGGCTGAGGGCTATTTTATACTGATAGCCGGAGACTCGTCACATCCGGAAGTACAGGGGATAGTTGGTCATTGTGACGAAAACTGCCTTGTTTTCAAGGATAATTTTGAGCTAAAAGACTTTTTTGAAAAAAAATACACAAATTTGAAAAAAAGACTTGCAATTGTAGCTCAAACAACGTATAATATTGTAGTATGGGACGAGTGTTTAAACGTGATCCCGAAAGACGATCCGAACATCGTTATCTTTGATACTATCTGCAATGCGACTGATACAAGACAGTCCGATGCGGCTGAGCTTGCAAAAGATTCAGATATCATGCTTGTTGTCGGCGGCAGACACAGTTCTAATACTGTGAAACTGTATGAGGTGTGCAGCCGATACTGTAAAACGTATCATATAGAGAATTCGGACGAGCTTCGGAGCTTAATGCTTCCCTCTGCCGAGAAGATCGGCATTACCGCTGGAGCCTCTACTCCGGCGCACATAATCAAGGAGGTACAAACCAAAATGGCAGAAAATGAAATTCTTGCATCTAATCAGAATGAGGAGTTCGACTTCGCTCAGATGATCGACGAGTCATTCAAAAAAATACATACAGGAGAGAAAGTTAAAGGCACAGTTGTTGCTGTAAATAATACAGAAGCTATCGTTGACCTCGGCACAAAGCACACAGGCTATGTTGCTCTCGACGATCTTACAGACGACCCCTCTAAGAAGCCTGCTGACATCGTTAGCGTTGGCGACGAGATCGATCTTGTTGTAATTAAGGTAAACGACGCTGAAGGTACATGCGCACTTTCAAAGAGAAAGGTTGACGAGCAGGCTGGCTACGAGAAGATCGTTCAGGCTAAGGAAGAAGGCACTGTTCTCGAGGGTGTTGTTCAGCACGTTGTTAACAAGGGCGTTACTCTCAACGTTCTTGGCGTAAGAGTATTCATCCCCGCTTCACAGACAGGTCTCCCCAGAGGAGCAGAGCTCGAGCAGCTTCTCAAGAAGAAGGTAGAGTTCACTATCATCGAAGTTACAGAGGGAAGAAAGAGAGCAGTTGGTTCTATCAAGGCTGTTCAGAATGCTAAGAAGGCTGAAGCTCAGGCTAAGTTCTGGGAGACAGCTGAGGTTGGCGCAACTTACACAGGTAAGGTTAAGTCACTCACAAGCTTCGGTGCTTTCGTTGATCTCGGCGGCATCGACGGAATGGTTCACATTTCCGAACTCTCATGGAAGCGCATCAAGCACCCCAGCGAGGTTGTAAATGTTGGCGATACTCTTGAAGTATACATCAAGGACCTCAACCGCGAGGAGAACAGAATCTCCCTCGGCTTCAAGAAGGAAGAGGACAATCCTTGGGAAGTATTCAAGGCTAACTACCAGGTAGGCGACGTTGTTAAGGCAACTATCGTTTCTATCACAAGCTTTGGTGCTTTTGCTCGCATCATCGACGGCGTTGACGGTCTTATCCACATCTCTCAGATCGCTGATAAGAAGGTTGACAATGTTAAGGACATCCTTACAGTAGGCGACGAAGTTGATGTTAAGATCATCGACATCGACATGGATTCAAAGAGAATCAGCATTTCTATGCGTGCTCTTCTCGAAGACGGTGAAGATGCAGACGATGCTGAAGATGCTCCTGCTGAGAATGACGCTGAATAATCAAAATATAATGTGTAATGAAGCTGCACCTTCGGGTGCAGCTTTTTTGTTGTTAAGTTAATGAAATGATACATCGTGCGTAACTATAATAAATAATAGCACATTCAATCAGTTAATGAGCATTATACATCATTGATATTTGACATTTGCTGGGATATAATGTAATCATAGTAATTGTGAAGGCAGTCAATAGGGCTGTCGGGGAATATTAAAATTGGAGGAACCATTTATGAAGAATTATTTGCTCAGGAAGAGAATAGCTTCTGTTGCTGCGGCAGCACTTGTATCTGTTTCCGGTATTGCAGGAGCATCGGCAGGTCGTATGTCGGCTGTACCGGGGGCTATTGAAGCATCTGCTGCTGTCGAGAACAGCGTTAAGTTCATTACTTCTGTCGGTTACGGCGAAGGCGTTTATGCGACATGGGCAACTGTGTCCGGTGCTTCCGGCTACAACGCTTATGTTGACGGCAAAAAACTCGATTCTATGCTTATCAGGCAGTATTCCGGCTATGTTAGAGCTGATGCTCCCGGACTTTCTTCCGGCAATCATACAATAAAAATCGTTCCGGTCATAAACGGCAAAGAGGATACTTCAAAGGCATCTGAGGTAACAGCTTCGGCATACGCACATGAGCGCTCAGGATACGGCTTTGTAAATGGTTCTTCGTCAGGAGCTTATAATGATAACGGAACTCTCAAAAGTAATGCAACTGTTATCTATGTGACCAATGCAAATAAAGATAGTATAAGCGTTTCACTCCCCGATAAGAAAGGAAGTAATGTTTCTCTTCAGGGAGTTCAGAATATCATAACAAATCTCAAGGGCAATTCAAAGGTCGGACCGGTATGTCTCAGATTTATCGGAAATATCCAGGATCCGGCCAATATGCCCAAGGGTGACCTCCTCGTTGACGGTGTTACCTGCGGCCTCACTATTGAGGGTGTCGGAAGTGATGCGACATTCAACGGCTTCGGACTTGTTCTCAAGAACAGCTCCAATGTCGAGGTCCGCAATATCGGCTTTATGAACTGCAACAGTTCCGAGGGAGACGATTGCGGTCTCCAGCAGACTAATGATCATATATGGGTACATAACTGCGATTTCTTCTACGGCGATGCAGGTACAGACGCCGATCAGAAGAAGGGTGACGGTGCTCTCGATACTAAAAAGTCTACCTATGTTACACATTCCTATAATCATTTCTGGGATAACGGAAAGTGCAACCTTCAGGGAATGAAGGACGAGACGGTTGAGAACTATGTGACATACCACCATAACTGGTATGACCACTCCGATTCACGCCACCCGAGAATCAGAACCTGTACAGTTCACTGCTACAATAACTATTACGACGGCGTTGCTAAGTACGGTATCGGTGCAGCTATGGGCTGCTCGGCTTTCGTTGAGAACAACTATTTCAGAAACTGCAAGTTCCCGATGATAATTGCAAGTCAGGCAGACGACCTTGATTCAGCAGGAAAGTCCACTATGTCCGGCGAGACAGGCGGAATGATAAAGTCCTACGGCAACAAGATCGTCGGTGCTCAGAACTATATCACATATCAGCAGAACAATACGGATTTCGATGCATTTGAGGCATCATCGAGAAATGAACAGGTACCTTCATCAGCTAAGGCTAAGAACGGCGGTGCAGTTTACTCAAACTTTGATACTGCTTCAGGTTTCTATAAATATACTGCGGAAAGCGCGGACGCTGTTCCTGCAAGTGTAACTGCAAAGGCAGGACGAGTTGACGGCGGCGATTTCAAGTGGAAGTTTGACAATTCCGTTGATGACAAGAGCTCGGATGTGAATGACGCACTCAAATCCGCACTTGTTAATTATAAAGATCAGATAACCGCGATAGGCAGCGGTTTCAAGGAGGACGGATCGTCTATACCTGAGACTCCGTCAGAAACATATCCGGTAGTTACCGATATTGAGGTGACAACACAGGCTTATGAGGTAACTCAGCCTGTGACCACAGCTCAGTCATCAACTCCATCAGGTTCCGGTGAAACTATACCGTTTACCGGCAGCAATGTTATCTTTGCTTCGCCTTCAGGCGGCGGCGACGGCAAGAGCATTTCCTCACCAACTGACGTTCTTACGGCTATAAAGAATGTTCCGGCAGGCGGATACATTTACCTCCTCGAGGGAATATACAGATATACCAATACTATCAGCATAGCTGAGAGCAATTCCGGCAGTGCAGGAAAATATAAAACCATTGCCGCATATCCTGGTGCTAACGTAAAGTTTGACTTTACCGGTCAGGCGGTTGATGCAAGTGCAAGAGGATTTGTGCTGGAAGGCTCTTACTGGCACTTCTACGGATTTACTGTTGCAAATGCAGGCGATAACGGAATGCTACTTCCCGGTGACAATAATATCATCGAGATGATGGTATTTGAGGGCAATCAGGACACAGGTCTACAGATTTCACGTCTTAATTCGAGTTACACTCAGGTAGCCGACTGGCCGACGAATAACCTCATCAAGAACTGTACTTCAAGAAACAACTGTGACGATGCTACCATGGAAAATGCTGACGGCTTTGCTGCAAAACTTACCTGCGGCGAGGGCAATGTTTTCGACGGCTGTATAGCATACAACAATTCCGATGACGGCTGGGATCTATATGCAAAGACCGAGACAGGTCCGATAGGCGTTGTCACCATAAAGAACTGTATCGCATTCCGCAACGGCTTTACCGAGGACGGCAGGGGATATGGAGATTGCGATGGCAACGGTTTCAAACTCGGCGGCGGCGGAGTAGGTACACGCCACAAGGTAGAGAATTGCCTTGCGTTCGAGAACCTCAACTGCGGCTTCACCGACAATAATAACCCAAAGTTCGGTGATATGAAGAACTGCACCGCTTACAATAACGGCATAGGCGGCAAGGGCAAAGGCAACTATTTCGTTTACAGGAACGACACATCTACAACCCTCTCAAATATGATGTCATATTACAACACAGGAAAGGTTTCTAAGACCAACGCAGCCGGCATAAAGCTTGCAAGCGACAAATTCGTTGGCAATATGACAAACTCCCTCTACTTCAATAATAACGGCAACTATTACTCAATAAAGAATACTACTTCCATAGCCAGCGGCGACAAGAAGGGCGACATCGTGAAGCCGGGCGACAATGACTTCATTACGCTGAACATCGCAGGAATGGGAACAGACTTCCACAAGGCATGGAGAAATGCTGACGGTTCTCCGAAGCCTGCCGGATTTGCCGAGACTGCTTCCAACAGCACTTACAGCTCTGTCGGATACAAAATGAGCGGAGGCGTCTCCCAGGCTTCTGCACCGGCGGTTTACACAACAGGTACTCTTGAACCTGAGACTACGACAACTGCTCCGGAAACTACAACTGCACCCGAGACAACACAGATAACCTCAGAGGAACTTGCAGTTACTATTGCAGGTGACGCAAATCTCGATGGTTCAGTGAATATCGCAGATGCAGTGCTTGTAATGCAGGTTTCAACAAATCCCGACAAGTACGCTCAGGGCAGGAGCTCGTTGAGCATAACTGCTCAGGGCGAAAAGAATGCTGACGTTGACGGCAAGGCAGGGCTTTCAAATTCTGATGCTTTGCTGATACAGAAGTTTAAACTCGGACTTGTCAGCAGCTTATAATGCTATTTACTCCTTTAATTAATGATAATGAAAAAAGAGGTTTTCCCGGACCTCTTTTTTCATTAATTAACATAAATTATACTTGACAAAACCTGTTATTTATTGTATAGTAAATTTGTATAGGTACGCGAATGTGTGCCAAAAAAATGAGAGGGGTATATACTATGAAGTTAAAAAAACTGACGGCGGCAGCAGCAGCACTGGCTATTACTGCCGGAATGTCTTCAGCTTATCCTGCTGCTCCCGAGAGGCAGCTCACAGCTGAGGCAGCAAGCAAGTACAACTACGCAGAAGCGCTCCAGAAGTCAATGTTCTTCTATGAAGTTCAGCAGTCTGGAAATCTTCCGGACTGGAATCCGGTACAATGGAGAGACGACTCAATGGTTGATGAAGACGGCAAAGAAACCGATGTCTGCAAGGGCGGTTGGTATGACGCCGGTGACCATTTCAAGTTCACACTTACAAATGCTTATTCAGCTGCTATGCTCGCCTGGGGTTACCTTGAGTACAAGGATGCTGTTGACAAGCAGGGCCTCGGTGAGACCTACCGCAACAATGTTCAGTGGGGACTCGATTATCTTATGCAATGTGACAGAGGAGATAAGATAATCGGTACTGTCGGAGATTTTACAGGTGGTTCTACTGACCATAACATCTGGTGCAGCGCAGAGGTTTATCTCCGCAAGCATCATCTTAACAACAACGATTGGGTTCGTCCGTATGATGAGATAGACGATTCAAGTACAATGGCACTTTCTGCAGCAGCACTTGCAGAAGGTTACCTTATGTTCAAGGACACTCAGCCTGATAAGGCAAAGGCATATCTCGATCAGGCTAAGACATATTTCAAGACTGCTGACAAGGTCAGAAACAACGAGAATGGTGCTATGGGATCTATGTATGATCCTTCTTCATGGGTAGATGACTGTATGTTTGCTGCTATCTGGCTTTACAGAGCAACAGGCGACAAGAGCTATATGGACAAGGTTGAGAACGAATATATTCCTCTGTTCCCGAAAGAAAACCAGTCAACTGAGCGTAAGTTCACATGGGGACTTTGCTGGGATGATACTTCTCAGGGTGCTGCTTTCCTCTATGCGCAGGAGACAGGAAATCCTGACTGGATCGCACACGTTTCTCACCACTTGGATTACTGGATAGACGGTTACGGCGGAAAGAAGGTTGACTATACTCCTGACGGTATGGCATGGCTGTTCAGCTGGGGCCCTGCACGTCACGTAAGTACAACCTGCTGGCTCGCTAAGCTCGCTTCCGATACTATATTCGAGGGTAACAGCAAGCTTCAGGAAAAGTATAACAACTGGGCTAAAGGTCAGATGGACTATATCTTCGGTGATAACGATAATAACTTCAGTTATGTACTTGGTATGGGAGATAACGGTCCGACTGCTTTCCATCACAGAACTGCTTCCGGTATCCATGATGATCACTGGAACAACCTCGGTCAGGCATCAGGCGGCGATGAGGGATGGCAGACAGAGTATGCTCATACTCTTTACGGTGCTCTCGTAGGCGGACCTGATAAGACAGGTAATTATGTAAATGATGTCTCAAAGTATGAGTACTCAGAGGTAGCTATCGACTATAACGCAGGCTATACAGCTTGTCTCTGTGCACTTGTTGATGATTTTGGCGGAACAACTGATCCTGCGTTCCCACACTCAGAGAAGCCTACTTGGGATGAGTGGCAGGTCGCAGCAGTTCTCAATGGTTCGCCTGCAAAGAGCTACACCGAGATCAAGGCATGGGCTATGAACCATACAGCATGGCCGGCAAGAGTTGCTGAGGACATCGAGTATCGTTACTTCTTCGATGTATCAGAGCTTTTCGATAATGGTCTTACAGTTGATCAGATAAAGGTAGAAGGTAAGTCACAGCAGTATAAGGAAGGCGAGCAGGGCTATGCAACTGTTTCCGGTCCTTACAAGTATGATGGAGATCCTTCCGGCAACACATACTATGCAAGCATCAAGTTCGAGGACGGCAGAGCTATTATGCCTACCGGACAGAGTGAACACAGAGATGAGGTTCAGTTCCGTGTATCTATCCCGGATGCTATCGACGGAAAGTCTACAGAGGGCGCTTGGGATGCTACGAATGACTGGTCTTACCTCGGCGGAATCGCAACAGCGACCGACCTTAAGAAGGCTGATTCGCTCAATAAACATATGCCTATGTATGTAAACGGCGTTCTCGTATGGGGCGAAGAGCCTGACGGAACAGTTCCTACAAAGTCTGACTACGTTCCCAAGAGAAGCGCTCAGGGCGGTGCAGGCACAGAGGATCCCACAAAGGAGACTCAGTCAGAAACTGTATCACAGGAAGGACCTACCGGCGATACAAGTCTCAAGCCTACTTGTCTCGGTGACGCAAACCTCGATAAGAATGTAAATATTGCAGACGCTGTATTAGTAATGCAGGTTGCAACAAATCCTGACAAGTACGCTAAGGGCAAGACAAGCCTCAGCATTACAGAACAGGGTGAGATCAACGCTGATGTTGACGGCAAGAAGGGCCTTTCAAATAACGATGCGCTCCTCATTCAGAAGTTCAAGCTTGGTCTTATTGACAAATTTCCGGTAGAATAAAAACTTATTCACAATTTGTTCACAAAGGGAGATTTATCTCCCTTTGTTCTTTTTTATTCGCTTGTGCAATGTGTACAAATTATGAACAGCTCCATTAGGAATATACACGAATTTCCGGAAAGCTATTTACTTTTCTGAAACGATATAATATAATAAAACATGGTAAGGTGGTTCGGTGCAGGTCACTTTTGACTACGCCTTATCCATACAATAAGTAGGTATAACCGCAATGTTTGCACTGACGTTGCGTTATAAGTAAATTATTTAATTCTAACTGGGAGGGTAAAACAATGCACAACAAAATAGCAAAGGCTATTACTGGCAGCCTTACAGCTGCTGCAATGCTCGCTACCAGCGCTGTAGCATTCATTCCTATGAACGCTTCTGCTGGTCAGATTCTCGGTCAGGTTGACTTCGACGAAGGCGTAGGTCTTCCTTGGCACACTTGCGAAACTAACCCCGCAAGACAGACATTCGATATCGACGGCGGTACTTATAATGTTCACATTGAGAACTCAGACGGTACAGCTGGTAGATGGGACCTTCAGCTCCGTCACAGAGGCCTTTCTCTTGATACAAGCCATACCTACACTATAAGCGGTGATATCACAGCTGATACTGATGGTTGGATCTATGCTAAGATCGGTAACTATGCTGGTACAGAAGAGCTTTGGCACAATATCTCCGGTCAGGAGTGGCAGCCTGTTCAGATCAAGAAGGGTGAGAAGTTCCATTTCGAGGATACATTTACTCCTAAGCAGTCTATGGAAGTTGCTGAGTGGGCTTTCCATTATTCCAATTCTGTTGGTACAGCTGCTGAAGCAGAGTTTGGCCATAAGGATACAGGTTTCCCGAAGGGTGCTACTATCAGCTTTGATAACCTTTCACTCGTTGAGTCTGGTTCCAGAGTATTCCCCAAGGAAGAAGAATTCGGTATCATCAGACCTAAGAGCAACGTTCGTCTCAATCAGGTTGGTTATTACACAAACTTAGCTAAGAAGGCTTCTTACGTAACTGATGAAAAGGATCCTCTTGAATTTGAGGTTCGTGATTCTTCCGGTACTGTTGTTAAGAAGGGCACAACTAAATTCTTTGGTGAAGACCCTGATTCCGGTAACGGCAAGAAGGAAACATATACAGATGCTAACAATAAGTCTGTAACTAAGGAAAAGGACTCTGGTCAGTATGTTCATATCATTGACTTCTCCGATGTTACAAAGGCTGGCAAGTACACTATATTTGTTAAGGATACAACAGGTGTTTCCGGTACAAAGTACGCTAAGACAGACGGCGCTTGGGATACAAAGCTCAGCGGTGACAAGCTTATGTGGAAGAACTGGAAGACTGATAAAGAGTATGTTATGAACCAGTCTTGCGAGTTCGAGATCGGTGATGACATTTACGGCGGTCTTCTTACTCAGGCAATGAGCTACTACTATCAGAACCGTTCTAATTCTTCTTGTGAAGAAAAGTATGTTTCCGGATTTGAGAATCCTAATTCAACAGCTCCCCTTACACATACTGAAAAGGGACATCCGGACGATGTTGCTCAGGTTCAGAAGGCTTGGATCAAGTCCTACATGAGCGAGGATGAGACAGTAACCGGCGTTTCTGTAGATGGTACAGGCGGTTGGTACGATGCTGGTGACCACGGTAAATACGCTGTTAACGGCGGTGTATCTGTATGGACACTCCAGAACATCTATGAAATGACTAAGAAGCTCGGCACAGATGCTAAGTGGACAGACGGTAAGACAGTTCGTATCCCTGAGAATGGTGATAAGGCTCCTGACGTACTCGACGAAGCAAGATATGAGCTCGAGTGGATGATGAAGATGCAGGTTCCTGCTTCTGACTCAATTTGGGGCAAGAAGTGCGAAGGCATGGTTTACCACAAGCTCCACGACCAGAAGTGGACAGGTCTTGCTATCCATGCTTGGAAGTACGAAGGATTCAAGGGCTGCGTTCGTATCGCTAAGCCTCCAACGTATGCTGCTTCATTCAACCTCGCTGCTTGCGGCGCTCAGGCTGCACGTCTTTGGAAGGGCATTGATGATTCATTCGCTGATGATGCTCTCGCAGCTGCTGAGAAGGCATATGCTGCAGTTAAGAAGTCCGGTACTGGTTACCAGGTACCTGAGGGTAACTGGGAGACAGATCCTCAGTTCGCTCCTCTCGATCAGGCTATCGGCGGTGGTCCTTACGGTGATACATATGTAATGGACGATATGTACTGGGCTGCTTGTGAGCTTTATATCACAACAGGCAAGGAAGAGTATAAGAAGGATATCGAGGCTTATGAGAATCCTAACGACAGCACAGGCTACGATAAGGCATACAGCCTTACATCTAACCTCGGCGGTGGTGAGAACAAGGGTTCACTCAGTTCCTTCAACTGGGGTTGTACATCCGGTCTCGGAACACTTTCACTCTACCTCAACAGCGATAAGCTCGATTCTACAGCTGCTAAGACTGTAAAGGATTCTATCCTCCACGCTGCTGACGTTTATATTGACGAGCAGGCTGATCAGGGTATGGGTATTCCTTACCACGGAACAACATTCGAAGATGCTATCAACATCGGACCTGGAATCAAGGTTACAGGTTATGAGTGGGGTTCAAACTCATTTGTTATCAACAACGCTATCGTAATGGCTTATGCTTATGATGCTTCTCAGCAGGTTAAGTACTTAAACGGTGCTTCAGAAGCTCTTGACTACATCTTCGGACGTAACGGACTTTGCTTCTCTTATGTATCCGGTTGGGGTGATACAACACTTACATATCCTCACCACAGATTCTGGGCTGGCGGTCTTGACAAGAACTTCCCGCTCGCACCTAAGGGCGTACTTTCTGGTGGTCCTGGTGCTGGTATGCAGGATCCTTACATCGCTGGTGCTGGTTATAAGAGAGGTACTCTCGCAAGCCAGAAGTGCTATGTTGACTCTGCAGAAGCTTGGTCTGTAAATGAGATCACAATCAACTGGAATGCTCCTCTTGTTTGGATGGCTTCTTACATGGATGACGTTGCAAATGAGCCGATTCCTGTGCCTACAACTACAAGCGAAACTTCAAGCGACCTCAAGATGACTCAGTGGGGCGATGCTAACCTCGATGGCAGCACAAACATTGCTGACTGTGTTCTCGTAATGCAGGTTGCTACAAACCCTGATAAGTACGCAGTAGGCAAGTCTTCTGTAAGCATCAAGCCTCAGGGCGTAGTAAATGCTGACGTTGACGATAAGAAGGGTCTCTCAAACTCTGATGCTCTTCTCATCCAGAAGTACAAGCTCGGTCTCATCACACCCGAGGTTTAATTCAGAAACGTCTGAATAAATAACAAAACTAAAGGGACGCTCCGGCGTCCCTTTTCTTTATGCCATCAGAAGGTGAGGATTGCTGCGCTTTTCATAGGAACTTTTACAGGCAGCAAAAAAGCCGTCCGGAATAACCGGACGGCTCATTTTTATATTGATCAAACTCCGTACTTAGCAGTAGCAACCGGAACTCCGGGGCCCATAGTAGAAGTTACTGTGCAGCTCTTGAGGTAAGTACCTTTTGCTGCAGCAGGCTTAGCCTTAACGATAGCTTCCATAAGTGTGGAGAAGTTCTCCTCGAGCTTTGCAGCGCCGAAAGAAGCCTTACCGATAGGACAGTGGATGATGTTTGTCTTGTCGAGACGGTACTCGATCTTACCAGCCTTAGCCTCAGTTACAGCCTTAGCTACGTCAGGTGTTACAGTACCAGCCTTCGGGTTAGGCATAAGACCACGAGGTCCGAGAACCTTACCGAGACGTCCAACGAGTCCCATCATATCGGGTGAAGCAACAACTACGTCGAAGTCCATCCAGTTTTCCTTGAGGATCTTATCTACGAGATCCTGACCGCCAACGAATTCAGCGCCAGCTGACTGAGCAGCCTCGTACTTGTCTTCCTTGCAGAATACGCATACACGAACAGTCTTACCTGTACCGTTGGGAAGAACAACAGCGCCTCTAACCTGCTGGTCAGCGTGACGAGAGTCAACACCGAGACGGATGTGAGCTTCGATTGTTTCATCGAACTTAGCCTTTGCATTCTTGCAAACTAAATCAAGAGCCTCATTAGACTCGTACTGCTTTGCATAATCAACAGCCTTTGCGCTGTCAACATATTTCTTGCCGTGTTTCATTATATTTCCTCCTATTTAAGTGGTAATACCGGCCGCTTATAGCGTTACCGGTTAGCGGAATTTTCCTCCCACCAATAGAACTCTGAACGGGATCTGAGATCCCCTCATCATTCAATCATTAAAATTAGTCAACAACTACAACGCCCATTAAACGAGCTGTACCAGCGATCATGCTCATAGCTGCCTCGAGTGAACCTGCGTTAAGGTCAGCCATCTTTGTCTCAGCGATCTTCTGGATCTGTTCCTTAGTGATGTTTGCAACCTTTGTCTTGTTAGGTACTCCTGAACCGCTCTCAATGTTGCAAGCCTTCTTGATGAGGACTGCTGCGGGAGGAGTCTTAGTGATGAATGAGAAAGAACGGTCTGCGTAAACAGTGATAACAACAGGGATGATCATACCGATGTCGTTCTTTGTTCTCTCATTGAATTCCTTTGTGAATGCCATGATATTAACGCCGTGCTGACCGAGTGCCGGACCAACAGGCGGTGCAGGAGTAGCCTTTCCTGCTGCGATCTGAAGCTTAATGTAGCCAACTACTTTCTGTGCCATTGTATTCGCACCTCCATAAATGTGGTAAATGGCGAGGCAAGAATTATTTTACCTCTCCCACTGAAGCCATGCGGCTTCGTTTTGACCTGAATGATACCTTAGGTATCAGTCCTCCACTAATATTACCTGACTGATAGGCAGGGTAGTGGGGGTTTCACGACCGAACATTGATACGAGAAGATCAACGGTGCGGTCTTCGAGATTGATGTTCTGAACGACACCGATAAAGCCGTCCATAGCAGTACCTGAGATCTGAACTCTGTCGCCGACCTTGAAGTTGACAGTAACGGTTGAAACGTCAATGCCAAAGAGCTTCTGCACCTCTTCTTCAGAGAGGGGAGTGGGCTCGGAAGCCGGACCAACGAAGCCTGTACAGCCTCTGGTATTTCTTACGACGTACCATGAATCGTCAGTAACGATCATCTTGACGAGAACGTAACCTGGGAAGGTCTTGCGCTCAACGTCTTTTTCTTTTCCGTCAGCGATCTCAGTCGCTGTCTCAGTAGGAACTCTAACCTCCTGGATCAGTTCATGAAGCTTGCGGTTTTCAACAACCTTTTCAATATTCTGAGCTACTTTATTCTCATAGCCTGAATAAGTGTGGATAACGTACCACTTAGCCGCTTCTGACATAATAATCCTCCTTAGATTTCCTTCTGATTAGTTGTAGATAGTACGGAACAGAGCGAGAAAAACCTCATCGACCCCTCCCACAAGAGCTGCTGAAAGGACGATAACGCCCACAACAACGGATGTGTTGTTTGCAACAGTCTTCTTGGTAGGCCATACTACCTTTTTGAATTCTACTCTGAGGTCCTTGAACCATTTCCTGATCTTGCCAGGCTGTTTCTTCTCGGACTTCTTCTCTGAAGTTGTATCCTTAGCCATTAAAAATACTCCTTCCGATCACTTTGTTTCCCTGTGAAGAGTGTGCTTGCGGCAGAATTTGCAATGCTTCATCATTTCGATTCTGTCAGGGTCATTCTTCTTGTTCTTCTTGGAAACATAGTTGCGCTGCTTGCATTCAGTACAAGCTAAAGTAACCTTTACTCTCATATCGGCACCTCCTGAAATAGTACTTCCTCCGACGAGCGGAGGTAGGTTGTTTGCCTCCCTCGCAGGGCATAAAAATAAAACCCCAAACGAGGTATAATCATTATATCATATAATTTCAGTAAAGTCAAGCCTTTTTTACCCTTTTTTTCAAGAAATTTCACGCAGAATAAAGATTTTTCTGCTGTGCTTGATTTTAACACTATAATAATGTATAATTAAGGTAACAAGGGCAGTATACGTGCGGGAAATTTGTATGCTGCAAAATTATCATTAATTTAACGGGAGTATGGGTATGTTAAGAAAGATACTCAGAGCCGCAGCAGTTGCCTGTGTGCTCTCACTCTCTGCGTGCGGCAGCGGATCACGAGGATCCGTTACTCCGCCTGACGGCAAGCTCGACAAATGCACTATCAGATTTTCGTGGTGGGGAGGAGACGACCGCCACGAGGCTACGCTGAATGCTATCGAATTATGGAACAAAAGGCACCCTGACATAACTATAATACCTGAATACGGTGGCTGGGACGGCTGGCAGGAAAAAGTTGCCGCTCAGCTTTCCGGAGCAAAGGAACCGGATGTGATGCAGATAAACTATGACTGGCTCGTAACGATGTCGCCTGACGGGAAGGGCTTCTACGATCTCAATGAGCTGTCATCGGCTATTGATACTTCCGGTTTAAGCGATGATATGCTTTCGTTCGGCATGGTCGACGGCAAGCTAAACGCGATCGCAGTATCGGTCACGGGACGGAGTTTTTTCTATAATTCTGAAGTTTACAGGAGCGCCGGAGCGTCTTATCCCTCTACCTGGGACGAGCTCATAGCGCTCGGAAGTAAATTCTATGATAAGGGCATCTATCCTCTTGACCTTGATATTCAGTCGGGAGGTACGGCGTGGTATCTGGCTGTTGTGTATGTTCAGCAGACTACCGGCAGAGAGTTCATAAGTAAGGACGGCGAGCTCGGATTTACCAAGGACGATATTAAAGCCGCCATTGATTTTTATAAAAAGCTCGAGGATGAGCACGTTATACGCACAATAAGGACGCGTACCGACGAGGACGGCAACGCTGCGCTTTATCAGTCGCCTGAGTTTATAGGCGGAAGAGTTGCCGGTGTGCTTGAATGGGGAAGTTCTGTCGGCAAGTATGAGTCTGTGCTGACGGAGGGCACTCTCGAAGCCGGACCGCTTCTCAGCGACGGCAAAGGCAATAACGGCGGCTGGCTCGTAAAGCCGTCTATGCTGTATGCGATCTCACGCAATACAGAGCATCCCGACGAGGCTGCGGCTTTTGTGGACTTCCTGATAAATGATCCTGAGTGTGCGAAGGTGCTCGGAACTACAAGAGGAATTCCGGCTTCGCGTTATGCAGAGGAAAGCCTTGAAATGAGCGGTATGCTCGGCGGGCTTTCCAAGCAGAGCGCAGATATGCTTGAAGAAGGCAGGACAGTCGTTATAAGTCCGTATATGGAGCTCGCAAGGGTAAAGGATATGTGTAATTCTGCTCTTGAGAAAGTCTCCTACGGGACTGAAGATACGGCTTCTGCTGCCGCTGAACTCTATGATTCGCTGAATAACTATCTGGAGAAGATAAGAAAATGAAGAAACGCACCTATTGTAACCCGGTAGGCGTCAGCCGATATACCGGACTGCTGCTGATCTCGCCGTTCATAGTGGGAACTTTACTGTTTACGCTGTATCCGTTCGTATGTTCGTTCATACTTGGTATGACTGAGTATGACAATATCAGACCGCCGGAGTTCATCGGTGCTGAGAATTACCGCAGAATGCTTGATGATGATACATTCAGGAAATCAGTCGGTGTGACGTTCAAGTATGCAGCGCTGCTCGTCCCGATAAAGCTGGTAGTATCGCTTCTTATTGCGCTGCTGCTGAATCTCGAGATGCGAGGCATAGGTTTGTTCCGCACGGTATTCTATATACCTTCGATACTCGGAGCAAACCTTGCAGCCGTCATTATGTGGCAGTACCTCTTTACATCTGACGGACTTGTGAATCAGCTTCTTGAACTCATCGGAGCTTCGCCTGTAAGCTGGTACGGTGATCCCGACCGTGCGTTATTTGTGATAGTATTACTGAGACTGTGGGAATTCGGCTCTGCTATGATAATATTCCTGACAGCACTAAGAGAAATACCTAAGGAATACTATGAAGCCGCAAGAGTTGACGGCTGCGGTCCGGTCAGAGCATTTTTCAGCATAACCCTGCCGCTTCTGAAGCGTGTTATCTTCGTGAACCTTGTGCTTCAGACGATTGCAGCTATGCAGGAATTCAACGCACCGTATATGCTCACCGGCGGAGGTCCGCTGAAGAGCACATATACGATAGGAATGCTGATATACGATGAGATGTTCCATTACAGCGATATGAACGCCGGTTATGCAAATGCCGTGTCATGGGTGCTGTTCGTGCTGACAGCGGCAGTTATAAGTGTGCTGTTCATTGTTGTACATGGCGGCAGAGAGGGGGATGACAGATGAAGAAACTTCCGTTTTATCTCCTGCTTACAGCGGTTGCCGTTGTGATGATATATCCCTTGTTGTGGCTTGTGGGAGCTTCTTTCAAGACAAACGACGAGATATTCAGCTCGGTTTGGTTCATGCCGGATAATCTTGATATGAGTGTTTACAAGAGCGCGTGGGAGACGGTCACTCCTTACGATATGGGACACTATTTCATCAATACATTCTTGATAATAATACCCAAGACGGTGTTTACTGTTTTTTCATCTGTGCTTGTCGCTTACGGCTTCGCGCGGTTTGATTTTCCGCTTAAAAGAGTTTTCTTCACTCTGCTTATTGCCGGAATGCTCATGCCGTCGATAGTAACGATAATGCCGATGTATATATTCTGGAGCAAACTCGGACTGCTGGACACCTACGTCCCTCTCGTTGCACCTGCGCTGTTTGCAGGTGAGGGGATGTTCGTGTTCATTCTCGTACAATTCTTCAAGGGAGTTCCGAGAGAGTACGATGAAGCTGCCATGATTGACGGCTGCGGTCCTCTGAGGACGCTTGTGTACGTACTTTTACCCTGTATCAGACCGGCAGTCATATCAATAGAAGTATTCACGTTCCTGTGGACGATGAACGACTTCCTCGGACCGCTGATAATGATACACTCAGTCGAAAAATATCCGCTCTCACTCGCACTGAGACTGTCCGTAGACAGTACCGGTCAAGGATATGAGCAGCGGAAGATAATTGCTATGTCGGTAATCGGACTGATACCGTCGATAGCGGTATTCTCACTCGCACAGAAGAAATTCGTCAGCGGTATAACTGCGGGAGGACTTACAGGATGAATCTGACGACAAAACAGCAGGACGCTGTAAATGCTTATATCGAAAAGCTGATACTGCCCTCCGATCCGCTTTCACCGCTGTGGAACAGGGAGAGTATACTGTTCGGAAAGCAGCCTAAGTGGAACTATATCGACAGTTGTATGATACGCGCTCTGATAATGTACGCTGAGTTTACGGGTGACAGCCGGCTGACTGATTACGCCGAGAGTTTCACCGGAGCATATGTCACGGAAGACGGCAGGATACCTACGCTGAATTATGATGATTTCAACCTCGATAACATCTGCGGTGGCAGGAATCTTCTGTGGCTTTGGAAAAAGACCGGCAGCCGGAAATACCTCGCCGCAGCTGAAAGGCTGTTCAGCGGTCAGCTTGAAAGACAGCCGCGGACTCCATCAGGCAGCTTTTGGCACAAAAAAATATACCCCGATCAGGTATGGCTGGACGGAGCTTATATGGCTCTGCCGTTTATGGCGGAATACGCAAAGCTCACCGGTGACGGCAGCATAGCTGCTGATATATCGTTACAGCTTGGCAATATAAGGGAGAAGATGCGCGATGGAGTTTCCGGACTGTATCATCACGGTTTTGATGAATCCCGCAGAGAAGCATGGGCGGACAAAGAGACTGGTCTCTCGCAAGAATACTGGCTTCGTTCAATGGGGTGGCTTTGCGCCGGACTTGCGGATATCTGTGAGAGTATTCCGGGGATAGCTGATGATATGCTCTGCGGTTTGCTTGAGGCTCTGACAGACTGCGTACAGGAAAGCGGTATGCTTCTCCAGCTGCCGCTCAGACCTGAGCTTGAATGCAATTACCCTGAGACCAGCGGAACGCTCCTGTTTGCGTATGCTGCTATAAAGGCAGCAAGGCTTAGCGCAGTCGGTGAACGTGTTCTTAACGCCGGCATAAAAGCGCTGAATGTGGTGTATGAGAAGTATATCTCATTTGACGGAAATGGTATGCCGGTTCTTGGAAATATATGTCTTATGGCAGGTCTTGGCGGTGAACCTTACCGTGACGGTTCGGCAGCTTATTACCTCAGCGAGCGCGTGACAGAGAACGATGCAAAGGGTATAGCGCCGTATCTCATGGCGTGTACAGAGTATCTGATGATATAGAAAATACATCGATGGGATTCTAAAAGTTTTTTCCTTTGGAATCCAATTATAGATTGTTTGTGCAGGCATAAAAAAGACGGCTTAGAGCCGTCCTTTTTATTATACGTTGAATCTGAACAGAACGATATCTCCGTCCTGCATAACATATTCCTTGCCTTCGAGACGAACGAGTCCCTTTTCCTTGGCAGCAGCCATAGAGCCGCACTCCATAAGGTCATCGAATGAGATAACTTCGGCACGGATAAAGCCTTTCTCAAAGTCGGTATGGATCTTTCCGGCAGCCTGAGGAGCTTTGGTTCCTTTTGTGATAGTCCATGCGCGGACCTCCTGCTTTCCTGCTGTGAGGTAGGAGATAAGTCCGAGGAGAGAGTAGCCTTCCTTGATGATACGGTTGAGACCTGATACTTCAAGACCAAGTTCGCCGAGGAACATAGCCTTGTCCTCATCGCCCATATCAGAGATTTCAGCTTCGATCTGAGCACATATCGGGAGAACTGCTGAATGCTCTTCTCCTGCAAGCTCACGGACTTTCTGGAAGTTCTCATTAGTTTCGATATTGTTCACGAAATCGTCTTCACAGAGGTTTGCAGCATAGATAACAGGCTTTGCTGAAAGAAGGGGAGTGGATTTGATAAGTTCACGCTCCTCGTCCGTGAAGTCGAAACCGCGGGCAGACTTACCGTTTTCAAGGTGAGTTTTGAGTCTTTCGAGGAAGTCAATCTCAGCGAGGTACTTCTTGTCGCCCTTAGCCGCTTTCTTAGCGCGGTCGATACGTCTGTTGATCATTTCTATATCTGAGAATATGAGCTCGAGGTTGATAGTCTCAATGTCGCGGAGCGGATTGATGCTGCCGTCTACGTGGATGATATTAGGATCCTCAAAGCAGCGTACAACGTGAACGATAGCGTCTACCTCACGTATATCCGCAAGGAACTTGTTTCCAAGACCTTCGCCCTTGGAAGCGCCCTTAACGAGTCCGGCGATGTCCACGAATTCAAGAGTTGCAGGTGTGAACTTATCCGGCTCATACATCTCAGCCAGCTTATCGAGTCTTTCATCGGGAACTGATACTATGCCGACGTTCTTCTCGATAGTGCAGAAGGGATAGTTTGCAGATTCCGCACCGGCGTTAGTGAGCGCGTTGAAGAGTGTGCTTTTGCCGACATTCGGCAGTCCTACCATACCAAGTTTCATACTAATAATTACCTTTCTTTCCTTGTGTATTCATATCTTTCCCCTCCGCGTGGGAGGGGAAGAGTTAAGTCAGTTGTTGCCGTAGGTCATCTTCTGATTGTTTACCAGTGAATTAACGGCTGAATTCTGTATCTGAAGATCTCCGGTCGCTGTTCCTATATCCTTGGGATTGCCGGCAAGGAGCTTCATTGTGAGCGCAGAGTCTATGACGGTGATATTTCCACCGCCTGTTGCGTCTCCGATACCTGTTACCTCATCGCCCTCTGAGTCGATGATGATCTCGGAGTTTCGTATCTTGGTGTTGATGCTTCCGTTCATAGTACCGATACAGGAGTGCTTAGCGGAACGCATTTTCATTTTTACAGACCCCTGTTTGATAAGGATGCTTCCGTCACCGTTTTCGAGGACGCCGATTCCGACAGCCTGTGCACCTGTACATGACAGAGTTATCTTTGAAGCTGTGGTTATAGTTGCGTCACCCTTTGCAGAGCCGATACCGGTGACCTTGATACCGGAAACATTTATATCGAGATCGCAGTTTTCTGCAATATCAACGATAGCGTTTCCATTGAAGCTTCCGACAGCG
Source organism: Ruminococcus sp. (assembly GCA_016290875.1). Lineage (GTDB taxonomy): Bacteria > Bacillota > Clostridia > Oscillospirales > Ruminococcaceae > Ruminococcus. The sequence continues at coordinate 232,223 of JAEEVL010000002.1, forward strand.
AGACCGTTGTGCGAATAGAGCACAAGCTTTATCTTGCCTGAGCGGAGATTTATCTCTGAATCATCATCGTTATATCCGCCGCCGATACAGAGCGATTCTACGCTGTTGGAGATTATCTCGAGCGAACCCTGCATATCGACTGTTATATCACCGTAGCCGTGGTCGTAGTCGTTGCCGATACCGATGCCCTCAGAAGCATAGCAGTCTATCATGAGACTGCCCTTGCCGTTGAGTTCAAACTGTGAACCCATAGGCACATATATACCGGAATAGCCGAGTTTATTTGCCTTTACTACGTTGAGAACGAGACGTGCGTATTCACCGACGGTGATAGTCGGCTTGCTGTTGCTGCTCACTATATTCACGTTCTTGAGCGTGAGGTCACAGCTGTGATTATCCATGATGTGGATATTCATCTTTACAGGCTTGTCGAATTCACCGACGATGGTCAGCTTGCTCTGATATACGTGGATGTCAGTGTATTTATCGAGAGCGAGCTTGAGAATATCAAGCTCGGTATCGTTCTGAGCATTGTATATCTTTCTTGCACCGTCAGGACGTGTTTCGAGGTTAGTCTTGATTATCTCGTCCTTGATGTCCGAAGCGATGCTGTTGAGGAAGAGCGGCTTGGGCTTCGATGTGTAGTAACCCTGAAGCAGATCAACGCCGAGACGGATAACGGTCTTCAGTTCCTGGAGAGTTTCAACGCCCTCAGCAAGAGCCTGGAGCTGATTGTCGTGACAGAATTCGATTATAGAAGTAACGAGCTGCTGCTTCTTGAGATCGTTGTGTATGTCGCTGATGAGCGAACGGTCTATCTTGATGTAGTCCGGCGAGTAATTGAGCAGATTGGAGCTGTTTGAGTAGCCGGTACCGTAGTCGTCGATAGCAAGGGGAACGTGTGTGAACTTGCAGCGCTTTTTGAGAAGCTCTACTATCTCGGGAGTAACACTGCTTTCCTCGACTATTTCGATAACTGTCTTTTCAAGGAGCTCACCGTAGTTGAGATAGAGCTCGTTGAAGTCTTCGTCAGTGAGGAGACTGTCAGCAAGACAGTTTATGAAGAGTTTGCGGTTCTCGAATACCTGCTGATTGTCGCTGAGGAGCTTCATAGTGTTGAAGAACGTCAGCTTTTCGATAGCGTAGAGGTCGTTCTGACTTGCAGCTATCTTCAGAATCTGAGACGGAGTCATCTTGATGTCTCCGGTAGTACGCATGAGAGCTTCGTATGCCACTATCTCACCTGTCTGAGCTTCAACGATAGGCTGGAGATGATAGGTGAGGAGGTTTTCCTGTACTATGCGGTTGAAAAGCTGTGCATTGCGGTATGCGTCCTTGTCGCGGTTGTAGTTTTCCTCTGAGAACCAGTTGATAACTCCGCGGCGGTCAGCTTTGGCTTCATACAGAGCAAACTCGGAATAGTTCACGAGCATATTGAAGTCTGAGGCTTCATCGGGATAGGATGAACAGCCGATAGAGAGACTGAGTCTGCTTTTATCGGAAATATCTATTATCTCACCGAAGTCGTCTGTGAGAGTACAGTTCTGGACTGCCTCGTCCATGCTGTTGAGGATATTGTATATGCTCATCTTATCGGTATCACGGAAGAAAGCGCAAATCTCATAGTTCGACTTTGCTCCGATAAGGAGATTGTCGTTTGCAAAGCTTTTGAGCACCTCGGAAACTGATGTGATACAGTTGTTTGTGCTGTCAACAGTAAGGTATGAACCGAGCTTGTCGATACCGTTGATATATATAGTTGCGAGACAGCAATGCTGAACATCGGGGATGAGCTTTCTTATTTTCTGTGAGAACGACGGGAAAGAAGGAAGTCTTGTTACCTGATCGTATTCCACGCAGTTCTTCTTATCATTTATCTCAGTTATCTGTCGAGTGAAGTCCTGAACGAAGCCGAGCCATTCATCGCTGCTCTCATAGATATTCATTTTTATATACCGTGTAACGCTGTTGTCAGTAAAGCGATAAATATGCTTCTGACCTTCTACCGGATTTTTTGAGATCTTTTCGAGAAGGTTGAAGAATTCAAATTCGTTGAGCTTAGAACTTGAAGAAGCAAGCATACGGCAGGCAGCTTCATCGAAATAAGCAGACTTTTCCTTTGCTATGTAGGTGAAAGCGCCTATATTTCCGACAAACTGCTGGAATATCACCCAGTCGTGGCTGAGTTCAGGAGTCTTTTTGTTGAAATTAAAAATACTCATAAGCACTCCAAAACCGCTGCGGATAAAGGAGAGGAATGCGTTCCGCAGGCGGTCTGCAATTACGGACTTGCAGAGACCATATATTTATTTTATTATAACCGATTTCGGGTATAAAGTCAATGAATTATCCGTTAAATTTAAGCAACAAAAAAGCCTGTCCGGAGACAGGCTTTGATATTCTTAGTCGAGGAAATCCTTTACTCTCTTGCTTCTGCTCGGGTGACGGAGCTTTCTGAGAGCCTTTGCTTCGATCTGACGGATACGCTCACGGGTAACGTCGAAACGCTGGCCTACCTCTTCAAGAGTACGTGACTTGCCGTCCTCAAGACCAAATCTGAGTTTGAGCACCTTTGCCTCACGGTCTGTGAGAGTTGCAAGTACCTCATTGAGCTGTTCCTTGAGAAGTGTGTGTGAAGCAGCTTCTGCCGGAGCGGGAGCATCATCGTCAGGGATGAAGTCGCCGAGGTGGCTGTCCTCCTCTTCACCGATAGGAGTTTCAAGTGAAACAGGATCCTGAGCCACACGCATTATCTCGCGTACCTTGTCCACAGGCATACCGAGCTTGTCTGCTATCTCTTCAGGGCTGGGATCGTGACCGTTCTCGTGGAGAAGCTGGCTGGAGATCTTCTTTACCTTGGTGATAGTCTCGACCATATGAACAGGGATACGGATAGTTCTTGCCTGGTCTGCGATAGCTCTTGTGATAGCCTGGCGGATCCACCATGTAGCGTATGTGGAGAACTTGAATCCCTTTGTATAGTCGAACTTTTCTACGGCTTTGATAAGACCGAGGTTACCCTCCTGGATAAGGTCAAGGAACTGCATACCTCTGCCGACATATTTCTTTGCGATGGAAACAACAAGTCTGAGGTTTGCCTCTGAAAGACGCTTCTTAGCGTAGGGATCGCCCTTTGCCATTCTCTGAGCGAGTTCTATTTCCTCTTCAGTAGTGAGAAGCGGAACGCGTCCTATCTCCTTGAGGTATATCTTTACAGGATCGTCGATAGCGATACCCTCGGTTGAGAGTGCCATTTCGAGATCGTCGGTAAGGTTTGAGTCCATACCGATCTTGAGGTCTGCATCAATGTTCATATCTTCAACGATCTCAATATTGAGAGCATCGCAGTTATCATAGAAGGTGTTTATCTGTTCAACATCGAAATCGAGGTCTTCGAGAGCATCGGTTATCTCCTTTGTTGTGAGTTTGCCGTTAGCTTTACCCTGTTCCATAAGAGCTTCGATAGTATTTTTCTTGTTTTCCATACAACTTCCTCCATTCAGAGTCTGTTCCTGAAATCGCTGAGAACTTCAGGACCCCTGTTTTATTTTTTCTTTGATTTGAACAGCTTTTGCAGATCGTCATCGGACAAATCGTTGCTGTCGGTCGAACTGTGGTTTTTTAGCACCTTCACACAGTCCTCAAAAACTGAACGCGTTACCGGATGTTCGCGGTTCTTGGCTTCTATACCGGTAAGCCTGCCGGTTTCCTCGAAGGTGAGCTCGTCCGAGAGAAGAGAAACAGAAAAGCGTTCGTTTTCCTTCATCACTTTCAGCAGAGCCATATAGGCTTTCTTGTTGAATGATGTGATGAAGATATCAGGCGGCACTGTTTCCTCTATCTCGCTTAGATCCTCCGGGTGTCTGAGGAGGTAGCAGATAACAGACTCCTCAGCCTTTGCTTCCTTTTTGAATTTTACTGCTTCGGGATTCACGTCATCGCGCCTGAGCGTTACCGAGGATTTTATATTGTTCCATTCTCTCTTCTGCTGCGATCGTGCATTCCTTCGCAATATATCGTCGATATGCGTTTTGAGCACCTGTACAGGTATGTCGCACTTTTTAGATGTCCTGGAAATATATACCTCGCGTTCGAGCGGTGATTCTATCCCTGCAAGCACCTTTGAAGCGCGGTTGAGGAATTCGACCTTTCCGGCTTCGGAGGCGAGGTCGAGACCGGCTTCGCACTTGTCGAGCATAAAATCGTTGGCATCGAATGAATCGTCGAGCAGCATACGGAAGCGATCGGCACCGAATTTCTTGATGTATTCATCAGGATCCTTGGCGCCTTCCATATGTATAACTCTTGTGCGGACACCAACGTCCGCAAAGTGGTTGATAGCTTTCTGAGTGGCTTTCTGACCTGCACCGTCGCTGTCATAGGCGATGATGACTTCCTCCGCATAGTGGCTTATGAGCCTTGCCTGATTGGGAGTGATAGCAGTACCGAGAGTAGCAACGACGTTTTCAAAACCTGCCTGATTGACAGCGATTACGTCCATATAGCCCTCACAGAGTATTATCCTCTTGGTCTCGGCATTTTTAGCGAAGTTCATTGAAAACAGGTTAGAGCCTTTTTCAAATACCGGAGTCTGACTTGTGTTGAGATATTTCGGCTGTGAGTCGTCAAGGACTCTGCCGCCGAAGCCGATGATATTTCCCCTCAGATCAATGATAGGGAACATAACACGGTTGCGGAACATATCATAGCTTTTTCCGGTTTTCTGGGAACGTCCGCCCAGCCACGCATCGATTATCTCTTCATCGGAGTAGCCTTTTGAGCGGAGATAGTCGCTCAGTTCTCTCCAGGAATCCGGAGCGAATCCGAGCCCGTATTTTTTGATAGTCTCGGGAGTGAGTTTACGCTGGACGAAGTATTTCAGTCCGGCTTTATTTGGTCCCTTGAACAAGTTGGTGTAGAAGAAATTTGCAGCAAGGCGGTTCATCTCATATATGCGTGTTTTGCGCTGAGCAAGCTTGCTGTCGGCGGAATTGCGTTCCGGAACTTCAAGTCCCGAGCGCTGAGCGAGAAGCTTTACCGCCTCTGTGAAGTCGAGATTCTCGATCTTCATTATAAATGTTATGACATCGCCGCCTGCACCGCAGCCAAAACAGTAAAAGCTCTGATTGTCGGTAAATATCGTGCAGGAAGGCGTTTTTTCCGAGTGGAACGGGCAGGAGCAGACATAATTGCGCCCACGCCGTATTATCTGTACATAGGAGCCAATGACCGTTTCTATCGGATTGGCGCTTCTGAGTCTGAAAAGAAATTCGTCGTTACGGGGCATAATGACCTCCGTTATTTCCAGAACTTGGGAACGAAAAGGTCGGTGTAGAGATCGACCGCATATTCGTCGCTCATACCGGAAATATAGTCACAAACAGCACGGTCAGCATCAGATTCGTACATAATGTTCCTGTATTCGTCCGGGAGCTTCTTGCTGTTGGCAATATAGTAGGCGTAGAGCTTCTTTACAAGGAGCTCAGCCTTTGCTTCCTCCTGCTTTGCGGCAGGATTCGTGTAAACTCTTTCAAACATGAATTCCTTGAGGTCATCGTGAGCCTTGCGTATCTCCGGAGCGAAGTCTATCTCAAACGGTCCGTGCTCAATTACGGAAGCGATGAGAGTGGTGATACGCTGTGTCTTTGAGTGACCGAGCGTCTTCACGCATGATAAAGGAAGATCACGCGCGGTGAGTATGCCGGCACGGATAGAATCCTCAATATCGTGGTTTATGTAAGCGATGGTGTCAGCGAGTCTGACAATGTTGCCTTCTTTGGTATCGGCGATCATATTAGTATGGCATTCGATACCGTTTCGCACCGCATAGGTGAGATTTAGACCTTCGCCTTTTTTTTCGAGCTTTTCAACGACTCTCACGCTTTGAAGATAGTGCTTGAAACCGTGAGGGCAAATGGAGTTGAGAACCTTTTCACCGCAGTGACCGAACGGGGAGTGACCAAGGTCATGACCGAGCGCAATAGCTTCGGTGAGGTCTTCGTTCATACGCATACCTCTTGCGATGGTACGTGCTATCTGAGCGACTTCAAGGGTGTGGGTAAGACGTGTACGGTAGTGGTCTCCTACAGGGGAGAGGAAAACCTGAGTCTTACGCTTTAATCTTCGGAAGGAATTACAATGGAGTATGCGGTCGCGGTCACGCTGGAAATCAGTGCGGTAAGGGCACTTATCCTCGTTCTTTTCGCGCTTTGAGCCTTTTTCGTCGATGCTCGTACAAGCGTACTTGCTGAGGATACCGACTTCGGTTATCTCGTATTTCTCGCGTACTGTCATATTATCCCTCCTTAAAAAGATTTACAGGCGGGGACAAAACATCCGCCTTATATACATATACTCCGGAAATATTAAAATCCCTTTAAAAATCTCCGGAAATTTTTTTCACAGATGAAAAATCCTCAAAGAACTCGCCACCATCTTCTATTGAAACGGAACCGTTTGTTGCTTCGATGAGTTCTGCGGTAAGAGCGTCGAGCTTTTCGTTGAGGACGAGTATCTCGAGAACTACGTCGCTTCCGAAATCAGAACCGACAGTTATGGTATCGTAGTTCGGGAGAAGATAGGAGATCTTGCCGTAAAGTCCGTAATCAGTGGTGATACGAAGCTTGTGGCAAAGGCGCATATCCATAATCCTGGCAGCGTCACAGGCAAGGGAAGCTGCATGGGAGTAGGCTCTTACAAGACCGCCTCCGCCGAGGAGTATGCCGCCGAAATAACGGGTAACAACGACACATACGTCAGTGAGACCGCGCTTTTTCAGAACATCGAGCACCGGCATACCGGCTGTACCCTGAGGTTCGCCGTCGTCTGAATATCTGGAGATATTATCCTGTCTCAGGATATAGGCGTAAACGTTGTGTTTAGCCTTTCGGTGCTGAGCTCTTATCGAATTGACGAAATCCACAGCCTCGTCATTAGTCGAGACAGGGGAGATATAGCCTATAAACTCCGAGCGTTTCTCGATAAACGAGTCATTTGCCGGAGCAGAAACAGTTAAATAATTCATCATACTATCATACGCAAAAAGCCGGTCGTAGACCGGCTGAATGACTTACTTGTCCATATTGAAACGCTTCTTGAATCTGTCAACGCGTCCGCCTGTATCAACGAGCTTCTGCTTGCCTGTATAGAACGGATGGCACTTGGAGCAGATTTCAACCTTGATATTCTCCTTTGTGGACATAGTCTCGATCACGTTGCCGCAGTGGCAGGTAATTGTTGTCTTAACAAAGTTAGGATGGATTCCCTCTTTCACGATTGTCACCTCTTTCACAGATTTTTTGTATCCGTGCAGCCCATCAGTTCCCTTAGACAGTAGTGCCGTTATACATTACAGTAATTTATTATACCATATGGCTGATAGATTGTCAAGCATATCAATGAAATATTTTTGTTTTAACTTACTCCCTGGCGATATACAACGTAGTTGTCGACCTTTTCTACATGACGTCCCTTGGGGAGATTATCCTCGTTGAAGAAGACGTAGATAACGTCGTCTCTGCCTTCACCGTTCAGAAGCATTTCGTACTGCTCGTTTGAATACTGAGCAAGTGCTTCATAGTTTGAACGTGCAAGGTAGAAGCAGCTGAGGTCCATATCGTGGTCATAAGCAAGCTTTCCGAAGTCGAAGAACATCGGCATATATGCTAGATAGTTCGGAGGAAGCTGAACGAAGACTATCTCATTAGCGCCGTCTGTAAGAGGTTCCCATCTGCTGCAGTGGAGACGGTCTCTGTACATACTGAGGTCGCGGGTGTATTCGCCGTGGAAAATATTTCTCCAGTCGCGGAGGTCAAGAGCCTGTATCATACTGCATATCACAAGTGTGGTGTAAAGGCTCTTTTTGGTCATCTTTGAAAGGGCTGCAAAAGTGCAAGTTACAACTATAAGACAAGGCAGCCATATGAAACGTCCCGAAGCACGGAAGATCGCAAGTCTTATTTCAATATAATGCGGAAGCGGTATTTCTGCTAACACTCTTCCGTTGAGCGCGATCTTGTTGCTGAGTGACCAGACGAAGCCTACGCAGAATACAGCACAGACAGAAATGATCTCCCAGCGGTATTTTTTGATGAGTTCAAGACAGTTCTTGAAGAAGCCGCCCTCTTTTTTCTCGATAACACCAACGATAACGATGAGTGCAACAAAGAGACAGAGGAGCGTTCCGAGACCGAGATAGCCGAATCCTTCGTACTGACCGTCCAATGTGTTCATCGGCTTGATGAACTTTGACTTGTTTGAACTGTTGAAGAATGTATTGATGTTTGCGGAATAGTAACCGAAACCGCCGTCCGCATAGGAGCTGTCTCCGTGGAATGCACCTATTATCCACATTGTCAGAACACTTGCAATTGAAGTGCAGCCGAATGTGCAGGCAGCACGGAGATATTTCTTGTCCTTGAAGAATGTTATTATAATGTAGCCTATCATAGCGGTATAGACCATCGGTATGAAGTACATATGTATCAGTACAGCAAGCATACCGAGGACACACCACAGCACAACAGGTGTGTAGCCGTGCTTATACTTCTTGTTGTGGTCAACGAAGAGTATCATCGCTATGAGGAGAAGCCATATCGCACCGAGAGAATTGTGGTGTGTGATACGGTTCATAGTAGGCGGGAAGAGTGCATAGAAAATGGATGAAAGACTGGTGTATATGAGGTTTGGTTTTACACGGTAGAGCAGAGCTGCTCCGAAGCCGCCGTTGAGAGCGAAGCAGGTTATGCCCCAGATACCGAAATACTGGAAATTATCAGGCAGTATCGGTGAAAGTATCTTGAAGAAAACAGCAAACAGCGGTATAGCGTCTGTAAACATACAAGAAACCTTGCCCTCTGAAGAAAGTCCCTCAGTAAGGCCTATCGGGAAAGTCCAGTTTGAACGGCGGTAATACATCCAGCCAAGGTGGTGTTGTGTTACATCGTCAGGTCTGACGAATATCCAGTCAGTATGAGTCGGATTAAGGATAGCTGTGCCGTATATCCATATGAATATGATGGCACCAAACAAAGCACCGATCGAAAATGCGTGGACAGCGTTCGGTGCTGAATAGAATTTTTTTAGTCTCTCTTGAAATTTGTTCATTTGTGTCTCCGTATATCATTGTTATATAAGTCTGAAAAGGCGGACATCAGTCCACCTTGATTTTATTTCATGCACTTTGTAAAGTCACCGTAGAGCTTCTGCTCGATAGCTGAGGCATCCTCGTGTGTGGGAGCCTTTGCTGTAAGGTAAGTCTTTATCTTGGGCTCTGTGCCTGAAGGACGGATAATAGCCTTGCAGCCACCCTCGAGGTAGAATGCGAGCACGTTTGACTTAGGAAGTGTGAGCTCTGTTACCTTGCCGGTAGCGATGTCCTTAGAAATGCTCTGCTTGTAGTCCTCGAACTTAACGACCTTAAGACCGCCGATAGCTTCAAAAGGATTTGTACGGATATCGCTCATGATCTCATTCATGCGCTTCATACCGCTCTCGCCGTCAAATTCAAAGCTGTAAAGTGTCTGATAGAATACACCGTATTTCTTGTACATATTCTCTCTTGCCTGGAGAAGTGAAATGCCCTGTGTGCGGTAGTAAGCAGCCATTTCACAGATGAGCATGGAAGCGTTTACAGCGTCCTTGTCGCGTACATAGCTTCCTGAGAGGTAGCCGTAGCTTTCCTCGAAACCGAAGATGTAACGCTTTTCCTCACCCTTTTCTTCAAGAAGACCGATCTGCTCGCCGATGAACTTGAAGCCTGTGAGAACGTCGATTATCTCAACACCGTACTCCTTAGCGATAAGGGAAGCGATGTCTGTTGTAACGATAGTCTTTACAGCGATAGGATTCTTGGGCATTGTACCCTTCTTGATGCGCTGTTCGCAGATGTACTCGAGGAGAAGAGCGCCGACTTCGTTGCCGCTGAAGAGTGCGTAACCGCCCTTGCCGTCGGGAACAGCGATACCAACACGGTCGCAGTCAGGATCGGTAGCAAGGAGGAGGTCAGGCTTAACTTCGTTGCAGTATCTGAGACCTACTTCGAGAGCCTCACGGATCTCGGGGTTCGGATAAGGACAAGTTGTGAAGTGACCGTCGGGATTTTCCTGTTCCTTAACGATGGTAACGTCTGAAATACCGATGCGCTTGAGGATCTCACGAACGGGCTTGTTGCCTGTGCCGTTGAGAGGAGTGTAAACTACCTTGAGTCCGCTTGAAGCGCAGAGGTCAGTATTGATACCCTCGTTGAGAACGTTCTGATAGAATGCCTCGATAACATCCTCGCCGATGTAGGAGATATTTCCTTTAGCGAGCTCTTCCTCGAAGCTGGAAGTCTTGATTCCTGTGAAGTAATCGTGTGAGTTGATCTTCTCGAGGACTATCTCAGCGCCTCTGAGAGTGATCTGGCAGCCGTCCTCGCCGTAAACCTTATAGCCGTTGTACTTAGCGGGGTTGTGGCTTGCTGTAACCATGATACCGCCCTGGCAGTTGAGCTGACGAACTGCGAATGAAAGGCAGGGAGTAGGCATGAGTTCTGTATATATATGTACCTTGATACCGTTTGCAGCGAGTACCTCAGCAGCAGCCTTTGAGAAAACGTCAGACTTTATACGGCTGTCGTAAGAGATAGCCACGCTGGGGTTCTTGTACTCCTGGTTGAGGTAATCAGCGAAGCCCTGTGTAGCACGTCTGATAGTGTAGACGTTCATACGGTTGGTACCAGCGCCGATAACGCCTCTGAGTCCGCCTGTACCGAACTCGAGATCGCGGTAGAATCTATCATTTATAGCTTCTTTATCCCCCTTGATGCCGTTAAGCTCTTCGAGCAGATCCGGTTCAGCGGAAACGTTAGAGCACCAAAGATCGTAAAGTTCCATTTCTGTCATAAGATGACCTCCTGAATAGAAATATATAATATTATACCACAAAATTCCGGCGTTGAAAAGCCTTTTCGGAAATTTTAAGGATTTTTTTAGTTTTTACCATATTTTGAACTGATTTGAACTGCGTTGATTGATAAAAATAGTGCAATTATACCCGTACTGTATCTGATCATGTGATCTAAGAAGAGAAAATTCTATGATTTTGCTATCAGTTGGAGCGCTTTTCGATGAATGCGGGCGCACATTGTGCGCCCGTTGAATAACATATATAACTCCGGTGTACAGAGATATCAGTCACCGAATGAAACTCCGATGTCCTTTGCGGCAATAACAAGGTGGTTGTCAGTATCAACGAATTTTGTCTTTCCGGCAACGTCCTCGAGCTTGTTGGAGGTTATCTTGTTGCCTATCTTGGCAACTGTTCTGCCGTACTTTTCCTGAGCGATGAGGTAAGCTGCGTGAACGCCGAACTGTGTTGAGAGTACACGGTCGTAAGCACTCGGAGCACCGCCGCGGAGCATATGTCCGGGAACGCATACTCTTGCTTCCATACCTGTATTAGCCTGTATCTGAGCTGCAATGCGGCTTGTTGCAGTGATTATACCTGCTTCAGCACGCTTCTTTGCGCGTTCCTTCTTCTTCATCTTGGCTTCGGCTACATCAAAAGCACCTTCAGCAACGGCAAGGATAGAGAAGGTCTTTCCGGAAGCGCTTCTTGCCATAACAGCATCGCACACCTTGTCGATGTCGTAAGGTATCTCTGGGATGATGATTATGTCTGCACCGCCTGCGATACCTGCGTTGAGTGTGAGCCATCCGGCCTTGTTGCCCATTATCTCACATACGAGTATACGTGAGTGGCTTGCGGCTGTGGTGTGGAGCCTGTCTATTACGTCAGTAGCGATGTCAACAGCTGTGTGAAAGCCGAAAGTGACATCTGTACCGTAAATATCGTTGTCGATGGTCTTTGGCAGACCGATAACGTTGAGACCTTCATCTGCGAGGAGCTTTGAGGTCTTGTGAGTACCGTTTCCGCCGAGTGTAAGGAGACAATCAAGCTTCTGCTTTTTATATGTGTCCTTCATATTCTTAACCTTGTCAACATTGTCCTCACCGATGACTTGCATCATCTTGAACGGCTGACGCTTGGTGCCGAATATAGTTCCGCCCTGTGTGAGGATACCGGAGAAGGAAGAAGGGGACATATCCTTGCAGAGATTATTAATGAGTCCATAGTAGCCGTTGGAAATTCCGACGATCTCGACGTTGTCCTCACCGAAACGCTCATAGCAGGCTTTTGCAACGCCTCTGATAGTTGCGTTGAGTCCGGGACAGTCGCCGCCGCTTGTCAAAATTCCTATTCGTCTTTTCATTTTAGATTACCTCCGTTCATTTAGCCTGAGAACAGGCACAGATTCAGTTTTTCATATTTTCCTCGAAGAATTCCTCGAGCTTGTTTGCTGGCATCGGCTTTCCGTAGAGGTAGCCCTGACCGTAGTCACATCCAGCCTTGCGGAGTATCTCCTCCTGGTTCTTGTTTTCGATACCCTCAGCGATAGTTTCTATTTTCTTGGACTTTGCTATTCTGATTACAGCGGAAACTATCTCATAGGCGATGTTGTCGCTTTCGATGTCGGTGATGAACGAGCGGTCGAGCTTGAGGAGGGTTATCGGCAGTATCTGAAGATAGCTGAGTGATGAATAACCTGTTCCGAAGTCGTCCATAGCGAGCTTTACTCCGAGATCGCGGAGCTTGTTCATCTGATCGACAGCGTAGTTTATATCGCTGAGTGCGAGAGTCTCGGTGAGCTCGACTTCGAGCCACTTCGGTTCGAGACCTGATTTTACAAGAGCTTCAAAAACCTTGTCTCTGAGATCTTTCTGATAGAAGTCAGAGGAAGCAAAGTTTATCGACATAACGATACTAGGATACCCCATTTTCTGCCACAGCATATTCTGACGGCAGCCTTCGTTCAGTACGAATTCGCTTATCTTTCCTATAAGGTGGGAACTTTCAGCGATAGGTACGAACTGGTCAGGCTTTACGACTGTACCGTCGGGTTTTATCCAGCGGATAAGAGCTTCAACGCCCATTATCTTACCGGTTTCGAGGTTTATCTTAGGCTGGTAGAAAAGCTGGAGCTCGTTGTTCTTGATAGCGACAGCGAGTGACTTTTCAAGCTCGGTGTTGCCAATGATAGAATCGTGCATACTTGGCTCATAGCCACAGATACTGCTCTGAATGCCTGACATGGATTTGAGTGCGAATTCAGCGTGCTCGACAACTTCGAGGAACGATCTGCCGTCTTCGGGCATTTTTGAATAACCTGCCGAACAGGTAAGGCTGATAGCTGAGAGCTCATCAACAGCCAGTTTTGCGAATTCATCCTGTATGTCACGTGCGGTACGTGCTGGGAGCTCATCGTCACCGTAGTCACGGAGAATAAGAGCGAAATTATCGCCGCTAAGACGTGCTGCGATACCGCCGGGAGTTACGAATTTATATAGTATATGAGCGAAGTTCTTGAGGATGTAGTTGCCGTTTGTATAGCCGCAGGTGTCGTTTATGATGTGGAAGCGGTCTATATCCAGTACCATTACCCAATACGAATAACCGAGTATCTGAGCAGTATCATATGTTTCCTGACCGACTACCATAATCTTGTTGCGGTTGGCGATGTCTGTGACTTCATCAATGTAAGCAAGACGCTCGATGAGGAGATCTTTTTCGTGTTCTTCGGTTACGTCGATGATAGCTCCTCCGAAGAGTGGGAGAGTGTGAGCTGTACCTTTGATAGATTTATAGCGGTATGAGTACCAGCGGTATGTTCCTTCTGCGGAACGCATACGCATATCGGTGCTTCTTACTTCTGCTGAATCCTTTGAGTTAACAACGCTGTCAAATTGTATCCTGTCATTAGGATGGACGAGAGAACGAAATTCGCTGAGTGATATGCTTCCGCTCTTCAGACCGAGCATACGAACCATTTCAGGCGAGGCGCGGAATTTCTTCCTGTCAGTGCTCATTACAACGCCGATCTCGGCGAGCTCCATTGAGGAGTTGAAGAAGTCGTTGGCACTTGCAAGACTGAGCTTCATCTTCTTTATATTAGTGAGGTTGAAGCCCGTGCTGAGGTATAGGGAGTTTTTCTTGCGCTTTTTTACGAGGGAAGTACTCCATGCGATAGTGACAAGACCGCCGTTCTGCCCTTTGAAACGAGCTTCGTGGGAGCTGCTGCCTATCATCCTGGAGAGTGTATCCTTGCTGAGGTCTTCAAGACCGAATGCAAGCTTGAGGACTTCCTTTCCGTCAACAGGTCTTTCTGCACAGCCAATCAGGGTGCGGAGCTTGTTGTTTACATATACATCGGAAAAATCGTCTGTCCAGAGTATCATTTCTGAGTTGAGATCATACGTGATACCTGCTATGTCGGTGTCATCAACGGAATTCTTATGCTTCCTGTACAGCCAGCTTACAAGGGTAAGTATCAGCGTGAGGAAGATCATCGTGGAGATGTAGATAACGAGCGACTGTATAGCGTAATCCGGGTACATATAACAGTAGGCTATGATAAGTACCGTTGCGGTAGTGATGACAAAAGCAGCAGCAAGAGGGTTATTGAATTTCGTATGACTCACCTCCTTTTACGAATGACTGACGGGCGTTCCCGAAAAGAATGAACAGAAATAAACATATATATAATGGTAATAATTAACTAAAACTATTATAGCAATAATTAACGAAAAAGTCAATCAGTAATTTAGCCAAAGATACACTTTTTCTAAAAATGACCGTAATTTTAAGAATTTTTTCACATAATATACACTTTTAGTCTTTATAATGATATAATAAAGTCAGAAGAAAAATCAACGTGACAGATTATATTTGGTGCGGCACAGGAAAGCTGCCGTCACTTTTTACAATTCAAGGAGGTATATATGGCACACATATTAATAGTTGATGATGAGATAAATATAAGGAAGGTTGTCCGTGAGTATGCGGAATTTGAAGGATATGAGGTAACAGAGGCAGAAAACGGTATGGAAGCTGTAAAGCTTTGCCAGGAAAACGACTACGACCTTATTATAATGGACGTTATGATGCCGAGACTCGACGGTTATTCTGCCTGCAAGGAAATACATAAAACTAAGAATATCCCTGTGATAATGCTGTCTGCAAGAGGTGAGGAGTATGACAAACTCTTCGGTTTTGAGATAGGTGTTGACGATTACGTTGTAAAACCTTTTTCGCCTAAGGAGCTTATGGCAAGAGTTAAGGTTGTTCTCAAGAGGAACTCACGTCCGGCAGCAGAAGCAGTTCAGGACAAGTATGTCTTTGAAGGACTTGAAGTCGATATTTCGGGCAGAGAGGTCTATGTAAACGGCGAAAAGGCTTCTATGACTCCCAAGGAATACGACCTGCTGTTCTACCTTGTAAAGAACAAGAACATAGCACTTTCGAGAGACAAGCTGCTCGAAGAGGTATGGGGCTATGACTTCTTCGGCGATGACAGAACTGTTGATACACATATTAAAATGCTTAGAAATAGTCTCGGTGAATACAGAAAGTTCATTGTAACTCTGAGAGGAATGGGATATAAATTTGAAGCTGTTCAGTAAATTACGCAGTATCAACAGCAGGATGTCACTTAAATTTAAGATATGGATGTATTTTGTGACATTTACTATATTCGTATTCGTACTGCTGTGGACTTTCCAGATATTGTTCCTGGAGCAGTTTTACGAGAGCATGAAGACGAGAGCTGCTTCAAGAAGTGCTGACAGAATAGCATCGAACTATTCGCAGCTTGCGTCCGGTGAAATAGACAGTTCTGAATTCTCTTCCCGTGTCGAAGAGATAGCGCTTGACAATGATCTTTGTGTTGAGATACTCGACAGATATGAGAGAAACCGCTACTCTGTTGAAAATCTCGGAGACTGTCTCATTCACGGCAGGGAAAACAGAATACACGATTATATAGTGAACATAATCAACAGCGAAGACAGTACGATACGCTACACTATAAAGAATCCGCGCAGCGGTTATGATATGTTGCTTTACGGAAGAACTCTCGGTGATCCCGATAATCCGAGCGGCTATCTGCTGGTGAATTCGGCGCTTGTTCCGGTAGGCTCGACTGTGGACATAATCAAGCGTCAGCTTATGCTGATAACGATAGTCCTCATAGTCATGGCATTTATCATATCACTCTTCCTTTCAAGGAGAATAGCACGACCTATCGCAAAGATAACAAAGGCTGCTGAAAATCTCGCAAAGGGTGATTTTAATACTAAATTTGACGGGAAAGGCTACCTTGAAGCGAAAAAGCTTGCTGATACGCTGACTTATGCAGAAGGGGAACTCTCGCGAGTAGATACGATGCAGCGTGACCTTATCGCAAATGTATCCCACGACCTCAGAACTCCGCTTACGATGCTGAAGGCTTATGCAGAGATGATACGCGATCTTTCAGGCGATAATCCGGTCAAGCGTAATGAGCATCTCGAGATAATCATTGATGAGACAGACAGACTTTCGCTTATGGTAAATGATATTCTTGACCTTTCAAAGCTCGAAAGTGGCAAACAGAAACTGAATCCGTCAGAATTCGAGATAAGCGGAAAGCTCAACGAGATAATCGACCGTTTCAAGGGAATATCCGAGAAAATGGGCTACAATATCAGATTTACTCCTGATGAGCCTAAGATGGTATACTGTGATGTGGTCAAGATAGAGCAGGTCATCTATAATCTTATCAATAATGCTATCAATTACACAGGAGCTGACAAGCAGGTGTTCGTCCGTCAGATAAACACGCCTGATGGCATACTCATTGAAGTTGAAGATACCGGTGACGGAATTGAAGAAGATAAGATAAAGCTTATATTCGATAAGTATTACCGTTCCGAGAACCACAAGCGTGAGGTAGTCGGCACAGGTCTTGGACTCTCTATTGTCAAGGCTGTACTTAAAATGCACAATTACGACTATGGTGTCCGCAGTACTCTTGGCAAGGGTTCGACTTTTTGGTTCAAGATAAGTGACGTCAAGTAAAATAATGTTCATTATTAATATATAGAGTATTATTGTGAACATCATCGCCGTATTTCTTAAAATGCAGAATGTAATAACAGGTGATGAAATCTATTGAAAATATTACTCTGTGTAAAGAAAATAGCTTAAAGCGAGCTGAAAATTGTGCAGATAATACAGTTTTTAGCAATATTTGTTTAATATATTTTGAACATAGAATTTCGAAATATTAATGAAAAGTACACAATAATATGGTATAATATAATTGCTGAAGGAGAGATCCTGAAGCTGATTTTCATGGTAATTTATTGTTTACCCCAACAATAAATTATTAATCCCCAATAATCCCTATATCATGGCAGATGAGCTTCCTGAAGAGGAGGCTCGTTTGTTTTTATATGAAAAATCTTGTTGCAGTCAGGTAATTGCTATTGACAAATTCCGACTTTTGTAGTATACTTAATTCATAACCTTATCAAGAGCGGCGGAGGAAACAGGTCCTGTGAAGCCCGGCAACCTGACTGCGAAAAGGCAGACAAGGTGCTAAATCCTGCGGTTTAATCCGAAAGATGAGGAGCATAGCTAAGACTGCGCACTTCTTTCAGGGAGTGCGCTTTTATATTTCTATGGAGGTTTTTTAATGAGCAAATGTTTTTTTACTTCGGAATCAGTTACTGAAGGACATCCCGACAAGATCTGTGACCAGATTTCAGATGCAGTACTTGACGCTATACTTGAGCAGGATAAGCTCGGCCGTGTTGCCTGCGAGACCTGCGTTACAACAGGTATGATAATGGTAATGGGCGAGATCTCAACTACTGCTGATGTTGATATCCCCAAGATCGCACGCAAGGTAGTTGCAGACATCGGCTATGACCGTGCAAAGTACGGTTTCGATGCACACACCTGCGCAGTTCTCACATCTATCGACGGTCAGTCACCTGACATAGCTATGGGCGTTAACGAGGCATTTGAGTACCGTGAGGAGAACAATGAGTCCGACGGTCTTTCAAACGGTGCCGGCGACCAGGGAATCATGTTTGGTTTTGCCTGCAACGAAACTCCCGAGCTTATGCCGCTCCCGATCTCTCTTGCTCACAAGCTTGCACTCAAGCTCACAGAGGTAAGAAAGGACGGCACTCTTCGTTATCTCCGTCCCGACGGAAAGTCTCAGGTAACAGTTGAGTATGACAACGGCAAGCCTGTAAGAGTTGATGCTGTTGTAGTATCCTCACAGCATTCTGACGATATTGCTCTTGAGCAGCTCCGCAAGGACATCGAAGAACTCGTTATCAAAGCAGTTATCCCCGCAGAGCTTATGGATTCAAATACAAAGATCTTCATCAATCCGACAGGACGCTTCGTTGTTGGCGGACCTCAGGGAGACAGCGGTCTCACAGGAAGAAAGATCATCGTTGATACATACGGCGGTTATTCACGTCACGGCGGCGGAGCTTTCTCCGGTAAGGATCCGACGAAGGTTGACAGAAGTGCTGCTTACGCTGCAAGATACATCGCTAAGAATATCGTTGCGGCAGGTCTTGCTGATAAGTGCGAGGTACAGCTTTCGTACGCTATCGGCGTAGCTAAGCCTATTTCAATACTCGTTGATACATTTGGCACAGGCAAGGTCGATGAGGACAAGCTCTCAGAGGCAGTCAGCAAGGTATTCGACCTCCGCCCGACAGCTATCATTGAGATGCTCAAGCTCAGAAAGCCGCAGTACAGACAGCTTGCAGCTTACGGACATATGGGAAGAGAAGGCCTCGGCATTGCATGGGAGAAGACAGACCGCATCGATGCTCTCAAGGCAGCTCTCAACTGATAATATTATAATAGTACAGCTCCTGGCATTATTTCTGCCGGGAGCTTTTTGCGTATGTATAAAAATATATACTAATGAGAGAATAGTCTATAACGATGTGTACTCTTATTTTGCGTTCTTGACAGAAACTTACAAAATAATTCAAAATATCGTACAGTATATATTGACTTTGTCTGCAAATTGTGGTAATATTAAAATGATAATCTATGGATCATCATAGTATTGATCGGAGGAACTGGTATGAAATTAAGAAAACTTATCAGCGGAGTTACCTCACTTGCCCTCTCACTCTCTCTATTTGCAGGTATGGGAACTCAGAACACGGTAAAAAGCGTGCAGGCGAACGCTGCTTCTGCCAACTGGAAATTTGATTTTGGAAACGGCGGCGTGTCAGGCGGTTATACCGGAGTTTCAGCAGGAGACGGCTATAATGCCTCAAGAGGTTACGGCTTCGCACAGACATGGAACGTAGGCGATGTTTCAGCAGGCGGAAACGGTGCCGGAAGCGATGCGGTCGAATTCAAGAGCGACGATGGTGCAAATACGTTCAACGTTGACCTTCCGAAGGGTCTGTATGAGGTAAAGGTCACAGTCGGAAACGCTCCGCGCTGTTCTATCAAAATGGAAGGTATGCTCCAGATGATGAACCTCACCCGTCTGAATGCGACGGAAACAGTGAAACTTCCTGTTACTGACGGACAGCTCAATATTCAGGCTGTTACCGGTATCAAGAACGGTCAGAGATCAATTTCGGCAGTTGAAATTACACAGATAAATACAACAGCCGTTATGCCGCCGACTGTATGGATATGCGGCGATTCGACCGTTGCAAATTATTATAATCAGGCTGATACGGCTCAACACGGCTGGGGACAGTATTTCGGCAGCTATATCGACGGATTCGATGTAAGAAATATGGCTACGAGCGGTCAGTACGCCAAGGGCTTTGTTGATGGCGGACAGTTTACACCTATCGAGACATACGGAAAAACAGGCGACAAGTACATCATTTCTATTGGTATCAATGATACGAATTACTCAAATGGTGATGAGTATTACGCAACAGTTACCGATATGGTAAAGCGTGCCAAGGCTAAGGGTATGGAAGTTATACTCGTAAAGCAGCAGGGACGCCACGGCGACTACAACAGAAACCCAAGACTTGGCGGACGTTGGTTCGGCGGTCAGCTTGATACGATAGGCTCAGAGCAGAACGTTCAGGTCATTGATCTCTTTACAAAATGGCAGGATTTCGGATTCAGCATAGGCGGTTATGATGCTATGACTCCGTACTATGCGGCTGACGATGATCTTCACCAGAGCGCAAAGGGGGCACAGAAGCTTGCAGAGCTTATGGCTGAAGCTATGCAGATGACAAAAGAACCTGCGGAAATGGATACGACCAAGGCTTACAGATTCAAAAATGTCAATAGCGGGCTTTACCTTGAAGTCAAGAACGCTGAGGCTGCTGCCGGAGCTAATGTTCAGCAGTGGAGCGGCGATACTGTTGGCGAATGGAATGTATGGCATCTCAAACATAAGGGATACAACTATTATGAGGTATGGTCATACCTTGACGGCGGAGACAAATATCTCCTCGACGTTGAAGGTGCTAAGGCTGATAATGGTACAAATATCAGCATATATACAAATACCAACTCGAATAATCAGTGGTTCCATTTCTTTGAGAACGGTGACGGAAGCTACACGATAGTTTCAAGATGTTCCGGTGATAACGGTGCTCTTGAAGTTGGAAGCGCTTCAACTGCTGCCGGAGCAAATGTCCAGCAGTGGGAGATAAACGGTCATAACTGTCAGAAATGGGTGCTTGAAGAAGTTGACTGGGGCGAAGATGACTATACAACTCCTGAAGACAGCGACGGTTCTATCATAAACTACGGCGACATCAACGGCGACGGCAAGGTGAATGTATTCGATATGATCCTTATGCGCCGCAAGTACATAGAAAACGATAATACAAAGTACGATGCTGTTTCAGACCTTAATGCTGACGGCAAAACCAATATTGCCGATCTTGTACAGCTTCGTTCATTCCTCCTTAAAGGAAAACAGGTTGAAGCTGTTGAAGAGGGACTCGGATTTGTATACGGCTCTGATCAGGAGTTCACAAGCGGTATTGAAGAAACTGTCAATTCAGGTTTTTCTTACAGATCATATGTAAACCTTGATAATTCTATTGGTGTCAGAATGGTATGGACTGTGAATGTTCCTTCTGATGGCAATTATCTCTGCAACTTCGGTATCGCGAACGGTGCGGCAGAGAACAGAAAGATGAAAGTCGAGGTCAAGGGCCATAAGGAATACTGGGTACAGGATTTCCTGACAACAGGCGCCTGGACTGTATGGGAGGAAAGAGGACTCGTTCTTCCTTTGAAAAAGGGCATAAACCATATCCGCCTGACTTCTCTTGTGAGCGGAGGCGGTCCGAACTTCGACTATCTCCGTATGACAAAGACTGATGAACCTATTGCTCAGCCTTATGATCCTTCACAGGAGGAAACACATACAACTGACGGCGAGCATACGCTGTTCATTGCAGGCGATTCCACTGTACAGACGTACAATCAGCGTGCAAGAGAACAGAACGGCGGTCCTATCCAGGGTTGGGGCGCGTTCATCGGTGATTATCTCGACAGCAAGATAAGCGTGTCAAATCATGCTCTTGCAGGAAGAAGCTCCAAGAGCTTCTACGATCAGGGCAGATGGCAGACGATCGCTGACTCCCTCAAGAACGGCGACTATGTTATGATACAGTTTGGAATCAACGATGGTGCAAGCAGTAATGCAGAGAGATACGCTCCTGTGTGCGGAAATGTCAATTCACCTTCGTCAGGCTCGTTTGAGTGGTATATGACGCAGTTTATCAACGACTCTCTCGCAAAGGGCGCAACTCCGATACTCGTTACGCCGACACTAAGCGCAAAGTCCTATTCTAACGGTAAATTTTCGGGAAGCTACGGCAACTACGGCGATGCCTGCAAGTCACTTGCGAGCAAGTATAAGATACCGTGCATAGACCTGAACACCATTATGGTGAACCATTATAACTCGGTAGGCTATAACACAGCATACAGTTATCATATGGCAGCTGCTGTACAGGGCAGTACAGACCTTACACATTTCAATGATGATGGAGCAAAGGTGATAGCCGGACTCGTTGCAAATGCGGTAAAGAGTCAGGGAATAAGTGGACTCTCAGGCTATGTAAAATAAAAATAAAAGGCTCTCCTTGGGGAGAGCCTTTCAGTTTGTGAACAATAATTGTCAAACAGGAGAATATGCCGGAAAACATCTTGGTATCCTGGCGGTATTTATATATCAAACCTGAAAATCGTACAGAAAAAATAAGAGCGTTCCATCAGGAACGCTCTGTATTTTTCAGTTGAACAATTAGTTAGCTCTCTCAACCTTACCTGAACGCAGGCATCTTGAGCAAGCGTAGATATGACAAGGAGTACCCTTGACGATAGCCTTAACACGCTTTACATTAGGCTTCCATGTTCTGTTTGTTCTTCTGTGTGAGTGGGAAACTTTGATACCAAAAGTAACTCCCTTTCCGCAGATATCACATTTTGCCATCAGGCTGCACCTCCTTAAATAACTTGTGAAAACATACAACGTAATTATTCTACCACAAAACTCAGAAAAAAGCAAGAGTTTTTTTGAAAAAACTTGAAAAAATTTTTGAGAGCCTTAATTTCTGTAAAAATTTCGTATATTACTTGAAAAAAATGTAAGAATGTAGTATAATATATAGTGTATTACTATTTGCAGACACAGAATGAAAGGATAATTATGGACATCGAACTTTTTTTAAAATATTTTGCAAGAATACTCACGCTGCTGCTTGTGATACCTCTTCACGAAGCTGCTCATGCACTTGTTGCAAAATGGTGCGGTGATGATACTGCAACACGTCAGGGAAGAGTATCTCTCAATCCCTTTGATCATATTGATCCGACGGGCTCTCTGCTGATGATACTGACCGGTTTCGGCTGGGCAAGACCTGTTGACGTAAATCCCGCAAGAATGAGACATCCGCGCAGAGATATGGCACTTACAGCCATTGCCGGACCTGTTTCAAACCTTATCGCAGCCTTTGCAGCCGGACTTGTAAAAGCCTGCATACTTGCCACAGATGACGGTATGAAGGCATACATGGAGTATGTGCTGACTGATAAGATCACTACGACCTATTGTGTGATGCTCCTTATGGAGTTCCTTATGATAGTGAATATCGGTCTTGCGGTGTTCAATCTTATCCCGATACCTCCTCTCGACGGTTTCAACGTAATGCGTTATTTCACAGGTGCAAAGGTTGACCGCTGGTTCTATGAACATTACAGAGAGATACAGATCGGTTTCCTCGTATTCATTCTTGTACTTAATATGGGACTGATACCTGACAAGTACAATCTGCTCCTTGTAGTACGAAGCAAGATATACAACGGTATGTGGGACATTCTCTACAAGATACCGGAACACAAGTGGAATAATAACTGATGGAGACTATTTCATTTAAGCTGGAGGTTTTCGAGGGACCTCTCGACCTGCTTCTCAGCCTTATCTCAAAGCATAAGCTGAATATCTGCGACATAGAGATCTCAAAGCTGCTTGAACAGTACCTTCTCTATATGGATCAGGCAAGAGAACAGGATCTTGAGCTCGCCGGTGAATTTCTCGAAATGGCAGCGCGTCTCATATATATTAAGACTGCTTCGCTTCTCCCTCAGCCGGAAGAGGCTGAACAGATGAAAAAAGAGCTTGAGGGCGCTCTTATCGAGTACTCTCTCTGTAAGCTCGCTGCGGCAAAGCTTGCGGAGGATTTCCGGGGCGGTGATATATTCGTCCGCAAGCCTATGAAGATAAAAGCTGACATGACGTATTGTCTGGTTCATGAGCCGTCACGTCTTGCATTGGCTTACAGTGCTGTGTCGCAGAAATCAATAAAGAATGAAACTTCCAAACTCCGTGTGGAGAACAAGATAAATTCTGTTGTCAAGCGCAGGATAGTATCGGTCCTTTCAAAGGTCGTACACGTTCTTAGAGAGCTTTATACTACCGGTGAGGTGTATATGGACAAGCTGTATGACGGCGTTACTGACCGTTCAGCGCGAGTGGCAACGTTCCTTGCTGTTCTCGAGCTCACCCGCTCGGGAAGAATAACTATCAGCGAGGATAATATGATGATATTCTTCAAGGGAAGAAAGAACGGGGTGAAAAAGACTTGGAAATCAAAGAGAAACTCGGCGCAGTAGAAGCTATACTCTTTGCAAGCGGCGAGCCTATCGAAATATACCGTCTCTCCGAAGCGAGCGGCGTGGATATGGGAACTCTGCCCTCTATGATAAAGCTGCTAAATGACCGCTACGACGATTGCGGCAGCGGTATCACCATTAAAAAGCTCGACAGCAGCTATCAGATGTGTACGCGCGAAGCCTTTGCTGATCAGGTAAGGGCGGCTCTTGAGACCAAGCGCTCCACTCCGCTGTCAAATGCGGCTATGGAAGCACTTACCATAATCGCTTACAATCAGCCTGTATCGAAGGGCTTTGTCGAAAATGTCAGAGGCATCGACAGTTCTTCTGTTATAAATAATCTTGTCGAAAAGGGTCTCGTTGAAGAAGCCGGAAGGCTTGACGTTCCCGGAAAACCTATCGTCTACCGCACAACACCGGTATTCCTGAGAAGCTTCGGGCTCAGCTCTATTGGCGAGCTGCCGCCGCTTCCGGATCAGCCGATGCTCACAGAGCTCGATACTGGCAGCGATGACGATGATACCGGCGAAGACTGAGGAAAGGAGCGGCAGGAGTGATAGTACTTAAAATACTGTTGTGGATATTCCTTGGTATACTCGGTCTTATCGTGCTTGTATGTGCAATTCCTGCCGATGTTGATTTCAGTTATATCGACGGGAAGATGAAATACAAGATAAAGCTGTGGTTCTTTGATCTGATGGATTCTTCAAAGAACGGCTTCCTCGACAAGCGAAAGCGCAAAAAGGCTCAGAAAGCCGAAAAGAAGAAGCAGAAAAAAGACAGTTCCGAAGAAGTTGAGACCTTTGACTCTCCGGATATAGATGATCTGCTGCCGGACATTTCTGAGGAGGATGCAGAGCTTTACGACTTTGAAGATGCTGCGAATTCAGATGAAGCAACAGCTGCTGAAACAGTTGATGAACCGGTCAGCGATGAGCCGGTAAAGAAAAAAAAGAAGAAAAAAGATAAAAAGAAGAAGGATAAGAAGAAAAAGAATGTTACCGAGGATGAAGACCTCTCCGATGACTGGGACGACAGCGATGATGACGACTCAGAGGAGAAGAAATCTCTCGGACAGAAGCTCGAAAAGCTCGGAAATCTTTGGCTGGCTGCCAAGAATCCGGCGAGTATGATATTCAAAGGCTTCAAGTTCAGAAACTTTTACATCGATTTTATTATAGCAAACGAGGACGCTTACAAGTGCGCACTGAGCTATGGAAGATACTCCACGCTCATTTACTGCGGACTTGCACAGTTCAGCAGACTGTTCACTATAAGATTCAAGACAGTCGATATACAGCCAGGCTTTGGTCTTGACAAGGGACGCTGGGATACTTCATTCAATGTGAGATTCAGGCTCGGAACCGCGGTTATAGCCGCAATTTGGTTTGTTTCTGTATACCTGTTCAGAGTCCTTATCCCCGGAAAGCTGAAAAGACGCAAAGAAAAACGATCTGCCGCCGTGCAGAAATAATATAAAGTGAGGTAAATAGATATGAGCACTAACAACACACCTGTCAGCGAGATACTTGGCATCTCAATGGAAAAGGTAAAGGAAATGGCTGATGTCAATTCCATTATCGGTGAACCCATAAAGCTCGGTGACGGCACTACTATCATCCCGGTTTCTAAGGTATCCTACGGCTTCGCATCAGGCGGCTCGGATATCCCCTCAAAGTATGACAAGAATCTCTTCGGCGGCGGTGCCGGTGCAGGAGTTTCGATTAAGCCTGAGGGCTTCCTCGTTATCTCACCCGACGGTACAGCCAAAATGGTGCCTATGGAGGCTGCTAATGATCCTATCAGTATTGCTGTTGAAAAGGTACCTATGGTCATTGACAAGGTATCAGGCTTCATGAACAGCCGCAAGAACAAGAAGAACGGCGAAGAATAACATATTTCCGCGATGTTCTGCATAATCTGTATTATTATCGGATATGCGGAGGTGCGGTATGACAAAAAGGATAGTTTCAGCGATTGCAGCGGCGGTGATACTTACAGTAGCGGAGCCGCTGTATGTTTTGGACGGGGACTGTGCAGAAGTACCGTCTGTTTCAGCAAAGGCTGCTGTGCTCATCTCAGCTGATACCGGCGAGATCATATTTGAGCAGAACAGCTCGGAGAAGCTGCCTATGGCGAGCACCACCAAGATAATGACAGCTCTGCTCTGCATCGAGAGCGGCGGTCTTGACGAGGAGTTCGTTGTTGACAGCGAAGCTATAAAGGTCGAAGGTTCATCAATGGGACTGCGTGAGGGAGATACCGTAACGAAGTATGCTTTGTGCTGCGGTATGCTGCTCCCGTCCGGAAACGACGCAGCGAATGCGGCGGCGGTCAGGATAGCAGGCAGTACAGAGGCTTTTGTGAAGCTGATGAATGAACGTGCTCAGGAGCTTGGTCTCTCGCATACATACTTTGCCACACCGTCAGGTCTTGACGGCGAGGGGCACGGTTCTTCGGCTTACGATATGGCTATTCTCGCTATGGAAGCTCTGAAAAACGAGACCTTCCGGAGCATATGCTCGGAATCAACGGTCAAAGTTGAATTCGGCGCTCCGCCTTATCCGCGGTGGCTGAAGAATACGAACAAGCTGCTCGGTATGTGTGACGGAGTTTACGGTGTGAAAACTGGCTTTACTGATGCGGCAGGCAGATGTCTCATATCGGCTTGTGAACGCGGCGGAGAAAGACTGGTATGCGTAACTCTCAACGACAAAAACGACTGGAACGATCACATTTCACTATACGAATATGGTTTTGACAGAGCGGAGAATATTGCTCTCAGACCGCCCGTACTCCATTCGCTCGACATTGTCGGCGGCGAGGAGGAAAAGCTGAATGTCTTCTTTGATGAAGCTGATCTGTCAGTTACATCTCTCGGAGACAGCACGGACGGCTTTGAGTATCAGGTATTATCTCCGCCGTTCATATACGCGCCTGTAAGAAAAGGCGACGAAGCTGCACAGCTCAGCATATCGTTCCGAGGCAGGCAGATAAAAAGGATCCCGCTCTATGCGGCAGAAAGCGTTGAAGCAAAGCGTGTTCTCGTTAAAAAGAGCAAAGGATCAGGAAGATTCATAAAATTTATATCAGGACTCAGAAAACTATTATTCTGAGGAAGATCGGAGTTATTGTGGAAAAGATAAGAATTCAGAAAATGATAGCTGACAGCGGCTGCTGTTCACGCCGAAAGGCAGAAGAGCTCATAACTCAGGGCAGAGTAAAGGTAAACGGCAGACACGTCAAGCTTGGAGATAAATGCGGCTACAAGGACCTCATCACTATTGACGGTGAGAGGATAGCTCTGCCGCGCAAGAGAACTTTCAGATACATCATGCTCAACAAGCCTCGCGGATACGTTACCACCGTATCAGACGAGCTTGAGAGACGATGTGTTATGGATCTCCTTGATGAAGTTGAGGAGAGAGTTTACCCGGTAGGAAGACTCGACCGGAATTCCGAGGGACTTCTTCTGTTCACCAACGACGGAGAGTTTGCAAACAGCATAATGCACCCGAGCCGCCATGTCTCAAAGACATACCGCGTAACAGTGCGTCCGGGCATTTCTGACGAACAGCTCGTTGCACTGTCAGAGGGCGTTGAGATCGACGGCAGGAAGACTCTTCCTGCGACAGTCGTTGTAAAGGAAAAGGAAGAGGGAAGAGTAGTTCTTCTCATTACTATAAAAGAGGGCAGAAACCGTCAGATCAGAAAGATGTGCGAGACTGTCGGACTCGAGGTCGCAAGACTTCGCCGTATCAGCGTTGGCCCTCTGAAACTCGGTATGCTCAAACCCGGCAGATGGCGCGACCTCACTGCCGAGGAGCTGAGAGCGATAAGAAACGCTATCGGCAAGGAGAACTGATATGCTCGAGATACAGGAGAGATTTGACACAACAGGCTATGAAGAGCTTGTAAATGCTCATAAAGATGTGGTCAAGCTCCATATTACAGAAGCGCTCGACAAGGGCAGCGTTATCGGTTTTATAGCCTACTCCTATGAAGGGGACAAGGCTGTCATATACGACTACGACGACGGCGGAGATCTTATGCTGTGCGACGGACTTGTCCGTTCTGTACTGTTCAAGAGTTGCCTCAAAGCGATAGATAAGGCAGTATTCGAGCTCCCCGACGAGAAGAAATACGAAGCTCTCAGAAAGCTGAGATTCATTTCCGGCGAGAGCAATACCGCAGAGAACATCGACAGCTTTTTAAACGGCTGCGAAAACTGCAAGCACAGCAAGTAACCTAAAAATCCAGAGATAGAAAGGAGCGATTTGAAGTGCCGATAAAAATATCTTCCGAGCTTCCGGCATTCAAAACGCTTGGAGAAGAAAACATATTCGTAATGGCGAGAGACAGAGCGGAGCATCAGGATATACGTCCGCTCAAAGTGATAATCCTCAACATTATGCCCAAGAAGATAGAAACAGAGTGTCAGTTGCTGCGTTTGCTCAGTAATACGCCTCTTCAGGTGGACATAGAGCTTCTGCAGATGGCTTCACACGTTTCAAGAAACACCTCTCACCATCACCTTGAGTCTTTTTACAAGACGTTTGATGAGATAAAGAACAACCGTTACGACGGTATGATAATCACAGGAGCACCTGTTGAACTCCTTGAGTACGAACAGGTAGACTACTGGAATGAGATAACCGAGATAATGGAATGGTCAAAGACGCACGTCTTTTCCACTATTTATATATGCTGGGCTGCTCAGGCAGGACTTTACTATCATTTCGGTGTGCCGAAGTATCCACTCGAGCACAAGATGTTCGGAATATTCCCTCACAGGGCAGAGGTGAGCAACTGTCAGCTTCTTAGAGGATTTGACGATGTGTTCTATGTTCCTCATTCGCGCAATACAGAGGTTCGCCGTGAGGACATCGAGCGTGTTCACCAACTGGAGATACTGACTTCCTCGGATATGTCCGGAGTGCATATAGTTGCCAACAAGAACGGCAGACAGTATTTTATAACAGGTCATTCAGAGTATGACAGAGAGACTATCGCCAATGAGTACCGCCGTGATCTTGAGAAGGGCATAGACATACAGATGCCTTACAATTACTTCCCCGATGACAACCCTGACAATGTACCGCTCTTTTCGTGGAGAAGCACGGCAAATCTTATGTTTACCAACTGGCTGAATTACTGCGTTTATCAGAAAACTCCCTACAACCTCGACGAGCTTGAGGTCCGCAACTGGAACTGGGAGACAACTCTTTGATCTTCGCGTAGGTCAGAAAGGAGAATATTTTGGATAAGGATTATATTGATGAAACCAAAAAAGACATCGTAGATGAGACATCAGGAGCATCTGGCAGCGGAAAAGGTCCTGATATGAAGTATTGTCCGCATTGTGGAAAGCTTAAACCGGCATCATCGAAGTTCTGTCCCGAGTGCGGCAAAGACCGCTACGGTACAGGGGCAGGAGGTGCTTATCAGCAGCCACAGTTCGGAAGTCCGTACCCTGCTTATGCAGGGCAGCCTATGAGAGGTCCGGCTGTACCAGTACAAAGAAGCGGAACAGGTTTAGCAGTAGCTGCACTCATCATAGCTCTTCTGAACTTCTTTATGTTCGCGAGCTTCCTCAGCTTTATGGCAGTTCCGGCTGTATTCATTTTCGCTATCATGGCTCTGAAAAGAAAGAACGGCGGAAAGGTAATGGCGATCGTATCTATCGTTATAGCAGTTATTTCCGCGCTGATATTTGCTATGTATGTAGTAATAATAGTAAAGCTGGTGCCGGATATACAGTATTTTGCCGATCACGACAAGGAGATCGTTGCTGAGTATGAGCTGACCGGAGAAGCTCCTGAGCATTTCGACAAGTACAGAGACAGTAAGTACGACAGTCTGTGGAAAAGCATGGGCTATGATGATTTTGACGATTTCTTCGGAATGATCATTGAAGAGTACAAAAAGAGCATGATAAAGGAAGATCCTGACTATTTCGGCAAGACTAGAACAAAGAAGAAAATTAAAAAATCAGAGACCACAACAGAACCAACGACTGTTTATGAACGTGACAGCGAGGATCTTGTTGTTCTCTCATAATGAGCATAACGGACGGCAGAGCAGATAAAGCTCAGCTGTCCTTGTTTTTTGTAATCATTTCCATATACTCTTCCGTGCTGTAAAGTCCGCTGCGGTTATAGCGGAAAAGGCCGTAAAGACAGTCGGGATCGCGTGTGATGATATTAGGTCTTTCGTAACAGGTAAGTGTCATAAGTATGCCGCTGTCTCTGAGAATGGGGACGCTTTCCCGGCTGATATTGCCGAAAGGGTAGGCGAATACTGCCGGTATCTCGCCTATGCTGATGTGCATTTCATTATGCAGGACTGCAAGGTCTTCTGCGAGTGTGGATCGGTATTCTTCTTCTGTTTCGTTCGGGAGCTTGGCACATCCTTTTCGTTTCCCTTTAAAGGAGTGCATATCATATGTGTGGCTGCCTATCTCAAATCTTCCGGAAGCTGACAGCTGTTTTATGTCATCCCATGTCAGATAGGAATACGCAGGGATATGCGGATCGGCAGGTGCAAGCGAGTCTGTGAATTTACCTACGATCGAGACTATCGCGTGCATATCGTATTTTTCAAACAGCGGCATAGCTTCTGACAGGTTATTGTAATAGCCGTCGTCAAAGGTTATCAGAACAGGATGTTCCGGGAGTTCACATTTATTTCTTGTGTAGTTTATGAGCTGCTGTGCGGTTACTGAGGTATATCCGTTGTTCCTGAGCCATTGAAGATCGCTTTCAAGCTGCTCAGGTGTAACTATGTATTCCTGCGGAGCTGTGTCAAAAACGCTGTGATACATGATCACTGGCAGGAAAATTCCCATCTCTTCTTTTTCATCGGCAGACGTGAAAAACAGCAGCTTTCCGAGCAGAAGAAGAGCTGCTCCGGAAATGAGTATGATCACATCTATTACCAGCATGAGCATAAGCCGCCTTAACCCGTAAGACTCGTACATAACATCACCGCTTAACATAAAATTTTCAAAATATCTATTGTAATTCCTTATATTTTATGATATAATTGTGAAAGAAATAAGTTAAGGGAGGGTAACATTCTGGAAGATTTTATTTATATCGTTATGGCTCAGACAGGAACACGTCCGGCAAGGTTTTTCAGATTTATGACGAAAAAACCCTTCAATCACGTATCGCTGTCTGCTGACGAAACTCTTTCGGAAATGTACAGCTTTTGCCGCACTTACCGTAGATTCCCGCTTCCTGCTACATTTAACAAGGAAACAGTTGGGCAGGGAACTCTTGGCTGCTATGGAACTATCCCATGTGAGATATACCGTATACAGGTAACTCACGAGCAGAAATCCGAATATGAACGCATTATAAGACATTTTTCAGACAACCGCAACATCTACTCATACAATATACTCGGACTGCTTGCAGTTTACCTTGATATAGAATGGAAGAGAAAGAAGAATTTCCTCTGCTCACAGTTTGTAGCCTATACAATGGACAAGATAGGAATACCGCTCGAAAAACCGTTCTGTCTGTATAAGCCGGATGATTTTCGCAATTTTCCCGGTGCGACGCTGATCTATTCAGGGGAACTGAACAACTTTTACAGAGTGACACAATCTAATCTTGTAGCTAAGTGAATCAGGTATGCCGCTGTACGCAGCTCGTCTGGTGAAATGATATAAGCCGCACAAAAAGCTTTATTATCCGGAGAGAAGACGTCAAGATCTATCTCAGTATCATGCTCAAGCATACTCACAGAGGCTTTTCCTCCGTTGAGAGTAACACCTGCCGGGGCAATATTTTCACCGGTCATCCTGTTATAGGAATTAGTGTACGAATTTATGAACATCCATAAGCCTGCCGTCAGTATCAGGTAAAGCATTATTGCTCTGACGGCAGTCTTTTTCTTTATACGGATCATTTTTTCTCCTTTATCATCGAATTCAGCAGTCTGCCGAGCGAATGACCTATCAGCTGACCGGAATACTGCACCTGTTCGAGGGTGTTCCCGTGAGAACCAACCTCTATAAGCAGGCTGCCGGTAGTGAGGTCCTGATTGTACTTGCGATAGTCAAACAGTATCGGACGGGTTAGGTGAGGCGTATCGCTTTCGAGCTGCTGCTGCAGGGCACAGGCAAAGTGGAAATTCTTCATATATTCCGGCATACCCATAGTGCCGTCATCGCAGCCGGATATTATCATTACCTGAGCAGCTTCTCTGCCATTTACTTCGGTGTACGGCTGGTAAGCAACTCCCTCGCCGGATATAGCATCACGATGTATGTCGAGAGCGACTTTTATGCTCGGATACTGTTCGAGTATTGGTAATATGGAAACGCGGCTTCGGTCGTAGGCTCCTGTATATGACGGATCATCGTGGATAGTTCGGACGTGTATAACGCCTATGCCCTGAGCTTCAAGCTCTGTCTGTATAGCGTCACCGACCATTACTACGCTTTTTGTTGCGTCAGTTGTCCGGAAGTTGAATGAAGCGTCATAATGCTCTCTGACAAACGGCTCGAAGCTCTCGCAGGTGTGAGTATGATATATCAGGACCTGTGGTTCGGTAGTATCAGATATAGTGAAATTCGGCAGGCAGACACTTTCAGCTCGCAGTTCATCGTTTGGTATTTCGGTTTTGTTATTTACCTGCCCGGCTTTTTCAAGGTCGAAGAAAGCGTTCCCTGTGTACTTCTGATAAGTTGTCCTGATGATGTCGCCGCTCTCCTCCCACTGAGTCGGATATGGTTTTGAACCGGGATCGTCAGCAGTCATTTCAAGCGGACTCGTGAGCACGGAAAGTTCATCAGGCGCTTCATCCTCTGTACTGTATCCATATCCCTCCGACAGTATCACACTTCCGTATAGCTCGTCTTCAGGGCGCTTTTCCGGGAGCTTTATTTCTCTTGTTGTGTCGTGAACGATGCCCTTTGCAGAAGCCGGTGCAGCTTCCGTTATCTGTTCATGATCTGCTTTATCACGGTCAATACCGCGTATACAGCTTGCCGACGCTGCAATGAGCGAGGGCAGCAGCAGTAGTGTACATACTCTTAGTATTCCTGTTATTTTTCTTTTCTTGTGTCGTTTCATCTGCTCACCTCTTAGTATATCCTTTCACACAATTATATTCATAGTGAAAAAGAAATATTTCTGTGAGACGGTATAAGGCAAGTTTATTTTTGCTGTATTTCCTCGTTTTTTAAGGGAACGGCAAAGAGTTTGTGGAAATCTAAGCTAATACTTGAAAATGATACGGAAATAACTACATAATGATCTGACTGAAAGAATAACTCTTGTTTATTGTTCTTCGCAGTTTAAATAATGTTCACACAATAGAAACATAAGACTCTTTATTATATTTGAAATATGATGTATTATAAGTATATCATTATTTTTTGGAGGAATTGAAAATGCAGCAAACAAGATCAGAGACAATATCATTGGCGGCTTATATACCGTGGAGTGCTATTCCTGTAAGTGTTCAGGATGAGATCGAAGCAGAGATGCGCTGCGGCTTTCTGAACCGCAGAAACTTTGATAAGGATTTTGATGACAGCAACACAAAGATCTATTTTATCAGAGAAAAGGATGACATTTGCAGCTATACCGTTTATGTTGATGTATACTGGAGTGAAGCAGAACTGCCTGAAAGTCAGATCATTAATCTTGTAGATCTGACAGATCAGGAATGCAACTATATTGATATGCTTATACAGGATAGAGTTATCTACGCTTTAAGGCATATAGATGATCAGGATTAATAAAAAGCCGTTCTCTTAATTTAGGAGAATGGCTTTTTAGTTGTAGATACGATTTTAATTATTGAAGTTTGATTAAAATACCGCCTGATGTATCTTATTCCGACAATCGGTTACATTTTATCTGTTTTATAGTCGTTGACAATTATTATTAAAAATGATATAATGAATAACGTAGCACAAACGATTGGTAATAGTAGTGTAATAATAAACTGAATTTTATGAATGTCCGTTGTTTACAATAGCGGAGATTTCGTAGATATGCGCCTGTAGCTCAGGGGATAGAGCATCGGCCTCCGACGCCGTGTGCGCTGGTTCGATTCCAGTCAGGCGTACCATGTGGATCACTCCCGCAGAATGAACAAAACTGTTCATTCTGCGGGAGCTTTTTGTTTGTAAAACCGCTATATTTAGGCATGTTTCGCCAATAATTGAGTCAATCCCAGATTCTGTGTAAACGCAAAATAGTGCAATAAAAGAGTATATGATGAGACCGATTGTGAAAGCAGTCGGTCTTATCTGCATATTAGCACATGATTATTTGATTGTCAATATGAAAATGTTATTCGGGTATCCTGTCGCCGTAGTAGATTACCAACTGAGCGTAGATGCGGCTCCAGTCCTGTCGGCGACCAGTCCACTTTTTAGTTATGTCTTTCATAGCCAGATACAGCATTTTGAAAAGGCTGTCATCTGTTGGAAATACGGACTTTGCCTTAGTCACTTTCTTCAGCTGACGGTTGAATCCTTCTATGGTGTTGGTCGTATAGATCAGCTTTCTGAGTTCCTGAGGGAACTTGAAATATGTACTGAGATTAGGCCAGTTTTCATACCAGGACTTTGAGATCTTTGGATATTTGCTGTCCCAGGCAGCTGCAAAGGAATCAAGAGCGTCCAGAGCAGCTTCTTCAGTGGCGGCGGTATAGACCTTTTTCAGATCAGCCATAAGAGCCTTGATGTCCTTATAAGAGACATATTTGCTCGAATTTCTGAGCTGATGAATGATGCAGTTCTGTATATCGGTTTTAGGAAATACTGCTTCTATCGCCTGAGAGAAGCCTGTCAGGTTATCGGTGCAGGCGATAAGAATATCATCAACGCCTCTGTTACGCAGGCTATTAAGTACGCCTGCCCAGAACTTGGCGCTCTCATTTTCACCTACCCACATACCGAGAACGTCCTTCCTGCCGTCCATATTAACACCTATGGCTAT
>JAEEVL010000028.1 GCA_016290875.1 Ruminococcus sp.
CAAAATGCTGTATCTGGCTATGAAAGACATAACTAAAAAGTGGACTGGTCGCCGACAGGACTGGAGCCGCATCTACGCTCAGTTGGTAATCTACTACGGCGACAGGATACCCGAATAACATTTTCATCTTGACAATCAAATAATCATGTGCTAATATGCAGATAAGACCGACTGCTTTCACAATCGGTCTCATCATATACTCTTTTATTGCACTATTTTGCGTTTACACAGAATCTGGGATTGACTCATTCCACCCATCAATATCATTATCGACAAAAACACGCAGATATGACCGTCAGGCTATATCTGCGTGTTTAATTATTTTAGTCATTAATGAAATCATCAAGTATAACACTGACGATCAGTTTTTATTTTCTCTGAGCGCAAGGAACCTCTCCATAAGGGACATAATATCATATTTACACATTTCCGGCATAAGTTCCATCAGCTCTTTCTGAGTTACCATGCACGGATTGCGTCGTAGTTTGTCACTGCGCTCACCGCATCTCCAGCCTATCGAAGCCATATACAAGCACCAACGGCGATGTTCTAATGAAGCTATCTCATAGGCAAAACGGTCGCTTTTGAGACGTTCGAGAAGTTCTGTTTCTGAACAGTTCATATGCCACGCTTTGCCGTCAAACTGCATCAGAAGTCCATTTTTACCAATGAGGAAGTCCAGTTTACTGTTCAAATCTTCACCATATTCAGATGCAAGCTCAGGGATTATCATATCCTTGACTTCATCGTGATAGGCCGCAGCCTTGCTTGATGAACGTCTGAACAAGCGAATACTGTTCCATTCCTTCTCCGTATCTGCTTCAGCATTATCAATAGTTCCGGTATCGTTTTCGGAAAGAATCGAAATATTATTGTAGAAGTGATTATAACTTTTTGCTCGCTGGTCGATGGTTCGGTTGATTATCATATCAAGGTTTATTACACAGCTTCTGTCGTCGATTATGTCTACATCATCAAGGGTATCCTTGTCATTGGAGATATAGCCGGCAAGACGGCGATCAGCGTCCATTCGTATAAGAACCGGAACATCGTTTTCGTCATTAGCAAAGATATCATTAAGATGCATTGCACAGTCTACGGTAAGGTCTATATCATCAAAGGTTATAACAGAGTAGGTATAATGCAGTTCAGCATTTCGCTTTGATACAGCCGAATAGAAGTCCCGGTGCCTAGCATCTGAGCCGAAAAAGTTAACAACAAGTCTGCCGTCAGCAACAGTTTCTTTAAGAGTCATAGAGTTATCGGTGAAATCAAAAGTTTCATCACTGAACTGCTTTGTAAACTGCTTCATCTTGTTTTTGATATTTGTATCAAAAACATCAATGATGATGTCGTTCTGCTCGTGTACAACTCCCAGGTTTATCGCCTGCAAGATCGCCTGCTGTCCGAGGTGACCAAGACCTGCTACAAGAAGGTGAAGGTGCTGCTGTTTCAAAGGCACTTTCTTTTTGCTGTAATACTTGTGCAGAGGAACTTCGCTAAACATTTTATGTATCTGCATTTCGGGCAGACTTATGATCTCAAGGTCATAAAATGCGTCAGTGTCTCCTGCACGGTTATAATAATTTGATATAAGACGGTTTATCCCCTCTTCCTCACACCGGCAGGAGATCTTTGCACCGCTTCTGAGTTTTATACGTTTATCACTGTCGGATTCATTAAGTCTGAACAGCTGGAGCAATGAAAAATTGCGTATCGATGAATCTTCAAACAAAATGATATTTGACGCTCTGTCAACACACATTTTTTCCATCACATCACTAATACCATTTTCATTTGTGTTGAGAACATCTGATATATGAACTGTTACCCCTTCTTTGTTGAGCTGATATACATCAGAATGATCAAGAGGCACGGCACTTATAATATGTATACAGATGCTCTTTCTGTTTGTTGATGTATTATTGTGTATAAGAGCCTTAACATCATCGTTGTAGCCAAAAATCAGGATATGATCGCGCTTTTTGCTCCTTCGGAAACCGACCATGAAGCTAAAGATACGCTCAAGGAATTTATACAGAAAAGATACCGTACAGTAGGGCGCTGTAAACACCGCAATACAATAAGCATAACCAACCGTCATATTAAGCGGACTCGGATCTTTGTTTATGAACGCCACAACGTCCTTTATAGATATGGTAGCTTTAAATCCGAAAGCATTAATGGCATTTTGAAGCACAAGAAGTATTTTGAAAAACAAGTCATAGCTTTTATAGTATATTATACCCTGTAAAGCGGCTATGACGAAAGATGAAACTGCAAGGCTCAGCAGAAATCTGTGTGTCTTTTGCCTTTTCATCTGCTGCCCTCCGGGACCTCACCAAGTTTATCAAGATAACTGCTCGCTGTTTCAACAAGCTGCTGAACAGTATATATCGGAAAATATCCCAAACGTCCGTAATAACTGTTATATGTAAATACAATTTCCTTTTCGGATGGTGCAAAAGCAAGATCTCCCACAGCATAGCGTATCTTGAATTCATTCCTGTCAATATACCAGGCTGTTTTGCCGCCCCATACTGCATAGAAATAATTGCTGTCTGCTGACTGACATACTGTTAAACCATCTGTGAAACCATTGACTGAATTGCCAACTGTATTGTCTATTTTTGAAACTGAGCCGCTGAGGTCAATCATATTGCCGGTTGCTCCATTCATATCAGCCTCATATAGCTTCATGTCACGACTGAGGAGAATAAATCTATCGTTTCCGATACCGGCTGCTGAGACTATCTCAGTCCTGATCGCGTCAAGTTTGAGTTCTGTTATGAGCTTGCCTGTCTCAGCATCAAACATAAGGACTGTCATGTTGTTAAGCAGAACTCCAGCTGTTTTTTCATTTATACAGAAAACTTGCAGTACCTGATAATTGCCTGACGGATCAAAGGTGTAGTCAGCAGAAATGTATTTTCCGTTATCAAAATCACAGAATTCAAGGTTCTTATTCTGAGCTTCAATTGTGAAAACAGCAGCTTTATTGCCTACAGCGCAGTGCTTATTTTGATCTATTATCTTACTTTTTTCAAATTCAACAGACTGGATACTGCCGTCCGCAGTGAGCTTTTTCAGTACACAGTCAGAACTGTCCTCAAAGAAGTAAACACTGTTGTCCATTATGCCGTATTGGTCTGAGATAGCGCCAGCTTCATTGATTTCAGTGAGCTTTCCTGTCTCGATGTCAACGAAATTTAGCTTAATTTCAGAATTTGAATTGCTGACTCCTGCTACAAGTTTGTCGTTTGTCAGGAATCTTGCCCACTCAAGCAATTTACTTTCAAGGTCTTCGACTTTTGTGAAAGAGCCGTTGGTGGTATCGCAAATGAACAGGGTTTCGTCATCTGAGTTGAGCTTGCCGAATGAAGCAAGGAGCTTACTTCCGTCACTGCTCGCAGCGAAAAATCCCTTGCAGTAGCCGTCTTCCTCAGGAGCTATCGCTGTATAGCCTTCCGTCTTTTCAGTAAACTGTATGTAAGCCGTATTGGAATATTCAGCCGCTGTAACGTAACGTCCTCTGCTATAGCTGCAAAGTGAAAATGGCTGACCGAATTTCTGTATGCGGATAGCAACTCGCTGAGGCTTGTCTCCAAAGAAAGCCTTTAGATTTACAGCATATTCTTTGCCGTTCTTTACTGTGAAAGTGAATAAGCCTGCCTTACTGAAAGAAACACTATTGATTTTCTCATCAAGAGTAACTGTGTCCAGCACCTTGCCGTCGCTGTATCCGATAATGCTGTAATGTGTTTCATCAACGACTGCAAGAACATCATCACTGCTTCCAAGCGCTTCAGCATCGTACAGGAAGACTTTTCCGGATTTGTTGAAGTTTGACTGGATATCGGCATTCCATACAGGCTCGCCGGTCTCTTTATCAAAACGAACTACTGTAGTTAAAGAACGTGTCATTGAATTTGTGCTGATTATAGCAACAGGTTCGTCGTTAAAGAAAGAAATAGACGGATTACTAATGCTGCCTTGGCTATCAGCTGGAACAGAGTAGCTCCATTTCTTTTCAAGCTCATTGCCATTGACTTCATAGGCAATAATGGTATTAGTATCAGTTTCAGCAAGTTCGGTATTGAAGCAGTAGAGAATATTACCTCTAAATGCCTTTATATCCACCCAGGAATCAAATGTCATGCTGCCGCCGCCAAGTGATGAAACGTCAATGGTATTTTTAATACTACCGTCAGTCGTGTCTATTATCTCAAGCATTATTCTGTACTTGGCAGCTGAAGTTTCCTCAGAGTATATCCTGAGGAGATTTTCGCCGTCATATATGAGCTTCTTAAAACCTGCATTAGCGGATGGGAGTTCTTTCTTCCATACTATCTCCCCGTCTGCTCCGTTGAGTCTCCAAACAGTTCCAACGGAATTGTTCACGAATACATCTCCGCCGGTACCTGGTTCGCTGTCAGTTACCAAATGAGCATGACTTTCTGTTATATAATCGAATATAGTACTTGTTTCGCGCAGGTATACATTTCCTACCTGAGTTATCATTGTTCCTGTTTTGTCAGTATCAGGTTCAATAATAGCAGACAGCTCGTTTTTACCCGAATCTAACTTAACTGCAAATTCATCGTCTTCAGGTGTTATCTTCTTAATAAGCGAGCCGTCCACAGCATTCCAGAAGTAAATACCTGAAGAATCTTGGGATACTATTCCCTTTCCGCTGCCCATATATGAAAGCTTTTCTATTGCATAGTCGTGCTTCAGAGCATAACGCGGAACGATATTCTCAGGATTGAAGAGTCCGAGCTCCTTTGAAAGAACATACTGTGCTTCAGGGATAGCCGGCTTGTCCTCGCCTTTTGCAGGAAGTGCCTCTACAGCTTTTTGCACAGCAGAGATAAGGCTGTTATTCTGATAGAGAACCTCTGATTCAGCGGCAAGGTGTTCAGCATTTTCAACGACAAGCTTACTGTACTGTTTCTCGATCTCGTCATACTGTTCCTCTATCTTATCGAATTGCTCCTCAATCTGATCGTTTTTATCTTCAATCTCGCTGTTTTTCTTCTTAATAGTCACGGCAGAAGCAGCACTAATTACGGTAATAACGCTCAGAACTGCAAAAGCTGAGGCAATTATCCTCATTCTGCGCTGCGCTTCACGTTTCTTCTCACGCTGGTAGAGATCGTTGAAGTCACATCCGAGGAGCGGTGCGGCAATACGGAGATATTCAGTATTGAGCTTCTTCATCGAATCCTTGAGATTATCCGCTTTTATATTGGCAGCAAGTGGTTCAACTTCCACTTTTACTGTAGTTTCATTGCCGTTCTCGTCAACAGATTTCATATCTGCGAAACGAAGAAGTTCCGGAAAAGCCTTGTCCGGTTCTCCGTCCACAAGAAGCGTTATGATATTATCATTTGTATTCCCGTGAAGTTCACGGAAATGCATAAGTTCCTGCATACACCACTTCGACTCATTATATGAAGGCGAACAGATTATTATGAGAAATTCTGAGTCTTCAATAGCATTTCTTATGTCTTCGCTGAGATCGCTGCTCGACTGAAGTTCAGAAACATCACGGAAGATTCGCCAGTTCTCCTTTTTTTCAGTAAACTGCTTTGGCGGTTTGTAGCTTTCAAGCAACTTCTGAAGCTTTTCAGCAGCCTGCATATCAGGTTCCTTATGCCTATAGCTTATAAACGCTTTGTATTTATATTCTTTCATTGATTCCACCTCTAAACATCATACTGTTTTAATTATACTCCCATAGGCGATTAATGTCAATATAAATACGGAATACCAAGTTATTACTTTTTATCAGACTGCTCAATACAAAATAGTCCGCCTCTCTGAGTTTTACATCTCAAAGTGGCGGA
Organism: Ruminococcus sp.; assembly: GCA_016290875.1. GTDB lineage: Bacteria > Bacillota > Clostridia > Oscillospirales > Ruminococcaceae > Ruminococcus. Next base: position 5,850 of record JAEEVL010000028.1, read on the forward strand.
CTGGTGGAATTCTGTTTCAAGTGCAGAATCATTATATTTCTCAAGTTATACCGCTTTACCGAGGCGACTTTCAATCTCGGTGTTATATTTATGCTCTGTACGGAAATGCTTGGGTGTAGTCCCCATGACTGACTGAAACGCCTTGGCAAATTTACTCGCATTCCAGTAGCCGACTTCCTCTGCGATATCTATTATCTTCTTATCAGTCTGCATAAGCAGCTCCGCAGCTTTGAACATTTTACGTCTCTTTGCATATGCATATATACCACTGCCGTATATTCGCTTGAATTCATTTTTCAGCGTCGTCTGATTTATCCTGAACATTCCGGATAACTGTTCTATTGTGTAATGCTCGGATACATTCTCGCAGATAAGATCTCCTGCCTGCAACACCTTAAAACTTTTTTTCTGATGCTGTTCATTCTCACTCAGAAGCATGAAAAGTTCAAGTATCTTAAGCCTGATGAATGACATCAACGATCTGTCTGCACCTGCGAGAATAGCTTCAACCATATCATGGTATCGCTCATCAGGGATATACACACTCGGCTTATTCTCGTTAACGTAAAGTACATTGGATAACCCGAATAAATCCGTAAATGTATCATTATTACAGTGCGAACCCACTATCAAAAACAATCCACGAAAATCAGAAGAACAGCAAGCCTGGTATTCCTTATCGGAGCTGCGATTGAAAGCAAGGATTATCTCCTCGGTAAGGTAATAATATCTGTTTTCAATGTGATATTCGCAGACTCCGCTCGCACAGCAGCATATTACCAACTCGTCCTTGCCGGCAGTTATAGGAGAATCACTGCATACAAGTTTTATGTCAGGAAATAATTGAAATTCGTTGATCATGTCAGTTTTTCGCCTTCTCTAAAGCGTTTCGTGCTGCTTCCATTATTCCCTTGGAGCTGTATGTTGCACCTGAACAAGCGTCAACATCAGCACTCATACTCTTCTGTATCTGCGGGATAACTTTCTGCATTGCATCGCTGAAATAATCGGGATCATCATCGTCAGCATAAGCTGAGAATCCTGTGATATAGTCATTTTCTATAGTTATCGTTACGTGAACTGTTCCGGCATAGCCTTCACCTGTACCCTCAAATGTTCCATTCTTGAACTGGTATGAAGGCTTCTCTTCAGCAGTAGTCTCCTGTACGGGCGGCTTAGTAACTGGCTCTACAGATTTTGTTGTTTTTTCATCTGTGGCATTCTTTGTAGGCGCTTCGACAGCGCTTGTCTCATCAGGAGTTTTATCTTCTATATTTTCAGATGTTGTATCAGGATGTATTTCCTCTTCATTCTCAGTATCTGTCGTTACAGTTGTCGTTGTCTGCTGTGAGTCAGTTGAAGATGTATCACTTGCCGCTATTGTAGTTTCTGATGAAACGTTAGTTGAAGTGCCGGATGAAGATGTTTCAGCAGACAACACAGTTGTTACGTCACTTACAATAGTGGAAGACGTCGGAGCTTCAAACACAAATGTTGCCGGAGTCTCCTTGCTGGCTTTTATCACTTCATTATGATTGGTATTGCGTGAAATGAAGGCTAACAGACAGATCGGAACGATAATTCCACAGGCACATACAACATTGGGGGCAGTTTTTACTGACGGTTTCTGTTTTATAATAAACAGTTTTCTGAGACGCATTGACGCATATCCTACAAATACAGCGGTATAAACAAGTACGTTCAGGAAAAAGCCTTCCTTTCCGTTCTGAGCCTTAGGCACAAATATGACCATAAGGTGAATGTAGATCAGTCCATAGAATACATAAGCAGTTCGCTGCAAATTTTTCCATGTTTTTGCATCCATACGTCTGCGGACAGCCTTGAAGGACATAACAGTCAGCGGTACCATTATAAGTACCATCATAACAGCTGATATTCCTACGATTACGAAATCACGGTATGCAGAGCCGGTGCCCATTCTGTCACGGGCAATATCGGAAATATATTGCATACCGAATGTTACAACATGTGAAAGAGTCAGTATCGCCGCCGTTATAGACAGCTCTCCGCGTATTGGCATAAGCTTTTTGATAGCGTATGATCCATTCGGCAGAGCGCCTGCCCACATTACGATAACCCAGAAACCTGTACCGAGAGCTCCGCGTGTCAGGATAGCGAGAACATAATCTTTGAATATGGTGTTTGATATTGCAATGCCGGACTGTTTTACTATGATCGAAACAACGGTCATCACAGCAGCAGCAACATAAAAAACGGCAGGGTGCTTTTTCAGCGGTTTATCAAGAAGAAAAGCAACCACTGCCGCTATGAAAAGTGAGATGAGAAATAGCATATAAATTACCTCTTTACAGTATTTGACCTCCGCAGCTAAGAAGCCGCAGAGGTCATTTATATAGGAGAAAGGAAAAAATCAGATTTTCTTCTTGCGAAGAGCAAATGCAGTCATACCTGCAATTGCAAGTACAGATGCCGGAACTGCTGCTCCAGCTGCACCTGTTCTTGGGCTGTCAGCATTGGTGTTTGCAGCAGCGCCAGCTGTTGTTGTTGATGATGAAGTTGTTGTTGTATCAGCAGAAGCTGTTGTTTCTGCTGCGGAAGTGGTTTCCTCTTCAGCAAGATCAGCTTCTGTTGCTTCTTCAGTGTTTTCATCGGATACAGTTTCCTCAGAAGCAGGCTCTGTTGTTTCAGGTTCTTCGTCCGGCTTTATCTCGAAGCTGTATGGCGAAGTATAGCCTGTTGCAGTAACTGTAATGCTGTAAACGCCACTGCCGTCGAATACCTTGGCTTCTCTTGAAGACGCCTCGAAGTCAATAGTACCGTCCTCACCGAATACCTTAACAGCGCCTCTTCCGGCTGCACTGTATTTTGTTCCGTTAACTTCAAAACTTGAGATGTGGCTGATAAAATTTGCTGCGTCTTCGTCTGTGAAACCGTCAGCCGTTGTGAGCTTGCCATCTTCATATTTAACTGGGATGTCCTCAGTCGAAAGTGTAAAGCTGCTGCTAAGAGAAGCATATTTTTCACCGCTGTCCTTAACTGAAACAGTATAGCTGCCCGGCTTTGCATTGGTGTAGTTTATCTGCGTATCACTTGCTGTGAAGCCTTCACCGACGTTAATATCTTTCTTGTAGTCATCAGGGAAACCTGTGAGTGAAAGAGCAGTATTGCCTGTGCCGGCAGAACCGTCCTCAGCCTTGACTTCACCTTTGAATTTAATAGGAAGATACTGCTCACCGATATTTACTGTTGTATAGCCGTCAAGTGTAATGAATGTAACAGATGTAACTGTTTTCCCCATAGAACTCTCATAGTCCTCATAGCTGAGCTCGTTGCCGTGACCTTCCTTGGTGGTGATACCTGTTGACCAGGAGATCTGACCGCCGCGCCAGATGTTTTCAAGATGACGGAGAGCGTATTTCTCACCAGCGCTTGTATTAACGATAACGCCATAAATGTCGCAGTTCTCTGGGTAACCTTTTACGTTGAGCTGATAGTCACCGTATCTTGTTGAAGTTGAAACATCAGCGGAACCGTCAGCTGTCTTTGCACCGTCTGTGTCAACGAGCTTCGATACCGTAAGAGTATCACCGGAGAGTGATACCTCTTTATATGCTGTCGGCTTGGAATCAAGCGAATTGAAGCCGTATTTCTCAGTCAGTTTGTCAACATCGGAAGCGTCAACTTCAACAGGGAATGTAACGCCCAAGATAGTGCCTGCGTCATCATTATATGTACCTGCAACGATACCGCCGCTTTTCCATGAGCCGTCCTCGTTAAGAGTTCCTGTTGCGTTGTTCTTCCACTTACTTGCTGTAGCGGATGATACAGCGTCAACTTCATAAGCACCGCCTATCTCTGCCGAGTAGAAATCAGAGTAAGGGATGTTCATGGTGCCGTATACCTTGTCAGCAGCCGATACGTTTGCCGACACAGCAGCGGATGAAATAGCAGCCATACAAGCAGCTGCGCTTACGAAAGATGCGAATTTCTTCATTAGTTCCTCCTTACGCAAGCTTTGAAGCAAGCTCTTTCAGCTTTGCAAGATCATCATCAGAGGGAGCTTCGTTTACAATGAATCCCTCGTCGCCGATGAGCTCAGCGCCGGCAGCCTTTGTACGATCGTACCAGTTGCGCATCCACTCGCCGTCGCCCCATCCGTAGGAGCCGAAAAGAAGAACTTTCTTGCCGCTGAGCGAACCTTCAATGCCTGTGAAGAAAGGATCGAATTCTTCCTCTTCAAGCACCTCTGCTCCCATTGCCGGGCAACCAAATGCGAATGCATCATAGTCAGCTGCGTTGCCGCTGAATTCTGATACTGTGAAAAGATCTGCGTTTGCACCCTCAGCAGCAGCTTTGGCCATAGTTTCTGTATTGCCTGTGCCGCTCCAGTAGATTACTGCTGTTTTCATATATTTTCCTCCTTGGAAATAGCCTGAATCAAGTCCAGACCTGTTTTTAATCTATCGAACAGGATATTCCTGCAACGATCATAAATTTCAAATGTCTGCCGTGCTTTTTCTGCATTTTCATAGACTTTCCAGTAACCGCACAGCAGACAGTTCTTACCGCTGTTGCTGATAAAGCCTTTGATGTCACCGATGGGATATCCGAGAAAGGCACCTATCTCATGTGGAAAGCTGCCGCAGCTCATCCGTCCGGTAAGGACATCTAACATTTCGTCTGTTGTCTTGCACTCTGCGTAGCCGTACTCACCTAGGAACTCGTGAACCTGAGGTGAACCAAGCCATGCGGTAAGCATTTTCTCATTGTATATATATACAAGAGTTCGTTTCCGGCATTTGCACAGCTGAACAGCTCGAAAGCCTTTGTGATATGTCTTTTCGCTGAAGTCACGAAGATATTCTGTTATTGTTTGCTCATTTCTGTCAATTGAAATAAGATTGGCGCATTTCACTCCGAGCAGAGTCGGAGCACTATGAAATGCTATATCAGAATCGAATTCGCGGCGTTCAAGTTCGGACATGTTTTCTCACCTTTATATCAGACAGGAGCTGCTTCAGTGCACTTACACTTGAGCTGTGAACGTGCTCCACAGGAGTACCGTTTTTCTCTGAACTTTTCTTCACTGCACCGAGCATTTTATGTGAGCAAGTTCCAGTGAAAACGACCATAAGGTCCGGGGTACCCAGCTTGTTCTCGAAGTCAGCCGGCATTTGTGTGAAAACTTTGGATTTGAAATTGAATGATTTGCAGATATCCTGATAGCGTGTTGCCATACGGTCATTTCCGCCTACGATAACTATACTCATATATTCCTCCTTTTGATATTAGTATATGCTAACAGATATTTTAATATATAGGGCGATGAAGCCATCGCCCCATTGTTTTACTTATAGCACCTTCCGTGCATCGCACAGTTCTGGCAGCCATGCGAGCAGCCGCCTTTGCCTGATTTTTTATCCCTTATCATCGAATATACAGCAGCTCCGACAACAAGCAATAATATCAGGAATACTATAACAGTACCCATAATTACCTCCCGGCTTACGCCTTAGAGTGTGCCTTGCTGATCTTAACGTCCCTGTTAAGCTTTGTAGCTTCCTTGTAAGGTCTTACAAGCAGATATATGAACAATACGAGGAAGGCAAGAGCAAAGAGAAGTCCGATAATGTGAACATTTCCTGTGAACAGGCAGCCAAGCTGATAAATTATAAGTGATACTGCGTAAGCAAAGCCGCACTGATATGCGATTGCAAACATAGTCCACTTAGGACTGTTCATCTCACGCTTGATCGCACCGATAGCTGCAAAACAAGGTGCACAAAGCAGATTGAATGCAAGGAATGAATAACCTGCCAGCTTTGTCATGCCCTCGAAATCGAGTACGCCGAATACTCCGACAACCTCTTCCTTAGCAACAAGTCCCATTACAGTTGCAACTGTTGCAGCTGCATCATCGAATCCAAGAGGAGCGAACAGCCACTTAACAGCATCACCTATGTGACCGAGGATAGAGTCTTCCAATTCAAGGTCAGCATACCAGCCGAATGAACCGTCTGACCAGCCGAGTGTTGATGTTGCCCAGATAACGATAGAAGAAAGAAGAATGATAGTACCAGCCTTCTTGATGAATGACCAGCCGCGCTCCCACATTGAACGAAGTACATTTTTTACTGTAGGAAGATGATATGCAGGAAGCTCCATTACGAAAGGTGCAGGATCTCCGGCAAACATCTTAGTCTTCTTGAGCATGATACCTGATACTACGATAGCAGCCATGCCAAGGAAGTAAGCACTTGGTCCTACCCACCATGCGCCTCCGAAGAGAGCAACTGCGATCATTGAGATGATAGGCAGCTTAGCACCGCAGGGAATGAATGTAGTAGTCATAATAGTCATTCGTCTGTCGCGCTCATTCTCGATAGTACGGCTTGCCATAATACCGGGAACGCCGCAGCCTGTACCGATAAGTATCGGGATAAAGGACTTTCCCGAGAGACCAAAGCGTCGGAAGATACGGTCCATGATGAAAGCAACTCTTGCCATATATCCACAAGCTTCAAGGAATGCAAGGAAGATGAAAAGCACCAACATCTGCGGAACAAATCCCAGTACCGCGCCTACACCACCGATAACACCGTCAACAATAAGACTCTTGAGCCATTCTGCACAACCTGCATTATCAAGAGCATCCTCAGCTGCACCAGGGATACTCTTTACATACCCCTTATAGTCAGCCATATCAGGAGCTGTAAACTCGCCCTCTTCGTCAAGAGCTTCACCGAGAGCAGCGTCAATATCGTAAATAGCTTCGGGATTAAGAGGAGTTTCCTCATCCTCATCATACTCAGCATATTCAGCCTTCTTGTAGAACTCATCTTTATAGAAGCCATACTGCTCCTCAAAATCATCAAACTCACCGGATTCAAAGGCTTCCTTTATGTCCTCTGCGCCGTGGATATCTTCATCCTCGCAGGCAGCGTCGATAACAGCCGCTACTTCGTCAGTAAAGACGTACTTATCAGCCCACTCTTCCTTATCATCGTTATAGTCCTTATTACCGGAAACTGAAACGATAAATCCGTCGCCGAAGAGATTATCATTTACCCAATCGGTCATCTTTGTACCGATAGTCGAGATAGAAACGTAGTAAACGATGATCATAATGAGTGCGAAAATCGGAAGACCGAGGAAACGGTTAGTAACAACTCTGTCAATCTTATCAGAAGTATTCAGCTTTCCGGCGCTTTTCTTCTTGTAGCATGACTTGATAACACTTGCTATGTAGATGTATCTTTCATTTGTGATAATAGACTCAGCGTCGTCGTCAAGCTCTTTCTCAGCAGCACATATGTCTTCTTCGATGTGAGCCTTAACCTTTTCGGAAAGGTTCAGTTTCTCCATTACCTTGTCATCGCGCTCGAATACTTTCAGAGCGTACCAACGCTGCTGCTCCTCAGGCATATCGTGTACGACAGCTTCTTCGATGTGTGCAATAGCGTGTTCAACAGGTCCCGAAAAAGTGTGCATAGGAACTGTCTTGGAGCTCTTAGCGGCCTTGATAGCAGCCTCAGCAGCTTCCTGAACGCCCGTGCCCTTAAGAGCAGATATCTCGACTACCATACATCCGAGCTGTTTCGAAAGCTCAGTAATATTGATCTTGTCACCGTTCTTTTTTACGACATCCATCATATTTACGGCGATAACTACCGGAATGCCAAGCTCAGTAAGCTGAGTTGTAAGGTAAAGGTTACGCTCAAGGTTAGTACCGTCGATGATATTCAGAATAGCATCAGGGCGCTCACCAATGAGGTAATTTCTTGCAACGACCTCCTCAAGTGTATACGGTGAAAGCGAGTATATTCCCGGAAGGTCAGTGATGATAACATCGCTGTGCTTTTTCAGCTTTCCTTCCTTTTTCTCTACTGTAACGCCAGGCCAGTTTCCGACAAACTGATTTGAACCGGTCAGTGCGTTAAACAGTGTGGTTTTGCCGCAATTCGGGTTTCCCGCAAGGGCAATGCGTATATCCATTGTATATTCTTCCTTCCTGATTTTAAGATAGCTTAAACTAACATATATATTTAAAAAATGAGGTCAGACCTCATTCGCTGATCTCGACCATTTCTGCATCAGCCTTGCGTATTGAAAGTTCATATCCGCGCACGGTGATCTCAATAGGATCGCCAAGCGGAGCTACCTTACGAACAGTTACTTCAGTCCCCTTTGTTATACCCATATCCATAATACGGCGTCTGACAGCACCTTCGCCATGAACCTTGACTATCCTGACAGTTTTGCCGATAGCCGTTTCTCTCAATGTCTTCATCTTCTCCACCTCATACCATAATTTTTCTTGCAAGCTCTTCGCTTATTGCAACTCTTGATTCCTTGACCTTAACGATAACATTATCGCCAAGTCTTGATATCAGACTGACTTCTCCGCCAACGTGAAATCCGAGATCCTCCAGATGTTTCTTTACCTCTGGATTACCTCCTATCTTGCGGATCACAAGATCTTTTTCCTGTTCAGCCATAGTGAGCGGCATCATTACAACACTTCCGTTTCTGTAAAATTGCATATGTTAGTGCTTTATAACATAGATATGATATCACTGCCAAATGGATTTGTCAATCGGGTTCATCAAAGTTTGTATACGATAACAAAATATTAGCACATACAAACATTTTTATTGTATCTATTTTAGGAAACATTTCGTGTCAAAGTGCCGTAATCAGATTTTATATGTAAACTTGAGCTAATAGAATTATAGTATAAAAATGTGCTTAAATCAGGCATTTTCGTATTATTAATTAACTCTTTGTGTTACCAGCGGAATACAGCAAGACGGTTATTGATATTCTTTCCGACTATCGCAAAGAGCTTTCCGCGGATGGAATACTTCTTCATTTCCTGATTATAGCTTGTTTCAGATATAAACTTCATGCGCGGTTCCAGTTCAAGATACTCCCTGCCTGATTTTGTACCCCAGCCAAAAGTTGCATTAGTATGTTTTACAGCATCATGGTGACTGCCATGCTTTTCAAGGAACGGCGAGTGGAGTTCCGCAAGCAAATAGCCGTGTTCAAAGCTGTCGCACAGCATATTAAGGCATGTCTTTACCTGTTCTTTAGAGAAATACTCCAGTACACCCTCCATTACGATAATGTTCATTTTAGCTTTCGGAATCTGCTTCGTCCACGCACCATCCAAAGCACTTCCGTCCAGCATTATGCACCGTTCACGGTCTGAGTACACCTTTTTTCTTACCGCTATCTGATCAGGCAGGTCAACGTCGAACCAACGTATCCTGCCGTTATCGACCTGTGAGAACTTGTCATCAAATCCACAGCCAAGATTAACGCAGACTGCATCGGGATACTTGTTTATCAGCGATTTCAACTGTTTCCGAAACATTAATGTTCTTGCCACAACGCCTTCATGCGACATAAAAGGATCATACTTGCTCACATCAACACCAAGCGTGTCAATTATCTCCTTAGCTTTCATATCCTTGATCCTTGCGTTGGGGCGAGCTGTTTCGCTCGCCTTTATTGCAAGTGGAATAAGAGCAGTTTCCTGAATATCACCAAATTTTAGTTCCATGACCATACTCCTTTCAGTATTTTATATCTCACCTGTTTCAAATTCATCGCCGGTTTCAGCAGCTTCTGAAATACTCTCAGCTATATTGCCAGGTGTCTGTAAAGTAAATATTTCTGGCAGAGTTATCTCTGCGCCAGTTGCTTCCTTGACAGCGTTAGCAAGACTGATTGCCGAAAGCGAATCACCGCCTAAACTAAAGAACTCGTCCGTAACTCCTACACCGCTGAGCTTCAGTACCTTTTCAAAGCACTCAACTATTTTTGCCTCGGTCTCATTCTGTGGCAGCTTATGAGTTTTTTCAGCACTTCCGATTGCAGCGGACGCAATTTCAGATAGCTTTTTTCTGTTTATCTTGCCATTTGATGTACACGGCAGTCCATTCAGAACGGTTATCCCCTGCGGCAGCATATATGCAGGCAGAGTAGCTTTGGCATCTGCCATAAGCTCTGACGTATCAGGCACCGCCAGCTTATTCCTGCGTTTCAAAGCAAAGATACAAGTCTCAACCGCTGTCATAAGCTCATCGCTGATAAGAGGAGTGATTCTGAAACGCTTATTCAGCTTGTCCTCCCATTCATCAGCGCACAACAGAGGAAGTTCTCTGTCTCGCAGTTCTCTGAATCCTTCTTCGTACAGTCCGGCAACACTCAGTACAATACTACTGTTGCGGTTCTGTTCTATCATAAGCACGATACCGTCCTGTTTCAGCAGGTCGTCTGTATTTTTAAGTGCCGTTTCGACATCAACTGCTCTATGTATGGTATTGTCAGAGATAACTACATCGTATGCAAACATACAGTCGGCCGCTGTTTCTTCGTTGATATCAAAATGCCTGTATCCGACCTTGATGTTTTGGAGCTTTTCGACCTCGCTGTTGTAATAATACAAGCTGCTGTCAAGGTAATCGAGAATACAGTTCTTACCTGCGAGATGTTTATCTAAATACCGTAGAAGTCCGCCCTGACGAGCTGCAAGAACTGCTACCCTTAATGTATCAGATTTGCTTTCTAATCGCTTTTTCAGCACCTCGCCAATGACGCTGTACTTGAAACTGTTCAGTGGCACAATATCAGAAAGGAATGCAACAGAGAGCTCGTTATCAGGCTCAGCAAGGAGATCAACAGCCTTCTTTGAGCCGTACATAACTTCCTTTATCTGAGTCTTATATCTGATGAGCATACTGTATATGTCTCCGTCATCCTCAGACGTTTTTCCGTTGTATGCATCGGCAATATCAGAGAGTATGCCATAATACTTCCGGTAGTTCTCAGTAACCTTGTACTCGTTGATATCACCGCTGCTCAGCAGTTCCTTTATGAATCTGTCAGCCTGGCCGTCAATTGATGCGTAGAAGCTCTTCAGAGCTTCCTCGGCTTCTCCAGTATTACTGAGATCAGCAAAGAACGAATCTGAACCAAGTAGGAGCTTTTCTGTTTCTGCTGCGGACAAAGTTTCATCAATACTGTTCTCGGTTTCACCTGTAATCTTAGGCGTAACAAAAGCGTATATCTTCTCGTTGCCTGCCAGTACACAAACAGCATCTTCAACGGAAGAGTTCTCCTTCAGAACCTGATCTATCTCGGATAACTCTATTCTGTATCCGTTGACCTTAACCTGATGATCCTTTCTGCCAAGAAATTCTATGCAGCCGTTCTCTCTGAATCTTCCAAGATCACCTGTTATGTATGCCGCTACGCCATTGTCATCAAAAAATGCTCCGGCAGTTTTCTCAGCATCGTTCAGATAGCCGTCTGCTACTCCTGCACCTTCTATGACGAGTTCGCCCTTAACATACATCGGGCAGTTTCTTCCTCTTTGGTCAACCACTCTGAACAACTGTCCTGTCAGCGGATAACCGTACGGGATACTATTCCAATCCTTCTGAAGCGGCAAAGTTACATCGTAGAAATTCGACCAAATAGAGGCTTCCGTTGCACCGCCGAGTGAAACGAGTTTCGCATCTGTAAATGCAGAATTGAACTTTTCGGGAAGATCAAGTGGTATCCAGTCTCCTGACAAAAGCGCAAGCCTAATCTTATTTTCACCTATCGCTTCATTACTCTCATTCCACATAAGGAGCATACTCATTATAGCAGGAACGGTATTCCATACAGTCACGCCGTATTTTTCAATAAGCTTTTTCCAACTTGCAGGGTCACGTTTCATATCCTCTGTTATCGTAACAACAGCACCGCCGACTGAAAGCATACCAAATATATCATACACCGACAGGTCAAAATCAAGTGCTGATATGGCGATAGTCCTGTCGTTCTCACCGATATTATATCTTGCGTTTACATCATATATCGTGTTATAGGCGCTTTTGTGCTTTATAACAACGCCTTTTGGCTCGCCTGTGGAACCTGACGTAAAGATAACATAAGCAGTATTATCGGATTCAGCCTTTGAAGCGCTTATTGGAACGGAACTATCAATATCCTCAATGAAAAACAGCTTTACTCCCTCCGGATAATCAACTGTTTCTGAAAGAGTTCTGCTGGTTACTACAAATTTAATATTGCCCCTTTTGTAAATATACTGAGCCCTTTTTAGTGGCTGATGTGTTCCAACCGGCACATAGCCTGCACCTGATATCAGGATGCCAAGAGCTTCTGCTATCTGAGCCGGACCTTTATCAAGGGTAACAGCTACAAGGTCTCCGGGCGCAACGCCGTTCTTTTCGAGCAAACCTGCCAGCTTCATCGCTTTATCCCTTAGCTCCGCATAGGTAAATTCTTCACCGTTTCCGCCGTCTATGATTGCTGTATTACCAGGGGTTAACTCAGCAATATGCAGGAAATCCTCAATAAGAGTCTTAGGCTGGATATCCTGATTAGCATAATTGAGATAAGGTATATCATTGATTTTCTGTTCAAGCTCAGTGAAGAATATCTCCTTATCCCATACGCTCTCATCACTGCCAAGCTGTTGAATATAACTTCTGAGGCAGCCAAACATTTCATCAAGCATTCCGTCAGGAAAAAGTTCATCTACGCTGTCCCACTTAATGAACAAGCCGCCGTTTTTCATATCAAAAATTTGAAAATCTATCCATACCTGTGGCGTCTGAGATATCATAAAATCAAGGCCACCGAAAGTTTCGGCTATTTTTTCACTAACTACAGGCTGTCCGACATTATATGCAAACACAACATTGGACGATCTGCCGCGCTTCGACATATCTCTGAGAACATTGACACCTGAATAATTTGAGTGCTTTATCCTCTCATGGAAATGCTTCTGATTATCGGCAGCAGTCTCAATGAATGATTTCCTTTCAGTAAGATCAACATCAAAAATTAGTGTATTTGAAAAGTCGGCAATTACATCTTCCATCCACGGCTCATAGGTATTTCTGTTGAACAGGGGCATATTGATATTGAATTTTCCACTCTCACTCCACCTGTCAAGAACAGCTGAATAAACTGTCAGGAGCACCATCGCCGGAGTTATTGAAACAGACGAAGCCTTTTTTATGCTATGCCATATTTCAGGAGATATTTCACACGAACGTGTGTTAAATCTGACTTTTTCAATATCCTCGCCACGCTTTTTCAGCGGTATCTGAGGATTATCAGGTATATTCTCCAGCTGACTCAGCCAGTATTCCTTATCCTCAGCCTTATCGTTCATCGAATTATTTTTAAGATACTCTTTGAATGAGAATTCAGCAGTCTCCTTTGATAATTCTTCGCCGTTGTACAACTTGCATAGATCATCCATTATTTTCTGAAAGCTAATGACATCAGCAACGACCAGGGAAACATCATATATCAACTTCTGAGAGCCGTCAGCGAACTTAACAAGTGCAATATCAAAGGTTTGGGCATTTTCTATATCAAGCTTTCTGTGTGATATACTATCGCGCAGTTTAATGAATTCTGCTTCGTCACTGACCTCATATACGGCCAGTTCCCTCGGCACAAAATCCTTTATCTCCTGTTGTCTACCCTCAGGCAGGAATTTTGTATGTAGCATAGGATGATGCAGCTGCAGCTTCTTATACGCTTCATTGAGCTTATTCTCATCGATTGTTTTTCCGCTGAATTCCTGATAGGCATGGCAGTCAACGCCGCCTAATTTCAGGCCGTCACGTCTGCCAATAAAGTAGGCAAACTGAACAGGTGTAAGTTCATACGGCTCATATCGGTCTGTTGCAGCTTGCTTAGCTGCCTTTCTTTCCTTTCTTAGCTTATTGATCTGTTTATGCCAGCTTTCGATGTACGGATCCTCAATAAGATCAGCAAATTTTACACGGCTTCCTTTTTTTCTGTATTCATTGACTATCCTCATTATATCAAGCGACTCTATTCCCTGCTTTATCAGGTTTTCATTTGCGTCTATCGTCTCACCGGACGGCAGGAGTGCCTGAACTGAAGATATTATTTCCTCTGTACTAAACCTGTTCTCTTCCATTTTTCACCTCATAGTTAATAAACCTGTCTGAATTAAAAGTAACTTTATTATATCGAGTCTTTTATATGATCTGCTATGTACTTTCTTACTTCTTCTGTGCTCTCATTGTAAGCAAAAAAGTGTCCGCCTCTGAATTTCATTAAGCTGAAAGTGTTATTTGTATAATCCTGCCATCTTTTCATTGTTTCAATATCAGCCGATATGTCGGTATCACCGCACATTGCATATACAGGACAGCTTACATTATTCCCGTCATAAAGATAATTCTCAGATAACTTATAATCAGAATAGATCACCGGCAAATAAAAATCCATGAATGTCTTGTCATCAAGAAGTTCTTTCGGCGTGTCTCCCAGTCTGATAAGCTCATCTCGCAGGCTATCCATTCCCATAGTCGTCCTGTACGGTGAAGTATCTTCATCAGCAGGTGCCTGTCTTCCGGCAACAAATAAACCTTCAACACGTTTGCAGTATTTCTTTTCTAAAATCTCCGCGAGACTGAAAGCCATAACTGCTCCCATACTATGTCCATATACAAAAACCTTGTCTGCTCCTGCATCGGCTAATACCTGTTCAGCGGTTTCGTTTATCAGCTCCTGAAAATCGGTACGACATTTTTCACTCATTCGTTTGCGCCTGCCAGGTATCTCAACAGGAATCACTTCTATGCTTTCATCAAGATTTATCCAGTCTTTGAATATCAAGGAGCTTCCGCCGGCATGATTGAAGCAATACAGCTTGCAGCGACGCTCACCGTTCTCATTTTTATACGGGAACCACACATTTGGCATCATTCAAAAGCTCCTTTATATATTCTGATGTAGCCTTAACTGTTGAATAATTCAGCATTTGTGTCAGTATACCGTCAAAAGGTACTTTATCGCCAAATGCCTTATTGATCTCAGTTGCCGCAGTTATCATCACAACGGAGTCAGCTCCTATGTCATAGAGGTCCTCGTCTGCGTCTATGTCAGCAACATCAAGTACCTTTTCCCATACTGCACTTACCGTTTTCAGTACCTCATCAGCAGAACTCGACTTTTCAGCCGTTCTGTCATTTTCTTTTATGCTGCTGAGAAGCTCAGTAATTATCTGCGCTGACTGCTTGCGGTCTATTTTGCCATTAACTGATAACGGCAGCTTATCTGTGAAGAATATCTTTTTAGGATACATATACTTAGGTATCAGCCTGCTTAAATCATTCAGGATTCTTTCTTCTGTCAGTCCGTCTTCATTTCCGACGACGAGTGAGGATATCGTTTTTTCCTTTGCTCTGCTTTCAACAGCAACAACTACGCACTCTCTGACCTGATCAAGGTTTCTCAGCGCATTTTCTATTTCGCCAAGCTCTATCCTGTAACCGTGGACCTTAACCTGATTGTCCATTCTTCCGAGAAATTCAATATTTCCATCGCTGAAGTATCTGCCGTAATCGCCGGTCTTATAAATACGCTCGCCGTTTTTGTATGTCACAAAGCTCTTTTCTGTGATATCAGGAGCATTGAAATACTCTTTAGCAAGTCCCTTTCCGGAAATATACAGTTCTCCCTTTACACCTATCGGGCACTCATCCATTTTTTCATCAAGTATCATAAAGCCCTGGTTTGCAAGAGGCTTTCCGTATGGTATGCTCTGCCACCAGTCTTCTTTCTTGCTGTACTCATAGAATATCGACCATATCGAAGCTTCCGTTGCTCCGCCGAGACTGATAAACCTTGTATCAGGCGCATAAGGCTTGAGGTCATCAAAAAGGTCTATGTCTATCCAGTCACCCGAAAGCATTACCAGACGCGGGAATTTACGTCCCTTAAGCTCATTTGAGCTGATGTAATTATAGTACATCTTCATAAATGCCGGAACACTGTTCCAAACGGTTATATTCTCATTTTCGACAAGCTCAGCCCAGTGTGAGGGATCGATATATCTTTCAGTTTCAGGATATACTATCTTTCCGCCAACTGAAAGAAGTCCGAATATATCATATACAGAAAGATCGAACCACAGATTTGAAAGAGCCAGAGCTGTATCATCTTCTATGACATTAAAACGTCTGTTTATGTCCTCTATCGTATTGACTGCGCCTTCATGTGTTATAACAACTCCCTTAGGCTTTCCTGTCGATCCAGATGTGTGGATAATATAGGCTTCATCGCTAAGTTTATTCACGCATTTCAAAGAAGAAATGCTGCCATTTTCTATCTCATCTATATTGATTCTCGTTACATCAGCTGGAAGTGGCTCATTGTAAGAACTAAGCGTTATAACTTTATTGATGCCGCAGTTTGTTATGATCTCATCGCGGCGCTCCACAACGCCCGATGCGTCTATCGGAACATATACGCCTCCGACCGAAAGAATTCCGATAACAGCAAATACCTGCCAGTATGATTTCGGCAGTATTATTGCTATTTTTTCATTAACAGCCGCACCAAGCCCGCTGAGTTTCTCTGCAACACCCGCACTGTATTCTCCAAGTTCCTGATATGTTACAGTCACATTTCCCTGTCTGACAGCAATTCGTTCAGGACTATCTTTAATTCGTTCAATTATCTCGCTGTGAATTAGATGTGTAGGTAGTTCGGCTTTCGTAGCATTTGCAGCATCAATAGTTTTTCTGTCTGAAGAAGGGATGCCTACTAAATCTGTCTGCTCCCAGAGTTTCGGATTTTCTGCCAGTCTGTTCAGCAGTTCTTCAAACATACCAAACATCTTTTCAACTGAATTCTCAGGGAAGATACCCTGCCTAACGTCCCAGTTGACACTCAGTCCGAAATCGCCGTCCATCGCCTGACAGTCAATGAATACCTGAGGTGTACTGCTGATGCAGCCATCTGTCATCCTGCCCTTTAACGAAGACTTAATCTGTCCGATAGACGACGTGAATACATACGGGAACAGCGCCATATCCGAATTTCTGGATTTAGCATACTCTCTTACTACCTTTACTCCTGAGAAAAGCCTGTGACCGATATCAGAGAACAATTCGTTTCCAACAGCGAGACATTTCTCACAGAAAGGCTTCTTCTCACGCATATCGACTTTCAGGATATCCGTAGTTGTAAAATCACCTATTATCTCGTTTATCTTTTCATCAGCATTCATTCTGTTGAGCAGTGTCAGATTCAGAGAGAAATCCGAATTCTCCGACCACTTTTCAAGCACAGATGAATAAGCCGTTATAAGTGCAACTGTCGGAGTTACTCCGTATTTCTGCGCAGCATCTTTAAATCTGAGATACCTATCGATATCCATATCATATCTGAACCTTTTGAAACAAGGTTCTGCTGAGGCGGAATCGCTCAGTATATCTATTCCAGGCGCAGGCGGAAGACTCTTTACCTTCTCCAGCCAATATAGTCTGTCCTTCTCGTAAGCGATACTCTCCGTGTATTTTTCATAGGCTGACATATATTTATGAAATGTGAGTTCTACCGGAGATTCCTGTACATTATCTGGTTCAAAATATCTTGTTTCAAACTCATTGAGAAGCATCATAACGCTTGTCCAGTCAGCAACTATGAATTCAATAGTCAGCTGCATATATGAGCGGTCCTTCAGTCTGACAACTGATACCGCAAACGGATATCCGTCAGTCAGATCAAACTGCCTTCCTGCTGCTTTTTCTCTTAGCTCTGTAAGTCGTCTTTCAAGCTCTTCATCGTTAAAACTTCTGTAATCATAAAAATCTACCTTGAACTCTTCTTTTTCCCTTATGACCTGATAACCATCAAGAGTAAAAGATGCACGGAGCATCTCATGACGCTCTATGAGTTTCCGCCATATTTGTTCACACCTGACTGGATCCATTTCTTCATATTCAAATTCAAGCAGTATCTGACACGATACCGAGCCGTATTTTATGTTGTTTCTTCCAAGGATATAAGCTGCCTGTATATCTGTCAAAGGGAATTTCTCATACGGTGATACTTCTGTATCTTTCAATAGATCCTGCATTGTAAGCCTATCTCTTTCAAGGTATTTCAGAACCTCAGGCTTGTTGTTCTTCAGGAATGCCTTGTCTTCGTCGCTCAGGCTGCCTTTTGCAGCCTTGAAAACGATCTTTCCGTCATTTGCTTCCAGCGTTATCCCCTTGTTTTCTATCTCAGCCAATCTCTTAGCTACAATATTTCCCATTATTCTCTCCTCACGATAGTATATACTAACTTTAGGGTTATAGTTATTTTCAGTTATAATAGTTTTATATCATTCGTTTTCGATCATCTTTTTAAGTTCAACTTTATTGACCTTATTCATATTGGTAAGCGGGAATTCTGTCATCATTCTGACCTCATCAGGCATCTTATAGCTGCCAAGTCCCTCAGAACTCAGAAAATCTATAAGTTCCTTATATTTGAGTTCAGCTGCACCTTCCTTATAAATTATGCAGGCGCATATCTTCTGACCGAGCATGTCATCGTCTATGCCGACAACGGCTGCGTCAATGATACGTTCATTCTTGCATAGAAGCTCCTCCACCTCTGACGGCATTATCTTCTCACCGGCACGGTTTATCTGCTCCTTGACTCTTCCTGCAAGACGATAGCGATTCTCCTTGTCTCTCATAGCCTTGTCGCCTGTAAGATAGAAGCCTTCCTCGTTAAAGCTGGTTTTGTTTGCTTCGGGAGCTTCAAAGTAACCGTCAATAGTAAAAGGTCCGCGGCATATTACTTCACCGTACTCACCCTCGGGCACATCATTGCCATTTTCGTCAACTATCCTTATTTCGGTTGCATCATCAATAGGTCTGCCCTGACACGATTTGATAACATCGTCTGTATCGTCAACTTCTGTAATGAACATAAGTCCCTCAGTTGTACCGTAAACCTGATTCAGTTTGCACGGATACTTTGCCATTATCTCATCAGCCTGTGCATCCTGGAGCATAGCTCCGCCGACCTGAAGAAGTCTCAGTGAAGAGAGATCATAATAATCGTCGTTTTCAAACAGGCTGATACACATAAGAGCCATTGTCGGCACAAGCGCTGTGACTGTAACGCCGTATTCGGTTATAAGGTCAAGTATTTCATCAGGACTCGAATTCTTGCACAGAACGACCGTACCTCCGGCTCTGAGAGTTCCGAGTATGCCGGGGCAGCACAGCGGGAAATTATGCTCGCCGGAAAGAGCTACAAGATACACATCATCCTCAGTCATACGGCATCTTTCAGCGCACTTAACCATATTGTAAATGTAGTCTGTATGTGTACGCGGTATCAGCTTGGGAATACCGGTGGAACCGCCGCTGAGAAGAAGATGTGCGTTACTGTATCCGTCAACTTCCGGCAGTTCGCCCTCCTCACTCTTTATATCAGAGAGTTTAACATCTCCGCCATCGCCGTCAACAATCACATATTTAAGGGAGTCAAATTCGCTCTGCATCTTCTTAGCAAGAGCTACAAAATCATACCCCTGGAACTTCTCCGGTACTATATAGGCAACAGCACCTGTTAAGCTGATCATTGAGCGAACTTCCTTTTCGCGGTGTGCGTAAAGCGCAAGTATTGGAATAACTCCTATCTTATACAGAGCAAAGAGAGTTACAGGATATGCCATAACATTAGGCATCTGCAATACTACCTTATCGCCTGTTTTCAAGCCAAGCTGAAGGAATCCTCTTGCTGCTTTGTCTGTCTCTGCATCGAATTCACTGTATGTGAGCTCTCCGGACTCGGCAATAAATGCGGTCTTGTCCGGATATTTACCTGCCCATCGGCGAAGCTGTTCGCCGATGCCTATTCTTTCCCAATCCTTTAAGTGCTCATATTTTTCTAAATACTTCTTGTACATTTTCTAAGTCCTTTCATATTATGATATTATTCACGATTGTCTTTGAGACTTTCTGTCATTTCGATCTTGTCAACCTTTCTGCCAAGCAGTACAAGCGACACGATGTAGCTAAGGAACACAAGCACGAAGTATTTAACACATGTTACAACGCTAACCTTTGCTGCAACATAGGCGTTGAACGCAGCCGCATTCGCCTGGAAGTACAACTCAACAAATATGTAGCCTGCAACAAGTCCGAGAACCGCTGCTATCGGTATAACAAAATGGTATATGTTTATCATCAGTCGGTTTATCTCTTTGTTTCTGTATCCAAGCACCTTGAACATCGAAATGGACGCCTTGCTTTCAGATATGAGCATATTTATCATTATGTAAATTACGAATACACATATTATCACGCCGAATGGCACCATTACAAATATCTCCTGCTTCATCATTTTGTAGACCTCGTCTATCTGATCGCGCAGTGAAGATTTAGTAATAACCTGACTCGTTTGATTTCCAGGATAATGCATATCTTCTTCAGATACAAGGAGATTATAGCTGCCCTCAGGAAGTCCGGTTATCTCATATACGTTCTCGGGAGACGTGTATATAGCGTTCTGAGCATTGTTGTCTATGATACCGTCTATCTTTATCGTTGTTTCTTCAAGTGTTGCAACATTCTTTATGCTAAGTTTGTCACCCTTTGAAACTCCGTATATTACAGAACCCATTTTTGTGATGTAGTATCCGCCACCTTCAATATCCGCTTTTCCACCGCTGACGAGCTCGTAATTCATGAGATCATTTTCTTTCATTCCCATAAGAGCTGTAGCTTTACCGTCTTTGCCGCTCTCAAATATCGAATAGACTATCTTTGCACCGCCCTCAGGCTCATCAGTTCTGAGTTCGCTGAAATAGTACTGATACTCCATGTCACCAATCTGATCGACTGACTCATTTACAAAGACTTTGAGCGAATCTACAACGCCGTATGTATACAGAAAAATAAGACTTCCGAAGCATATTCCGACAACGATGAGAAGTGTTCTCACAGGCTTGCCGAAAACAGAACGCAGTCTGTACTTAGTTGTAAGGCTGAGCTTTGACTTCTCCATTCTGAACTTGTTTTTTCTGTCCTTATCATCAACACCCGTTATCATTGAAATAGTTTTCTTACGTAGAGAAAGAATTGCCGTGAAGAACACAGATGCTGTGAAAAGTATGAGCGGAACAACAAAAGATATTATAACGCCCATCGGTTCAAGGCCGTATTTTACCGGGAGCGGTTCGAGCTTTATGAAGCACATCGGTATGAGAATATTCTGCATGGGTACACTCAGGATAACACCAATTATGCTTCCGGCAATCGATACAATTATTCCGAGGACACTGTAATGTGCTGCCAGCTGGAATTTATTGTATCCAAGGGCTGAAAGTATTCCTATGAACTTCTGCTCAGACTTGATCTTCCTTTCAAGTACAACAGCTATGATTATCATTATGAGGAAGAACACTATCGGTACAATTACATCGCGTATGTCCTTAGTCATTGTGAGCATACTGTCAGCAGAGCTTATACGGTTGTTATTCTCCTTACTTGTATAGGAAGCAACCATAGCTCTTTCATTCAGTTCTTTTCTGAAATCTTCAATATTACTCTTGCTTTCATTATTGTATCTTACGCTGTAATAATCCATTTCATCTTCCGCATGAGTACCGAGCACTTTCTTATACTCATCAGCTGTAAGCATAGCTATAGCAAAGCTGTCCGGAGTTGAAAAGCTGCCGCTTATGTCTTTGTAGATACTAATATAATCCGGTCTGTCAAAAGAACCTGTAACCTTGTATGATTTGCCGTTGAAAACATACTCGTCACCGTTTGAAAGGTCGTTTTCCTGCATATACGACCTACAAAGGAGGAGCTCGTCATCATTTGTGATGTCATCTCCGTAGGTAACGCGATACTTGTTTATCTTTTCTGATGGACGGAATAGTCTTATAGTATCCGTATTGCCGTCGCTGTCTTTGTTCTCAATATCGATATACGACTGCTGTTCAAGCGACAGGTCATACTTTTCTTCAAAATAACTTATGTCCTCATCGCTGAGAGGCTTATAGACATTGAACTGAGCATCTTCGCTGAAACACTCTTTCCTGAAATCCTTGATATAGGAATTCATACCTTCAAACCCGCACGACATAGTCAAATACACCATTATGCAAACGGTAGTAAGTATAATTATGCTCACGTAAAATGAAAGGTTACTTTTTATATTTCTGCTGTATCTTTTCTTTAAAACCATTGTCTGTCACCTTCTCAGAATACGATATCTTTCGGACTTACACGTTCTTTGTTTTCAGTTACAGATTTGATATTACCGTCCTGTACTCTTATAACAACATCCGTCATCTTTGAAATGGCTTCGTTATGTGTTACGATGATAATTGTAGTGCCGTACTTTGCGTGGATCTTTTCAAGGAATTCCAGTACCATTCTTGACGACTTGGAGTCAAGCGCACCTGTAAGCTCATCACAGAGGAGTATCTTAGGATTCTTTACCAGTGCTCTTGCGATAGCTACTCTCTGCTGCTGTCCGCCGGAGAGTTCTCTTGGAAATCTCCCGGCATAATCCTTGATACCAAGTGACTCAAGCATTTCATCAATATCAAAAGGATCATCGGAAATGTCCTTTACAGACTGAACATTTTCCCTGACTGTCAGATCAGGGATAAGATTGTAGAACTGAAATACAAATCCAACTGACTTTCGTCTGTAATCGCACATCTGCTTTTTTGACAGTTTTGTCAGCTCTGTCCCGTCAACCGTGATAGTTCCGGAATCTATATCATCAAGTCCTCCGAGCATATTCAGAAGCGTACTCTTACCGGAGCCTGAAGGTCCGAGTATCGTGTATATCTTGCCCTTTTCAAGCGAAAGATCTATACCATCCATTGCATTGACCTGTGCTTCGCCTTTGCCGTATGATTTCTTAGCATTTTTGATCTCAATAAACATAAATTATTCCTCGCATTTATACTAATTATATTTTTAAGACTGCCGCCCACGCAAAGCTGCATACAGCTTTACAGCATAGCTTCAAAAGAAGAGCTTACCGGC
Organism: Ruminococcus sp.; assembly: GCA_016290875.1. Taxonomy (GTDB): domain Bacteria; phylum Bacillota; class Clostridia; order Oscillospirales; family Ruminococcaceae; genus Ruminococcus. The sequence goes on from JAEEVL010000028.1 coordinate 28,706, forward strand.
ACTTCTTTGATTTCAAAACGGCAGTTTTCACTGAGATATTCCTTTATTTCTGTGGTGAGTTCTCTGTCAGCAAGACGATACCCCATATGAACGCCCTTGTCAACATCCAAACTCAGAACTTTATCCGCTATAAGCCCCGCCGATACAGAACATAGCTTATCCATATCACTGAATGAAAGAACAAACTGCACACATTTGTCCACTCCGTCTTTAGTTCCGATGATTTCTCCAAGCATAACCGAATATAGTTCCTTGCCCGAAGCCTCTCTTTTACTGCGCTCAGCAGCTGTCAGAGCACTCATCTTTTCCTTATCTCCCGAAGTCACTATACCGATAAGCCTAATGAAGAACATAAACTGTGAGATATTCTCATATGCGTTCAGCCACTTCAGACTGCTGATGCCCGTCTTTTCGGCAAAATCAATCATTTCATCCGAAAGGTAAGGTTTAAGGAAAACTTCCTTGCCCAGCACCGGAAGTTTAAAGCGTCTTCGCGGATCTATCACCATTTTTCTGATTTCTCCATTATAGTAATACGAATCCACATATCCAGATTTTTCCGATGACATAATTATGTCTGTCAACGCTCTGTCAGAGCAAAGCTCAGTACAGCCCTGAAACAGGACCGCTCTCTCAGCCTTGTCAAAATGCTCCTCAATAATGAACTTGGGTATCATCGCCGACAAACCCGGGATATAACCACATGATGTGATATATGTTCCGCTCTCAGGAAGCTCGTCCGAAGCTACGCAGTCCGTGAGGTCGAGATAGATACAGTCGTTCTCTCCGGCTGTCACTGCTATGTTATTTGAATACTCATAAGCCGGAGCAATGCAATTAATCAGCATATCACATTCAGCTGCGAGTTCCGTAAGCTTTTCTGTATCACTTACATCGAATACCTTCTGCGTATAATTCTCATTGTCTGAAAAAACTTCTGTCTGATGCCTTTGTACTCCGTATACCGTATAACCTTTACCGAGTAGGTATTCAGCTATACCTCTGCCTATATTTCCACTGCATCCAATTATTCCAACTGTCATCAGAGTCACCGTCAATTCACAAGAGTATCTATCGTATCTTTTTCAAAGAAATCAGCTATCTCTATCTTGCGTCCTGTCTTTTCCTCAAACATGAGAATGACCTTGTTCGCAATAAAAGAGTTTCCTCCGAGATCAAAAAAGGATTCATCCATGCCCGGAAGTTCATCAAGTCCCAATGTTTCCTTCCATATCTCCTGCATTATTTTTTTATCTTCCATTTTAATACTTCCTTTCAAAATAGTTTATTTTACACTCTCGTCAACTGCTTTGCAGTATTCTCCGAACGTCATGTCTTCGCCGGATAATACCCTATTTGCAATTATGAAAGCATTTTTCATTCTTTCAAGCACTTCGCCGCTCATGAGGTCATTGTCAAGACCTGCCATAAGCGCAAGTTCGTTGCCGGACTCATACGCATCAAGTGACAGTGAAGCCCAGTGGAAAGGCTTTACAAATTCGTCTATATTGTCGTAAGGTCTTGCAACAGCCTTTCCGAACTTGATATCCTTGGAATCGTCACCGAAGTTCTGATAGGAAAGAATAAACTCCGTGCCGTTTCTGAAAAGGTCATACAGAGCAAGATCTTTCTTACTCTCTGCAAGATATCTCTGCTTGCAGCGGACCGCCATTTCTTTCATAGAGTCATTGGACTCAAAGATATTCCTGTCAATGTATCCTGTCAGAAACTCGCCTATCGACGACATATTCTTCAGCTTACGAACTCCTACTGCAACACCTATGAGTGAATCCTTAGCTTTATATGTAGCTGTGATAGCTGCATGGAACATAAACAGCGTGCAGTGGAAAAGGCTCATCTTGTTTGAACGTGCAAATTTTCTGAGTTCTGAGATATCAAGCGTAACAAGCTCTCTGTAACGGCTCTCATTGGTACCGTACTTTGAATAATCAACCGGCGGCTTATAGTCCTTTATAGATTCAGCAAACTCTGCTCTGAGCTTTTTGTATTCAGGTTCCTCTTCAAGCTTATACTGCTCCTTTACGTAATCAAGGAAGCTCGACATAGGTGGAAGCGGAATACCGTTATATCTCAGAACGATACGTGTAAGTGCATTAGTAACACTAAGACCATCAGCAAGCAAATGACTCATTCCGAACCAAAGACCGTGTTCAGTCTCACTGTATTTGTAAAGAATGCAGTTCCACTTTACCTTGCCATCAGGAAGATATTCTATCTTCCTTGTCGCTTCATAGAAGTCATTCTTTATAAACTCTTCTTTTTCTTCCTTAGTCGCACCGACAGCGTCTCTTACATCAAGCGTATATGTATAGCTGTCAAGAGGCTTCATATACAACTTCTTTGTATTTTCGTCACGCTCAAATACGATTTTCATAGCGTCACTTTCTTTGACAAGCTTCTGAACTGCTTTTTCAAGCTTTGCGTAGTTAAGTTCACCTTTGATAAAAATACCGCAGGGAGAAATTATTGAAGTATCCTCTCCCCTTGTCATAGACATCGTAACTTCCTGCAAACCGAAAAGTCTGTATCTGTTATCCATCATATTCCTCCTAAATTATCTTTTATATACTCATTGAGTTTTGCAAGCACGAACTCTTTATTTCCGTGCTCATTGAAATAATAATGACCACCGTGTACTTGTTCGTAGAATACGTTTTCCGAAGTATAATTGTTCCAGTCTGCTACGCCTTCTTCTGTTATGAACTCATCTTCTGTTCCTGTCAGGCAGTAGAAATTGCAGCCAAGTTTCACGGGCTCAGATTTGTCAATATTCTCGAACATTTTCAAATCACCGCGGAATACTGGCATATAATATCTGATAAAGTTCTGATCTCCGGCAAAATCAGGAGAAACAGTTCCCTGTTCTATCATACGTTCTGCCAGTATCTCATCAGAAACTTCATTTCCGTTATCATCATAGAGAGCCTTGTAACAGTCATACGATCTCGGCGAATTCATACTTGAAGTAATAAATGCAGCCGGTGTTTTGCCGAATTTCTTATAAACGCATTTAGCAGCTTCATAGGCTATTATAGCGCCTGTACATTGACCGAAGAGCACGAACGGCTTTTCAAAGAGCTCGTGTGCATCCTCAACGAATTCTTCTATCATATCACTAACAGTAGAAGGAATAGGTTCGTTTTTTCTTATCTCTCTTCCAGGATACAGCACCGGACATACATTGACATCTGCATCAAAAGATTTTTTCCACGGTGCAAAGAAGCTCGGACTTCCTCCCGCATAAACGAACATTAGAAGATTTACTTTTGCGTCTTCTCTATTCGTACTGTGAACTACCCATTTTTTCTCCAACTCACACATCTCCTTTGAGGCAAGATTAGGACTTTGGGTTAGTAGGAACTAACCTAAAAGTAATAATAAAACCCTATTTTATCAGGCAGATAACGTATTTATAACAATGATAATACCATACGTATCAATAGGATACACACTGTAATAAATAAGTTATCATATGCTAACCGTATAACATTATAACCCCAAAAACTACTGTTGTCAATAGAAAATCCACACTTTTTTTGCCATAATTTCCGGTGTTGAAAGATGTTTGTCGCATTTTTATACAATTCAGAATAGTTGTAAAAACAAATTTGTTAGATTATACAAACATATTTATTCACGATTGACACGCCCCGTTAATAGTGTTATAATTCTATCCGTTAGGTTTCTCTAACTTCTGGCGTTACAATATCGTACACTATCAAAAAAATTGTATAAGGAGTTGTATCATTATGGAAACAATCGAAAAGCAGTGTGTTATCAGTGAATTTCCTGAGATAGTAGCATTCAAAGAATACTACGATACCACTGTTACCAACAAGACAACATACTTCAAAGTAAACGAGGGCATCGCAAGAGGAAGAGTCGTTATCAAGGGCGAGGAGAAAGTAAACTACTCCACCTATAACTATCTCGGACTTACAGCTGATCCCAGAGTCATCGAATTCACAAAAGATGCTATCGAAAAACACGGCACATCAGTTTCCGGAAGCAGAATACTTACCGGTGAGATCGAGCTTCACAGAATGCTCGAAAGACAAATTGCCGACTTTCTCGGTGTAGATGATTCTGTCGTATTCGTAGGAGGTCACTGCACAAACGTCAACCTCATCGGCAATATCGTAGATGATAAGGACCTCGTTATACACGATGCATATGCTCATAACAGCATAGTTCAAGGGGCTATTCTCTCCCACGCAAAGAGAATGCACTTTAATCACAACGATATGGCAGACCTTGAAAAGAAGCTTAAGCGTCTGAGAGATAAATACCGCCGTGTTCTGATCGTTGCAGAGGGTATCTATTCTATGGACGGCGACATATGTAACCTCCCCGAGCTTATCCGCATAAAGAAGCAGTATCAAGCTATCCTTATGGTCGATGAAGCCCATTCTTTCGGTACTATCGGCGATCACGGCCGCGGTGTAACAAGCCACTTTGGAGTTGATCCGAAAGATGTAGATATTCTCATGGGAACTCTCAGCAAATCTGCTGCAAGCTGCGGCGGATACATTGCAGGAAACAAGGACTTTATCTGGTATCTCCGCCGTAATTCTCCCGGATTTGTATTCAGCTGCGGTCTCTCACCTGCCAATACAGCTGCGGCTTATAAGGCGATAGAGATATTCAGCAACGATTCTTCCAAGATAGATAAACTACACGAAAACGCAGCTTACTTCCTGAAGTCAGTCTCTGAACTCGGATACAACACAGGACTCAGCGAAGGAACTTCTATCGTCCCTGTCATCATTGGCAACTCTCAGAAGACTGTTTATATCTCAAACGAGCTCTACAAGCGCGGTATTAATGCTCTGCCGATCATCTACCCGGCAGTAAAAGAAGATGAGGCAAGAATCAGATTCTTTATGTCGGCAGACCATACCCGTGAAGACCTCGATAAAACTATCAACGCTCTTCGCGAACTGAGGTAACTCATCATGACAAAAACAGCGATTGTAACCGGCGGCAGCAGCGGTATCGGAAGAGCTGTTGCTCTTAGACTCAGCGAAAATGGCTACAAAGTGTATGAGTTTTCACGAAAAGGCAAGAGCAGCAACGGTATCACGCATTGTACTGTTGATGTCACAGACGAAGAACTCGTTCAGAAAAACGTAAAAGAAATATTTGACCGTGAACAAAGAATAGACCTTGTAATCAACAGCGCCGGCTTTGGAATATCAGGCGGCTGTGAGTTCACAAGCGAGGCAGATGCGCGTCGTCAGGTTGAAGTCAATCTCTTCGGTACAGCAAACGTTGATAAGGCAGTTCTGCCTTATATGAGAAAACAAAGCTATGGCAAAATCATCAATATCAGTAGCGTTGCAGCTGTTATGCCTCTCCCCTTTCAGGTGTGGTATTCAGCAAGCAAGGCTGGTATAAATTCCTATACACTTGGTCTTGCAAATGAAGTCAAACCTTATGGTATTGAGGTTTGTGCTGTTATGTTCGGTGACCTATGCACAGGTTTCACTTCAGCAAGGAACAGTTTTGTAAACGGAGACGCTGAATACGGAGGAAGAATTAGCCGTTCACTCGCCAAAGCCGAAAAAGATGAGCAGAGCGGGCAAACTCCTGATAAAGCGGCAAAGTACATAATGCATATTCTCAGAAAGAAAAAACTGCCTTTGCTCTGTACCATGGGACTTGGTTACAAAGGTGCTGTTCTGTTAGATAGAATACTAACCTCACGATTAAAGAATTTCCTTCTTTATAAGCTGTACGCTGAATAATACTGCTCTTCGGCTGATTTCTTAACATAATTGAATCCTCATAAAAAGAGCCCGATATATCGTAATGCCATTAAGCTAAGAAAACGCAAAATAGTCACAGGAATCAGAAATGATCCTGCGACTATTTTTATGAATAAAATGTAAATTTCTGTGAAAAGGTATTGACAAGAAGCCGAAAATGTGCGGCGAAGCCAATCAGATATACACATCTGATTGGAGGAATTTATTGTGCAGAATTATTGTAATATCGT
>JAEEVL010000029.1 GCA_016290875.1 Ruminococcus sp.
GCTCATGACAGATAGCACAAACGAAAATAAACCCACGGCGTTCACCTCCTTCCGTGTGGAAGAAGCCCAACGCAAGAATTATTATATCATGAGTAAGAAGAAAAAACAAGGAATAACGCAAAGAGCCCATCCGATCATAACCGGACGGGCTCTTTGTTTTTATGATCAAAAGCTATTATGAATGAGCGGCAATGTAATCATCAATAGCCTTCTTGATCACGGTTGTAGGTGTCGTGCTGTTCGCCTGACACACTTCACGGAACTTTTCAAGAACTTCCGGCTTGAGGTCAAGCGGGAATCTTACATAGTTCCTGCGTAAGTATTTCTGCTGAGCGGCACTTTTCGGTTTCTGTTCTTCCATGGTTTCATCCTTTCACGATGCTCATTGTCATGAACACAAGAACGGCAGCGAGTCCGATCAGTTCAAGAACCTTGAGCATAAGTTTGATTGTTTCCTTTTTCATGTTGACAGGTTGAAGTTTGTCTGTTATCATATAAGTGATACCGAGCGGAACTCTGTCACCGTTCCGCCGGTAGTGTACCGTTCTTTCAGTTTAGTTATCTAAGCTTTTAAGAACGTCTATCAGAATCTTGATCCACCCTATCAGTGAGATGATTCTGATTATAAGCCTTTCGAGATCCTCCACGATTTCGGAAGGCTTTTTTATTTTTCTCTTCAACCTTGTTTTCACCTCCTCTCTATGTTTATATTATAACATAAACGTACGTATATGTTAATAGATTTTCAGAAAATATTTTGAAAAAATAGAAAATAAATCATGTCGTAGAATGTCGCACCTGACCTGTGTTATTATGTACTTAGAAACCAATCGGAAGACTGGCGAATGCGCCACTGGGTTTCTCCGGACGAGTATTCCGGCGTCCGGCTTTCCTTTCTTCCGTTTCAATCTTTTCCCCTACCATGTATTAGAAGTCCCCTAAAAATCCCTGTGAGGTGAAAGCGATGAGCAGGTCAGCATATACCATCAGCATGCGTGACGCTGATAAGATCCGGAAACATCTTGACAAACTGCAGGAAGGCAGTGAGACGGCGATTAAACGAACCGTCTCGGATATCCGCACACGTGCCCCCGGCTGGGTATCCAAAGGTGTGAGACAGCACTACGGTGTTGATACAGCCGGAGTTAAGTCAGCGTCGGTCAGAGTAGAAGACAGCTCGGGAGGCAGGAGCATTGCCGGTGTGTCGATCAGGTACAGAGGCAGACCGCTCACGCTCACTCACTTCAGCATGTCGCCAAAGGAACGACCGGCAAAGAAGAAGTACACGGTCAGTGCAACGATCATCAAAGGACAGCGTAAAGCAATGGACAGGAAGACGTACATACATGACGGATTACCGTTCCAGCGTCGTGGTGCGTCACGTTATCCTGTGGATGTCGTAAAGACACTATCCGTTCCTCAGATGATAAGCGGTAAGGCAAAGGAAACGGTAGAAGATATTTTGAATGAAAATATAGAAAAAAGATTTGAAAATCACGTTAATCAGCTGTTGAAATAGCGGAAACGACGTAAAAAGGTACTGTGAACGTCCTGAGAAATCCCTGCGGTGCTTGCGAGCCCAGCGGTTCGCCAGATACAAGGGAAAATTTTCATATAATTTCGTTACGTTAACAGCACATACAGAATATACCATACAGAACCGGAGGCGAGAGAAGAGATGGCAGCCGAAAAAGATAATTTGGTGACATCGGAGAGAATTGCCGAACTCCTCGGCGTTCAGGTTCGCAGAGTACAGCAGTTGACGCAGGAGGGAATCATTCCGGCGAAGTCTTCACGACCGTACAGGTACGACCTGTTCGAAGTTGCTCAGGTCTACATCCAGTATCTGAGTGAGAAGATCGCAGGGAGAGAGAGCAAGCACGCCGATATCAGAGAGGCGGAACAGGACAAGCTCCGTGCAGAAGCTGACTGGAAAATGGCGAAAGCTAAGATATCAGAAATGGAACTCGCAGAACTTGAAGGAACAATGCACAGGTCTGACGATGTAGTTGAAGTTATGAACGCCCTTGTCTATGCGGTGAGAAGCAATGTGCTTTCATTACCTGGACGGCTTGCAATGGACGTCGTAAAGGCAGCCAGTGCGAATGAAGCTTCAGCTATCATCAGAAGAGAGTGCAACAACATCCTTGAAGATCTGTCGAACTACAAATACAACCCTGACGAATTCAGGCGGAAGGTGAGAGAACGTCAGGGTAAGAAAGACGACGAAGATGAAACCGATTGATCTTGTGCGGATCAATCGCACACTGTCAAAAGCCGTCAAAAACTTCAAACCGCCTGAAAATCTCACCTTATCACAATGGGCCGATAAGTACAGGCGACTGTCCTCTGAGAGCTCCGCAGAAGCCGGACCGTGGCGTACCTCGAGAACGCCATACCTCAAAGAACCAATGGACGCCTTTACTGACCCGAAAGTCGAAAGAATAGTCATGGTTGCCGCTTCGCAGGTCGGCAAAGCGCTTGATATTTCTACACCGATAGCGACGCCCGATGGCTGGACTACAATGGAACACCTTAAAATTGGAGATACAGTTTTCGATGAAAACGGCGTTCAATGCAAAGTAACGAATGTGACAGAGACCATGTACAACAGGAAATGTTATAAAATCACATTTTCTGACGGATCTACAATGATAGCTGATGCTAATCATCAATGGTATGTAGAAAGTTTATTGTCATTGGCAAAAGGGGTGTACAATGGCATACTCACAACCGAGCAGATATCAGTCACATACAAACACCAAAACAGAAACAGATATGCAATTCCCGTATCTGGTGCATTGCAATGTGAAAGTGCAGAGTTGCCTATCCCGCCATACACATTGGGGTATTGGCTTGGAGACGGGAACAGTCATTCTTCTCAGATTACAGTACACAAAAGTGATATAGAAATCGCAGATTATATTAGATCTGAAGGAATTCAAGTTAAAATCAGAGAAAAAGATAAGAACGTTTTCAATATAATGCTCGATCCGAAACTTAGCCCTGATGAAACAAATTTCTGCATAAGAGGGCATGACAAAAACCAGCTTGGCAGAACAAAAAAAGGCTTATGTGCAGAGTGTGCGCGTCAGCATGCGATGAAGTACAAGTGGGGATTATCTCTTGACCCGATTGTAAATTTGCGTGAAACGATGCATTCAAAACTTAAACGTTCGAATCTGCTTGATAACAAGCACATCCCTACTCCTTACCTAAGATCATCATACAATCAACGCCTTTCGCTGCTTCAAGGGATACTTGATTCTGACGGAAGCATTGATAAAAGAGGCAGATGTGAAATCACGCTTAAGTCCAGAAGGTTAATAGAGAATGTCCATGAACTTCTATTAACTCTTGGGATAAAAAACAGAATTCATTTGAAAATGGCTGTTTGTTCAAATTCAGCAACCTCAGAAAGAATTCCTGTTTACAGGATTGATTTTATGGTTTATGACGTTCCTGTGTTTAGGTTAGAGAGGAAAAGAAAAAAAATAAAATCTCGACACGGAGAAGGCCTGAAAGGTTGTGCGCTAAGAACAACAGAAACTGAACGTCGGAGGATAGTGGATGTAGAAGAAATTGAAAGCGTTCCGGTCAAATGCATACAAGTGGACAGTCCGTCACACTTGTATCTTGCAGGCACGGAGTTGATTCCAACTCACAATTCAGAATTCGAACTCAATGCTATATCGTATATCATTGATCAGGACCCGGGTTCGATCATGTACATTCAGCCGACGCTTGAAGATGCTCAGAAGTTTTCCCGTCTGCGTATTGCACCGATGATTCGTGATAACAAACGGCTTCGTTCAAAGGTTGCAGACGTTAAATCGAGGGACGGCGGCAATACCATCCTTCAGAAAAGCTTTCCGGGAGGTATGCTTACGATCACAGGTTCAAACAGTGCATCAGCACTCGCTTCAACACCTGCCCGTTATGTCATAGGTGACGAGCGGGACAGATGGGCGGCATCTGCCGGAACGGAAGGTGACCCGTGGAAACTTGCTGAAGCACGTCAGACAACATTCTATAACCGGAAAAGCATAGAAGTTTCCACTCCTACGATCAAGGGTATGAGTAACATAGAAGCATCCTTCGCAGAGGGCACGCAGGAGCGGTGGTGTCCGAAGTGCCCGCACTGCGGAGAGTTCAGCGATGTTACCTTTGACCGTATCAAGTTTACCTTTACCACTGAGAAGATCAGAGGCAAGAACGTCTATAACGTTGACGATGATATAAAATTCAGCTGTCCGCACTGCGGGGCATTATCTTCTGAACAGGAAATAAGATCTCAGCCACACAAGTGGATAGCTGAAAACCCTGATGCATACAAGAAGGGCATACGTTCTTTCTGGCTGTCTGCATTTGCATCTCCGTGGACACCATGGAAGAAGATCGTCACGAAGTTCCTTGATTCAAAGGACGACCCTGAAAAGCTGAAAGTTGTATACAACACACTTTTCGGTGAGCTCTGGGAGGAACGAATAGACGATGCCGACGAAGAAGCTCTTATGAGCAGACGTGAAGACTACGGCACAAAGCCGGACGGTTCAGCTGTCGAACTCCCTGACGGTGTTTTATGTCTTACCTGCGGCGTAGATACGCAGGACAACAGACTTGAATACGAGGTAGTCGGATATGGTCTTTACGGTGAATCGTGGGGCATCAAAAAGGGTTATATCATGGGCAAGCCGGACAGCGACGATGTGTGGCTGCAGTTTGATGATATAATCGACCACGTTTATACCTTTGCGAGCGGCAAGGGCTTAAGGATCTCCATGACGTGCATTGACTCAGGCGGTCACTACACGCAGGAGATATACGAGCGGTGCCGTGAGCGCAAGGACAAGCGTGTGTTTGCGATCAAAGGTAAGGGCGGGGACGGTGTACCATTCGTAACACCGCCTTCACGCGTACCTATAAAAGATAGTAAAAAAATCACTTGCTGGCTCTACAGCCTCGGTGTCGATGCCGGCAAGGAAAGCATTATGTCCGCTCTGCAGGTGCAGGAACCAGGACCGAAGTTCTGTCATTTCCCGAAAGATGAAGAAAAAGGTTATGATGCTTATTTCTTCAGCGGTTTACTCTCTGAGCGGCTCGAACAGGTGAAGTCGAGGACAGGTACTAAGTGGGCGTGGGTAAAGCTTCCGGGCCACAATCGAAATGAAGCGCTCGATTGCAGGAACTATGCCAATGCTGCACTTAAAATCATAGATCCGGACATGTTTGCTCTTGAAGCAAGGCTGAAAGGATTACCGGACAAGCCTGAACAGCCGAAAAGGCAGGAGCTGAAACCGCAGAAGCAGACTCCTGTAAGGCGAAAAAACGTTACTGATCAATATTTTGAAAGCTGGTAGGTGATGAAATGAGAGATAAAAAGACAGTGGAGGAAGAGATCACGAGAGTAAAACTCAGACTCACTTCCTACTATGAACGTGAGAGAGAAATGCTTGAGGGGGGTACTCAGGCATACGCGATAGGTTCAAGAAGTCTTCAGCGTTATCAGACATCACTGAAAGCTATTCAGGACGAGATCGAAAAGCTTGAGAAAAAACTGCAGGAACTCATGAACGAGCTTAACACTGGCAGTGCAAGAAGAGCAGTCGCGGTTGTTCCACGCGACTGGTGATCTGAAAATTCTGAAAATTCGAGCGCGGATTGTTGCCGTTGAGAACACTGTCCACACGAGTGGACAGAATTAAGACACGGGAGGTGAGAAAATGAAAGGATACGGAGAAGCAGGCGCAAGCTGGCACAAGAAAGCAGTCAAAGGCTTCAATGCCATGTCGGGCTCTCCCCGTGAAGATATCGACTTCAATAACTATACCATGCGTCAGCGTGCGAGGATGCTCTACATGGCCGCACCGATGGCAACATCAGCGATCAAGACGAACCGCACGAACATTGTCGGCATGGGTCTGCAGCTTAAGTGTCGTATCGACAGGGATGTTGTAGGACTGTCACAGGAAAGCGCTGAACGATGGCAGAAGAAGACTGAGCGGGAGTTCTGCCTGTGGGCGACGAACCGCAGAGCGTGCGATGCTACCGGTATCAATAACTTCTACGGATTACAGCAGCTTGCACTTGTTTCATGGCTTATGAGCGGCGACTGTGTCGGTCTCCTTAAGCATTATGATACAAGCAGGTTTTTCCCGTACTCACTGCGAGTACACGTCATAGAAGCAGACAGAATAGCCACACCGATGACGAACGGCGGAAACATCGTTCTGACAACGGGAAAGAATCCGGATAACGGAAACAGTATATTCGACGGTGTTGAGATCGACAGGAACGGTGCTATAGTAGCCTACCACATACGAAGCAATCACCCGTTCGAACTGCAGACCGAACCGGAAACGTGGTCGAGAGTGCTTGCGTGGCAGGAGAATACAGGACTGCCGAACGTGGTTCACGTGATGGAAACCGAACGACCGGACCAGTACAGGGGTGTCTCGTACCTTGCACAGGTCATTGAGCCTCTGCTTCAGCTCAGGCGTTACACTGAATCAGAGCTCATGGCTGCAGTCGTTGAAAGTTTCTTCACGGCGTTCATAAAAACGCAGGCTTCAACGGATGAAATGCCGTTCAACGAAACGGGATCTCCGCCGGCAGAGCCGAGAGACATCAATGATTATAACATGGGTCCGGGACAGATCAACATACTGAATCCGGGTGAGGATGTCACTTTTGCAGAACCACAGAGACCGGCGGGCGGCTTTGACAAGTTTGTCAAGTCTATATCTGAACAGGTCGGAGCGGCTCTTGAAATTCCGGCAGATCTTCTTATGAAGTCCTTCAACGCTTCCTATTCAGCTTCACGTGCAGCTCTGCTCGAAGCGTGGAAAGCGTTTAAAATGCGTCGTGAGTGGTTAGCGGCAAGTTTTTGCAGACCGATCTATGAAACATGGCTTTCTGAAGCGGTCGCAAGAGGACGCGTCAACGCTCCGGGATTTTTTGCAGATCCCGCTATCAGAGCGGCATGGCTCGGTTCAGAGTGGCTCGGTCCGTCACAGGGACAGCTTGACCCTGTCAAGGAGATCACAGCCGAAATACTGGCGTGCTCCGAAGGATTCAGCACACACGAACAGTCCACCGTCAAACTTAACGGCGGGCAGTGGGACAAGAACATCGAGCGGCTTTCCCGTGAAAACGAGAAACTCGGCGGTAATTCTCCAGACGCTCATCAGAGCCAGAAGGAAGCAACGAACCGCCTGAAAAATCTTATCATTGAATCAGCTCTTAAAGCTGAGAAAGGAGAAGGAAATGCAGAAGAATAGGAATATGCTTCTGAACGGATCTCCTGCAGTCGGCGGTACAGCGCAGAAATTCTGGAATATAGCATCAGTTTCTGAAACAGAGGGCGAAATCACTCTCTATGGTGATGTCCTCTCAAAGAAACCGTATGACTACTGGACCGGTGAAGCCATCCCGGGCGACTACATCACACCGGAGGGATTCCGTGAAGACCTCGAAGCAGTCGCCGGCAAGGAAAAGATCACAGTCAAGATCAATTCATGCGGCGGCGACCTGTACACCGGCATTGCAATTCACAACGCCATCAAAGGGCTTTCAGCAGATGTCAGTGTCATTGTAGAGGGTATAGCAGCAAGTGCCGCCTCGGTCATTGCAATGGCCGGTAAGAACGTCTCTGTTTTCCCTGGTTCGATCATCATGATACATGGTGTGTCAGTATGGAACTGGGACGGAATGACTCTGCAGGATGTTAAGAAGCTTGAACAGATGATGGACGCAAATGAAAAGGCGATAGCCGAGATCTATCATGCCAAGACAGGCATTGAAGTTGACAAGCTCAGAAACATGATGACAAAGGAAAAATGGATGACCGGCAAGGAAGCTGTCGAACTCGGCTTTGCAGATTCTGTTATTGAAGATGCAGAAGAGACTGAGATCACAATGTCAGCAAACAAGAAATTCCTCATGGTCAACGGAATCAGACATGATTCAGCATTTTTCCGCAACATGCCGGATTTTCCGGTAGCAAACGACAGTGCAAAACCGGATCCAAAACCGGATGCAGTTATAAAATCTCACGAAGGAGGCAGAAAGATAATGACACTCGATGAATTAAGAGCAGAACAGCCTGAACTTGTTGAGCAGATTGAAAACTCTGCAAGAAGTTCAGTTGACGTTGCCGCTGCAGTCACAGCAGAGCGCAAGAGAATCGAAGAGATTGATTCTATTGCCGCTTCTGTACCGGATCAGCAGATGGTAAACGAAGCTAAGTATGGCGAAAACGCATGCACAGCACAGGAGCTCAGTTTCAGAGTTCTTAAGCAGTCAGCAAAAGAAGGTCAGAACTTCCTTGCAGACATGCAGAAAGATGCAGCGACATCAGGTACAGCATCAGTCGGAGCTTCACCGAACGGCGGAGCAGAAAAGGCAGAAGCTGAAAAAGACGCAGAAGAGTTCAAGAACATAGTTGACCTCTTCAACAGTCAGAAAGGAGAAATCAAGTAATGAGCACAAGAATTGATCAGACGATCGACACATCGACAGTACAGCCGGACAATCTGATTGCAGGTCTCGCTCCTTCACCGGAAGTGTACACTGTAACAATTGCCAAAGGTGCTGAAGAAGTAACCTACAAGCGCGGCACAGCACTTGCAAAGGGTGAAGACGGCAAGATGTACATTCTCGGTACAGCCGGAACAGCAGGAACATTCACAGCTACAGGCGACGGCTCAACAGTTAAGTTCAGCCTTATCGACGACGGTGTTATCCCTGCAGCAGTTACAGAGGTAAAGGTTGACGGAACAGCTCTCACAAGCGGCTTCAGCTACATCGCTGCAAACGGCGATCTTATCTTTGACGAAGCACCGGCAAACACAAAGAGCATCGCTGTCAAGACTGTTATCGGTACATTCACAGCGAACGCAGTACTTGCTGACGACGTAACAGTCGGCACATCTACAGACGGCAGAGCGGTTGCCTACAGAACAGGCCACTTCAACGAAAACGCTCTTATTGTCAAGGACAGCTATACTATCACAGCTGATGACAAGGAAGCTTTCAGAATTGCAGGCATCCTTCTTTCAGATGCGATCAAGTAAGAAAGGAGAGATTCAGTATGGCATTAGACTTTTTTGCTACAAGAACCCTTCTGGCATCTGTTCAGCAGATCACACCTGCAAGAAGTTTTCTTCTCGACAGATATTTTCCTACAAACACAGCTTCTGACGTTTTCTCAACCCAGAACGTACTTGTAGAATACAAGAAGGGTACAAAGAAAGCCTCTCCGTTCGTAGCACCTCGTAAGAACGGCGTGGCAGTATTCCGTGACGGATACACAATGAAGGAATTCACACCTTCACACATTGCCCCTAAGAGAACATTATCGATCGACGAACTCTCAAAGAGAGGATTCGGTGAAGCTCTCTACAGCAACTACACACCTGAACAGCGTCAGGGTGTCATGATCATGAACGACCTTAAGGAACTTCAGGAAATGAACATCAGACGTAAAGAAGAAATGGCTGCACAGGTAATGTTCACAAACGCCTGCATCATGAAAGAAGTAGTTGACGACCTCGGCAACTACGAAGAAAAAGAAGTTCGCTTCTACGATGAAATGACAAACCCTGCTATCTATACTGTAACAGGCGGCACACCATGGACAACAACAGAAGCATCCGGCAAGCAGATCATCAACGACCTTGCAAACATGATCAAGATGCTCACATCCAAGGGACTCCCTGCAACAGAATGTATCGTTGCTCCGAACGTAGCTGACGTGCTTCTCAACAATGAGTGGCTTATCAAGCTCATGGACAACAGAAGAATGGAAATGGGCGGTATCAACCCTGAAGTTCTTCCATCAGGCGCTTCAAAGATCATGCGCCTCAACGTAAAGGGCAGAATGCTTGACATTCTTACATACGACGAACAGTATGAAGATATCGACGGCAATACAAAGTCATATATCCCTGCTGACTGGGTATGCGTAACAGCTCCTAATGCCGGCAGAACCATTTACGGTGCGATCACACAGCTTGAACAGGCTGACGGGCAGTTCCATACATACGCAGGAATTGACGTTCCTAAGTTCACTTCTGACGCTGTCTCAAACCTCCGTGAGATCATGCTGTCAACAGCACCTCTCTGTATGCCGAACAACGCCAACCCGTTCATCGTTTCTGATGTACTCTGATGGAGGACGGCATGAAGAACGTGAAAGTTATTGCCGGTGTAGTCGGTATCGAATGGACTGACGAAAACGGCGTAGTAAGAACAGGCACAAAGGAAGCTTCTGACGGAGTTTTCAGTGTAGACGACAAAACAGCTGAACGTCTGGTTGCAAAGGGTACAGTTGAGTATGTCGGCTATACTGCACCTGCTCCGGCAGAAGAACCTGCCGAAGCAGCAGACGAATCAGACGAAGAGGATCTTGCGGCTCTTCCGAACTCTGCGCTCAAGGCAATGATAGAAGAGCTCGGCGGTGACACACGTAACTGCCGCAACAAAAATCAGCTCATCGAACTCCTTGAAGAACTCAGAGCGGAAGCTGACGAAGAAGAGCCTCCGTGTGTATCAGCTGCTGATCCTGAATAAGGAGTGAAAGCAATGATAAAGATCATCAAAGGAACCTACGGTCTGAAAAAAGGCGACCACGTTGAAGCCATGACTCCGGGTTCAGAACCTTTCTCTCTTTCTCCCTCAAGAGAAGCCGAACTCGTTGAACAGGGTGTTGCAGAGTATGTCGGAGAACCGGCAGAAGAAGCGCCAAAGCCTCGCGAAAACGACGAAGCCGAAGAAAAACAGGAAGAAGAACCTGCAGAAGAACCGGAAGAAGACGAGCCATCCACACGAGTGGACAAGCCCGGACAGAAACCGGAAGAGAGAAAGAAGAAGAAAAAATGACGTTCAAGGAACAGGTAGCCGCTGACATCGACAACGTTTTTCTGAATTTTGATGAATTCGGAGAGTACCACGATGTCGAAGGTAAGCAGGTGCTCAGGATCATTGACAACGACAAGCTCGCAGATCTTAAAATGTCACAGAAAGAGAAAGGCCAGATACTTGAACTTGTGGAAGCTGACATTCTCCTCTATGCGAGAACGACAGATCTTCCGAAAAGCCTTGAACCGGGCAACCTGATAAATTTTGATGGCAAAGTCATGATAATCAGGTATTCAAACGCGGCAATGGGCATCACAGAAGTGGCGATTGCTCAGAACAAGATGTACTAAGGGAGTGAAAGGATGCTTACAGAAGTAATTCAGCAAACAGCCGACTGGATAGCAAAAAATATTTGTAGTAAGATCGAACTTAAAATTCCGGATGATTTCAGGAATGACGGCGGCTACAAAACAAAAGTTGTTCATCCGGCATCCTTCCCGCTGTACGTTCCGGGCAAGGAGTGCCTTCCGCCGGGTATTCCTGCACCTGTGCCGTCTGTATGTGTGCAGATGGTGAGCGGGACTGATATGCTCATAGACAAGATCAGAACGCTTGATATGCGGATAGTTCTTGCCTGCTGGAATCCGGGAGTTCACGGAAACGAGCTCTACAGACCCAAAGGCAACATCGACGCACTCGGCGGCCATTCGTACTTTGTCGATCCTGACTCCGCAGCCTTTGAAAAGGGGACTGACGGATGGAAAGACAACATGGTATTTCAGGATCTTGTTCTGAATACGCTTGAAAAGGCGGAATACATCGCAGGTCACAGGATCATCAAGGAGAGCGGCATTAAGTTCGGGCTGTTCACCGAAGATGGTGACATATGCGATTATTATCCTTACTGGCACAGCTGGATCTCGTTTCAGCTTGAAGTAGGACTTACACCAAAAGCACCGGACTATAATCAATTCTTATAACGGGAGGAATTAAAATGAGCTATAAACACGGCACTTATGCCGAGATAACAGGCAGCAGAGTTTCATCTACAGCAGAAAGCTCCACCGTTGCCGGCTATATCGGTACAGCACCTGTCAACCTCATCAGAGGTTTTGCGACTGCCGGCGTTATCAACACACCGGTCAAGATCTCAAGCGGTGCGGAATTCAGCAGTGTATTCGGCAAGTCAGAAGACTGGGCAAAGTTCACACTCTGTGAAGTAGCAGCTCAGAACTTCGAAGTTCAGAACGTTGCACCTGCATACTTCGTGAACGTACTTGACCCGACCACACACAAGAAGTCATCCGCAACAACCGCAAGCCTTGTAGTCGCAAACAGCAAGGCAACCATCGTTTCCGACACCATCATCATCGACACATTCGCTATCGCTGATATGGTCGAAGACACAGACTACACACTTGAGTATAGCTTTGATACTCACACTCTCACAGTAACGTTCCTTGACACAGTTACTTCACCGGTAAGTGCAAGCTACTACGAAGTAGACCTCACAAACGTAACAGACAGTGTTATCGTCGGTTCAGCTTCAAATGGTGTGTACACAGGTCTCAAGGCATTCGATCTTTTATACCAGAAGTACAACGCAGTTCTCACAGTCCTTGCAGCTCCTGGATGGTCAGAACATCCGACAGTATACTCTGCGATGATAGCAACTGTGACAAAGCTTAACGGCCACTGGGACGGCTTCGTAAACGCTGATATTCCTGTAGCGTCAACTACAACAATAGCAGCCGCACTCGCATGGAAGGATACAAACGGATATAACTCCGAACGTTCAAAGGTTTACTGGCCACAGGCTGCAGACGGTTCGGGCAGAGTATTCCACCTCTCCACAATCGCAACAGCTATGATGCTCAGACAGGACAACGAGAACGACGGCATCCCGTTCGAAACGATCTCGAACAAGCCTGTAACATCAGCAAAGCAGTACTTTGGAGCGGGAGCAACAAATCAGGGTTTCGATCAGGTAACAGCAAATACTCTCAACGAAAAGGGTATCACTACTATCTGCTTCTGGGGCGGCAACTGGGTAATGTGGGGACCGCATACAGCGGCTTACACTTACGGCGGTACAATGGATGCACGTGCTATATTCGATGTAAACATCAGAATGCTCGAATACATCACAAACAGCTTCCAGCTTGACCACGGCACAGATATTGACGAGCCTATGACAATAGCCCTCAAGGATACCATCCTTGCAGCCGAAAACGCAAAGCTCGATGCTCTTGTAGGTATCGGTGCTCTTATCGGAGATCCTGTTGTAGAATTCCTCCCTGAGGAAAATACAGACGCTGACATCATTAACGGTGATTTCACATGGAATATCTCCGCGACAAATACACCGCCGCTTAAGTCCGCAACAGTCCGTGCTGCTTACACAGATGACGGATTCCAGACATATTACGGCGAATAAGGAGGTAAGAAGCTATGGGAAAATGGTTAGACGTTAAAGGTCCGATCCTCGCAGATACAGTCTACGCTGACAACAGACTCGTTGCAAGAGACGTTGAATTCACACTTCCGGGTCTCAACTTTCAGACAGCGACTATCAGCGCCATGGGAAACATGGATGTAGCTCTTGTCGGACTTCTCGAAAACATGGAGCTCACAATTAACAAAGTCGGTACAGATGAAGGCTTCTCAAATCTCATCGGACTCGGCAGAAGAGTATTCGAATTCAGATGGGCTCAGACAAGTATCTCCAAGAACGGTGACTCAAAGACAGAAGGCGTCAAGGCATTCGTCAAGACACTTCCGCTCTCCATCCCTGACATTGCTGTCAAGCCGGGTGATGCAGTCACTACAGAACACAAGTACACAGTAACACGTCTTGAACTTTACGTAAACGGCAGTGAAAAGCTTGTCGTTGACCGTCTCAATACAGTTCTTCGTGTAAACAGGATCAACTACGCAAAGGATTTCGAAAAATACCTCTAAGATTTTTTGACATACTGCGAAAGCCGTCGGGCACTCGGCTCGGCGGCTTTTGTTAAACACAGAAACAGAAAGGACTAACCATATGGGTAAGATCACACTCAAAAATCCTGTTCTGATCAACGGTAAACAGGTGACAGAATTAAATTACGATACAAACGAGATAACAGGCGTTCTTTTCGCTGAAGCGGAAGCAAGAAAATCAAGCGGAAAGACAATGAGCATCGTTCCGGCATCGGAATTCGACACATCTCTTCACAT
This sequence comes from Ruminococcus sp., assembly GCA_016290875.1. Classification (GTDB taxonomy): domain Bacteria; phylum Bacillota; class Clostridia; order Oscillospirales; family Ruminococcaceae; genus Ruminococcus. The sequence goes on from JAEEVL010000029.1 coordinate 14,080, forward strand.
CTATTTAGGATATGCGGCAGTTATAGCAGCTGATCCGTCGGTAGACTGGTCAGATCTTGAAAGAGTCAAGGGCTCTGACATAGTTCAGTTCATGAGGATCGGAAGAAATTTTATGCTCGGAGTCTCGGAAAAGGATTCACCGGCAGAAAGCTCCGAAGAGCCTACAGAGACTTCAGCAGAGTATATCACACCAGCATATCAGATCTCGAACGAAAGCGACTCACAGATTTTATCATAGAGTACGCCGAAGCTGCAGAAGATCTGGCAGAGGAAAACAAGCGGGCGGCTGAACGTGCAAAGATGACACGAGGCCGTTAATAAAAGGCAGGTGAAACAGAATGGCACGCGGAAGAGAAATAGAAACCACGATATCGGTCGGCGGTGTGCTTGATCCGAGCCTTATGAATGCGATCAATCAGGCAGTGCGCAGCTTCAATCAGATGAGCACTGAAACCCTTGAGGCGGCAACAGCTTCTCAGAGACTTGCACTTCAGATGAGGAATGAAGAGTCTGAACTGAACAAGCTCAGACAGCAGTACAGCGACTACGTTCTTGAAGGACGAGAGGGAACAGAGGAAGCGAGAGCAACAGCCTACGCTATACAGCAGTTGAGTACAGACCTTAATGAAAACCGGGACAGACTGCAGGCAGCATGTCAGGCAGCTGACCGGCTTTCAGAAGAATACGGCGAAGCGGGACGAAGTGCAGGACAGGCGGAAAACGCATCCGACGAACTGAGCGGCAGTCTCAGCGAAGCGAACGAGGCGGCGGCACAGGCTAACGAAGGATTCACAGTTTTCAAGGCAACTCTTGCAAATCTTGCTTCACAGGCAATAACAGCGGCGGCATCAGCTGTTAAAAGCTTCGTCAAAGACACGATACAACTCGGAGCAGAATTTGATGCAACGATGTCAGAAGTGCAGGCTCTCAGCGGAGCGACGGGAGAGCAGTTTGAACTCCTTGAACAGACCGCAAGAGAATACGGCGCCACTACGGTTTTCAGTGCCAAAGAGAGTGCAGAAGCGCTTAAGTACATGGCACTCGCCGGCTGGGATACCACGCAGAGTACAAGCGCCCTCGGCGGTGTTCTTGACCTCGCAGCGGCTTCCGGCATGGGACTGGGCGAAGCATCCGACATGGTAACTGACTATCTGTCAGCATTCGCAATGGAAGCGGATCAGGCAGGATATTTCGCTGACCTTCTTGCAAAAGCACAGGCTTCAAGTAATACATCCGCTGCACAGCTCGGTGAAGCATACAGAAACTGTGCGGCAAACCTTAACGCAGCCGGACAGGATATTGAAACAGTAACCTCACTCCTCGAAGGTATGGCAAATCAGGGCTACAAGGGATCAGAAGCCGGTACGGCGCTTTCAGCAATGATGCGAGACATCACCAAGAAGATGGACGACGGCAAGATCAAGATCGGTGAAACCTCGATAGCTGTTATGGATGCAGAGGGTAACTACAGAGACCTCACGGCAATACTCAAGGATGTGTCCGGAGCGGTTGACGGCATGGGTTCAGCTGAAAGAGCGGCGGCACTCAGTACGACGTTCACAGCAGACTCCACAAAGGGACTGAACCTCCTTCTCAATGAAGGTATAGACAACATAGCAGGCTATGAAACAGCCCTCAGAATGGCATCCGTGACGGTCGAGGGACTTGATGAAGAACTGCAGAAGAGCGGCATATCGCTTGACGATATCAGAAATGAATTCGAAAAAGCCGGTGTAAGTGCTGACACATTCAACGAGATTCTGAACACATCGGAAGGTTCGTCAGACCTGTTCTCAGAAGCACTTGACGAAGCATGCGACGCAGGATTCCGTGCAAGTGAGGTATTCGACAACCTCGGAATCTCACAGGATGAACTTGCAGAAGCATTCAAGAACGCACAGGGCAGTGCATCAGCCATGGCGGAAACAATGAATGACAACCTTGCAGGCGACCTCAAGAGCCTTAACAGTGCATTCGAAGAACTGAAGCTAAAGGTTTCGGATCAGCTTGAACCTGTTCTCAGAGCAGGAGTGCAGTTCGTGACGAACAAAGTTATTCCGGCAGTAACGAACATAAAAGAATATCTGCCGGAAATAGGAATAGCCGTAACCGCACTCAGCGGCGTTATAGCAGCTTTCAGATGGACAACCATACTCGGACACATCAGCAAAGTCAAAGGCGCACTGGTGGGTATCAAGGCAGCTATAGCAGCTGTATCAGCTCCGGCTCTTGCGGTCATTGGAGTGCTGACAACGCTTGCGTTCGCTTTCCGACATCTATGGAACACAAACGACGAGTTCCGGGAAAACATTCTGAATACATGGAACTCGATCAAGTCGAAGTTCGATAAATTCGGTCAGAACATAACCGAACGGCTGAACAGGCTCGGATTCAGTTTTGAAGATATCGGTGATGTGATACGGACCGCATGGCAGAGTCTGTGTGACTTCCTCGTTCCGGTATTTGAAGAAGCATTCAAACTTATCGATTCAACTGTAGGAGCGGCTCTTGATGGTATCCTCGGGCTTGTAGACACGTTCACAGCGATTTTCGAAGGTGACTGGAGCAGTGCCTGGGAAAATATCAAGGGTGTATTCGGCGGAGCTGTAGACTGGCTTACCGATACGACAAACACATTCCTTGGATGGTTCGGAACGAGCTGGGACGACATCTGGAACGCGGTACCTGAACCGGTCAGAAATGCAATAGACACAGCATCCGGATTCATATCCGAAAAGTTTACTGACGCAAAGGACTTCATTCTTAACGAAGCAGTTCCGGCGATACGCGACAAGTGGGACGAGATCGCACCAAAGGTGCAGGCGGCAGCTGAAACTGCCTCCGGTTTCCTTAAGGATAAGTTCAATACCGCAAAGACATTCATAGCTGATGAAGCAGTGCCGGCAATAACGGGTGCATGGGACAGGATGAAAGAAAAAGTTTCCGAAACAGCTGACTTCATCGCTCCTTACGTCACAGTAGCATTTGACGACATCAAGACATTTGTCACAGACACAGTTATTCCTGTTCTGACTGAATCATTCGGAAAGATAAAGGAAAGTATCGGTCCGGTCATCGACTGGATAAAGAGCGATTTCCTCCCTCAGGCGAAAGAAGTATTCGGAACGATCACAGAAGCAGTCAGAAATGCCGTTGAACTTATAAAAGCAGTCTTTGAAGCGCTCAGGCCGACGATCACCGCTGTATTCGGCGGCATAGCAGCTGTCGCAGTAGGTGCATGGACTGTTATCAAGGCGGCATTTGAACCAGTGGTTCACGTCATCGGAGCGGCATTCCGTTCTGCATGGGAGATAGTAAAAGCTGTGTGGAGCGTTGCAGGTTCATTCTTTAAAAATATATTCAGCAACATCTCAGAAGTATTCTCCGGCATCAAAGCACTCCTCGAGGGTGATTTTGCAGGTGCATGGGAAGCTGTAAAGAATATCTTTGCGAATAATGAAGAGTTCTGGAAAACAGTTCTTGAAGGCGTGATGAATGTATTCGTTGCAATCGGAAACTTTGTTATATCAGTATTCAAGGGAATGTGGGAGTTCCTCACAAACCTCTTTGAACCAATATCTGCATGGCTGACCGACAAGGTACTTATGCCGATAGCCAACGCATTCACGGTGATATGGACTAAGATATCCACTAAGGTGACGACTGTATGGACAAAGATCACAAAGACCATCAGAACAGCAATTGCAACGGTCAAAGCAGTAATAACCTACGGATTCGAAAAGATAAGAACATTCATATCAGATACCTGGAACGCAATCCACGACAAGATCAGCGACAGGATAAACGCAGTGAAGAACGTAGTGGAGAGAGTTATCTCAAAGGTGCGTGATATCATGGCGAATATCTGGAACGCCATCAGTTCAAAGGTTTCGGACGTATGGAATACGATCCACAATAAGATCAGCGATAGGATAAACACGGTGAAGAACGTAGTGGAGAGAGTTATCTCAAAGGTGCGTGACATCATGGCGAATATCTGGAACGCGATCAGCTCAAAGGTTTCAGAAGTGTGGAGCGGTATTCATGACAAGATCAGCGACAAGATCACAGCTGCAAAGGATAAAGTTTCAACTATATTCGGCAGCATCAAGGATACAATCCGTGACAGACTTCAGGAAGCAAAGAACACCGTAACCGATATATTCGGCAACATCTATGACAAGATCAGTGAAAAAATCACAGCGGCAAAAGACAAGGTTCAGGAAGTTATCGACAAGATCAAGGAAAAACTCAATTTCCAGTGGTCACTCCCGCACCTTAACTTACCACACATCAGAGTAGAGGGCGGTGAAGCGCCGTTCGGAATAGGCGGCAAGGGCTCACTTCCTAAGTTCAATATCGAATGGTACGCAAAGGGCGGTATCATGACCGAGCCTACACTGTTCGGCATGAACGGAAACACACTGCTCGCCGGTGGCGAGGCAGGTGCAGAAGCCATCCTTCCGCTTGATGTGCTCTGGTCAAAACTCGACCAGATACTCAGAAGCATGAGCAGCGAAGTGACGAACAACATCACGCTTCTTGCTCCGGCATATGAGTACATCCACACGAGTGGACAGAATTCACTCACAAGTCAGGCAGGTCGTCTGATCGGAATGAGCGGCTTCTCACTCGGAGAAATGGCATCCGGCGGCGGAACAACTATCATCTATGATTTCAGTAACTTCACATGGTCACCGTCAGTGACAATGGAAGGTGACGGATCAGGTGACGACAAGTTCATGGATCAGCTCAGAGCACATGAATATGAATTCTTTGACTGGCTCGAAGAGTTCGTGAGAATAAGGGAGGAGTCAGCTTATGCATAGAGTAACGGGATATAAAACCTACTATACAAGAGAAGGTGACACCTTCGACGCCCTCGCGCTCAGCGAGTACAACAATGAAAAGCTTGCACACGTTATCATGCAGTTCAATCCTGATTACTGCGATGTACTGGTGTTTGACGCTCATGTAAAACTGAGAATACCAGTCATCGAAAGCACCGACAAGCCGGGCACGCTCCCTCCATGGAGGCAGACAGATGGATAAAATAGAACTTTACTACAACGGCATAGATATTTACGACAAAGTCTCTCTGAATTTCTGTGTCCACGAAATGAACGCAGAACACTATGCAGACAGCCTGACACTCCGGTTCAACGACAGCGCAGGTGTATGGTCAAAGTACGGATCAGAAGCAAATGACATTATCAGACTGAAATACGGCGACGCAGACAGCGGCGCCATGTACCTCCATTCAATGTCGGCTCAGAACGGGCTCTTCACCATAAGAGCCCTGTCTATGCCGGCAGAGAAAAAAGAGAAGAAGTCACGAAACTGGAAAGGCATGAAGCTTACAAGTATCGTTGCACAGCTTGCAGAAGAACACGGACTGAAATATGCGCTCTACGGAGTAAAAGAACAGGTTTACCGTAATCTGACGCAGACTGACGAAACTGATTTTGAATTTCTTGAGCGGCTCTGCTCATACGAAAGCTGCTGTTTTCTGATCCACAATAAAAAACTGGTGGTCTACTCTGAACCATACATGGAAGCAAGAGAAGCATCCACGCTTGAAGTGGGTCAGAACGGTCAGTTTGATTACGGCATGATAAAGAAGAAATACACATCGTGCAAGGTGATAAGCGGGTCGTACACAGGAACATTCAGCATCGACGATACAGGCGAACTGCTTGTCAGACGTGACGTGCAGGCTTCCTCAGAGGGCGAGGCAATACGATATGCTAAAGGACTCCTCAGGAAAGAGAACAAGAAAACCGTATTCGGCAGAATAATAAAATCCCTGCAGACGCAGTATTCAGCTGCAAGCGTTGTCAAGCTTCATACTGACAGGGCGAGTCTGTGGGATAAGAAAATGTTTATAACATGCATAAGAAATGACCACATAAAAAACAGGTCAGACATATATTTTCGTGGCATACCGGAGGGATACTGATGGTTTACAAAGGCTTGATCGCGTCAGTATCAGGACGCACAGCACGAATAATACCGGACGGGGAAACAGAATACACGGTTGACGGTATCGTTATACCGGACAATCTGAGCGGCCATCTCGCAAAGAATGACAGCGTCGTGTATGTGTATTTTCCTGACGGTAAAGGTCTGATACTCGGAAGAACGGACGGTGAGACATATGGCTCTGATGGCTAAGTGGAACAGAAAGACGTGGGAAGTTAATTCTTCGAACGTTCTTGCAATACAGGATCTCACTTTCAGCTATTCTCAGACAGCTGACAATAACAATTCGACCGAAGAAAAGAAACAAACGAACGTCAGAGGCAAGGAACTTTTTCCACTCAATTTCACAACGGTTCTTCACAAAGGGCTTGATGTGAATTTCGATATCCGTAAGGAAATAGAAGACTGGGAATCGCTCGTTTCAAAAGTTGACTACTTCTTTCTCGGAAGTGTCCGCCTCGGTCCTGCTGTTCAGCTCCGCAAGGTATCAGTTTCGGATGTAAAACTGAGTAACAGCGGCGAAATACTCTACGCAAAGCTCAGTTTTGAATTCAAGGAGTATGATCAGGAATCATCAAGCGTCAAAGCAGATGTTCCGGCTCTTGAAGTGTCAGCGAGTGAAGAAGCGAAAGCGCTCAGAAAAGAACAGAACGATCAGCTTGCAAATGCCGAAGTTCACGGAATAAGAATAGGCGACAGAGTAAAGATCATATCAACGGACTATCTGATCGGAGCAAGTAACCTCTCAGAGGAGGAACTCGAGAAAAGCCATATTGTCAGCAACATCGTAGCCGACAGGCTCCTTCTCGGATTCCATGACGGAGGAATAGGACGCTGGATCTTTGCCGAGGGTGTAACGCTTGTGTGAGGTGATGTGATGAAAGCATACGGAAACGGAAGCACAGCAACCTGTGTTCAGAACCTTTGCAGTCTGACATCGGGTGAAGTATACGGTGACAGAGTGCGGGGAATCAGCACGAAACTTACAGACAGAAAAGGAATTACCGGCGATCTCGTTGAATGTATCCAGTGGCTTATACGTGAGTATGAACCGAGAGCGGATACAGACAGTATCACGGTAAGACCTTCGGGAGGACTTGACGGGGATTTCACCGTCGATGTCCTGGCAAAGAAAAGAGGTGGTTAAACCATGGCAGAACTTGATTTTATAGAAACCGATACCGGAAAAATAGTAAAAGACATTCTTAGCGAACTTGAAAGCGGTGTCAACGAGCAGCTTTATCCCGGAGACGAACGCCGTATATTCGGCGAGGCTCTTGCAGGTGTGTTTGTGTCAGTGTTCAATTCCGTAAATGATGCGTGCAGACAGAAAATGCTCCGGTACGCAAGAGGAAAAACGCTTGATGCTCTCGGTGAGACCCGAGGCGTGAAACGGCTTCCTGCAGAAAAAGCAACTACAACACTGCGGTTCAGCATCGATTCTGTATTCGGTCAGAACATAGTTATACCTTCAGGTGTACGAGTTACCGGAGACCTGCAGAGGTACTTTGTAACTGACAGTACGGCAGTTATAACATCCGGACAGCTGTACACTGATGTATCAGCTACAGCCGAAGAGAGTGGTTCAGAATACAATGGCATACTTGCAGGCGGTCTGAACGCAGTAGTCGATGTATCTGTAGTTCCGCTTATCGACAGCGTAACAAACACTACATCAACATCAGGCGGTGGCAATGCAGAGGATGACGATACCTACAGGGAAAGAATACGTGTATCAGAAAATGCACTCAGCACCGCCGGAACAGCCAAGGCATACAGATATTATGCGATGTCAGCGGATCCTGCGATAACAGACGCCGTGGTCACATCAGAAGATGAGACAATCGAAAGAACACTGACAGTATACAGCGCTCATGCATTTCTCGGAGGCGATCAGCTCCAGCCGGACACTCTCACAATAGAAGATGTACCGGGAGATCAGCACAGTGAATCATATTCAGACGGATTACTTACCATCACGCTGACAGGTGCGTCAGCTTCACTGAACTCGATAGATATTTCCATTAAGCGTTCAATGAAAGGCGTGGTGAGAATAGTTCCTATATGTGCCGGCGGTGAACTCCCGACAGAGGATCAGCTGCAGGACGTGTATGATAAATGCACTGCAGAAGATGTAAAGCCTCTCACAGACATGGTTATCGTAGAAGAACCGGACGTTGAAGAGTACGATATAGAACTCACGTACTACACAACGAAAGCTGACGAATCTCAGGTTGTTGCTATGGTCGAAGGTGAGAACGGCGCGATTGACAGATACAATCTGTGGCAGAGTTCGCAGTTTGAGCAGGATATCAACCCGGATCATCTGAGAAAACTTATACTCAGTCCGGACTGGGCTGACGATCTTGTCGGAGCGGAAAGAGTGACGATTGTAAAGCCGGTGTACACCGCACTTGATAAGACAACGATAGCGAAGTTCAGCGGTAATATAACCGTCAGTCATGTGGCGAGGTGATCAGTGTGCAGGGAATGAAACTTTCAGATCTTGAACTCAAAAAGCTCATGCCGGTGTTCATGCAGAATGATGAAGCTGTCAAAGCACTTTGCACTGCAGTCGATAAACTCCTTCATGATCCGTGTGAGAGAATCCCGACAATGAAAATCTGGGGAGAAACAGATAATCTTTCCGAAGACGAATGTGATGAGCTTGCATGGGAGCAGGATATTGACTGGTATGACAGTTCAGCTTCACTTGAAGTCAAAAGGCAGATAGTAAGTCAGGCGCAGGAGATCAAGAGAAGGCGAGGAACGAAATGGGCGGTCGAACAGCTTGTTTCCGCTTATTTCGGTTCAGGTTACGTCTTCGAATGGTTTGAAGTGCCGGAGCTGACTGATGAGCCGTATACGTTTGTCGTACTCAGTGAATCAGAAATATCTGACGACGATTTTGATAAGTTCATAGCGGCAGCTGAAATAGCCAAGAATGAACGTTCACACATAGCAGGTATTTACATATACCTGTTTGAATGTAAGGCAACTATCGAAGTGCACTGGGACGGGAACGGCTACGCATTTGATTACGCAAGACGATGCGGAACGTATCCGGAAAGTCCGTGGAGCGGCTTTCAGTGTGATGACGAAGTTGATGCTTCAGGCAGTGCAGAACCGTATTTCTACAGTGTTCCAGCCTGTGGCACAATAAACTGCGGTACATATCCGGTATAATATCAGGAGGTGAAGAGAATGGGATATTTTCAGAGTGCGTTTCTTGCGCAGCGACGTTCTGACTGGCTTCGGTGGCTTCACTCAGTCGAGGTTCTTGTAGGCTCGTCGTGGTACAAAGGAACCATTAATCAGAAGAAGGTTGATGGTGAGAATATTATTGTGATTGCAACGTTCCCACAGCTCGATGGTGTGAGTGCTACAATTACCGCTTCAAGAATAATTGCACTTGACGGTAATGTGGCAGCATACCAGAGCAGAGCAGTTGCGAAGGCAGCGGGTCAGGGAACTCTTGTAAAAATAAAGATACCTTTACGAGAGGTATAGGAAGGAGAGGTCTATGTACAAGAACACAGAATGGATCGACCACGTGGTTGATCCCGACACCGGAACAGTCGTTCAGGAGGGTACACCTCAGTCAGCCGTCAACTTCAACAATGAAGAATTCGGCATCCTCGACGGGCAGATCGCACTTCAGATGATGATGGTTGCAGTCAATCAGCTGAACGGCGAAGCTTATCCGGAAATCAAGGATATTTCAATGACTAATACAATGAAATATCCGTTCAACAACTCAGTGCAGACAGTAAGCTTGTCAAACACAAGATCAAATGCAAACTATCAGGTAGACACCTACGTGACAGCTGCAAACGGTGATGTGGGTGATGTTATCGTCTACGACAAGCTCACAAACGGATTCAAGATCAGATACGACGGCAGCGCTTCATCAGCAACCGTCCGTGTCGCAATAAGAGGAGGTTCATAATGAATAGCGTACAGGTAATTGAGAAGAATGAAGGAACAAAGATTGACTGGGAGCAGAACGGTACAAAGCTGTACTTCGATGATGAGATCATGATCAACGTATCCAAGTACCGCAAGGACTGGGACGTGTCAGTTGACATCTGCAGAGACAGGAGCGGAAATCTGACTCTCGGAGCAGAAAATGCTCTCAGATATGTCGCACAGGTCGATATCCCGGCGATAGCTTACGAAGAAGATGAAGAACACAACAAGGTTGCACTGCCTCTTGATATGTCAGATGTAGTGCTCACACTCTGGTCAGTGGAATAAGGAGGTTTACCCATGGCTAATTTCGATTTAACTAATCTTGCAGTAAAAATGATTTGTCCGAACAACGAGGTCAAGCTTGACGACGCAGGTCTCCCGTCTGTGATGGTTTATATCCCGAAGTTCAAGAACAGCGACGTACTCACAGGCGGAGACAGCAGCACACATCCTGCGTTTATCGTCAACGGTCAGGAGATAGCTGGATTCTGGTACGGAAAGTATGAAGCGTGCCAGAGTAACGGCAAGGCTTATTCGCTCCCTGCAGAAGATCCGGCACAGAATCTTGACTTTGACGAATGCAGAACAAGATGTGAAGCCAAAGGTGCCGGATGGCATGTAAGCACGGCAGCTGAATGGGCAGCGGTAGCATTATGGTGCAAGAAGAACGGCACACAGCCACTCGGAAACAATAACTACGGTAAAGATACATCTGAGAGCGGCTATAAAGCCATCGTAACAGCAATGGACGGCGCGAACCGAGGCAGAGTTGCTACAGGTACAGGACCGCTCACATGGAGTCACGACGGTACACAGGCCGGCATATGGGATCTTAACGGTAACGTATGGGAATGGCAGGGTGGAATTCGTCTTGTATGGGGCGAACTTCAGATACTTGCCAATAACGACGCAGCAGATGCAGACAACCCACAGACAGCAGGTTCAGCTTTATGGAAAGCAATCAAAGCGTCAGACGGAACTCTTGTTGATCCTGAATGCTCACCTACAGATACGAATCCTTCAATCTCAGGAAATACAGTAAGACTTGATTATGTATCTTCGAAGTGGACATACTGCAAGTCGATTACAAGTGCAGTTGACTCTGCAAGAAACTGCGCATTCGGTGATGTTACCTGTACAGGTGATATCAGCGACGCAGCCAAGATCAGACTCAGAGCGCTCGCTCTGCTCCCTGACAGCGGTTCACAGGCATCAGATTACAATGGAGACGTTATGTACTGGAACAACAAACAGGGCGAGCGTTTCGTCTTTCGCGGGGGCATCTGGGACAGCGGTGCGGCCGCTGGTGTCTTCTCACTCCACGGCTACATTGCCCGCTCGACTCGCTACTGGAGCCTCGGCTTTCGTGCCGCTTACATTCCGGGAATCTGACATCTGGAGATCTGATAATCTGGTTCGGCGGCTTGCCGCCGGGTAAAAAGACTTATGGATATACTATTACTTAGACAAAGAATAGTCCGCTCCATGATTCGGGTGACGGAGCGGACAAACAATATGAGAAAACCCGAAAAATTCGTATACAGAGATTATCTGAACAAATCCTACATGCGGATGCTTCGCCTCTGCATAAAAGCCAACTGGGCGCACGGAAACGTCAGACGTGAATATCAGAGTGAACTTGACGTCGAGCTCGACATCATTCGTTCTCTCGTTGACGTTGCTGCAAGCCCTGAGGAAAAGCTGATCTCTCCCGGACTTCATGAAGTGTGGAGTAAGGAACTTAAAGAGATCGGACGCATGATAGGCGGATGGATAAAATCCGACGCTTCAAGATAATTTTTGCATAGGGGAACGTGTCATAAATTCTGCGGAGCGTTTCGTCTATCGCGGGGGCAACTGGAACAACGGTGCGAACGCTGGTGTCTTCTCACTCAACGGCAACAATGCCCGCTCGAATCGCAACTGGAACATCGGCTTTCGTGCCGCTCTTGACTGACAAATGTTTGACCTGAGGGCTATGGCCTGATCAGGAACACAGGCAAAAGGGATACGTTTCCCGGTCGAAAGACCGAACAATTCATCAGTTTCGGAAACGAAAATGAGAACCACGCAGACTTACCGGCGCAAGCCGGAAGTCACACGTGAATATTATAGGGAAAGAAAGCGGGGATGTTTATGGAAACACACGATCTATATTCAGAAATATGTTCCTGGGAAAACCTCTGGAACGCTTATCATAAGGCAGCAAAAGGTAAATGGTTTCGTCCGGAAGTTGCAAAGTTCGCTATGAATCTTGAAGAAAATCTCATCAGCATTCAGAACGAGCTGATATATCAGACTTATAAAGTCGGACGCTATCGTGAATTCTTTGTTTACGAACCTAAGAAACGTCTTGTTATGGCGTTACAGTTCAGGGACAGAATAGTTCAGTGGGCGATATATCTGCAGGTCAATCACATATTTGATAAAAGCATGATATATCACAGCTATGGCTGCAGAGTAGGCAAAGGAACAGTCAGAGCAGCTGACAAACTGCAGGACTGGTGTACGCTTGCAAACCGCAAGCCGAAAGACTGGTATTATCTCAAACTTGATATTTCGAAATATTTCTACAGAGTTGACCATGAAGTTCTTCTCGGAATTCTGAAAAGGAAATTTCCGCATGAGGAGAAATTCATAACTCTCATGAAAGAAATAATCGAATGTGATCATACACCGTTCGGATTGCCGCCAGGCAAAAGCGTTGATGATGTTCTTCCTGAAGAAAGACTGTATACCGTCGGCATGCCGATAGGCAATCTCACAAGTCAGATGCTTGCGAATGTCTGTCTGAATGAACTCGACCAGTTTATAAAACATGAACTCAGAGCTCATTTCTACGTCAGATATATGGATGATATGGTTATTCTTCATGAAAGCCCTGTTCAGCTTAACGTCTGGAAGTGCCGGATAGAACACTTTCTGAACCATACGCTGCATCTTGAACTGAATTCTAAAACAGCGATAGGAAAGATTAAAACAGGCATCACGTTTGTCGGATGCAGGGTGTTTCCGGGGTATCGAAAACCTACGAAGAAATTTATAAGGAAAATGAAAAACAGGATCAAAGCAGTCTCAAAACAGTATACAGCAGGTATCATGACCGAAGAGCAGGCGAACGCAGTGGTTCAGAGCTATCTCGGACAGATAAAACATTGTTCTGCTATGCGGCTTGAAAACTGGATAAAAGAAACTGTACCGTTTGAGACCGACGCGAAAAGGAGGAAAGCAAATGAAAGCGGAACTCATTGCACAGACAGCTGAAAACCGTATAGGATGGAGCAGAAAGCAGGCAGGATGTGAAGGAACGCACGCATGGTGTGCTCATTTTGTATCAGAAATTCTGAAAGCCTGCGGCATTGACATGTATGATCTGTCGTGCTCTATGATGAAAAAGAAAATGTCAGCGTCATCAGAATGGGATGAACCGGAAGATCTTCCGGAGAGGGGGGACGTTTTATTCTTCGACTGGGACAGAATCGACGAACCGCTCCCGCTCGACCATGTAGCTGTAGTTATTGACTACAACTTTGATACACGTATAGTGACATACGTCAACGGAAACGGCTCATCAAGAACTCAAGTGACCGAGCAGACCATAAGCATTGACAACTGCACAGTAGCTTACTGGATGCGTTATATAGGAGATAAGAACAGCGAACCGCCGAACAGCAGCGAGCAGGAAACATCGGACAAAACTTTTACCATAGAGCTTCGTACTCTCAGAAAAGGAATGGAAGGTCATGACGTAGCAGTTCTGCAGTGGCTTCTTATCGGTGATAACTACAGCGTAGGCTCTGCAGGTGATGACGGTATTTTCGGAAGCAACACTGAAAAAGCAGTTACCGAGTATCAGAAAGACCACAGCCTCGAAGTCGATGGCATAGCAGGGAAGCAGACATTTACAGAGCTTCTGAAGAGGTGATCCACTTGAATGGAAAAACACTTCTTGAATATCTTGCCTGTACAGTCGGAGCGGCTATAGGCTTCCTGTACGGCGATATTAATGGCATGTTCCTTGCGCTCGTTGCATTGTGTACACTCGATTATATAACCGGTGTCATGGTGGCTATAAAGCGCCGAAGACTCAGCAGCAAGGTCGGACGTGCCGGTATACTTAAAAAGTTAGCCATCTTCATGCTTGTAAGCGTCGCTCACCTGATTGACGCTTACATCATCCACAATGGCAATGTCTTCATGAGTATGACGATCCTGTATTACGCTTGCAACGAGGGAATCAGCATTCTCGAAAACGCAAAGCGTCTCGGCCTTCCTGTCCCGAAAAAGTTAGAACGTATTCTTGAACAGGTGCGGGACGAAAACGACGATAAGGAAAAGAAACAAAATGAATGAGTGGTTCAGTGCTGAAGAACGGCTTCCGGAGTCAGGCGAAGAAGTGCTGATATGGTACAGCTATTTCCGATATGGTGATTATAATGCATACTATCAGACATACGGATTAGCATATTATATCGAAGAGTATAAGGGGTGGTACGGGCAGGATGCATCGGGAACAGATTTCAAAGTTCTTTACTGGGCGCCTTTGCCGAAACCACCGGAGATGTGAACCAAAATTTAATTTGGTTGGTGAAGGAGAAAAGTGATGAACTACAGTAAGAAGCACATTAAGGCTATAGTAAATCGTAAATACACAGCTTTAAAAAATAAAGCCTTAATTAATTTCGAGGTTATACCAAACTACCAATCTCTGTATTGGATGACCGCAAAACATTACAGCAACAGGAAAAGACACTTCAAACGCTTTTAACCGACAAAATATAAGTGCTATTAGTACATATTAAAAACCACACCAAATTTGATTTTGGTTCGGTGAAAGGATTAAGAATCTGAAAATTTCACACGAAATTTCACACGAATTTTTATAAACCACGTAAAATCAATGCTTAATAAACATTGGAAACGGGTTCGAATCCCACCCGCTGCGCCAGACCAAAAATCCCGTATTTACGACGACTGACGTAAATACGGGATTTTCTCTTGCTTTTTAAACGTAAATTATTTAATAAATTCCTAAAAATTACCCTAAAAAAACAGCATTTTAAGAAAAAAGTTCACACGAAATTTCACACGAAACGTTCTGAAAAAATCACTCACCGGCGTGAATGATACCATCGAAATATTCATTGATCTTTTTATTGACTGCTTCACGTTCATCACTGAAAGTGTGCTGATAAACATTTCTGAGAGTAGAAGTTGTGCTCCAGCCTCCGCGTTCCATAGCGTACTTGTCAGGAATGTGAAGTCTGACCATGACAGAAGCGTTCAGATGCCTCAGATCGTGGAATGTTATCACTGGTTCGATGCCGTTGTCCCTCTGAAGCTTAACGAATCTTTTATAGATCTGCTGACCTGTAAGCTCTGTAAGATGCTCCTGTTCCGGATCAAGATTGTCAATGAGCTGCTGAATGTATTCCGGAACGTCTTCCACTCGTGTGGATTCATACGTTTTGGTTGCTTCCTTTTCAATGTGCTTTCCCTCAACGGTAACAATAGCGTTCCGGATGTACATCTTTCCGTTCTGAACGTCTGAACGTTTTACACCTCTGATTTCAGACATTCTCATGCTCAGCCAGATAGCGAGCATACACGGCAGTTCGACGGACGTTCCTCTGATTATGCGTATGATATCTTCCGGATCCGGCATTTCTCTTATTTTTTTCTGCTTTTTCGGCAGAGTGACCTTTGTGTTAAGGTCAGGAGCATAGATATTCAGAGACGCACTCAGAAGGCCGTATACGTTGTGAATGCTCTTAGGCGATAACTTTTCCGCCTCGGCGTTAACGGCTTCCTGTATGGCTGTTCTCGTAAGGTCTCTGACTCTTACATCCATCAGATTCTGCATATAGTTTTTCCGCATTGTCCTGTATGAGCGGATAGTGGAAGGAGAGAGGATATTACTCTTGCTCTCGATATACTTGTCTATCGCCTTGCCGACGGTCATTTCCGTTACTGGCTCCTTATTCGTAGCAGCGAACTGAGCGGCAAGGAATTCCGCTTCTTTTTTCGTGTCCGCAGTAAAGGACTTCATGATCTTCTTTCCGTTCTGATCCTTGCCGGCGTACACCTGCACTCTCCAGGAACCTGACGGAAGCTTTTTAGCCTTAGCCATAACATCATTCCTTTCTTGACAAGTCAGGAACGAGTATGCTATACTAAGCCTGTAGAGGTTCGGGTAGCAATACTCGTTCACAGTGCCGGTTTTCCGTTAGCCCGGAACCGGCACGCTATTCAGTTATATACTCTTTTTAATAAATTAGTAAAAGAAGAGTACCGAGGGGACGGTGCTCTTCTTTTTTTGCCTGTTTTAAGAAGTATTACAGATCCATATACATCGGAATACATCCGTCTGTGAACAAGCTTGTAGATGGTTTCATGAATTCTTCATAATCACTGAACCCGTTTCTTAAATAGAAGTTATGTGCATTTGGTACAGAATGAAGAAGTATTTTATCTGCTCCGCACTGTTCATCCGTAAAGCAGTATATATGCCCGATTACATCAGAAAATAGCATGTTACTCAGATTTCCGTCATCAGAATCTTCAGAATAAGGCAAATGCTGATAATTTTCATCGATAGCGAACATTTTAATTTCGACTGCAGGATAAACAGTGATCTTATCATGTCCGTGAGTTAGCACAAGTCCGGAACAGCTTAAAGTATAATAGCTGATAACAGAATTATTTTTGGTATCGACAATTATAAATGTTGTTGCCTGTGGATCATGATCAGCTTTTTCTATGAGATAGTCATTCATTACCTCGTTGCCACAGTTAAAGTTTTTGATAAGATTGCTGTGTTCTTCAGAAAGCAGCATAGTTTCTGTTTTAATATCTTTACCGTAAATCATTTTTTAAATCTATCATCTCTTATCATATTTTTTCTAAATTTTTCAGCTCTTTTGAGATGCATTTCCTTGATTTTCGGATCCCCTTTACGAGCGAGAAATTCTTCCGCTTTTTCAGGGTTGAGCACGAATGCCTGATCTACAGGCTTTGCAAGTACTACGAACATAATATCAACTCCTTTCCACGTAATTATACCACATCGCCATTCGTCGCACAATCCACCCGAATGGACGCTCACTTCG
This sequence comes from Ruminococcus sp., assembly GCA_016290875.1. Taxonomy (GTDB): domain Bacteria; phylum Bacillota; class Clostridia; order Oscillospirales; family Ruminococcaceae; genus Ruminococcus. The sequence goes on from JAEEVL010000029.1 coordinate 31,143, forward strand.
TTTCCTTCCCCTTCACCCTGTCAATAACCTCCGCCATAAGCTTGATCTGCTCCTCATAGTCGAGTTCCCGGAACTTTTCTATGAGCTTTTTTTCGTTTATATCATAATCGCAGTTGGTAATAGCGATATTATTGTTATTTCCGTTCTGAATATTGTTATTGGATACGGAGGAGACAACGTCACAGGTGTCGGGGTCGAGAAGATCTGCAACATAAACCTCAAGGCAGTCTGCAATCAAGTTCAGCTTTGTGGAGTCAGGACTTGAACCTCTGGTTTTCCAAGCTGATATTGTGGATTTTGGTATTTGAGCACGTTTTGATAAATCATTTTGTGTAATTCCTTTTTCGCTCATTATCTGAAAAATACGTTGTGAAACAGTCATAACTCCCACCCTCTTTTTATGGTTATAATCCGCAGATGTGAACAAATCCACATGCAGACCACAAAAATATATTGACAAGTCCGCAACTGCGTACTATAATAAAATCATAACAACAATTAGTTGTTAATCCTAATCAAAGTATACCATAAAACGAGGTATAAAGTCAATGTTAACACAGTCGGAGGTGAACATATCATGGGACTGGAACTTAAAATCAGACTTCTGAAACTCGGTATGACACAGAGAGATCTTCTTAAGATCCTGAGAGCCAAGGAAGACAAAGATCCGAAAGCATTCGAGGGCATTGTACTCGACACTTCATATATAAGTCACGCAGTAAATGACGAACCGGCAGAGCGGTTTGAGAGGCTTCGTGTGATAATCGAGCAGACACTCACAGAGAAAGAAGCTCAGAGAGCGGCTGAAAATGCCGTAAAGGAAATGCAGATGAGACCTTTCCTTTAATCGGGAGAGGAAAAAGGGAGCCGCCTGACAAGGCGGTCGCAGCGCCCGCACAACAAATGTTTTTTGCCGCCGGGGCGCATTTTCTCAGATATGATGTTTTCCGGTGATATCGCCGGTGACATACAAAAGAAAGCCACCGGCGCAGGTGACTTTCTGGTTGAAGAATTACAATTCTCCGAGTTCACGAAGCTCTTTTTTCAGAACTTCAATACGATTCATCAGCAGATGCATCGTATCCTCTAAGAGATCCAGTTCCAGTTTCATTTTTGTAGTTCTGAGCTGGACTTCTGGATCTTCAAAAAAGAAGAAAAAGAAGGCAAACACCTCCTTTCAGTGAGGATAGAAGCCTTTCCGTAATGCGCCTTACAGAGAGGCTTCAAATTTATTATAGCATATTATAACAGGTGTTAAAACCATTTATGGTTTTACATAAAAAGAGAGCCGCCGGCGCAGGTGACTCTCGCTAAGCTGACACTTAGAGCATTTCTACTCTGCGGATAGCCTCGTCAATGGCAGCATGAGCGGCCATGAGCTGGTCTATCGCGCGGTCAATCAGATCTTGTTGCATTTCGAGCTGTTGGGTAAGTGAGCTCTTCTGCACTTCAGGATCTTCAAAGAAGAAGAAAAAGAAAGCACACACCTCCTTTCCGGGGGATGGAAGTTTTTCCGCAATGCGCCTTGCGGAAAGCTTCTGTAATATTATTCGGCATAATAAAGCCGAAATAAACAGGGAAATTGAGGAGAGAAACAGAAAATGTATGATGCATCACAGGAAAAAGTTTATGAACATGACCGTTACAGCGTAATAAAACGTGTTACCGCATACGGTACGGTATATTCCCTCGTAAGAGCGGGATCGCCGTTCTTCATCGGAACGTTTATGTCGCTTACTTCGGCCATTGAATCAGCAGATGAAGCCGCCGTCAGAGAAAGGAAAGGTGAACATCCTTATGCCAAAGAGTAAACTTGCAGACATGATAAGTCATAAGTCGGATAACGACTATATTACAAATCTGGTTGCGAACATCAATTATGAAATGTTCCGTAAGAAGATCACGGTCAAGGACATTTCAAAGAAAACAGGTATAGCAGAAGCCACATTCAGACTGAGAATGAACGAGCCGGGAACGTTTAAGCAGAGCGAGATCGTTCTTATTGCCGGAGCACTCAAAGTCAGTCCGTGGACGCTTGCCACGAAGCAGCTGAAGTATTCGGAGGTGAGGGCTGATGCATAAGAAAGATATAGCAGGCGATAAGATACGTACATTCTGCATTGCCGTTTCACTGGTGCTTATGATCATCGACTGCACCTGTATAGCGACACAGTTCGCTGTGTCATACCTCTGGATAATCAGATATATGTACATACCGCTCTATGTGACAGCTGCATATATCACCATGCAGAAGCTCATTGACGATGACAGACGTCTGAGCCTTGAAAAGATCAGAGCGAGAAAAGAAAAGATCCGTAACCAGTGGATAGCCGATTACGAATCTTTCAGAAGGGAGATGCACGGAGTAGTAAATGAAGAGCAGGGAAGCAGGAGAGCAGGAAGCACTCATTGAGTGGGCGTATTTCATGGAGGCACAGTTCCCGGAACTGGAGCTCCTCTATCACATCCCGAACGGCGGAAGCCGTCACAGGATAGAAGCGATTCACCTGAAACAGCAGGGAGTAAAAGCAGGTGTGCCGGATCTTCATCTTCCGGTAGCAAGAGGCGGATATCACAGCCTGTATATCGAAATGAAGGTAAAAGGCAACCGACCGACACCGAAACAGATACACTGGCATATGATGCTCGTGGAACAGGGCAACAAAGTCGAGGTGTGCTATTCATTCGATGAAGCCAAGAACGTGCTCCTTGATTATCTTAAATCCACACGGGTGGAATAAAATCAATGTGGCAGAAATGCCACATAAAAAAGTCATCTAAAAGTCCGGTAAAGTACCGGAAAAGTCCGGACAGTTCATAAAAGGGCAGAAAAAAAGCTCACCGCAGAGAAACAGTGAGCTTTTTCATAACTTAACCTTGTTGGACTGGTTGCGACAATCCATTAACTGTATTATAAACGATTGTCCCCGAAAAGTCAACAGTATTTTTATGAAGGGAAGAAAATTTTATGGAAAAAGCATATTTTGAGTATAACGGAAATAACCGAGTAGGTAAACTTATAGCAAAACCGACCGCAGATGCACTCCTGACCTTCTGTGAACAGGAGCCTGAATTCGAACAGGCGATCGAACAGAGCGGCAAGAGCTTTGATGACTGTATAAAAGAAATAGCAGGAGGTTTCAGTGCCTCTAACCCTGCTGTTTCTGACTTCACAGTATTCAAAAAGGCAGTACAGTTCTATTTCCCCGGTGCAACTATCAGCTATAACATGGACATCCACCTGAGTGGAACGGTGGAAGCCAAAGAAAAGAAGCTGTACAAGAAGCCGGAAGTGATACCGCCACCGCCTGTATCAGCACCGAAGCCGTCCGCATCCGCATCAGCTTCAAAGAAGCTCACCCTCAACCTCGATGACTTACTGGACTTCTGACGAGGTGACGATCATGAGGGGAATGACGGA
>JAEEVL010000053.1 GCA_016290875.1 Ruminococcus sp.
TCACCTTAATTGCAGCAACAGTACTTGTTGACAGGATTAGCGACGTTGTAAAAAATGTCAGCACCGAAAATCAACTACCTACGATCAATATAGATTTCAAGGAGGAATGAGGTATGTGTTCATTATTTGGATGGCTCGATTATAAGGAAATAGTTCCGAACAGATTGAAAAGAAAACTAACCCAGGCACTCGCTAATGCTGCTGAAGAGCGAGGAACAGACGCTTCTGGAATCAGTTACATAAACGAAGGAAAGGTCATTATCTACAAGAGACCGAAACCTTCTCACAAACTTCACTTCAGTCCACCGGAAGGAACGAGAGCAGTCATGGGACATACCCGTATGACTACTCAGGGAGACAGCAGGCATAACTACAATAATCATCCGTTCGCCGGTTTTGCCGGCGATACTTCTTTCGCTTTTGCCCATAACGGCGTTCTTTGGAATGATAAGGAACTTCGCAAGGACAAGCTTATACCTGATACACACATTGAGACTGACAGCTACGCCGCTTGTCAGCTGATAGAGCAGCAGGACAAGCTTGACTTCGACAGTCTCAAATATATGGCAGAAACGGTCGAGGGCAACTTCACATTCACAGTCCTTGATGACAGTAATAGCCTATACATAATAAAAGGCTCGAATCCGATGTGCCTGCTACACTTTCCAGTGTTGGGACTATATGTCTACGCGAGCACTGAGAGCATCATGAAGAAAGCTTTGCAAATAATAGGACTTAACAAGTTCGCTATGGAACGGATTGCAACAGATGAAGGCGATATATTATGCATCGAAAGTTCCGGAAATATTACACGTTCAGAGTTTGAGCCTAAAATCTATCGCTCAAAGTATGGCAGTTGGTATGATTATGACGACTCGTCCTATTATAATATGCACGAAGAGATACTGCTCGCATACTGCGGTTGCTACGGCGTTGACAGCGAGGATGTAGAACTTCTGCTTGAGTACGGTTACACCTGCGACGAGATTGAAGAAATGTTGATGGATACAAATATGCTCCACGAAGCTCTTAGAGACGTGAAGTATATGTGTGGTGAGAGTCTTTACGAAAGCTGCTACGGAGGAGCATGGTAAAGTCCCAAAAAGTTTACTTTATGGGACACCTGAAAAATAGCGAAAAAGCGTTCCTAAAAGTGGCGTTTTGAGTTTTGAGACGTCCCGAAAGTCAGCACCACTTTTGGGGACAGTAAGGAGAAGAACTATGGGCAGAATAGGATATATTAGGGTATCAACGGAACATCAGGAGACAGCTCGTCAGGAAGCTCTAATGAAGCAATATCAGGTCGAGCGTATCTTTGCTGAGAAGATGTCTGGTAAGAATGCAAACCGTCCCTAGCTGAAAGCAATGCTCGAATACGTCCGTGAGGGAGACACGCTTTACATTGAGAGCATAAGCAGGCTTGGAAGATCCACAAGAGATCTGCTTAACATTATCGATGTGCTTCAGCAGAAAAAAGTAACACTCGTGAGCAGTAAAGAAAACATAGACACCAATACTCCGCAAGGAAGATTCGTTCTGTCTATATTTGCAGCACTCTCTGAGCTTGAACGAGAACAAACTTTACAGCGTCAGCGTGAAGGAATCGCTATTGCAAAATCTCAAGGGAAATACAAAGGAAGACAACCTTTACCTATCGACTGGATAAAGTTCGGTCAGCTGTACGAGCAGTGGAAGTCGGGCGCTATTACGGCAGTATGGTTTCAGAAAGAAATGGGCCTGCAAGCTAATATCTTCTATCGCAGGCTCAAAGAATACGAAAGAAAGTTTACATAAATGAGACGGAGCCGGTAATAACCGGCTCCAATCATCTTTCAATAAGGTGGCTGTTTTTATTGCAATATTTCAAAAGCCGAAAAACAACTTATATGACATACTTTTTTTGTATGTCAATAGACCATGGGCTATTGACGCACATTAAAGCATAGCCTATTATACATCTGATACTCTCAAACTTTATTTGAGAAGACATTCATGATAAAGATTATACAGAACAGCTTGCGGTTTTATCATTTAGCTGAAAGAGCTTCAATATCATTAGCGGAAGGATTGACTTTACCTTTAATGATCTCAGCATAAGGAGCGCTGGCTTCAGGTTCTCAACAGCTTTTCCGAATCCGCTGCCGCCTGATGTGGCGAAAAGGATGATCTTTTTGCCCGAAAAATCATAGCTTTCAAGGAAGGAATTGATGATGGTCGGGGCAATGTACCACCATACGGGGAATCCCACATAGATCGTGTCATATGCTGCAATATCAGCGCTTTTATCAGCAAGCTCAGGACGTGAACTGTGATTGCTCATCTCTACGCTGCTGCGTGACTGCTTGTTCTGCCAGTTCAGATCTGCACTTGTGTAGGGAACAGCAGGGCGTATTTCATAAAGATCTGCGCCTGCTGCTTCTGCCAGATTCTTTGCAAGCCTTGCAGTGTTGCCGCTTGCGGAAAAATATGCTACTAATCGCTTGTTCATAAGATTACCTCCGTTATAATGATTTTCCAAATTTGTATGCTTGTTCGGGGTATTCACTCGACCGTGTCATAGACGGACTTCCGCAGCCATAACCAAGTACCATACCTTTTTCTTCAAAATTGATGTACCTCACCAGCGTTTTGTAATGAGCAGTCAGTGCTTCAAATGTCCAGTCATCTGTGTTCCATGCAACCGTCAGAAGTGCAGATTTCAGATGTTTGCGATTGAGGCTGCTGTTGTATGCACAGAAACGGTCAAACACTGTTTTCAGCTGTGCGCTCATTCCGTAGTAATAAAGCGGAGTAGCAAACACCACCATATCACAGCTAAGCAGTGCTTTTCGGATATGCTCGTTCTCATCACGCTGAACGCAGTCGCCTTCATAACCGCAAGCAACACAGCCCGTGCAGGGACGAATATCTGCATGACAGACATCTATCACCTCAACACTGTGACCGCTTTCCTCTGCACCTTTTCTGAAGCTGTCAACGAGTATGCTCGTTGAGCCTTTTTTGTTGGGACTTCCCATAAGTATTACTATTTTCATTTTGCACCTCACTTTTCTTCAATGCCGTTTTCTTTGAGTCATTCAGATATGTCATCATCGAGTGTACTGCCGCCTGAATAATGTACCGATAAGCCCTCACCTATATCAGAATCCGGTGCGAGCTTTGCTATTGCTGTCAGGCTTTGTCCGAAGCGTCCGCCGCCGTGTGAGCAGAACGGAATGATAGTCTTTCCCGAAAAGTCGTAGCTTTCAAGGAAGGTCGCTATCGGCATCGGTATAGATGCCCACCAGTTGGGATAGCCCAGCAGTATAATATCATACTGCTCCATATTGTCGATATGCTCGTTCAGCTCCGGACGTGCATTTTTGTGCTGATCCTCCTGTGCTTCCATAAGAACAGTGTTATAGTCTGTAGAATAAGGCTTCACAGGTGTTAGTTCAACAATATCGGCATCAATACGGCTGTCTATATTGTGGGCAATATCCCTTGTATTACCGCTCCATGAGAAGTAAGCGATAAGGACTTTTCCTTCCTTTTCGGGCTTCACGTTTTCCTTCGCTGTCAGCTTTCCATCAGGTGTATTTTTAGCATTTCTGACAAGCCTTACTCCGAGATTAAAGCTTTTCATATCAGCCTGACCGGCGGCTCGGTAGGCACTTCGCATATTCTTTGCAAAATCATTCCAGCCGCCGCCCCTGTATACATGGCGAGTACCTTTTTCCGCTCCCGTAGGGTCAGTGGTCTGTGAAGTATCATAAGCACCATAATAGTCCCAGCACCATTCATTCACGTTTCCGTGACAGTCAACCCCCCCCACGCATTGGGCTCAAAGCTGCCGACTGCAACAGTAGTCTGCCGATATTCTCCGGGATGCGCTTCAAGTACCTCATCATCAAAATAGTTTTCCTCTATTTCATATGGATAATGCCCGTAAAAATTGGCATCATCGGCACTGAGAGAATGCTCTGTATTAAATGGCGTTTGCGTTCCAGCACGGCAGGCGTATTCCCACTCCGCTTCTGTTGGTAGACGGTAACCGTTTGCAGACCTGTCCCATGTCACTTCACCGTCAGTGATCGTGTAGGCAGGTGTAAGTCCTGCGGCCTTGCTTCTGGCATTTGCATACTGCACTGCATCGAGCCATGTAATGTTGTCAACGGGCAGATCGTCACCATCAAATGTACTTGGATCGCTGCCCGTAAGTGTTTCATAATCCGACTGTTTTGTTTCGTAAGCGTCGATGTAGAATGATGAAACAGTCACCTCATGAAGCTGTTCGTCAGCTATACGCCAGTTTTCCGAGTCGGGGCTTCCCATATTGAAGCTGCCGCCCTCGATCAGTATAAATCTGTCATTAACGGCGGGTGGAACAGTCGTATTATCTTCCGCGGTCGTCATTTCAGTCCGGCTTGTTGTGCTGCTTTGTTTTTTTCTCGCAGTGTTCTGCCAGCCTGCAGTTCCTGAGCTGCCGTCTGAACTGTCTTTAAAAGCATAGAACATTACAACGCCTATCATTATTGCACAGCCCAGCCATACAAGCGGTTTTACTAAATACTTTATATTCCTTTGTGTAACTTCTGATAGCACATACCCGATAAGCACAAAACAGCAGCATAGAAAGGTTTTGCAGGATAATGAGCCATTTTGCCGTTGTATAGTCAAGGAAAGCAAAGTGCATTCGGAACGTGATATAATTCACGATGCCGCTTTTCAGAAACAGCCATAGTCCCACGCCTGATACGCCTGTGAGGATAGCCTTGAAAACATTTTTGCCATTGTCTGGCAGCTTTGCGGTCATGGCTTTCTAGTGCAGACCGATATGCACTCCCATGAGAATGAATGACCAGTAGAACATAGCAAGGTGAAGTTTCCGTGCGGTCATTACTTTTACAGTTCCATACATAAACGGCACAGCGTGGCTGCTCATTGACATTCCGCTCAGTGCGGTCAAAGCAATAGCCGCAAGAAGCAGCGTGTTCACCGCTGTCATGACAATGCGGTAGGGTGAATACTTACCCCTGAAAATTGACTTATACCATTTGCGGTTGAGGATATGATGAAGTATCAGTGTTACTGTCATCCCTATCCCCAGCCACTCGTGAAGCACATCGCCCGTTACCTGAAAAGCCATAAGAAACAGCAAAAGGACTGTCAGCAACATATCGACTATCCTTTTGATGATGTTTGTAGTCTTTGTCTGCATAACAGCCCCCCCTGTTTAATTCATACTCTTTATCCAGTCTGTCAGATCGTCATCAGATATTCCGTAGTCCAGTCTGCAGCCAGCAAGCCAGTTTCCACTACCTGCCTGTGCAGCAAGATTTTCAACGCTTCTGCCTATCGGGCTACTGCCTGAAGTACAGAATGGAATGACAGTCTTGCCGTCAAAATCGTGCGCCTCAACGAACGTACTCATTATTCTGGGCGCATCGCCCCACCATATCGGGTAGCCGATATAAACGGTGCTGTAGCTGTCCAGATTGACAGTATCATTATCTATAGCAGGACGTACATCAGGATCGCTCATTTCAATCGTTGTACGGCTATCATCATCGTTCCAGTCAAGGTCTGCATCGCTATACGGCTCGGCAGGAATGATCTCATAGAGATCGGCGTTTGTAATATTTGCAATACGCTCCGCAACTTCCATTGTAGTGCCTGTTGCAGAGAAATATACAACTATTGTATCCTTTCCGCTGCTCTCAGCAGTATCCGGATTCTCCGGCTGCTTCTCAGTCTGACCGGAAACAGCTTTATCTTCATCCGGCTTTTCTGCTTCAGTATCTTCGGCGGACTGCTCCGTCTGCACTTCCTGCTGTACGGTAGTTTCTGCCGGAGCGGAGCTGAAGTCTGTATTTCCGCAGCCTGTTAAGCCGAGCATACACATTGCAGCTAACATTGAAAGCATAATCTTTTTCATACATTTCACCTGCTTATTTCATTTCCTTCTCCCAGAAGCGAACAACATTCAATCCAAGGCTGTCGGCAACGCTTTCAAGCTCCTTTACCTCATCGGCAGTCAGCGTGATATTTACCGCCTTCACTGCGTCCTCAACATGACTGCCCTTTGTTACACCGATGATCGGCAGAGTACCTTTTGCGATCGCCCACGCAACAGGAACCTGTGCGATATCAACGCCGTATTTTTCAGCGATCTTGCCGAGCGTATTGTTCAGTATTTCCAGCTTATCGAGGATCGGATTATAGCTGTCAGCTCTTGCCGAGCCTACGGGCATCGGATGCGCAGTATCATACTTGCCCGAAAGTGCGCCCTGTTCAAGTACCATGTAGGAGAAGAATGTGATCCCGTTTTCCTTGCAGTAGTCGAGAATACCCGAATCCTCGGAAGAACGATTGATCAGGCTGAAATGATTCTGCACAGCCGAGAGTTTAAGACCGTGCGCCGCAAGTATCTTCGCTGCCTGTTTGATTTCCGCAAGGTTATGATTGGAAACACCGATCAATTGGCACGTCCTCTTTTCCATCAAAGTATTTCGCAAGCTCTTCCGTCCACTTCGGAGCGTCCCATACGTTGTGTATCCAGTAAATATCGAAGCGGTCAAGTCCCATGAGTTTCAGCTGCATCTCGATCATATCCTGCATAGCCGTTGGAGAGGAAGCATCTGCACACTGTGGTGTGAACTTATCCGAAATCATGAAGCTGTCTCTCGGCAGATTATTCACGAATTCTGCAAGCATCTTTTCGGAAGTACCCATACCGTAGGCATAAGCGGTATCCCACAGGTTCAGACCGTTTTCCATTGCCTTGTCGAAGATGGGGCGGAGCGTATCTGCTGTCAGGCTTCCGCCGAATGTTCCATCATTCCCCCAAGCCCACGCACCGAGTGCGATTTTCGGTAAATTAGTCATAGTATTATCCTTCTTAAATTTTCTGACTGCCTGTACCCCAGACGTGCTTTTCATTTTTGTTCGCAGGCTTGTTCTGCGCCATAACGCCCGCAAGTGAATGAGGGACATAGGGTTCTTCGAGATAAGCGATTTCCTCAGCAGTCAAATCTAAATCGACTGCTTTTGCAGCACCCTCAACGTGATGCAGTTTCGTCGCACCGACAACGGGGGATGTTACCTTTGTCAGCAGCCACGCAAGAGATACCTCTGTCATTGAAACGCCGTGCTTTTTAGCAACCTCTGCAACTCGGCGGATGATAACTTCATCCTGTTCTTTCGTGGCATCATACTTGAGTTTAGCGTAGCTATCCTCC
>JAEEVL010000054.1 GCA_016290875.1 Ruminococcus sp.
TTTCAAGCAGCTTCTGCGCGAGAAGCGTTTTCCCCGTATGCGAAGCGCCTGTTATCAGTATTATCATAATAGCCGCGGCTCCTTTCCGATAGTTTCCATAATTATATCATATTTGGGGGAGTTTTTCAATAAAAAACAGCTCCTGTCTCTATCTGGACGGGAGCTGATGTCAGTTATCGCAAAATATGCGACAACTCATTTTATCGTAAACTGTTATGCTTGTACATTGAACTAAAAAATACAGAGTAATATAATATGAAAATCATATAAACATTATTTTTTTTATTTCCTGATTAATTGAATCACAGATGTAAGAAGTATTACCGGAAGATAATAGACATAAATCATATTGAGTATTCTGTTTAGGATTAAATGAAAATAATCGCGACAATACTACTTGTTGTTTTGAAGTTAAACTTGAATTAAATAGTACTGAATAATGCCTATTTGACATAGCCCATCTAATATCATTAAACATTAATCCTTGAATTGGTAAGTTGTAAATTACAATTGCCGATATTTTATCATACACATCCTTATTTATTTGAAATTTAATGCCAGTTTGTGGATATCTCCAGAGTCCGTTATATTGATTGTCCAGTATTGCTAAAGGTTCAAGATATGCATTAGACAATTCACGAAAAGACCAATTAAGAAAGAGGATATTAAAATGGTTTTCATTTGTTGGAAGTTCAAATTTATCAGCAGCACTATTTAAAAAGTCTTTCATATGAATCACATCAGGATAAGCAACTTGAAAGCCATTCTCTTTACATATTTTTTCCAATGTTTCTCTTTTCTTGTAATCTATTGTTAATAACGGAGTTATATATGGCTTTTCTTTATCAATTCGTTCATTAACTGCCCCCAAAATAGTTTTGACCTCAACATCAAATATATAATCAGCCATAGGTATTAATGGTTTATCAGGAGACTCGCCAGGAATAATAAAACGATTATTAATTCTATATTCAGGATTTTTTTTACCAGATTCTCCACCAATTTCGGGTTCGTATTCAACTTTATATCTCCCACATAAAGTCATGAAGTGTAAAGCTTGCAATTCATTTATAGTAGCCCAAAACTGCGACTCTTCATAGTTATCTTTTCCAGCAGCCATCTGTTCAATAAATCTTCTAAATTCTTCAGTTGAACACGATGATTTCAATTTGTGAAGCATAGAGGCTAAGATTATTAGAAAAATGTTAGGATTATCACATGATTTATAGAGATTAATCGCTTCATTTTGAGATAGTTCCTTTCGTCTAAAATCAGAAAGATCTCCATTAAGTGCTTTTATAAGAAAATGTTCTTTTGAATACTCGTTAAACCACCCGTTGTTCCATATCTCCTTTAAAATTTTTGTTAAATCAAGTTTAAACGGGAATTCTTTTTTTGAATAGCACATATTGATACCACCTCGTTTATAATATTACCAAGAGCGTCTAAATGCCGATATATCTTTACTTCTGCCGATAGCAAGATCGGTAGTTGTTAGTTCTGCGATAGTAAATTGCTAACGCCGGAAAAGCTCTGTATCTCGTGCTTTGACCGTGTTTGTTAGTTTGTTAGTAAAATAATAGGTGCAGGACGCCGTGTCGCGCGTTTGTGCGCGGTTTGTGCCGCCCTGCGGAGTAAGGAGGGATAACTACACCGCCCGAGCTCTCAAGGCGAAATTGAGGGCAAATAAAGCGAGTTTGAAAGAAAGGATGATAGGATGATCGAAAACTACGACAACATTTACAACGAGCCGTACTGCGTTAAGGACGGCTGTCTTTACGAAACGGTCGAGAGGAAGGGGAAGGTCACAATGGTCAGGCTGTGCGATTACGTTCCCGTGCTGAAATCTGAGATAACATTCGATGACGGAATTGAGTGCCGCAAAGCGTTCGAGGTCGGAGCTGTACATTCCAACGGAACGACAATGCCGACAGTCACAGTCACTGCGGATGAGATGAGCAGCATGAAATGGCTCATCGAGAAGTGGGGCTCGCTGGGTTCGTATTCGCCGGCGAACAATACTCTCGGCAAGATACGTCATGCGATAATGAGTACGAAAGCTGATGTGGAATTCAGGACTGTGTACAGTCAGACGGGATGGCGGCCGATCGGTGAGCGGTATGAGTTTCTGATGCCGTCTTCGGATAGTCAGTTCACAGTGGAGCTGCAAGGCAAGCTGAATGCTTACCACTGGAGTACACCTGCCAGTTCGGACAAGCTGTTTTATCTTACAGCAATGCTCGAAAACGGTCTGCTGCCGCAGAGAGTTATGCTTCCGCTGTTGGCGGTAACGTTTTTGTCTCCGCTGGAGCACTTCCTGAAAGCGGCGAGCTGTGAACCGAAGTTCATAACTGCACTGGTCGGCAAAACAGGTACGCGCAAATCAACGACTGCGGCGCTGATGTGTTCGTTCTTCGGCAGCTTCACAGCAAGTACGCTCCCGATGTCGTTTCACGATACGGCGAACAGTATTCTCAGCAACATTTATTCGCTGAAGGACGTTCTCACCTGCGTCGACGACCTGCATCCGAATGGTGTATACGGCGACTCTGAGATGAAAAGCACTGCACAAAATCTTGCACGCTTCTACGGTGACAGAATCGGTCGTGCAAGGCTAAACAGTAAAATCGAATTGCAGCCGTCACGTTCGCCGACGGGTATGTGTCTTGTCACTGCGGAGTACGTTCCCGAGATTTCTCAGAGCGGTCTTGCGCGATACTTCATCGTTGAGATGAAAGCGGACGACATTGACCTCGTGCTGATGACTTAGTATCAGCAGCTTGCTGCGGACGGTGTACTTGCGTCAATCATGCACAGCTACGTTGACTGGCTGCGCGAAACATATCTCTGCGATGAAAATACTTTCGTGCAGGGCTTGTCAGATACATTCAAAAAATACCGCACCGAAATAACAGCGGAACTGTCTGCAAGGTGCGAAAACTTCCACACAAGAGTTCCCGATACCCTCGCGCACATGATGATAGGCTTCGACTTTCTGCTTTCGTTTTTGAATGCAAAAGAAGAAATCGGTGTGCAGGACATGGAAAACTACAAACAGTCATTCCGAAACATAATCGTCACAAGTTCTGTCAGAAACAATTCCATTGTTGAGAACGAAAACTATTCGTATCAGTTCTGCGACAAGCTGAAAAGTCTGCTCGACAGCGGCAGGTGCAGTGTCAACGTTATTGGCAGCGACTGCGATATGAATCGCAAGGGCTTAATTGGATTTGAAGATGATAACTACTATTATCTCATCATGAATGCGGCGTTCTCGGAGGTTGTGAAGCTGTCGAAGGAGATGGGCGAGAGCTTCTCCATTGGCAAGAACAGTCTGATACAGCAGCTGGTCGATGACGGTATCATGGTGGTGAAAGGTAAGCGCAACACCACTACTGTCCGCGTCACCGATGACCGTCAGATGAGCGTTGCGGTGCTGGATAAGTCGAAGATGTTTGTGGGCGCGGAGGAAGTGCGAAACAGCGGAAATCGCTGAGATTTTTGGGTTGCAGGATAAAGGCTGGCGTCAAAGCGCCCGCCGTTCCACATCGGACGGGCAGTGCCCGCCGATATTCCGCAGGTTGTGAGTTTACCGAATTGGAGTCAAAATCAAAAAGGGAGGAAAATGCTGATGTCAAAAAATGCAAAAAGCAAGAAAAATACCGATGTTTCGGCAAATTATGATGGAGTCTACGCTCCGAAAACACGCTTTCCGCTGTACATTTATCCCGAGACTATGAAAACGGTGGAGAGCATATATAAGTCGGATAATTGTAGCACAAAAACTGAGTTCATGGAGAAAGCTATCCGCTTCTACTGTGCTCACCTTATGCAGAACAAGCCTGAGCTCATCGAGTACCTTGCGCCGCAGATAGCGCATATCGTTGAGGGATATATCATGGGGACTGAGCAGAGGTTGTCTCGTGCGATATTCAAGCTTGCAGTTGAAGTCGGTGCTCAGTCACATATACTTGCGGCGATAAATGATATCGAAGAAAGCACACTTTTCAAGCTTCGCGAAATGGTCACAGACGAGGTGCGGCGTATCAACGGTATCATAAACTTCGAGAGTGCTGTCAGATATCAGCGCAGTGAGGAAGAATAAAAGCTGATTATTGTGTAGTGCTTCTGCTCGGTATCAACAGCCGACATTCGTCCAGTCTAGTGAATGGATTTCGACAGAAAGCTGTGGTATGATTGTTGGTCAGGAGGTGACCGCGGCGATGAAGTTGCAAGATTTATACTATGGAAACGTCATACCGTGTCAGCATGATGTGAGGAAGAACTCCGACTATGCAAAGCGAAGTCTGGAGCTGCTTGAGATGTGCGACACACTGGAAAAACGTCTGTCGGCTGACGATAAGAAGCTGCTGAACGACATAACGGATATGCATGGAATGATGTCCGAGACAATGGTAGCGGAGAGCTACATACAAGGCTTTCGTGACTGTGCCGAGCTTATCATAGATGTGATGTTCGGCAGGAGCGAGAACCTGAAATAACATAATAATTAAACGGAATGGGTACGGTAAAACACCGTACCCATTTTCGTATCAAAAAGGAGAATGTTAAAATGAACAATTCAAATCACATAGGAAACATGAACGAGACAATGAGAAGGAGTATGATTGAATGGCTGAAAAGAACACAAAAGCTGAAACAAACAAGTATGCAGAACTGCGCAGAACGCAGTATGAGATAGATGAGGTCACGGTTGACGGCAAGACCTTTACCGTCATAAATGCATTTCCAACTGACACAGATGTGACTGTAGAGGACAGGCTCCGCTATCTTGTGAAAGTAAGTTAACAAAATTTTTACTGGACTTTTGAACCGAGTAGGAGTATACTGTTGGTGTGCCGAGAGGCGCACCAACAGAGTCCTATTCGGTTTGGTTTCCAGAGAAGGAGGATTTATGAAACCAAACAATGAGTTAATAACAGCTTTGTATTGCCGACTTTCACAGGAAGATGCCCGTGAGGGTGAATCGCTGTCCATAGAGAATCAGAAGAAGATGCTCAGTGAGTACGCAGAGCGCAATGGCTTCCGCAACTGTCAGTACTATGTAGACGACGGCTTCAGCGGAGTCAATAAGAACAGACCTGAGTATGTTCATATGCTGAAAGACGTGGAGAACGGACTTGTGGGAACAGTAATCGTTAAAGACCAGTCGAGACTTGGACGTGACCACTTGGAGACTGACAAGCTCATGGAGATCGTGTTCCCTGCTTATGATGTCCGCTTCATTGCGGTGACAGACGGCGTTGACAGCGCGAATGGCTTCAACGAAATGTCAGGCATAAAGAACTATTTCAATGACTTTTATGCCAGAGATACGTCGAAAAAGATACGCGCTGTGTTCAAGGCAAAGGGCGAGCGCGGAGAGCGTGTCGGGACTTCGATTCCATATGGCTACATAAAGAATTCCGACAATACGAAACAGCTTATCCCTGATCCTGTCGCCGCACCTGTAGTGCGGAAGATATATGAACTATGTGCAGACGGCAAGGGAACGAGGGCAATATGCAGATACCTGGAAGAGCACGAAATTGAAAGTCCCGGTGTTTATGAGTTTCACACCAAAGGAACAAAAAGCAAACACCCTGACCTTGAACATCCATATCTCTGGACTCAGAGTACGGTCAGAGATATGCTATCCAATCGTGTGTATTGCGGCGACACTGTGAACTTCCAGACCTACAGCAAGTCCAATAAGCTGAAGAAGCGTATCAAAAATGATCCCGAAAACATTCTCATATTCGAGAATACACATGAAGCAATAATCAGTCGAGAACTGTTCGCACTTGTTCAGAAGCACTACGAGGGACGAAAGAGACCTGACATACAAGGCAATACTGATAAATACGCAGGCTACCTTTATTGCGCTGACTGTGGTATGAAGCTGTACTTGCACCGTGGAAAACATATCAAGCCAGATCACAATTTTTATGAATGTGGTGGTTATCAGACAAAAGGCGGCAGTTATTGCTCCATACATCACATCAAAGCGAGAGTGCTTGATGTGATAGTATTAAGTCAGCTCAGAGAAATGACTGCCTATGCACGTGAGAATCCACAGAAGTTCTACGCAATGGCAATGCAAAACGGTGAAAAGGAAGCTCAGAAACTCCGAAAAGAGTCAGAGCAGAAGAAATCAAAGCTGGAAAAACGTAACAAGGAACTCGACAACATCATTCGATGCCTTTACGAGGATAGAGTATCGGGAAGATTGTCTCCAGAGCGTTACGACAGCCTCGCGGCAGGCTACGAAAAGGAGCAGTCAGAACTGAAAACTGAACTTTCTGAGCTCTCTGATCAGCTTGACACTGTAAGTTTACAGGAGAAGTACGTGCTTGACTTCATTGAAAAGGCGAAGGCTAACATCGAACTGAAAGAGGTTACTCCCGAACTTCTCAGGGCTTTCATATCTCGCATTGAAGTCTAGGAGAAGCCTGAGAAATACTCAAGAACCTGCGGCAACATGATACTGATACACTATACATTCCTCTCAATCAACAAACCGGCACCAATGTTTACACCAACAGAAAACAAGACATTTGCTCAGGCAACTTGCTAAAAGAGAAACCGAGTGGCTCATAACCACTCGGTTCACATAAGAATTTAATAAAGTTCCGTTAAGGATAGCGCGCTAAGGGGAGCCCCCTTTGGCGGTTTCGCAGGCTACCGAATATGAGCCGTAAGTTTTCAGCTCGGTAGCCCGCAAATTCCGCTAAGGGAAGCACTCTAATGAGCGCCTTGAGACTTTCGGTAAACTGTATTTGCGGGGCGATGTAGGCATCGCCCTCTACATTTTGCTTTCGGAAAAACGGTATTTGCAGGGGCGAACGATGTTCGCCCCTGCATTATCTGTCTGATTTTTCAGTGTGTTTATGTATGAGAGCCGCTGCGATAGTGATAACTATCATCGAGCAGAGCATTCCCGTCAGTCCGCCGCTGGTATCTATCAGCACATCTGTGAACATACAGGCTCTGCCGGGGACGAAGTACTGGTGCAGCTCGTCTGAGCAGGCATAGACGAAGCTGACTCCGAGCGTGAGGAGGCTTCCCCAAGAGAGGAGCTTACGCTTTC
>JAEEVL010000055.1 GCA_016290875.1 Ruminococcus sp.
TTTTCATCTTGACAATCAAATAATCATGTGCTAATATGCAGATAAGACCGACTGCTTTCACAATCGGTCTCATCATATACTCTTTTATTGCACTATTTTGCGTTTACACAGAATCTGGGATTGACTCCCTTTACATGTGTTTTTGATCTTATTTGGAATTTCTTTTATTATATTTTTCACTTCAAAGCCTCCATTAGGTGATGATTCTGGTGCATTATAAAGCAATAAGTATGAATATCAACTATTTATTCTGTTTGTCAGAAGAACTCTCACGTATTTGCTTCATTTCGTCTTTGATTTGATTAATGTTTTGCGCCTGAAGAATATAAACGGCTACCATGAATAGTTTATCATACACAACCTTTTTCTTTTTCTCAGTCATTTTTATTTGTGATTTCGTGTTATGTCTGATCCCGAAACTATTCATGCAAGCAAAGAATTCCTCGACAATCGTACTACACGATAATCCTTTATATTCTTTTCTGTGTGGTTCAATATATCCATATATCGCAATAAGAGCTGCTTTTTTATATTCCAGATCTTCTTGATTTCGCACATCATAGTATCCAAGCAGGTATTCTGATAGCTCTGGAACTGCAATCACTGCAGAATCCACCACAACATCTCGCTTTGTTATATAATATCTCGGACATTCGTCGTCATCTTCCTTACGGACTTTCATGTTGCAACATTGTTCTAAAATATATTCTGCGTTTTGTATTAGTCTTTCAGATTCATTTTCAACATCATTCTTCTTAAAAGATATAGAAAAATCAGCATTATGATTATCAATAGAATCCTGTTTTGGAGCCCAATATAATAGATTAACTATCAATTCTAGTGTAAAAAGCGAATCGGTATCGGATTTTGGGTTTGTCTTTTCTATATCGATTGCTTTTAAGTAATCGTTAATCCCAGTTGCACCACATCTGTATGGCCAATAACGAATACATCTATCTAGAAATGAAATCATTTTGTATTTATCACCTATAGAAGTTATTACTTCTGTTTGCAAATCCTCAAAATAATCCTTAATAGATTCAGAAAAGTCTTTTCTTCGCTCTCGAGTAAAAATAGAATCCAATTCTTTTACACTTCCTATCATTTGGCTTTCCATTATTCTTTATATTATTTATAATCCCCTTAGAATCTGTAATATAAGATTTTCTCACAGATCCAAAGGGGATTAATCTTTTGTCGCTATTTGTTCATTATTAGTATATCATGATATTAGAGGTCTGTCAAGGCACAATATTATATCAATAGTGATTCATGCCTCGAATAATGCATTACAGGTAATCCTTCAACTTCTCAAAAATCTCATAAACACTGGTTCCAGGAGCACATTGAGACGGTGCAGATCCATCCGGATAGTTCTGAAGCAATCTCTTTGCATTTCTGATAGCTTCGTCAAGATGCGGATACAGTCCCTCAAACATTTCAGAGCTGTTCTTCCTATATTTGCTTCCGAGATACTTCGTGAGCTTCGGATAGTAGAAGTCACGGTGCAGGTTTGACTGCAAATACTCAAAATGCAGCAAGAACCACAGCTCAATGCACTCATTCGACCATAAAGCATGGTAGGTAACTGTATCTGAGGCATTGGAAAGTTCCTGACAGCGAAAATAGGCGTTATCGAAATCGTCCTCCGGAAAGTCGTCTTTATCGTACACGATCCAGATATGACGATACTTTCCGCCGGTACGGAGCTGTTCCTTTTCTGCTTTATCAAGAATTGTCAGAGTATTCGCGCCCTCGCCGAGACCGACTATCTCGATTCTGCCTGTATATTTCTGATTAACAGCCTTTTTCAGTCCTTCAAAATACATCGGCTCTGTTTTTGTGCCTTCTGTAATGATCAGGTGATACTCTGGGCTGATACGACTGCCTCTGTCGCGGCGTGGCTTACGCCAGTGTTTGTTCTCATCGCTTTTTTTCGGAGGTTTATTGGACATTTCATTACCTCCACTCCATCATGTTGCGGAAATACGGGTCTGCGCCGTAACGTCCTTCCAGATACTGCTTATCATAAGCTGTATTAGGACCGATTCGGTTTCCATTCTCATCTCGCAGCTCATACAGCGAATAGAGGTCGCTTGCCTCATCGTCCTTCTTATAGGCAAACCAGATTTCATCAGTTCGGAATACAGAGCTTTTCATGGTTGAAATATCATGAGACGTGAAGATAAGCTGCGCTTTATGCTGATTAATCTCCGTATTCTTAAAGAGCATGATCAGAAATCTGAGCAGCTTTGGATGCAGCTTCGCATCCAGCTCATCCAATACTAGAAGTCTTCCTTCCGTCAGCGCAATAATGACAAGCGGCAGTACATTGAACAGCTTTTGTGTGCCGTCCGACTCATCAGCAAGATGCAGCTGATATGTGTGGTTATTCACGGTGTGTTCAAACAGGATATCAATACGTTCGTCATCCTTTTTCACGAACTGGATGCCGCTGATCGTGATACCAACATCTACCAGAAACTCCACGAGCTTCTTCTTGGATACTTCGTCTGCTCTCATAACAAGTTGCATCTCCTCATAGGGATTTGCATAGTTCTTGATAATGCAAAGCTCAAACCACTTTGTTGCGATATTGATAGGCTCGATCTTATAGTTTATTGCAAGGAACGACAGATACGGCATCTGCTCGTTGACCTCTGTGTTGATCGACTGCTTGCGTATGCTTGCGCCCAGCTTGATCTCACCATCGCTTCTCTCAAAGAGCGTGCTGATACGACTGTTTGGTGCAAGCTTTCTGCGATAAAGATTTTCCTCTACGATTTTGCCCTTCTGAACAGATATCTGATAGCGATACTCAAACTCTGCATCAGGAATAAAGAAAATCTCAAACTCTGTGGGTTCTTCCGGCGTCTTCTCGTCAAACAGGAACGGTACACAGTTCATAGTCCGTGCGGTCGTCTGGCCTCTGAACAGAAGAATCGGGGATACCACAAGACTATGCAGACACTTCAGGGCGTCGAGAACATTGGATTTACCTCCGGCGTTCGGGCCGTAAATTGCAGCAACCGGCAGCATTTCCTGCTTGTTCCCGTCCGGAAGCAGAGAATGCTCAAATCCCTGGCTACTCACAGCCTGCATATCCAGGATTGTCTCATCCCTGTAGGACTTATAGTTCTTAAATGTAAACTGGCATAGCATAGCTTACACCTCCTCCACTCTATTATAAGATATTATGCGCCGTTTGTCAAGCTATATTCTTAGATTTCAGAAAATAATTCTGAAATATGATTATTAAAACTGATATTTGGATTCTTTTTCCTGTTGAAAGCGCTAATTGAGTTCAGCAGTTACTCCAAAGTGCAAATTTTGCACTTTGAAACGGCAGAATTGCACTTTGAAGTAATTACTCACAGAAAAGCACTCTTGAATGGAAGTGGATGAAAAACATAACTGAGAAATACCTTTTCCGATAGAATAGTAAAACAGAAGCATTTCACTATTAACGCGTTCCGTGGCTTTGAAGATTGTCTTTTTATCAGAAGCCACCATCATTGTAAGCTCTTACAATCACATAGGAAGGCTCATAGTATGCGCTGCAATTATAATTATCTATGGTTTTGCAGATCTCGTCATTGTAAACACGAATGATAGCTTCTGCATAGTTCTCATCAGGGGAAAGAGTATCTAGAATTAGTCTCATATATACTTTCCCGATTTGTGTAGGCGATGGTATTTCTTCCACAAGTGACCTGTCAACATCAGTAATATCAAAATCTCCGGAAGATAAACCATATTCATCAATCCAATCCTGTTCAACCTGCAGCGGATTTGCAGAGTGATTGACATTTGCTACACTGAGTTGATGACAAAGTCCATTCAAGCCCAGTTTTTCGGCAACATAACAATTATGCCGATGAAGCTTTCTTGCTGTACGTTCTATCATGTAGCAGACGAAATATAAGTCGTTCTCGGAAATATTTTCATCAGGAAAATATAAGTTTTTCATTAGGTTTCACCCTTTTACAGACGTACGATTTATTATCACTATTATTCTACAGAAACTTGGAAATAGCAACCGTTTTTCACTTATAATAGTTCAAAATCCACCTGAGATTATAGATTATACTACAGTGGTTAGCGTGCTTTCCTTTGTGGGTTTGGGGAGCAATTCAACCAGAACAGGTGAGAAAGCACAACGATTCTGTTTAGTAATCTTTTCGAATTCTTCAAATGTGATTAGATTCATATGATATAGCATTTCTGTCATTCTTTGCGCACGATGATAATCTATCTCGTTTATGACCTGTTTTTGTAGCATGGTCACACCCCCTTTTTGTAGTATCCATATTAACTCAAATTGTCAGATTTATCAAGCTTTCCCTGCAATATTCGGATAAAAATTATAGAGAAAAAGCATCTGTTTATTTGGAACAGATTGTTATATCCGTCGAAGGAAATAAGTCCGGTCACCTCGCCGCCTGGGTTATTTAATTCACAGAAATCTGTCATGACAGGAATGTATGATCTGTTTGGAGATTGCGTAATCGCTTATCAGATATAAGTTGTCCTAATGATTCAAACAATATCCGTAAATACAAAAAATTCACTCCACCGGTTATCATTAAATACCGGAGGAGGGGAGAGAGCAATATTCAGTTTGGTGCATCAACCGTTACTCCTGATTTGAATTCAAATACGAGCTTGCCTTCAAAAACAGTCACTTTTGACAGCAGGTGCTTCACAAGGCTCTCGTCAAACTCTGTGATCGCATCGGGCTGTGATGTGATAAACTTCTGCAGTTCCCTGATACGGTCAAGATTTTCGTTTCTGGAAGTATCATTCTGCAGGGCGTTTTCTTTCTGCTGGCGGAGCCTGAGTACCTCCTGCGCAGCTTCGCTGTAGTCCTCCTGACGGCTTGCCTTATCTATGATCTCCTGCTGAAGCGCACTGATACTTGCCTGAATACTTTCGGCGGACTCCGGATTCATTGTCATAAGGACCGATGCGATATTCTTCTGCAATACCGGAAGGTAGGAGTCGCTGTCTGCTATCAGCTGGTTCAAAGCGGCGATAAAGGAATTTTTCAGTTCTGTCTCGTGTACTGTTCTTGCACAACAGTCACCAGCCTTATCCACTCTTGTGATGCATCTCCATACAACAGACTTGCGGCCGTGGTTGTTCCAATGGATCCTGCGAAACCGCTCACCGCATTCGGCACAGTATATCAGTCCTGAAAAGCAGTGATTAGAACTGAATCCACGCTTTCTGCCGTTGCAGTCGACAAGAGAACCGCGCCGGGACATTTCCTCCTGCACTTTCATAAACAGTTCCTTCGGAATGATCGCTTCATGGTCATCTTCAACATAGTATTGCGGAACGTCGCCGTTATTCCGGGCACGCTTCTTGTTTAGAAAATCTACAGTATATGTTTTCTGTAGAAGCGCGTCACCCATATATTTTTCATTTTCAAGGATGCGCCTGATTCCACTGTCGTGCCATCTATTGTTTCCTCTGGCGGTAGGAACGCCGTCACGCTCCAGCCCTCTTGCTATCTGCTGACAGCTTGCGCCTTCCAGATACTCACGGAATATACGCTTGATTACTTCTGCCTGCTCAGGATTTATGACCAGGTGGCCATCTTCATCCTTATCGTACCCGAGAAAGTAATTTGCATTGACCATGACCTTACCCTGTTGAAAACGGTACTTGATACCTAGTCTTACATTCTGACTCAGCGATTCGGATTCCTGTTGAGCTAGGGAAGCCATAATGGTTATCAGGACTTCGCCCTTTGCGTCCATTGTATTTATGGACTCTTTTTCAAAATATACCGGGATATTCAGCGCTTTTAGTTCACGGATGTAGTTCAGGCAGTCCACAGTATTGCGGGCAAAGCGGCTGATCGATTTTGTAATGATCATATCGATCTTACCGTCCTTGCAGGCCTGAATCATATTATTGAACTGTTCTCTGTTCTTTGTCGATGTTGCACTGATTCCGTCGTCTGCAAATATCCCCGCAAGCACCCAGTCCGGTTTTTTCTCGATTACATCGGTATAGTGCTCTATCTGCGTCTGATAGCTTGATGTCTGTTCTTCGTAATCAGTCGATACTCGGCAGTAGGCAGCTACACGTAGTTTCCGTATCTCTTCCTTTTTTGCGATGCTTCCGACCGGTTTCTTTGCCGGGATCTCGGTTACTTTTGGCATTTTACCACCTTTCTTTCTATGAGGCTGTACAGGTACTGAGCTTGTTCGTATGGATCTTTATACTGTGTCTGCGGGGGAGAGAACGTGAACTCCGTTTCAGGCTTTGGTATTATTCTTCTTGTTTTACCTGTCTGGTTCTTATTATCAGCCCGCCGTTTCAGTTCGCTGTTCGCTCTGTGAAATACTGCGGCATCAATAATTGCAGGGTAAAAATCATCACCGCAATAGCACTCTCGGTTTAGTATTCGTTTTACGCTGCTGTGAACGACAGGGTGACCTGCGGCTTTTGCCGATTCAGCAAGGCTCATTCCGCTGATGTAGTTATCGAAAATGCGTCTGACACACTCTGCTTCAGCTTCGTTTATCACGGCAGCACCGTTTTCTATCCGGTATCCGTATGGTGTATGGCCCATCA
Source organism: Ruminococcus sp. (assembly GCA_016290875.1). GTDB lineage: Bacteria > Bacillota > Clostridia > Oscillospirales > Ruminococcaceae > Ruminococcus. The sequence goes on from JAEEVL010000055.1 coordinate 6,589, forward strand.
CAGCACCTCCTTCAGCGTGAGACCGCATTTCAGCCTGAACTCAATGCAGTCCCGGTTATATACTATAATGTGATCTACAAAAGCAGTGAATAGCTCATCGCTGAACTCGTCAAGTAATGCGGTTGTTTCAGTGAATTTCAGAAGCTTATCCAGCTCTGTGATCTCATAGGCTTCTGCGGATGTATATGTTCCCAGGACTGCAAGCTCATTTCTGTAATCTTCTGCTGCTTTTCTCAGCATGTTCATTTCCTGATTGAACATTACATTATCGATAATATCCTGTGCACGGAGCTGCCGCAGGGTGTGTTTTTTCTCGGAGTTCTTTTCCAGCATCTGCTGAAGCTCCTGCATTCTCTTAATGCTTTCATCCGTACTGTCTGCTCTGAGTGTATCGTACAAAGGCTTCAGGATCAGCTTTCTGCTGAATATGAGCTTATTGAGCAT